>DASRGB010000001.1:0-41178 GCA_035651255.1 Pseudolabrys sp.
CCGGCTGCCGCCCGGCGCGTTTGCGCGCGGTCTTGCGCCGCCGCGGGCTTGCCATGGCGCGGGCGATCAGCTCCCCGGCGCGCCGCATGAAGCCCGCAGGGTCGGCCGCCGCGACGGCGCTGGTGCCGCCGCACAATGCCAACGCGCCATCGAGCTGGGCCGCGCGCTTGGCCCGCCGCTTCGCCCTGCGTTTCACGCCGAGTCCGCTCCAAGTCCGTTCGATGTCAGTTATGCGACACTGCGGCAACAGCACGTTGCGCGGATCGTTCCCGGAAACGGCGGCGCAAATGCGAAAAAGCGCCGGCGCATTTAATGGTGCCCAACACGGCAAACGATATGGACAGCGGCGCCGGTCCGCCCCACACTGGCTTACCTCGGGGTCGTAAAGGGGGGCGATATGCCGACATTTCGCGCGCCCGCTCAGCTGACGCGGGCCGTGCCGATGATCTGCCCGAAATGCGGCGGCAGGGCGCCGCTGATCCGCATGTCGCCGGACGCCTTCACCCGCGGCAAGACCGAAATCTGGACCTACGAGTGCTCGGCCTGCGGCCACAAGGTGGAAAAGAGCGTGGACACGGGCGCCGCCTCGCCGTCGTGACCGCGTCCGGCAAGGCGTAAGCGGCCGGCGCAACCAATCCGCGTTTGGCGCGCGCGTAAGCGCCCAAAATCCGCCTGCGGCGGCGGCTTTCGTCTCCCGATTGCCTCAGTTGCCGCTTCCCTCTATCCATGGCCCGGCAGCGGGCGAGTGCGGCGTCATGCGAAGCTTTTCACGAGGTCCGGTCTACGAGGCGCCGGTGTCGCGCGTGGCGGCATGGTCGGCGCGTTTTGCCTGGTTCGCCGTCGCCGTCGCGATCCTGTCGATCATCATCGTGCGCACCGGCTTCCTCGAGATCGCGCCGGCGCTCGCCACTTTCGCGGCGTCGCTGATGTTCGCAGGCCTCGCCATCCTGCTCTCATTTGCCGCCTTCATCGTGATCTGGCGCCAGGGCTTGAGCGGGCTCGGCCGCGCCGTCGGCGGCCTGCTGCTCGGCATCCTGCTGCTCGCCTATCCCGGCTATCTCGGCTACCGCGCCTCCAAACTGCCGGCGATCAACGACATCACCACCGATCCGGCCAACCCGCCGCGCTTTGCCGTGCTGGCGCGGCTGCGTCCGCGCGGCACCAGCGACTACCCCGGCGCGCGCTTTGCCGAACTGCAGCGCAAGGCCTATCCCGACATCGAGCCGCTGCAATACGACGCGCCGGCGGCAACCGTCTACAAGGTCGCGCTCGACGTCGTCACCAAGCGCAAATGGAACATCCTCGACCAGCAGCCGCCGGCGCCGCGGCGGCCCGGCGACATCGAGGCGGTGGCGCGCACGCTGATCATGGGCTTTCGCGACGACGTCGTGGTGCGGGTGACCCAGGTCGGCACCGGCACGCGCCTCGACGTGCGCTCGGCCTCGCGCTACGGCACGCACGATTTCGGCACCAATGCGCGCCGCGTCGTCTCGCTACTCTCCGACATCGACGACGCCATGGACGACGAACTGAGCAAACCGGCGGCGGCGCCGAAGGAAGAGAAGGAGCCGCCGAAGAAGCGAACGCCGACGCGGCGCGGCGGCAGGCGCTGATCGCGGCTCAGTGCCGCGCCAGCAGAAAACCGGGCTCTCAACAGCATCGGCGACCGCCCGCGTCCCCGTTTGCGCGGCGACGCGAGCGATCAGCGCGCCAGCCGATAAACGCCGTCGATCGCCGGCTGGCCGTCGGTCTCGACCAGGCCGCGCGCCACCAGATCCTCCATGTGCGCCAGCACCGACAGGCCGGCGGCGCCGGTGAGCCGCGGGTCGATGCCGATATAGATCGCGCGCACGATCGAGGGGATGTCGGTCTCGCCCTTGGCCAGGCGGTGCAGGATCGAGCCCTCGCGCGCCTTGCGGTGCAGGATGTAATAGTTGACGAAGCGCGGCGCGTCCTTGATGGCCGGGCCGTGGCCGGGCAGATAGATCGTCTCCTCGCGCCGGGCGAGCTTGGCGAGCGAGGCCATGTAGTCGCTCATGGCGCCGTCGGGCGGCGCCACGATCGAGGTCGCCCAGGCCATGACGTGATCGCCGGCGAACAGCAGGGCGCGGCCCTTGAGCGCATAAGCCATGTGGTTGGCGGTGTGGCCGGGTGTCGCGACCGCTTCGATCGCCCAGCCGTCGCCTTCGATGACGGCGCCGTCGCCGAGCCGCACGTCCGGCATGAAATCGCGGTCGCCGCTCGAATCGAGCGGGTTGTGCTCGCCGATGTGCAGCGGCCGCGCGGCGCGGTGCGGGCCCTCGGCATAGACGGTGGCGCCGGTGTGCGCCTTGACCGCCGGCACCGCCGGCGAATGGTCGCGGTGGGTATGGGTGACGAAGATCGCGGTCACCGTCTCGTTGCGCACGGCATCGAGCAGCGCAGCCGTATGCGCCGCATCGGCCGGGCCGGGATCGATGATCGCGACCTTGCCGCGGCCGACGATGTAGCTGACGGTGCCCTTGAAGGTGAACGGCCCGGGATTGTTGGCCATCACGCGGCGCACGCCCGGCAGCACCTCGTCCACCGTGTCGGGCGCAAGTTCGAGCGTCTTGTCGAAGGGGATGTCCTCGCTCATGGCCCGCGAGCACATGCCCCACCAACGCCGCGTCCGTCAACGGTTTTCCCGATTTGACACAGGTCCTGCGCCACGACTTTGCCAAACAGCGCCCGCGAAAAAGCCTTGGGCGGTTGCTGGATTCGGCCCCGGCATGACGGAGCGGACGGAGGGGACATGCGCTGCCTGATTGCGGGAATCATCGCCCTATTGCTGCTGGCGCCGGCTGGGGCCGCGCCGGTCAAGGCGACCGATCTCGTCTCGACCAACGCCATCTTGCACTGGATCAACCACTATCGCGAGCATCCCGACCCTGCGGGCGTGCCGAAGCTGCTGCAAGCCGCGAGCGGCTTCGGCGCCTTCGACAACCCGGAGCGCGCCGGCATCTATGTCGGCTTCCTCGCCGGCGTGCTGGCGGAAAATCCGGCCGCGGCCGAGGAGATCGCCGCCCGCGCGCTCGCCATGCAGGAGCGCGACCGCTGGGTGGTGATGCGCGCCATCGCCTATTCCGGGCTGCCCAACTGGCAGGTGCTGCTGCGGCGCTTTGCCTGCCGCATGCCGCGCTACGACGTGCTGAGCGACCGCTATATCAACGGCAAGATGGCGACGCTCGCCGATTTCGAAGTGCCGCCCAGCCCCGGCGCCTTCGAGCGCATGCGCGAGCGGCTGTTCGGCAAGCCGGCCGGCCCGCTGATCATGGAGCCGAGCGCCGAATCGCTCGACCTGTGGTGGGGCTTTTATTTCGCGACCGGCGGCTACGGCCCGGTGATGCACATCGTCGACATGCTGCCGCTCGCCGCCGACCACGACGACGCCGACCGCCTCGCCACCGGCAGCATGGCCAAATACAGCCTCGCCAGCAACGCCGCCGCCGACGCCGGGCTGCTCGCCATGCTCAAGATGTCGCGCAAGGCGCGCGGCCAGTCGAAGGAGGTGGTCAAGCAGCTCGACGAGGTGATCGACGCCGCCGAGACGGTCGACACCGGCCGCATCCGCAAGGCGGCGCTGGCCGCCATCGAGGACGTCCGCGCCAGGGGGCCGGCCTACAAGCGCACGGCGTCGTGGTGGTCCTATCTCGGCCAGTCGGCGATCGCCGGCGGCTGCATCGCCGCGGCAATGCTGGGCCAGGTCGAATTCGGCATCCCCTGCGTCGTCGGCGGCGCGGCGTCCTCGGCCGGGCTCAACTTCCTGACCAACAGCCCGCAATGACGCTGGCGCGCACGCTCGTTCCGGCGCTGTGGCTGTGCTGGATCGCCTACTGGGCGATCGCAGCGCGCGGCGTCAAGCGCACCGCGCGGCGCGAATCGCTGCGCTCGCGGCTGAGCCATCAGCTGCCGCTGCTCGGCGGCGCGGTGCTGATGGCGGTGCCGGTCGGCGGCGTGCTCGACGCCCGCTTCGTGCCGGCGACGCCGCTCTGGCAGTGGCTTGCGGTCGCGCTGCTCGCGCTCGGGCTCGGCTTCACCGTCTATGCGCGCATCTGGCTCGCCGGCAACTGGAGCTCGGAGGTCACCCTCAAGCAGGGCCACGAGTTCATCCGCAACGGGCCTTACGCGCTGGTGCGCCATCCGATCTACAGCGGGCTGCTGCTGGCGCTCTTCGCCAGCGCGCTCGCGGTCGGGCGCTGGCGCGCGCTCGCCGGCCTGGCGCTGTTTGTCGCCGCCCTGCTGCGCAAGCTCACCATCGAGGAGCGCTTCATGGCCGACCGCTTCGGCGCCGCCTATGCGCGCTACCGCGAGGACGTGGCGGCGCTGGTGCCGTTCCTGATCTAGCGCAGTCAGCGCACCACCAGCGTGCCGGTGGTCTGCTGGTGGAAATCGTCGAAGAAGTTGTAGCGGCCGGGCGCCAGCGGCCGCAGCCGGATGATGCCCTCGCCGCCCCCGGTCACCACCTTCTCCACGCGCAGGCTGACGCTCTCGAATTCCATCGGCGTGGCATCGAGGTTCTTCACCCGCAGCGTGATCGGGGTATTGGCCGGCGCAGCAAGCGTCGACGGCTGGAACTGATGGTTCCTGACGGTGACGGTGAGCGAGGCCTGCTGGGCCTGCGCGGCGGCCGTCATCAGCAGCACGGCGGCAATTGCATAAGACGATTTCATGGCGGGCTCCCTAGAACTCGACGGCGACTTTCAGCTTGGCGCGGTGATGCGAGAACTCCGACAGGTTGAGCCTGGCGGACGGATCCTCGACGTCGCTGCCCGTGACCTGCACGTTCCACGCCGCCGACATGAACATCTTGGGACCGAGCTGAACATACAGCGTCGGCCCGACGAAGGTGGCGTCGCCGGTGAAAGTGTTGAACCAGGTGCCGTCGTAGTGACGCAGGTACCAGACCTCGGCGCCGATGAAGACGTCCGGCACGACGCGGTAGGCGAGCGCGCCGGACACGCCGGCCTTCGACTCCTTGACCCAGCCGATGCCGATGCGGTCGGGATCGTGCGTCGCCTCCGGCTCGTACAGCAGGTTGGCGGCGAAATAAAAGCGGTTCGGGATCAATTCGACATCGGCATTGGCCTTGAGCTCGAGCTCGTAATTGTCGACGACGCGGCCGCTGGTCTCGTCGATGCGCCGCCATTCGGGCTCCGCCGACAGCGTGACCGCGAGCGGCTGGCCTTGGGTGCGCTCCAGCAGCAGATACCTGATCTCGCCGAACAGGCCGCCGAACGCCATTTGGTTGCGGTTGTCGAGATCCGGCACGTCCTTGATGCGGTGCGCCGACAGGAAGGGGCCGAACTCGATCTCAACATACTGGTTCGGCGTCACCTCGAACTCGGCCTTGGTTTCACTCGCCCAGTAGCGGCCGCCGGCTTTGCCCATGCGCGCCACGGTGTCGAGCGAGAACTCCTTTTCGCCCTCGAGGCCGACGCCGGAGCCTTCGGTGAAGCCGAAGATGTACTTGGTTTCGACGTCGCGCCAATTGGCGCCGGCGTCCTGGGCGCGGGCTACTGCGATGAAAAACGGCGCGGCCAGAATCGACGCGCCAACGACGGTGACAATACGCATTTGCTCGTCCTCATACGCCGGATTCAAGGTCCGGCAATCAGGCGCGCGCACGATTGCGCGCGAACGCACTTTCAAAAATTTTTGACGCGCGAGTCAATGCGTGGGCAAAACATTAGAACGTTCTAATTCCGAAGCATTCCAAGCTGCGCAGTTGCGAATCGTTCTAATGCGAAAGTCGACAACCGCATCACGCAACCTCTTCCGCCGCCTGGTCGGAGCGCAGCAGTTCGGCGAGCTTGGCGGCCGGGCGCGGCGGGCTGAAGAAAAAGCCCTGCACCTCATGGCAACCTTCCGAAGTCAGCCGGTCGAGCTGCTCGCGCGTTTCGACGCCTTCCGCCGTGGCGATGATGCCGAGACTGCTGCTGAGGCCGACGACGGCGCGGATGATGGCAAGCGCGTCGTCCTTGCGCGGCAGATCGCGAATGAACGACTGGTCGATCTTGATCTTGTCGAACGGAAAGCTACGCAGGTAGCCGAGCGAGGAATAGCCGGTGCCGAAATCATCCATCGCGATCTTGATGCCGAGATCGCGCAGCTTGTGCAGCACCTCGAAGGCGCCGTCGCTTTCCTGGATCAGCACCAGCTCGGTGATCTCCAGTTCGAGCCGCCTTGCCGGCAGGCCGGAATCGGCGAGCGCGGCGAGGACCGCAGATACGAGGTTGCGGCTCTTGAACTGCGCGGGCGACAGGTTGACGGCAACCACGATGTCCCCCGGCCAGCCGGCGGCCTCGACGCAGGCCTGCCGCAACACCCATTCGCCGATCGGCACGATGAGCCCGGTTTCCTCGGCGACCGGAATAAACTCCAGCGGCGGCACCAGGCCGCGGGTCGGATGGTGCCAGCGCACCAGCGCCTCGCAGCAGGTGATCCTGCGGCTTTTGACGTCGACGATCGGCTGGTAATAGACCTCGAACTCGCGATTGGCGACCGCGTTGTGCAGATCGAGCTCCAGCTCGCGGCGAACCTGCATTTGCGCGTCCATCTCCATCTCGAAGAAGCGGTAGCCGCCGCCGTCGGCCTTGGCGCGATAGAGCGCGAGATCGGCGTTCTTGAGCAGCGCGTCGGGCTGTTCGGCGTCGGTCGGAGCGATGGCGACGCCGATGCTGGCGCTGATGACGACCTGATGCCCGTCGAGATCGTAAGGGGCGCCGAGCGAATCGATCAGACGCGATGCCAGCGTACGGGCGCTGACCGGCTCGCCGCCCGGCGTCTGCACGACGGCAAACTCGTCGCCGCCGAGGCGCGCAACAACGTCGTCGTCGCGCAGGCACTGGCGCATCCGCTTAGCCGCCGCCTTCAGCAAGGCATCGCCGGTCGGATGACCGAGCGTGTCGTTGACGTTCTTGAAATGATCGAGATCGAGGCTGAACACGGCGGCCGTTTCCGAGGGCCGCAGATGGCTCACGATCGTATCCAGCCGTTCGTAGAACGTGACGCGGTTGGGCAGATCAGTGAGCGCGTCGTAGTGGGCAAGATGGCGGACGCGCTCTTCGGCCTTGAGCCGTTCCGTGATGTCCTCGAACGTGGCGACGAAGCCGCCGCCGGCGACCGGCCGATGGACGATTGAAATGCTGCGGCCGTCGGTGAGCTTCGTGGTGAGGGTGCCGTTGCGCGGATCGTCGAGCAGCTTGCGCTGCTCGCCCGCCGCCTCGGTTTGATCGTCCTGAACGTCGCGGGTCAGCGCAAAAATCTGCTCGAGGCGCATGCCCGGCTTCATCGCCCCGTCGGCGATATGAAAAATCTCGGAAAAGCGCTGATTGGATATCATCAGACGCTGCGCCGAATCGAACAGGCAAAGGCCTTGCACCATATTGGTCATCGCCGCGTCCAGGTGCTCGCGCTCGCGGTTGGCCTCGTCGGCCAGCTGGCGGACGCGGTTGAGGCTGTCGCGGTAACCGGAGACGGCATCGACCAGCACGCCGATTTCGTCCTTGCGCCCGCCAACCCCGGGCACCGCCGCGGTGCTGTCGCCGCCGATCAACCGCCGCATGGCGCTGCTGATGGCGAGCAGCGGCCGGCTGACATTGGAGGATATCCAGTGAATGCCGAAGCCGACGCTGACGACCGAGAAGGCGAGCACCGCAAGGATCAGGCCGAGCGACAGGGCAAAAACCGCGCGCACAGCCGCCGCGGAGACGGCGCCTTCATGGGCCTGCTTCTCGATCAGTTCATCAAGGATCTTTGAGGCGTTTGCACTGAGCGCAGTCGCGTTGGCGAAATCCTTCTTGGCCGCTTCGGGATCGCCGGCCTCCATCCGCGCAACGGCCGCTTCAAATGACCGCAGGTAGGCGGACCACTCGGTCCGGAACCGGGCGATCAGGATCGTTTCAGCCTGATCGTCGACCTGGGCGACGAAGCGGGCGACCAAGGTATCCAGATTGTCTTCGAGGGCGTGCAAGTTGGCGGCGTCGTCGGCGATCTGGCGAAAATTCGTCACGTTGGGCCGGCGTACCGCGAGAAGCTGATGCTCGGCGACATCGCGCCGCATCTGACTGAGCAGGTTCATCTCCGGCAGCCAATTGTCGGTCACCTGGCTGGCCAGCGCATTCAGCCCCCAAAGCTGCACCAGCGCGATCGCGCCAATTGCGAAAATCAGAGCGACACTGAGGCCAAAACCGATCGAGAGCTTGGCTCTGATGCTGAGGTCGCGGAGACGCGGCATGAGCGAACGCCTTTGCATGCTAGTCGATCGCGCTCAGGTATTTCCAAGTCGCATAATTCTGGCGGAACGACGCATATGAATCGTAGACGCGCTTGAAGTTCGGGTTCTTAGCCGATTGCTCGGCGACCACTTGTTTCCAGGCATTTTCGAATTCGAGAAGCATCGGCGCCGGCCAGCGGCGCACATTTACGCCCTTGCCCTGGATTTCCTTGATGGCGCTGCCCTGTGCGGCCTCGCCTTTGGCGACCATCTCGCGGATGAGATCGCCGCAGGCGAGCTCGATGCTGGCCTTGTAGCGGTCGTCGAGCGCGTTCCAGACCGGGAGGCTGATGTCGAGATCAAACAGCGTCGCCGGCTGATGCCAGCCGGGGAAATAGTAGTACTTGGCGACCTCGTAAAGCTTGAGCGGCAGGTCCATCGCCGGCAGCGAGAATTCCGCAGCGTCGAGCGAGCCGTCTTGCAGCTTGGCGAACAACTCGCCGGGAGGCTCTTGCGACGTGACAACGCCGAACTTGCGCATCACCAGCGCCCCCATGCCGAAGATACGCATGCGCAGCCCGCCGAGATCCGCCGGCGTCCTGATTTCCTTTCTGAACCAGCCCGACGCCTCGGACGGGATCAGGCCGCAGGGAATGTTGTGAACGCCGCGGGCGTGAAACATCTCGCGCGCCAATTGAAGGCCGCCGCCCTGATAGAGCCATGCCATGTACTCGGCCACATCGGGACCGAACGGCACGCTGGAAAAAAAGTTAAACGTAATATCGTCGCGCTCGAACCAGCCCGCCCCCGCCCATGCCGCGTGGATCTTGCCCGCGGCGACGGCGTTGACCGTTTCCGCCGCCGGCACAAGCTTGCCCGGCTCGTAGAACTTGAACATGACCTCGCCGCCGGTGGTGCGCTGGACGCGCTCGGAGAGCTCGTGCGCGGCCTCGCCCAAAATCGGCATGCTGCCGGGAAAGGTGCTCGCCAGATCGAGCACGACCGCCGGTTTTTCTCCGGCCAGGGCGGCACCGAGACTGCCGAACAAGAGGGCGCCGGCCAACGAAGCCTTGATCCTGGAGATTGCATTCATTGCGTGCCGACCCTTTCGCGGTTGTCCAGCGATCCGGCCCGCTGCCGTTCGCTCCGGATGTCGCCGGCCAGGCGACGTCTTTTGCCGGCGACGGCCGATCAAATACCCGCGCGAGGATTGGGAGATGAGCTAAATCAAAACGGCTGCGCGAAAGGGCGTTGCTGCGCGCTATCGCCGCAAAAAAAACGGAGCGTGTGGTTAAATATTACTTCCTCAATGAATCTCCGGCTCCGGGACCGTGCCGCCGGCCTTGAGGAAATCGAAGTCGCAGCCTTCGTCGGCCTGGCCGATATGCTCGGAAAACAATGCGCCGTAGCCGCGCGGATATTTCGGCGCCGGTGGCTTCCAGGCGGCGCGGCGGCGCTTGAGCTCCTCCTCCGAGACGTGCAGATGGATCGAGCGCTTGTCGACGTCGATCTCGATCTCGTCGCCGGTCTTGACCAGCGCCAGCGGCCCGCCGACGAAGCTCTCCGGCGCGACATGCAAAATGCAGGCGCCGTAGCTGGTGCCGCTCATGCGCGCGTCGGAAATGCGGATCATGTCGCGCACGCCCTGCCCCAGCAGCCGTTTCGGGATCGGCAGCATGCCCCATTCCGGCATGCCGGGGCCGCCCTTGGGGCCGGCATTCTTCAGCACCAGAATGTGGTCGGGCGTGACGTCGAGATCGTCGCGCTCGATCTCGCGCATCATGTGGTTGTAGTCCTCGAAGGCGATCGCCTTGCCGCGGTGCTTGAGGAAGCGCTTGTCGGCGGCGGCCGGCTTGATGACGCAGCCATTGGGCGCGAGGTTGCCCTTGAGCACGGCGGTGGCGCCCTCGGCATAGACCGGATCGTTGAGCGAATGGATGACGTCGGGCAGGTGCACCTTGGCGCCCTCGATGTTCTCGGCCACGCTCTTGCCGGTGACGGTGATGCAGCCAAGGTCGAGCTTCTCGCGCAAGTTCTGCATCAGCGCGCGCAAGCCGCCGGCGTAGAAGAAATCCTCCATCAGGTATTTGCCGGACGGGCGGACATTGGCGAGCACCGGCACCTGGCGCGACAGCCGGTCGAACGTGTCCATGTCCATCGGCAGGCCGGCACGGCGCGCCATCGCCACCACGTGGATGATGGCGTTGGTCGAACCGCCCATCGCCATGTGCACCTTGATGGCGTTGTCGAAGGCGGCAGGCGTCAGAATCTTCTGCGGCGTCAGGTCCTCCCACACCATGTCGACGATGCGGCGGCCGGCATTGGTGCACATGCGCGGATGGTTCGAATCGGCGGCGGGGATCGAGGAGGCGCCGGGCAGCGCGAGGCCGAGCGCCTCGGCGATCGCCATCATGGTCGCGGCCGTGCCCATCACCATGCAGGTGCCGAAGGAGCGGGCGATGCCGCCTTCGATCTCGGTCCATTCCGCGTCGGAAATGTTGCCGGCGCGCTTCTCGGTCCAGTATTTCCAGACGTCGGAGCCGGAGCCGAGATATTCGCCCTTCCAGTTGCCGCGCAGCATCGGGCCGGCCGGCACGTAGATCGCCGGCAGCCCCATGCTGATCGCGCCCATGATCAGGCCCGGCGTGGTCTTGTCGCAGCCGCCCATCAGCACCGCGCCGTCGATCGGATGGCTGCGTAAGAGCTCCTCGGTCTCCATCGCCAGCATGTTGCGATAGAGCATGGTGGTCGGCTTGACGAAGGTTTCGGCGAGCGAGATCGCCGGCAGCTCGATGGGAAAGCCGCCGGCCTGCAGCACGCCGCGCTTCACGTTCTCGGCGCGCGAGCGCAAGTGTGCGTGGCAGGGATTGATCTCGCTCCAGGTGTTGATGATGCCGATGACCGGCTTGGCCTGCCAGTCCTCGGCGTCATAGCCGATCTGGCGCAGCCGCGAGCGGTGGCCGAACGAGCGCATGTCGTTCGGTCCGAGCCAGCGGTGGCTGCGCAGATCTTCGGGACGCTTGCGGTGTGTCACGCCATGTCTCTTCGCTTATTCGATCGACAGATTGGCGGCGTGCACCACCTTTTCCCACTTGGCGGTTTCGTCGGCGAGCAGCTTGCCGAAATCGGCCGGCGAGCCGGCGATCGGCGTGCCGCCGAGTTGCTTCAACTTGGCCTGCATGCCGGGGTCCTTGAGCGCCTCGTTGATCTCCTTGTTGAGCGTCGCCACGATCTCGGGCGGCGTGCCTTTCGGCGCCACCAGACCGAAGAACGCGCTCGCCTCGTAGCCCGGCACGGTCTCGGCGACCGTCGGCACATCCGGCAGCTCCGGCGAGCGCTGCGTCGTGGTCACCGCCAGCGCCCGCAGCTTGCCGGCCTTGATGTGGCCGATCGAGGACGGCAGGTTGTCGAACGTCACCTGCACCTGGCCGGCGAGCAGGTCGGTCAGCATCGGCGCCGAGCCCTTGTAGGGAATGTGCTGCATCTTCAGCCCGGTCATCATCTTGAACAATTCGCCGGAGAGATGGATCGAGGTGCCGCTGCCGGAGGAGGCGACGTTGACCTTGTCGGGGTTCGCCTTCACATAGGCGATGAACTCGGCCACCGTCTTGGCGGGAACCTCCGGATTGACCTCCATCACGTTCGGCACGCGGATGAAGCCGGCGACCGGCGTGAAGTCGTTGAGGAAATTGAAGCGCAGGTGCTTGTAGAGCGATGCGTTGACGGTGTTGGCGGGATTGGCGAGGAACAGCGTATAGCCGTCGGGCGCGGACTTGGCGGCGAACTCGGTGCCGATATTGTTGCCGGCGCCGGGCTTGTTCTCGACGATGAACTGCTGATGCAGCTTCTCGCCCAGCCATTGCCCGAACAGCCGCGCGCAGATGTCGGTCGAGCCGCCGGGCGGATAGGCGACGATGATGCGCACCGGATGATCCGGATAGCCCGCGGCGCGCGCATTGCCGGCCGGCAGCAGCGCGATGCAGGCGATCGCCGAAATGAGCCACGAAGCGAGACGCAAAATCCTGACCATGGTTGATATCCTCCCCTGCCGGCCTGCTGCCGGTCTTGGCTTGACGCCGGCATAATTGTGCAGGTGACGACGTTACGAGGGCCGCGCATCCCGCACAAGGGTGCCCTGCGGCTTGCGCTGGCGCAAAGCCTTGGCCCGGCGATTCTATTAGCGGTAAGCTGCGGTCAGGGAAGGCTCAGCGATGGAATTCATCGCCATCGGCGTGCTCATCGTCATCGTCGCCTGGCTCGCCCGGCGCGTGTGGCTGCGGCGCCGCGCGACGCAAGAGGCAAAGGACGCCATGCTGCACAAAGCCTGGCACGTCGTGCTCGACGACCCGGACTACGAGCGCCGGCGGCGCTATGAAGAGCGCCTCCACGAGGTCGAGGACGAGGCGCGAAAGGACAAGCCGTGACGGCTATTTCTGCTGCACGCGGTTGAGATAGTCGATCACCGCCATGATGCGGCCGTAGATGATGCCCTCGGCGGAAGCCGGCGGCGCCACGATGAAATCCTCGGTCACCTTCAAATTCTTGTTCGACGGCGGCACGAAGCGGTAGCCCCAGATCGGCATTTCGCGCGAGCCGTGCCCGGCGATCTCGTCGCGGCCGTCGATCACGCGGTAGATCTTCTGCACCGGGAAGACGCCGCTGTTGCTCTTGGCGAGACCCGTGAGGTCTGTGGGCTGCCGCTTCAGCGCCGCGGCCACCGGGCCGTTGCCCTTGGCGTCGGCGCCGTGGCACGAGGCGCAGCTCGACAGAAACTCAGCCTTGCCGATGTCGACCTCCTGGGCCGGCGCCTGTCCGCTCAAGGCCGCGACCGCGGCCGCGGCCAGCAGCCATCCCAATGCATCCCGGTTCATCCTGCGCCCCTTTGCTGTCGCCCGCGCGCCTGCTTTACCGCGTGCTCACTATCGGGCGTTGCGGATCGGGGGCGTTGACCTGCATCAAGGCTGACACGGATAGCCGCCAGACCCAGGCGCGCAACAGGCGGCGGCCCGGCCGGCGGAACGGCTTGGAAATCGCCGGCAAATGTCGGATTTAATGGTCGGAGTGGCAGGATTTGAACCTGCGACCCCCTCGTCCCGAACGAGGTGCGCTACCAGACTGCGCTACACTCCGACTGAAGGCCGGTCTTATAACCACGGCCCCTCGAAAGGCAAGCTTGCCCGCATGACCGCCGAGCCGGGAACACGCGTTATGACGGCAGACCGCGACGCCATCGCGGCCGCGGCGCGCTGCCTCAAGGGCGGCGGCCTTGTCGCCTTCCCGACCGAGACCGTCTACGGGCTCGGCGCCGACGCCGCAAACGGCGAGGCCGTGGCGCGGCTCTACGCCGCCAAGGGGCGCCCGGCGTTCAATCCGCTCATCGCCCATGTGGCGAACCTCGAGGCCGCGCGCAAGCTCGCGCGCTTGTCCGCCGATGCGGCCAAGCTCGCCGCGGCGTTCTGGCCGGGGCCGCTGACGCTCGTGCTGCCGAAGCTGCCGGACTGCCCGGTCGCCGATCTGGCGCTCGCCGGGCTCGACAGCGTGGCGGTGCGGGTGCCGGCGCATCCGATCGCGCAGGCGCTGCTCGCCGAATTCGGCGGCGCGGTGGTCGCGCCGTCCGCCAACCGCTCCGGCCATGTGTCGCCGACCAGCGCCCAGCACGTGCTCGCCGACCTGCGCGGGCGCATCGACATGGTGATCGACGGCGGACCGTGCCCGGTGGGAGTGGAATCGAGCATTGTCTCCTGCCTCACCGAACCGACGCTGCTGCGGCCGGGCGGCGTGGCGCGCGGCGACATCGAGCGCGTGCTCGGCCATGCGCTGACGGTGGCGGCGCCGGACGAGGCGCCGCTGGCGCCGGGCATGCTGCGCTCGCACTACGCGCCGAAGGCGAGGCTGCGGCTCGACGCCGATGCCCCGCGCCAGGGCGAAGCCCTGCTCGCCTTCGGGCCGAATGCGCCGCAGGCCGCGACCGCGCTCAATCTGTCGCCGCGCGGCGATCTCATCGAGGCCGCGGCCAACCTGTTTTCCCATCTGCGCGCGCTGGATGCCTCCGGCGCCGCGTCCATCGCGGTCATGAAGGTGCCGCGCGAGGGGCTCGGCGAAGCGATCAACGACCGCCTCGCCCGCGCCGCCGCGCCGCGCTAAGGAGACGGCATGATGAGACTTCGCCCCATCGCCCTTGCGCTGTCAGCCGCGCTCTGCGCCGGCGCCGCCGAGGCCGAAGTGCAGAAATTCATGAACACCTGCGACGGCAAGCTCTGCCCCTACTACCAGATCGTGCTGACCCCGCCGGACGGCTGGGTGATCGACCGCCAGGCCTCCGCCAAGAACAAGGTCCAGATCCTGGTGCCGAAGGGCAAGAATTTCGGCACCGCCCCGGCGCTCATCTACGTGCAGGTGTTCTATCACCGCGACAAGCAGCAGACCCTCGAGACCTTCACCGAGGTCAGCAACGCGCGCTGGCGCACCGAGGTCAAGGACGCCAGGATCACCGCGCTGCCCGCGGTCGCCCGCGCCAACGGCAAGCCCGGCTTCCTGCGCTTTGGCTACGAGAACCCGAGCCAGCAGCAGCAGGCCTACGAGATCGGCGCCTTCGGCATCGACGAGGACACCGACGGCAACGAATTCGTGCTCGACGTCGTCATGACCGGCGCCAGCAAGGCGGCATTGGACAATGCCGAGAAAGACTATATTGCCTTCCTGAAGGCGCATTGACCCGGCGGAGCCCGGATCTCAACTACGGTAACGACATGCTCGATCAGCCCCGCCTCGACCCCGACCTGCTCGCCCGCTTTGCCAAGATCGTCGGCGACAAATACGCCGTCACCGACCGGCAGGCCCAGGAGCCCTACCTGGTCGAGATGCGCGACCTCTATCACGGCCGCACCCCGGTGGTGCTGCGGCCTGGCTCGGTCGCGGAGGTCGCGGCGATCGTCAGGCTCGCCAACGAGACGCGCACCGCCATCGTGCCGCAGGGCGGCAATACCGGCCTGGTCGGCGGGCAAATCCCGCACCACGGCGAGGTGGTGTTGTCGCTGACGCGGCTCGACAAGATCCGCGAGGTCGACGCCGTCTCCAACACCATGACGGTGGAGGCCGGCGTCACCTTGCAGCGCGCGCGCGAGGCCGCCGCCGAGGCCGACCGGCTCTACCCGCAGCTTTTGCCCTCGGAAGGCACCTGCACCATCGGCGGCAACCTCTCGACCAATGCCGGCGGCGTCGCCGCGCTCGCCCACGGCATCGCCCGCTCGCACGCTATGGGGCTCGAAGTCGTGCTCGCCGACGGGCGCGTGCTGCACGACCTCAACAAGCTCAAGAAGAACAACACCGGCTACGACCTGAAGAACCTGTTCATCGGCGCCGAAGGCACGCTCGGCATCATCACCGCCGCGGTGCTTCGGCTGGTGCCGCGGCCGCGCTCGATCGAGACGGCCTTTGTCGGAGTGCCCTCGCCCGCGGCCGCGGTCGAATTGCTGACGCTCGCCGAACAGCGCACCAGCGGCGGCGTCACCTCGTTCGAACTGATGCTGCGCGGCGGCGTCGAGGCCGTGGTCAAGCACGACGCGGCGAGCCGCATGCCGCTTGCCGGCAATCATCCCTGGTTCGTGCTGATGGAGTTGTCCTCGCAGGCGCGCAGCGGGCTGCGCGAGGTCATGGAGGACATCCTGGCGCAGGGCCATGAGAAGGGCGTCGTGCTCGACGCCACCATCGCCGACAGCGTGCAGCAGGCCAAGAGCTTCTGGCGCATCCGCGAACTGTTCGGCGAAGTGCAGCGCCACATCGGCGCCTCGATCAAGCACGACGTCTCGGTGCCGGTCGCCGCCGTGCCAGACTTCATCGCCGAGGCCGACGCCGCCGTGACGAATTTCATCCCCGGCTGCCGCACGCTGCCCTTCGGCCATGTCGGCGACGGCAATATCCACTACAACGTCATGCAGCCCGAAGGCGCCGACAAGGCCAAGTTCCTGGCGCGCTGGGACGAGGTCAACGCCGTCGTCTTCGCCGTGGTCAAGAAATTCGGCGGCTCGATCTCCGCCGAGCACGGCGTCGGTATCATGAAGCGCGACATCCTGCCGGAGTACAAGGACCCGGTCGCCATCGACCTGATGCGCGCCTTAAAGCGCACGCTCGACCCCAACGGCATTTTGAATCCGGGCAAGGTGCTTTAGGGCGCAACGTTGAGCTTCGCCGTCATGTTGGGGTGGAATTTGCAGGTGTAGTCGACGCTGCCCGCCTTCTTCAGCAGCAGCGTCGCCGTCTTGTGCGGGCCGATCATCACGTCCCAGTCGCCGTTTTTGGCGGTCGCGGTGTGGGCGAGCACGTCCTTGTTCACCCATTCGACGGTGTCGCCGACCTTGGCGCTGACCTCGGCTGGCGCATAGACCAGCTTGTCGATGGTGATCTGGATGGTCGCCGCATGCGCCGGAACGGCGAGCCCGGCGAGCAGGACAATTGCAGGCGTAATCCGTCCCGGCGTCATGGCGGCGTCTCTCACTTCAGCTTGCCGTCGACCATCTCGGCGTGCTGCTCGTGGCCCTGGAAGATCTTCAGGCCGGTCTGCAGCAGGCTTTTGAGTTCGGCATTGCTCGACGACGGAATGAGCTGGGTCTCCAGCGCGCCGTTGACGGTCTTGTGGTAGGCGACCTCGTTGTCGACATAGGCCTTGTCGAAGGCCGCGCCCTTGAGCCTGGCCAATTCGGCGCGCTTGGCGGCGGCCTGCTTGGTCAGCGCCTGGCTGGTGGCGTTGTCTTGCGGCGTCACCTTGAGCTTCTTGACCAGCGCCAGCGCCTGCTTGTTCACCGCCGTGTGGTCGCGCACCATGTCGTCGGCGAAGGCGCGCACCTCCTTGTTCTTGGATTTCGCCAAGGCCTGCTTGGCCGCTTCGATGTCGAGCTGGCCCGCGGTATAGGCGATATGGGCGATCTGAGGATCGGTCAGTTTCGCCTGCGCCAACGCGGCGCCCGACAAAAAGCCGAGGGCCGCGATGGCCGTCAGCACTCTGGCAATCATGGTGGTTACCTCCGTTTGCCGCGGCCCGTGCCGCGTGTGGACGAAGGTTGGATGCGGATGCGCCGCTTCAGGTTCCCGCTCAATTGCAGACGCGGCGCACGACCGCGTCGGTCAGCCGCTCGCAGCGGGCGCCGTCGAACGGGAAGGTGCTGGTCAGCGCCGGGCCGAGCTGCTTGTCGAGCGCCTCACGCAGCAGATTGCGGGCGCGGTGCAGCCGCGTCTTGACCGTTTCGGACTGCAGGCCGAACAGATCGGCGGTTTCCTCGACCGACATGCCCTCGACGATGCGTGCCACGAACACGGCACGGAAGGCGTCGGGAAGCGCGTCGATGGCCCGTTCGAGGACTTCGCGAATTTCGCCTTGCGCCATTGTTCGCTCCGGATCGTTGCTCGCCGCCGAGAGAGGAAAATCGATGATCTCCGCCTGCGTGCGGTTCTCGCCGTAGCTTTCCCAGTCCACCGTCGGACGGCGGCGGCGCAGCCGGCCGAGCGCCTCGTTCATGGCAATGCGGGTGATCCAGGTGCCGAAGGCGGCGTCGCCGCGAAAATGCTCGAGCCCGGCGATGGCGCGAACGTAGGTCTCCTGCACCACGTCCTCGGCTTCGGTATCGTCGCGCAGGATGCTGCGCGCCACGCGGTAGAGCCGCCGATTATAGCGCTGGGTGATGGCGCGGACCGCGGCTTCGTCGCGCGCGCGGGCGCGACGCACCAGTTCCGCGTCGTCGAGCCGCTCCGCGGCGGCTTGTCTGGCAAGGCTTACCGACATTGGCACGCTCCTGTTCCGGGCATTGGATGCCGACCCGGCCAAAAGGTTCCCGTTCAGAACAGGGACTTCTGGTCCTCGTCCTTTTTCAGGCGCTGGCCCCGCCGCGGCGGCTTCGGCCCCGCTTCGGCGGGCGCGCCCGCCGCAACCGGCTCCAGCAGCCTTGCATTGTCGTTGGCCACGCGATTGACCTCGGTCGACACCGGATAGGCTTCCAGCGCGTCATCGGGCGCGGGCGCAATCAGCGCCGCCGCGGTCTCGGCATCCACCTCGGCGCAGTTGAGCCACAGATCGAAGGCCTCCGGCGGCACCACCACCGGCATGCGGTCGTGGATGTGGCCGAGCGTGCGGTTGGCGCCGGTGGTGACGATCGCCGCCGTCTCCAGCTCCTCGCCGTTCGGTCCGCTCCAGCACTCCCACAGGCCGGCAAACGCCATCGGCGCGAGCGACTTCGGCCGCACGAAATAGGGCTGCTTGCGCGCGCCCGCCGGCTTCCATTCGTAGAAGCCGTCGGCCGGAACCAGGCAGCGGCGATACTTCATGGCGTTGCGGAACGCCGGTTTGTCGAGCACCGACTCGCCCCGCGCGTTGATGACGAGCGTGAAGGCCTTCGGGTCCTTGACCCAGGCCGGCAGCAGACCCCAGCGCACCAGCGCGAAGCGGCGCTTGCCATCGACCAGCCGCACGATCGGAATCGGCTGCGTCGGCGCCACGTTATAGCGGGCCGGGAAGTTGGGCTGCTCCGCATAGCGGAACAGCGCCCGGATCGCTTCCGGCGCCGAGGTGATGGCATAGCGGCCGCACATGATTGAAAGTCCTAGCGTCTTATTCGCTTAATTGCACCTTAACCGGCCCCGACGACACTGCCCGCCGCCGGGGACGGTGGGGACGACATGAGATATCAGGATTGCGCCGAGCCGGCGCAAGCGCCGGACGAGACCGACGGCGAGGCGCGCCTGGCCGACGCCAATATCAATCCGCGCACCGGGCTTGCCACCGACTATCTCAACCACTTCAACGAAGCCGTGATGCTGCTCGAAATGCTCGGCGACTGTCCGGACTGCATCGGCGACTTCCTCGCCTGGCAGCCGCTGAGCTACCGCGAGCATTTCGCCGCCTCGCGCTTCAAGGGTCGCGACCTCGCCATCGCGGCTTACGAAACGTCGGATCCGGCGCTGCGCCAGTCGCTCGACGCCCTCGCCGGCACCATGACCGCGGTGCTGCTGGCGGCGCGCGGCGCCATGCGCGCGGAGATGCCGCCGCAGGGCGCGGCCGGCGTCGCTTCGCGCGCGGTCGCCTGCCTCAAGCCGCTGATCGCGCAAGCCGGCGCGATCATCAACGGCGAAACGGAAGGGGCCGCGAGCCCGCAGGCCGCGGTCGACGGCCTGATGCGGAAGCGCGGCTCTTGAGCGACGTCCGCGCCTATCCGGAGCGTCCCTACCTCGCGGTCAGCGCCGCCATCATCCGCGACGGCAAGGTGCTGGTGGTGCGCCGCGCCCGCAAGCCCGCGCTCAATCTCTACACCCTGCCGGGCGGCGCGGTGGAAGCGGGCGAGACGCTGCACGAGGCGGTGATACGCGAAGTGCGCGAGGAGACGCAGCTCGCCATCGCGCCGGGCGCGCTGGCCGGCCACCGCGAAGTCATCGCCCGCGACGCGCAGGGCCGCGTCGAGCGCCACTTCGTCATCCTCTGCTTTGCCGCGCGCTGGATCGCGGGCGAGCCTGTCCTCAACGAGGAGCTCGACGATGCGCGCTGGCTCGAGCCGGCCGCGCTCTCCGGGCTCAAGACCACCGAGGGGCTCGCCGAGATCGTCGCCGCGGCCTTCGCCAAGCTCGCCTGATCCCCTGCCTTGCGGTTGCCCAGATGCGCGGGCATACCATGCCGGCCAAGGACCGATTGCCGTGAAGAAGCTCGCCATTATCGCCTCGATCGCGCTTTGCCTCGCCGTCCCGGCGCGGGCCGAGGACACGCCGGCGCCGTTTGACAACGACCTGCAGCGGCTTGCCGAGATCCTCGGCGCGCTGCACTACCTGCGCGCTGTCTGCGGCGCCAATGAAGGGCAGAAATGGCGCGACCAGATGCAGTCGCTGATCGACGCCGAGGCGCCGGACGGCGACCGAAAGCGCAAGATCGTCGCCAGCTTCAATCGTGGTTACCGCGGTTTCCAGCAGACCTACCGCACCTGCACCCCGGCCGCCGACCTCGCCATCCGGCGCTATCTCGACGAAGGTTCGAGGATTTCGCGCGAAATCACCGCGCGTTACGCCAACTAGCCCTGTGGGTATTAACCCTGCCCCAAGGTCCGCCTCGCCCGCCGGAAGCCGCATGATAACGTCCTCTCGGGAATGAGGACGGCATTCAAACGCCGGGCGCCAGGGGGACGGGAGACGTGACAATCGATACCAGCGGGCGTCCATTCGTCGCGCGCGATCCGGCGGCCGACCACGAGCAGAAGCGGGTCGCGCTCGGCTATCTGCAGGAAGCCTGGGCCGAAGCCAGGCTCGACGGCGTCGACGGCGATTGCCTGGCGCAGGCCTGTCTGTTCGCCGCGCTCGCCGAATTCGTCACCACCTACGGCGAGGACGCCGCGGCGACCTTCGCCGAGGGCCTTGCCGCGCGCATCCGCAACGGCGAATTCACGCTGGAACAGCCGCGCCAATAGCTCAGCTGCCGGCCACGTGCAGCCCGTAATGCCGCTCGATGACGGCATCGATATCGGCGGGATAAAACGGCTTTTTCAGAAAGGCGAGCGCGCCCGCCGCGCGCGCCCGTTCGGCAAGCGCGTTGTCGAAGGTCGACGTCATCATGACCACCGACACCTTGGGCGCAATGCGCTTGATCTCCGACAGCGTCTCGATGCCGTTGAAGCCCGGCATGTTGTAGTCGAGGAACACCAGACCGAAATTGCCGTTGCTGAGCTGTTCGAGCGCGGCAATGCCTTCCGCGGCCTCGTGCACATCGAAGGCGAAGCGGCTGGCGGCAAGAATCTTGCGCACGATGCTGCGCATGGTGCTCGAATCGTCGACGATGAGCACACGCGTCGGAATCTTGGCCCGCGCCGAACGGTCGACCAGCCGGCCGGCGGTTTCGGCATCGACCGGCTTGGCCAGCACGCCGTCGACCTCGCCGGTGCGCCGGCTGCCGTGCGGCATGGCCATGAAAACCAGCGGCGCCGGGTTGGCGGCGCGCGCCGCTGCGATCGCCGCGGCCCGTTCCGCCTGCGGCAGCCCATGGTCGACGATACAGATGTCGGCCCCGCCCCTGCTCAGCATGGCGGCGGCGGCGGCGGCGTCGGCGGCGTCGCAGTCGACCGGAACCGACGCCATCGCCGCGCCCTTCTTCCACAGCTCCTGCTGCGACGGAACGGCGGTAACGACCAGCACGCGGAGCGAGACCAGTTCGCCGCTCATGGTCCCTGTCCTTGTCCCTGTCCTTCGGCTTGCCGCATGTTGCGGCCGAACGGGGGTGGCGAGATACCGTTCAATAGCGTGTTGCCGAGCGTTTGCAATCTACAGCTTTGGCTTGCATAAAAAGGATTGGGGAAAACTCGCCCGTCCGGCGCTCACGCGGCCAGCGTCTCAAGAAATCGCACGCGCTCACCCTTTGCCGGCACCGTGAGAACACCGTCCCACATGACCTTATTCCCGCGAATAATAGTTCCGACCGGCCAGCCGGTCACCGAAACGCCGTCATAGGGCGTCCAGCCGGCCCGCGAGGCGATCCACTTGTCGGTGATGGTTTGCCGCCGCTTGAGGTCGACGACCGTGATATCGGCGTCGTAGCCGACCGCGATACGGCCCTTGCCGGCCATGCCGAAGACCCGTGCCGGGCCGGCGCTGGTCAAATCGACAAGCCTGAGAAGCGAAAGCCGTCCGGCATTGACGTGGTCCAGCATCAGCGGCACCAGCGTCTGCACCCCCGTCATGCCGGAATGGGTCTTCGGGTAAGGATGGGCCTTTTCCTCGCGGGTGTGCGGCGAATGGTCCGAGCCGATCGTATCGATCACGCCTTGGGCGATGCCGTGCCACAGGCCCTGGCGATGGCCGGCGTCGCGGATCGGCGGATTGAGCTGGGCCAAGGTGCCGAGCCGCTGGTAGCAGCCGGGCGCTTCCAGGGTGAGATGGGCGGGGGTGCATTCGGCGGTGGCGACGTCCTTGTGCCCGCCGAGGAAGGCGGCTTCCTCCTTGGTGGTGACGTGCAGCACATGAACGCGCCTGCCGGTCTCGCGCGCGAGCTTAATGAGGCGCTGCGTGCACATCAGCGCCGCTTGCGCGTCGCGCCATACCGGGTGCGAACGCGGGTCACCCTCGACGCGCAGGTTGATGCGCTCGCGCAGGCGGAATTCGTCCTCGGAATGGAAGGCGGCGCGGCGGCGGATGGCCTTGAGCACGTCGCGCACGCCCTCGTCGTCCTCGATCAGCAGCGTGCCGGTGGAGGAGCCCATGAAGACCTTCACCCCGCAGACGCCCGGCAGCATTTCCAGCTCGCCGAGCTGGCTGGTGTTCTCCCGCGTCGCGCCGGCATAGAAGGCGAAATCGCAATGCATGCGGTGATGGGCGCGCTTGACCTTGTCGGCGATGGCCTCCGCGGACGTGGTGGTGGGATCGGTATTCGGCATCTCGAACACCGCGGTAACGCCGCCGAGCACGGCGCCGCGCGAGCCGGTTTCGAGGTCTTCCTTGTGGGTCAGCCCCGGCTCGCGGAAATGCACGTGGCTGTCGATCACCCCGGGCAGCAAATGCAGGCCGCGGCAGTCGATCACCTCGCCGGCGGAGGCGCGCGACAGCTCGCCGATGGCGGCGAAGCGGCCGTCGCGGATGCCGAGATCGCGGGCGCCCTCGCCGTCGTGGTTGACGACAATGCCGCCTTTGAGGATCAGGTCGTAGGTCTCGGCCATCCGCTCCCTCATGCTGAGGAGGCCGCGACAGCGGCCGTCTCGAAGCATGAGGCCCTCACCCTTCGAGACGCGGCCTCCGGCCGCTCCTCAGGATGAGGCAGGGCCTGGAAGGACACGCTACAGCGCTTACGTTTCGGCGCGAGTTCTGGCAAGAGTTTATCCCATGAAAGCAACGCTTCTGCCCGACCGCGGCGTCGTCAAGGTGGCCGGCGACGACGCCAGGGGCTTCCTCAACGGGCTCGTCACCAGCGATATCGGCAAGGTGACGCCGGCAAGTCCGCGCTTTGCCGCGCTGCTGACGCCGCAGGGCAAGATCATCGTCGATTTCATCGTCGCCGAGGCGCCGGCCGAGGACGGCGGCGGCTTCTTCCTCGACTGCCCGCGGGCGCTTGCTACCGCGCTGGTGGAGAAGCTCAACTTCTACAAGTTGCGCGCCAAGGTGATCGCCGAGGACCTTTCCGCCGTGCTCGGGGTGATGGCGGTATGGGACGGTTCGGGCGATACCGAATACGGGCTGTGCTACGCCGACCCGCGCCTGCCGGCGCTCGGCCTTCGCGTGATGCTGCCGCCGCATCTGGCGGCCGAGGCGGCAAAGGATCTCGGCGCGGCGCTGGTCGAACCGGAGAACTACGAAGCTCATCGCATCGCGCTCGGCGTGCCGCGCGGCGGCACGGACTTCATGTACGGCAGCACCTTTCCGCACGAGGCCGACATGGACCAGCTTTCCGGCGTCGGCTTCGACAAGGGCTGTTATATCGGCCAGGAGGTCGTGTCGCGGGTCGAGCACCGCTCGAGCGCACGCAGCCGGCTGGTATCCGTGGTCTACGATGAGTTCGCGCCCGCCTCGGGGCAGCCGGTCATGGCCGGCGACAGGGAAATCGGCACGCTGATGTCGGCGGCCAACGGCCGCGGCGTGGCGATGGTACGGCTCGACAAATTGGCGGATGCGGGCTCAACCCCAATCACCTGCGGCAATATCCCGATCCGCTTGGTCAAGCCGGATTGGGCGACCTTCGCCTGGCCGGCCGCGTCATGAGCGCGTCGATCCACGACGATGGCCTGAAACGCTGCCCGTGGCCGAAGCAGGACCCGCTCTACGTCGCCTATCACGACGAGGAATGGGGCGTGCCGGAATATGACGACCGCGCGCTCTACGAAAAGCTCATCCTCGACGGCTTCCAGGCCGGCCTGTCGTGGATCACAATCCTGCGCAAGCGCGAGAACTTCCGCCGCGCCTTCGACAATTTCGATCCGGAAAAGATCGCGCGCTATCCCAAGCGCAAGGTCGAGAGCCTGATGAAGGACGCCGGCATCGTGCGCAACCGCGCCAAGATCGAGGGCGCCGTCGCCTCGGCGGGGGCCTGGCTCGACATCATGGAAAGGGGCCCCGGCTTTTCCGCCCTGCTGTGGGACGTCCTCGACGGCAAGCCGAAGCAGAATCACTTTCGCAGCACCAGGTCGGTGCCGGCCGAGACCGATATCTCGCGCAAGATGCCGAAGGAGCTGGCGAGCCGCGGCTTCAAGTTCGTCGGACCGACCATCGTCTACGCCTTCATGCAGGCGGTCGGCATGGTCAACGACCATTTGGTGAGCTGTCACCGCCACGCCGCGGTCGCCAAGCTCGCCAAATCCAAGCCGACCTTGCGCCGATGAGCAGGCCGCCGAAGAAAGGCGCTCCTCGCGCCTGGCAGCGTATGCTGTCGGGGCGACGCCTCGATCTGCTCGACCCCTCGCCGCTCGATATCGAAGTGGACGACATCGCGCACGGCCTGGCGCGCGTGGCGCGCTGGAACGGCCAAACCAAGGGTGCGCACATCTTTTCGGTGGCGCAGCACGCGCTGCTGGTCGAGGCACTGGCGCGCACCAAGACGCCGCGTCTCGATGCCGCCGGGCGGCGCGCCGTGCTGCTGCACGACGCGCCGGAATACGTCATCGGCGACATGATCTCGCCGTTCAAGGCGGTGATCGGCGACAGCTACAAGGCGGTGGAGAAGCGCCTGCTCGCCGCCATCCATCTGCGCTTCGGCCTGCCGGCGAAATTGCCGGACCGGCTCACCGAGCTCATCAAGACCGCCGACCGCGCCGCCGCCTATCTCGAGGCGACGCGGCTCGCCGGGTTCGAGGACGCCGAGGCGCGCAGGTTTTTCGGCCAGCCGCCGAAATTCTCCGCAGCGATCGAACGCGACTATCTGACGCCCTGGCCGGCCGGCACCGCGGAGGCGCGTTTCCGCGAGCGGCTGGAAAAACTCATGCGCGCGTCATAGATATGACGCAAGAGTCTCCCATATCCACGACATGATCCACGTCTGCTCGCTCGCCCGCCTTTACGACACGGTTGAGGAAACCGGCGCCAAGCATATCGTCACGCTGCTGCGCACGACCGACCGGGTCGAGCGGCCGGCGCACATCGCGCCCGACAATCACCTGATCCTGGGCATCGACGACATCTCGACGCCGATGGACGGCTATACCTGCCCGGCCGACGAGCACGTCGCACGCCTCATCGAATTCGTCGGCAAATGGGACCGCGCCGCGCCGATGGTCGTGCACTGCTTTGCCGGCATCAGCCGCTCGACCGCGGCCGCCTTCACAGCGGCCTGCGCGCTCAGCCCGCAGCGCGACGAAATGCAGATCGCCTGGGACATCCGGCGCGCCTCGCGCACGGCGCAGCCCAATGCGCGCATCGTCTCGATCGCCGACCGCCTGCTCAAGCGTGACGGCCGCATGGTGCGCGCGATCGACACCATCGGCCCCGGCATCGGCGCCATGGAAGGCGACCCGTTCCGGCTCGATATCGCCTAGCTCGGACAGCCGTTCCCTCCCCGCCGCCGGACCGTTAGCATTGGCCTCGCCAACGCAGCGGGGGGCGGTGCCATGGATGGGTTCATTCTGCTGGGGATCCTGCTGCTCGTCGGCATTCCCATCATCTCCATCGTCGCGCTGGTGGTCGCGGTCAACGCAAGGGCGGAGGCGCGCGACCTGCGCCGGCGCTTGACTTCACTTGAGGGCAGCGCGCTCGCGCCGCCGTCGCACCCAGCGAGGCAGACAAGTGCGGCCACACCGCCGCCCCTGCCCGTGAGCGAGCCGCCGCCGCCCCCGCCCCTGCCGCCGCGCGCCCCCGGCGCGGTGCCGGCCGCGGCCGCGCCCTCGCCGACGCCGGCCCAGCCGGCGGCGACCCTGGAACAACGCTTCGGCACGCAGTGGGTGGTTTGGATCGGAGGCCTGGCGCTGGCGCTCGGCGCGGTCTTCCTGGTGCGTTACGCGATCGAACAGGACCTGGTCGGACCCGGCGTCCGCATCGTCCTCGGCGGCCTGCTTGCGGCGGCGCTGATCGCGGCCGGCGAGTGGGCGCGGCGCAAGGAAATCGCGGCGGGCCTTGTCGCGATGCCGACGCAGCATATACCGAGCACTCTGACCGCGGCCGGCACCGTCGCCGCCTATGCCACGGTCTATGCCGCCTACGCGCTTTACGGATTCCTGCCGCCGGCCGCGGCCTTCATCATGCTCGGCATCGTCGCGCTCGCGACCCTTACGGCCGCACTGCTGCACGGCCCCGCGCTTGCCGGTCTCGGCATCGCCGGCGCTTACGTGGCGCCCATGCTGGTGGCGACGGAGGAGCCCAGCTACTGGGCGCTCTACCTCTATCTTTCGGTCGTCAATGCCGCGGCCTTCGCGCTCGCGCGCACGCGGCTGTGGCGCTGGCTCGCCATCACATCGGTCGTGATCGGCGCGGCCTGGACGCTTCCCGGTGTCGAGGCCTCGCACGTCGAAGCGCTCGGTGCGCATCTCTTCCACACCGTCGCCGGCTTCACCTTGGCCGCGGCCCTGATCGTATCCGGCCTGTTGTTCGGGCCCGCCTATGACGAGGGGGCGATCGATCCGGTTTCGTCCGGCGCGATCGGCGCCTATCTCTGCGGCGCGGCGATCGTGACCTGCGCCAGCTATCACGACCCCGCCGCGCTTTTGGTGTTCGCCGTGCTGACACTAGCCACCGTCGCCGTTTGCTGGCGAACCAGCGCCGCGCTCTGGGCCTTGCCCGCGGCCGGGCTCATGGCCGCCATCGTCATGGCGCAGTGGACGAGGCCCGAGATCTACGTCCAGCTGGTGATGCCGCCCGGCGTCACCGCCGGGGCCGTCCCCGACCTGCCGACCGGCACTGCACCGCATGTCGTCTTCGCTGCCGGTCTTGCATTGCTGTTCGGCGGCGCGGGCTTTGCGGCCCAGGGGCGCTCGCAGAATCCGATCGTTGCACTGCTCTGGAGCGGCTGTGCGGTGGTGACGCCGATTCTGCTCCTGATCGCCCTTTATCTCCGCATCGCCGAATTCGACCGCTCGATTCCGTTTGCCGGGCTCGCGCTGCTGCTGGCGGCGCTATACGGCGTGGCGACCGACGTGTTGAGCAAACGCGAGGTGCGGCCGGGCCTTGCCGGCTCAGCCGCGGTGTTTGCGACCGGATCGGTTGCTTCGCTCGCGCTGGCGCTCACCTTCGCGCTGGAAAAAGGCTGGCTCACCGTTGGGCTTGCGCTGATGGTGCCCGGCATTGCCTGGATCAGCGAGCAGCGTCCGCTGCCGGCGCTGCGTTACCTGGCGGCGGCCGTGGCCATCCTGGTGGTGCTGCGCATCGGATATGAGCCCCGCATCGTCGGCGCCGATGTCGGCACGACGCCGATCTTCAACTGGCTGCTTTACGGCTACGGCGTGCCGTCGGCGTCGTTCTGGTTCGCCGGCCATCGGTTGCGGCGGCGCGCCGACGACTGGGCGGCGAGCACGGTCGAAGCGGCGGCGATCCTGTTCACCGTGCTGCTGGGGCTGCTGGAAATCCGCCACTACGTCAACGGCGGCAACTTGTACCCGCATCGCAGTTCGCTCGAGGAAATCGCCATGCAGGTTTCGGTCGGGCTCGCAATGGCGATCGGTCTCGAGCGGGTGCGCTTGCGCACGCGCAGTGCGGTTCACAACATCGGCGCGTTGATCGTCGCCGCAATGACGTTGGCGGCAATCGTGCTCGGCCTGCTGCTCAACTTCAACCCGCTTATCCATCGCACGACGGTCGGCGGGCCGTTCATCAACCTGATCCTGCTCGGCTACGGCATCCCGGCGATGTTGAGCGCAATCCTCGCGCTGGTCGCGCGCTCCAGCCGTCCTTTGGCCTATCGCCACACCGCGGCTGCGACCGCGGTGACATTGGCGCTGCTCTATCTGACATTGGAGGTGCGCAGGCTCTACCACGGCAGCACGCTCATGCCGTGGGACGCCACCAGCGATCTCGAACAGTATACCTACTCGGTCGTGTGGCTGGCGTTTGGCGTGGCGCTGCTCGCGGCCGGATTCCTGCTGACCTCGCAGCCCGCGCGGCTTGCCTCGGCGGCGGTGGTTACGGCCACCATCGCCAAGGCGTTTTTGATCGACATGGCCGGATTGACTGGTATTTTCCGCGCCTTGTCGTTCATCGGTCTCGGCGTGGTGCTGATGGGCATTGGTTGGCTCTATCAAAGACTGCTATTTCCTGCACCCAGGGTGCCGCCAGCGGACGCCGCGGGCGCAAGCTAGGGTCGATTGATGGAGCAACGTCTGAAGCAATACGGCGTGGTGTCGCCCGAGATGCTGGCATCGCTCTCGGGGCTCGATTTCCTCAAAGGCATCGTTGACGGAACGCGGCCACACCCGCCGATCAGCGAGGTGCTCGGCTTCCATCTCGTCGAGGTCGAAGAAGGCCGCGCGGTGTTCGCGGGCCAGCCGAGTTTCGATCATTACAACCCGATCGGCACCGTGCACGGCGGCTTTGCCGCGACCCTGCTCGATTCCGCGCTCGGCTGCGCCATCTTTTCGACCCTCGCCAAAGGCGAGGCCTGGACCACGCTCGAACTGAAGCTGAATTTCGTGCGGCCGATGAGCAAGGACACCGGGCCGGTGCGCGCCGAGGGGCGCATCGTCCACCGCGGCCGCAGCGTCGCGACCTCGCAGGGCGAGCTCAAGGACCGCGAGGGCAAGCTTTACGCCCACGCCTCGACGACGTGCATGATCTTTCCGGCGAAGGTGTAACGGCTATTCGCCGCGGTCGGCGGCGAGCGAGGGCCGCAGCGCCAGCGGGCTGGCGTGATGCTCGGCCGGCGTCACGCGATGCTCGGCGCGGCGCAGGATCTGCGCCCGCTCATGGCCCCGGGTGAAGTCGCAATAGGCAAAACCGAGCCCGGAAATCGCGCCGCGGAAGCTCTCGCTGCCGGTCTGCTGCAGGCTGAAACAGGGGTGCACCGGCACGCCGCGCACCGAGGCGCAGACCGCCTCGCCGTTGACCCGGATGGTGCCCGGCGGCAGCACCGCGTAGCGCATCGGGCCTTCGCCGCGGATCTGGATCGAGCCGGCGACCGACCCATCCGGATAGACCCGGCCCTGGCCACGCGTGCCCTCGAAGCAGGTGTAGTGAAACATCTTGCCGACGATGAAATGGCGGGCTTCCGCCACCGTCATTTCGCCGGCAGAAGCCGGCAGGGAGGCCAACAGGCCAGCCAGCACTACGCCACGACGCAACATCACCCCACTCCGAACTTTGACGCCTAGCGGACGCGTTTTACCCCGAACGCCGGCACTATGCGGGCCGTTTGTCGATAAATCATAAACGCGTTTACCCGATCTTGACCACGATGCGGCCGCGGACCTTGCCCGCCAGAATGTCCGGGGCGGCATTTATGACCTCGGAAAGGCCGATTTCCCGGGTCATTGCGGCCAGTTTTTGGCGGTCGAGGCCGGTTTCCAGGTTCCTCCACGCTTCTTTCCGCCTCGGCAACGGGCACATCACCGAGTCGATGCCGTAAAGACACACCCCGCGCAGAATGAAGGGAGCGACGGAGGCCGGCAGGTCCATACCGCCGGCCAGTCCGCAGGCCGCGACCGCCCCGCCGTAGCGGGTCATGGACAGGACGTTGGCGAGGGTGGTCGAGCCGACAGCGTCGACCCCGCCCGCCCAGCGCTCCTTGGCGAGCGGCTTGGGCGGCCCCGCCAGTTCCTTGCGCTCGATGATCTCGGCGGCGCCCAGGCCCTTGAGATAGTCGGCTTCAGCCGGACGGCCGGTGACCGCATGCACGGTGAAGCCGCGCTTGGCCAATAGCGCGATCGCGACCGATCCGACGCCGCCCGCGGCTCCGGTGACGACGACGGGCCCCTGATCGGCTTTCAGCCCATGCCGCTCCAGCGCCATGACGCAAAGCATGGCGGTGTAGCCGGCGGTGCCGATGGCCATGGCGTCGCGCGCGCTCATCGCGGCGGGCAGCGCCACCAGCCAGTCGCCTTTGACGCGCGCCTTCTCGGCGTAGGCGCCGAGATGCGTCTCGCCGCAGCCCCAGCCGTTGAGGATGACCTTGTCGCCGGCCTTCCACGCCGGATGCGCGGAGTTCTCCACCGTGCCGGCAAAGTCGATGCCGGCGATCATCGGGAAACGGCGCACAACCGGTGCCTTGCCGGTGATGGCGAGGCCGTCTTTGTAGTTGAGGGTGGAATATTCGACGCGGACGGTGACGTCACCGTCCATCAGGTTGGCCTCGTCGAAATCGGTGAGCGCGGCCCTGGTGCCGCCCTCGGTTTTCTCGATCACGATCGCTTTGAACTTCGCCACCGCATGCCCCGTTGCTTGCCGAGGGGCCATTCATGGCGCGAGGCGCGCGGCCGCGTCAACCCGCGCGGTCGATCGGACGCTCGGGCAACGTGCGCATGCGCCCGCTCCAGCGCGCCCGGATCAGCACGGCGGCGCGCCTGAGGTCGGCGGTGCGGTTGGCGGCGCCGGTGCGCAGACAGGCGACCTCGTAGCGGCGGCCGACGCGGCGCAGCCGCACCACCGGGCCGAAATGGTCGCAGAATTCGGCGCAAGGGCCGTCCGCCTCGGTGCGCGTCACGAAATCGCACCAGCCGAACGGGCTTTCATTGCCCAGCACGCGGCGCAAGGCGCACAGCGTATCAATTTCCAGCCCCAGCCATTGTGGATTGGACGGCGCAAGATAGGCGATTTCACCCACGGCCAACTCCGAATTAGGACGCCGAGGCAAAACTTGGCCCGCAAAACTTCGGTTCCGCGGCCGCCTGCACAATCCTGTGAACGCGTGCGCCAATGCGGGCCTTGACTTTTGCACGCTCGCCGATCAGTTTTTCCCGGTCGGGCTCGATTTGCAGTCGCCCGGCTTTTCCAAGGCATGTCGCCCAAGTACTGCACCTCGCCCTGTCTTCCGGGCGGGCGCATAATTGCGATATGCCGATGCTGTCCGACGTTCGAACGCTGTATCTGGCGCGCGGCCTTCGCGGCTTCGGCGACGGCTTCGCCACCATCATCCTGCCCGCCTACCTGACCGCCATCGGCTACGACCCCGCCGCCATCGGCATCGTCTTGACGGCGTCGCTGCTCGGCACCGCGATTTTCACGCTCGCCATCGGCATCATCGCGCCGCGCCACGACCTGCGCACGCTGATGCTCGGCGGCGCGCTGCTGGTGGTGTTTACCGGGCTGGCCTTCCCGGCCTTCGGGCACATCGCTTTCGTTGCGACCGTCGCCTTCATTGGCACGATCAATCCATCGACCGGCGATCTCGGCGTATTGATCCCGCTCGAGCACGCCATGCTGGCGCGCGGCGTCGCCGATGAAGAGCGCACGCACGCCTTTGCGCGCTACAGCCTGATCGGCGCGCTGTCGATGGCGGTCGGCACGCTGGCTGCCGCCGCCCCCGATCTGCTTGAGCACGCAGGAATAGACCGGCTCACCGGATTCAAGGCGATGTTCTACGCCTACGGCGCGCTCGGGCTTGCCTGCGTCGCGCTGTACCGGCAATTGCCGCACGCCCAGATGGCCGAGAAGCGGCACGCGCCGCTCGGACCCTCGCGCGCGGTGGTCTACAAGCTCGCCGCGCTGTTCAGCCTCGATGCTTTTTCCGGCGGCTTCGTCGTGCAGTCGCTGCTGGCGCTGTGGCTGTTCGAGCGCTTCGACCTGTCGGTTGCGAGCGCCGGCGCATTCTTCTTCTGCGCCAGCACGCTCAGCGCCTTCTCCTACCCGGTGGCGGCGCGGCTGTCGCAGCGTTTCGGTCTCATCAATACGATGGTGTTCACGCATATCCCGTCGAGCATTTTTCTCATCATCGCCGCATTTGCGTCCAACCTTTATGTCGTGCTCGGACTGCTGCTGCTGCGCTCGGCGCTGTCGCAAATGGACGTGCCGACGCGGACCTCCTACGTCATGGCGGTGGTGACGCCGGCCGAGCGGGCGACCGCCGCCAGCGTCACGGCCGTGCCGCGCAGCCTCGCCTCCGCGATCAGCCCGACCTTTGCCGGCATGCTGCTGACGACCGCATTTTCTGGCCTGCCGCTCGTGCTCTGCGGCGCCGGCAAGATCATCTACGACATCGCCCTGCTCTACTCGTTCCGCCACATCAAGCCGCCGGAGGAGGTTGCCCCCGCTGCAACGACTTCGGCCAAGGGAGAACCGACATGAAATGGATCACGCGCGAACACGTGAAGGTCGACCGCGTCGCCTGCCCATGGCTGATCAAAAAGTTCGTCGACAAGGACGCCGAGTTCATCTTCGCTCCGGCCGACAAGGTCATGGACGAGGCCAAGCGTCTGGACGCCATTCCCTATGACGTGAAGAACGTCGAACTCGGCCACCACGGCCAGGAATGCTCGTTCGAGGCGATCCTGAAGAAATATCGGCTGACCGGCGACAAGGCGCTGGTGCTGCTCGGCAGAATCGTCAACGGCGCCGACACCGACAACACCCTCTACAACCAGCCGGAGGGCGCCGGGCTCGAAGCCATCGCCGAAGGCTTCCGCCACCTCGGTTTCAAGGACGACCACGCGCTCAATGCCGCCGAGTGGATCGTCTATGACGCGCTCTACGCCTACTGCCGGGAGATGGTCCGGCAGGGCAAAACCGACGGGATGTTTGCCTGAAAATCCCGGAAAATCGCGGTTTTTGTGATGGCCGTCACAGGGTTTGCGTGACCGCCGTCACAGCCGCCCGGGGTTCGCCGCCGTATTTTAGCGATCAAAGAACGAGAAACGGAGGCGATCATGTTCAGCCCCTTCATCAGCCCAGCCACCGTTGAGCTCACGCAGAACATCGTGCGGTGGCGCCGGCAGCCGCAGCCGCAAATCGGTTTCCGGGAATTGAGCGCCGGGCAGATCGGCGAACTGCGCTGGCCGCTCGCGGACATTGCGATCCGCTAAGGGCAGCCTCGCGCCCCTGACCTGCCGAATGCCGCTCAGGCTTTTCGCGCGAGCGGCATCAGAATGCCGAGCACGAGCGCTACGATCAGTAGCGCCGGCACGTCGGCAATGAGATGACCTCGCTCCATCGGGTCCGTGAAGGATTGCACGGCCATGATCGCGGCGTGCACCACGCTCGACCACACCGTGAACCAGATGATGCTGCTGTAGCCTTGCGGATCGCGCGACGCCAGCAGCAGGAATACCCCGAGCGTCGCGTAGACGCCGATGATCATCATCAAATAGTGGGAATGGCCGTGTCCCCAGGTCCAGCCGGACGGCCACACGATGCCGAGCGGATAAATGCCGAAGATAAAAACGAGCCCGACGGCAATCAACGCAATCCGAAGCCAGCGATCAGCGTCCATTTGGCGATCTACCATTCAGTTCGGTGTTGGTTCTGAAGTCTTGCCGACGCAAAACCGTCGGTCCGCAAGTCTAGGCCGCAGCCTGCGCCGCGCGCTCGACCGGCTTCTCGATGATCGGCAGGTTGATGATCGCCGATGCGACGCCGAAGGCGACCGACAGCCACCACACCGGGTTATAGGTGCCGAAGTGGTCGAACACGAGACCGCCGAGCCAGACGCCGAGGAAACCGCCGACCTGGTGACTGAGGAAGGCAAAGCCGAACAGCATGGCGAGCCAGCGCGTGCCGAACATCAGGGCCACCAGCGAGGAGGTCGGCGGCACGGTTGACAGCCAGAGCAGGCCCGTGACCGCGCCGAACACCAGCGTCGCCGCCGGGCTCGCCGGCAGCAGCACGAAAACGGCAATCGACAGCGCACGGGCGAAATAGATTGCCGACAGGATGTAGCGCTTGGGCACATAGTTGCCGAGATAGCCGACGCTCACCGAGCCGATGATGTTGAACAACCCGATGGTGGCGAGCGTCCAGCCGCCGACCTCGGCGGAGAGTCCGCGGTCGAGCAAATAGCTCGGCAGATGCACGGTGACGAAGGCGAGCTGAAATCCGCAGGTGAAGAAGCCGAGCACCAAGAGCACGTAGCTGCGGTGCGCAAAGGCCTCCGCCATCGCATGACGCAACGACTGCTCGGACGCCGCGAACGCGGACGTGTGGCTCGGCGGCGCCGACAGCACCAGCGATAGCGGCACGATCACCATGAGCACGGCGGCGAAAATCATCAGCGTCGTGTGCCAGCCAACCACGCCATTCAGCGCCACCGCAAGCGGCGAGAACAGGAACTGCCCGAAGGACCCCGCCGCCGTGCCGAAGCCGAAAGCGGTCGAGCGCCATTCCGCCGGCACCAGCTTGCCGAGCGCGCCGACCACGATGGTGAAGGCGCAGCCCGACAGCCCGAACCCGATCAATACGCCGGCCGACAAGGCCAGCATCGCCGGCGTCGTCGCCTGCGCCATCAAGTAGAGCCCGAGCCCGTAAAGGACCGCGCCGACGGTGAGCACGCGCGGCGCGCCGAAGCGGTCGGCAATGGCGCCGGCGACCGGTTGGCCGATGCCCCAGAGCAGGTTCTGGACCGCCAGCGCCAAAGCGAAAACGTCGCGGCCCCAATGATTGGCTTCCGACAGCGGCGTCAGAAAGAAGCCGAGCGAAGAGCGCGGGCCGAAGCTGACCATAGCGATCAGGCAGCCGCTCAGGATGAGCACGAGCGGCGTGCGCCAAACGGCTGCCGACGGCTTGTCGATTGATTGCACGGTCATTGTGGTCGCCCCGGCTGAGGATCGCTTCGCGCATTGCCGCGAAGCAGGCACGATATAGGTACGCCGGTCGCGCCGCAAAAACGAATATTCGTGATGCGGCCCATTCGCGCCGCTCATAATTTGCGGGCTACTTGCCGTGCTCGCGCGCCCAGGCCTGCCCGTCCGGCGAGCGTAGCCATTCTTTGCTATAGCTGACGGGCCATTTTTGCTCGTCTTCGACGATTTCCTTCTGCGTCAGCCTGGCGTCGCCCCAGGTCGGCTCGTCGGTGCCGTCGCCCCATGTGCGGGGGCGATAGAAGGTATGCACGCCCATCCTGGATATGGTGTGCATCTCGTTGATCCAGTCCGGGCGCACCCAGTAGGCGTGGTAGTGGGTGGCTTTGGCAACCTCCGGCATCCACAGCTTGCCGTTGAGCATGTCGCGCGCGATGTGCTGCGCGCGGGCCATGGCGTCGGGTTCGGTAACCGCGTTGGGAATGCCGTCGCAGTTGTAGCTGAACTGGCAGCCGCGGCCGTTGCTCTGGTGGACCACGCCGCACACGTCGTTCGGATAGAATGGCGAGAACACGCGGTTCATGATGACCTGCGCCACCGCGATCTGGCCGCGCACCGCTTCGCCGCGGGCCTCGAAATAGACCGCCTCGGCAAGGCACTTCACCGCCTTCTCGAACGCCGGCCCGCTCAGCGCCAGACGCTCGGCCGGCGACTTCGGCCGCTGGTCTTCACCGGTCACCACGCCCTTGTTGGCGATGCTTTCGCCGCCGGCGCTGTCGGGTTTTTCGGCCGGCGTCAGCGCGGCGAGCTTGAGGTCGGGATCGCCCGACGGCGCATTGACGAGCGGCGCTTCACCGGCCGCCCAGGGCTTGATGCCCTCCTCGCCGCCGAGCGGGTGGGCGCCGAAGAACAGCCGATCGGCCTCCTTTTGCGGGGCAGGTTCGCGGACGCCGGCGGCGGGCCGCGCCGGCTCAGACGGCGGCGGTTCGGCAATCGCGCCGAACTGGTACTCCATGTAGGGATCGAAGCGGCCCTCGATCTTCTCGGCCTGCTGCTGCTTGAGCGGCGCCTGTTCCTCGGCCTGCGGCACCGGCGGGACCGCCAGCGCCGGCGGCAAAGGCGGCATCGGCTCGCGCGCCCGCGAGATCAGTGAGTCGCGCTTGTCCTTGCGGTTGACGGTCGGGAATTGCAGCGGCCCGTTCGGATCGCCGAGCAGCTGGCGCCCGATCGAGCCGGTGATGTCGCTCGGATCGAAATTCGCCAGCGCATAGATCGGCGGATGCGGGATGGCGGTGCCGAGCGGCTGCGGCATCGAGAACGTCGCGGCGTGGATGGTGCCGAACGGCGATGCGATCAGATAGGCCCGCGCACGGGCGGCGACGCCCGGCTGTTGCGCCAGCAGGGCGCCGAGATCCTGGAACCCGATTTGGGTCGGCAGCAACGCAAGGCAAAGCGCGACGACGCCGATGCGCGCACGTCTACGCCGCCGCAACACTGGACCGAACGCACTCACAGACACAAATTCCCGCCGCACACGTCGCCTGAACGGCGACAATGCGACAGGTTTTCTTAGCGTCCGATTAACCTTGCGGGCGCGGCGGCAAGCCCGGATTTGCGGGGCTGTGCGGCGGTAACGTCTCGGAAAGGAATGTTAACCATATCGCAATCGCGCCGTCACATGATCGGCGCGAAGCCTGATTTTCGAGCACGCATGCCGCCATTTTCACCTTTCGGCAGCAGCTTTTTGACAGCCGCGGCGGTGTGCGCCGCAGCCCTCGCTGCGGCCTGGATCGTCTATCGCCGCTGCGCGGGGCAGAATGAACGGCTGATCGCCGCGGTCGACAACATGTCGCAGGGCCTGTGCATGTTCGATGCCCAGACCCGCATTGTCCTGGTGAATTCGCGCTACATCGAGATGTACGCCTTGTCGCCCGACATCGTGCGGCCGGGCTTGCCGTTGCGCGACCTGATCCAGCACCGCAAGGATACCGGGCTGTTCTCCGGCGACGTCGACGCCTACGTTCAACGCATTCTGGAGGCCATGCGCTCCGGCAAGGACGCCGGCGTCTACGTGCAGGCGAGCGACGGGCGGATTGTGCTCGCCAAGAACCGCCCGCTATCGGGCGGCGGCTGGCTTTCCACCCACGAGGACGTCACCGAACAGCGCCGCGCCGAGGAAGAGCGCGCGGCCATTCACGACCAGGACAAGCGGCGCAAGCTCGTCGACGGCGCCATCACCACGTTCCGTCCGCTGGCCGAGCGCCTGCTCGGCAGCGTCAGCGAATGCGCCGCCGCCATGCGCACGACCGCCAATGCGCTTCTGCGCTCCTCCGACGACACCAGCAAACGGGCGGAAAGCGCCGTGCAGGCGTTCAACGAGGCGTCGGCCAACGTGGAAAGCGCCGCCGTCGCCGCCGAGGAACTGTCGCGTTCCATCGCCGAGATCAGCCGCCAGCTCAACCACACCGGCAATATCGTCGGCGTCGCGACCGAGGCAGCGCGCGCAACCGACAACGAAATCGCCGGATTGGCCGCGGGAGCGCAGAAGATCGGCGACGTCGTGATGTTGATCCGCAACATCGCCGGCCAGACCAACCTGCTGGCGCTCAACGCCACCATCGAGGCCGCGCGCGCCGGTGAAGCCGGGCGCGGCTTTGCCGTGGTGGCGCAGGAGGTCAAATCGCTGGCCGTGCAGACCGCCAAGGCCACCGAAGAGATCGCCAACCATATCCTCGGCGTGCAGCAATCGACCTCCGGCGCGGTCGAGGCGATCCGTTACATCACCGCGCGCATGCAGGAGATCAACAAAAGCACGGCCGCCGTTGCGGCCGCGGTCGAGCAGCAGAACGCCGCGACCGGCGAGATCTCCGGCAACGTGGCAAGCGCGGCCGAAGGCACCGGCCAGGTGGTGGGCGTGCTCGGCAAGGTCGCCAATGCCGCGACCGAAACGCGCGCCTCTGCGCAGGTGGTGCGCGAGGCCTCCGAAACGGTCGGAACCGCGGTCGCCGACCTGCGCTCGGAAGTCGAGGATTTTCTCGCCAAGGTGGCGGTGTAACGATTTTGTCATCACCGGGCTTGTCCCGGTGACCCCGCTCAGGAGGGCACTGCGCCCCTAAGCGAGATGGCCGGGCCAAGCCCGGCCATGACAGCTTATCGATTGCAAAAAACCTAGGCCTGGCTCGCCGCGCTCTTGCCCAGCGCCGCCTGCGCCGCCGCCAGACGCGCGATCGGCACGCGAAACGGCGAACACGACACGTAATCGAGCTTGGCGTCGTGGCAGAAGGCGACCGATGCCGGATCGCCGCCGTGCTCGCCGCAGATGCCCACCTTGAGTTTCGGCCGCACCTTGCGTCCGCGCTCGACGCCGATCCTGACCAGCTCGCCGACGCCCTCCCGATCGATCGAGATGAAGGGGTCGGCCTTGAGGATGCCGCGCGCGGTGTAGATCGACAGGAAGCTCGCCGCGTCGTCGCGCGAGATGCCGAAGGTCGTCTGCGTCAGATCGTTGGTGCCGAAGGAGAAGAATTCCGCGCTCTCGGCGATCTCGCCGGCGAGCAGCGCCGCGCGCGGCAGTTCGATCATGGTGCCGACGTCGTAATCGAGCTTGGCGCCGGTTTCCTTCTCGACGTCCTTGGCGACCGCATCGATGCGCGCCTTGATCAGATCGAGCTCGGCCTTGGTGGCGATCAGGGGCACCATGACCTCGGGCTTGACCGGCTTGCCGGTGCTTTTCGACGCCTCGACCGCAGCCTCGAAGATCGCGCGCGCCTGCATCTCGGCGATTTCCGGGTAGGCGATGGCGATGCGGCAGCCGCGGAAGCCGAGCATCGGGTTGAACTCGGCAAGCTCGCGGGCGCGATCCGCAAGCTTCTTCGGGTCGGCGCCCATGGCCTTGGCAACCTCGGCGATCTCCTCATCGCCGTGCGGCAGGAATTCGTGCAGCGGCGGGTCGAGCAGGCGGATGGTGACCGGCCGCTCACCCATGATCTCGAACAGGGCACGGAAGTCGCCGCGCTGCATCGGCAGCAGCTTGGCGAGCGCGGCGCGGCGCTGCTTCTCGTCGTCGGCGAGGATCATTTCGCGCACCGCGGTGATGCGGCCCTCGTCGAAGAACATATGCTCGGTGCGGCACAGCCCGATGCCTTCCGCGCCGAAGCGCACCGCGGCCTTGGCGTCGGCCGGGGTATCGGCATTGGCGCGCACGCCGAGCCTGCGCACCTTGTCCGCCCAGCCGATCAGGGTGGCAAACTCGCCGGACAGCTGCGGCTCGATCATGTCGACCTTGCCGGCGAGCACCTGCCCGGTCGAGCCGTCGACGGTGATGTAATCGCCCTGCTTGAAGCTCTGGCCGCCGGCGGTCATGACTTTGTTGTTGTAGTCGACGCGGATCGAGCCGGCGCCGGAAACGCAGGGCTTGCCCATGCCGCGGGCGACGACGGCGGCGTGCGAGGTCATGCCGCCGCGCGTCGTCAGGATGCCCTCGGCGGCATGCATGCCGTGGATGTCCTCCGGCGAGGTCTCGACCCGCACCAGAATGACCTTGCGGCCGTCGGCCTTGAGCTCGGCCGCCTCGTCCGAGGAAAACACGATCTCGCCGGTGGCCGCGCCGGGTGACGCCGGCAGGCCGGTGGCGATGACCTTGCGGTGGGCGCGCGGATCGATGGTCGGGTGCAGCAGCTGATCGAGCGTCAGCGGATCGACCCGCAGCACCGCTTCTTCCTTGGAAATCAGGCCCTCGTGGGCAAGCTCGACGGCGATGCGCAGCGCAGCCTTGGCGGTGCGCTTGCCGCCGCGCGTCTGCAGCATCCACAGCTTGCCCTGCTCGACCGTGAACTCGAGATCCTGCATGTCGCGGTAGTGGCGCTCGAGCACGTTGTAGATGCGCTTGAGCTCGCCGTAAGGCTTGGGCAGAAGCTTCTCCATCGACGGCTTGTCGGAGCCGGCTTCGATGCGCGCTTCCTCGCTGATCTCCTGCGGCGTGCGGATGCCGGCGACCACGTCCTCGCCCTGGGCGTTGATGAGAAATTCGCCGTAAAGCTTCTTCTCCCCGGTCGACGGATTGCGCGTGAAAGCGACGCCGGTCGCCGAGGTGTCGCCCATGTTGCCGAACACCATGGCCTGCACGTTGACCGCGGTGCCCCAGCTTTCCGGCAGGTTGTGCAGTTTGCGGTAGGTGATGGCGCGCTGGTTCATCCACGAGCCGAACACGGCGCCGATGGCGCCCCACAACTGCTCGTGCGGATCCTGCGGAAAGTCCTTGCCGAGCTCGTCCTTGACGCGCTTCTTGTAGAGCGTGACCAGCTCGGCCCAATCGTCGGCGGTGAGCTCGGTGTCGAGGCTGTAGCCTTGGCGCTCCTTGTGGTGATCGAGCAACTCTTCGAAATGCTCGTGGCCGACGCCGAGCACCACGTCGGAATACATGGTGATGAAGCGGCGGTAGCTGTCATACGCGAAGCGCCGGTCGCCGGATTTCTTCGCAAGACCCTCGACGGTCTCGTCGTTGAGGCCGAGGTTGAGCACGGTGTCCATCATTCCCGGCATCGAGGCGCGGGCACCCGAGCGCACCGAGACCAGCAGCGGATTGACGCTGTCGCCGAAGCTCTTGCCGGTGATCTTGCCGACGGTCGCCAGTGCCTTGTCGACCTGGGCCTTCAGGTCCTTGGGATATTGCCGGTCGTGCGCGTAGAAATAGGTGCAGACCTCGGTGGTGATGGTGAAGCCGGGCGGCACCGGCAGGCCGAGATTGGCCATTTCGGCAAGCCCTGCGCCCTTGCCGCCGAGCAGGTTGCGCATCGAGGCCTTGCCCTCGGCGCGGCCGTCGCCGAAGGCATAGACCCATTTGCCGGCGCGCGCGCGCTTGGCGGAGCGGGCCTTGGCCTTTGCCGAAGCCCTTTTCACCGCTTGTTTCTTGACCTTGGTGCTGACGCGCGATTTCGCTTTGGCCATGGCTCAAAAGATCAGGGAATGAGCGACGTCCCTAAGAACACGTCCGGCCCGGTCTACGCAAGCCCGCCGTTGCGCCTAGCGGATGATGCCGAGCCCGAGCACGCCGATCAGAATCAGATAGACCGCGACGATGATATTGAGCAGGCGCGGAATGATGAGGATGAGAATGCCGGCAACGAGTGCGACAATGGGCTGCAGATGGGCAATGCCGATGACCATGGGTGTCCCCTGTTTGGTTGTGTTGAAACGGCGAGAGGTTAGCGGGAGTTCCTTTCTTCCCTCTCCCCGTCCTTCACGGGGAGAGGGTGGCGAGTACCTGAAAGGCGCGAGCCGGGTGAGGGGCATTGCACGGCCCCTCACCCGTCCCGCCTTCGCTGACGCTACGGCGGGTCGACCTCTCCCCGCAATGCGGGGAGA
>DASRGB010000002.1:0-38231 GCA_035651255.1 Pseudolabrys sp.
TTCTTCCTCGCCTTCACCGGCGTGCGCGGGGTCGTGTCGCTTGCCGCCGCACTCGCCATTCCGTTCACGATCGCGAACGGGCAGCCATTTCCGCAGCGCGACCTGATTCTCTTCATCACCTTTGGCGTGATCTTCGTCACACTTGTCGGGCAAGGCCTGATGTTGGCGAGCGTCGCGGACTGGCTCGGCTTGACGAAGCTCGGCAAAGACGAGCGTCTCGACGAGATCAAGGCGGAAATCTCGGCGCGGCAAGCCGCGCTCGGCGAGGTCGAACGGCGCTTGGAAAAATTCCTCGACGACTGCGAGCTGCCTGACGACGTCATCAAACTTCTCCGTACGCGCAATGCAAGCCGCCGCCAGATCCTGCCCGGCGACATGAAGGACGGCCTCGATCACATGCGGCAGAGCGCCGAAATCAAGCGCGAGCTGATCGAGGCCGAACGCGATTTCATTTTCGATCTGCTGCGCGAGGGTAAGATCACAGATGACGCGCGGCGCCGCATCGAATACGAGCTCGATCTGGAAGAGGCGAGCGTCGCCAACCGCGACCGCCACGGCGGCGGGTGGATGTGAGCCTATTCCGCCGCGCGTTGCGTACGGCCGAAGCGCTTCTCGATGTAGTCCGTCACCATCTGCTTGAAATCGGCGGTGAGCGTCGGGCCGCGTAGCGTCGCGGCCTTCTTGCCGTCGATGAACACCGGCGCAGTCGGCTGCTCGCCGGTGCCGGGAAGCGAAATGCCGATGTCGGCGTGTTTCGATTCACCCGGACCATTCACGATGCAGCCCATCACAGCGACGTTGAGAGTCTCGACGCCCGGGTAGCGCGTCTTCCATGCCGGCATCGAGTCGCGGATGAAGCCCTGAATGTCGGAGGCGAGCTCCTGGAACGTGGTCGAGGTGGTGCGGCCGCAGCCCGGACAGGCCGCCACCAGCGGCACGAAGGTGCGCAGGCCCATGGTCTGCAACAGCTCCTGCGCCACCTGCACTTCCCGTGTGCGGTCGCCGCCGGGCTCGGGGGTGAGCGAGATGCGGATGGTGTCGCCGATGCCCTGTTGCAGCAGCACGCCCATCGCCGCCGACGAGGCGACGACGCCCTTGGTGCCCATGCCGGCTTCGGTCAAGCCGAGATGCAGCGCGTAGTCGGAGCGGCGGGCGAGCTCGCTGTAGACCGCGATCAGGTCCTGCACCGCCGAGACCTTGGCCGACAGGATGATGCGGTTTTTCGGCAGGCCGATCTCCTCGGCGCGCTTGGCCGACAAGAGCGCCGACTGCACCATGGCCTCGTGCGTCACCGCGCGGGCCTCGCGCGGATTGGCCGATTTCGAGTTCTCGTCCATCAGCCGCGTCAGCAGCTCCTGGTCGAGCGAGCCCCAGTTGGCGCCGATGCGCACCGGCTTGCCGTATCGAATCGCGAACTCGACGATGGCCGAGAACTGCTTGTCCTTCTTGTCCTTGAAGCCGACATTGCCGGGATTGATGCGGTATTTGTCGAGCGCCTCGGCGCAGGCCGGGTGCTCGGCGAGCAGCTTGTGGCCGATGTAATGGAAGTCGCCGACGATCGGCACGCCAACGCCCATCTTGAGCAGGCGCTCCTTGATGTGCGGCACGGCGGCCGCCGCCTCGTCGCGGTCGACGGTGATGCGCACCAGCTCCGAGCCGGCGCGCGCCAGCGCCGCCACCTGCCGCGCCGTCGCCTCGACGTCGGCGGTGTCGGTGTTGGTCATCGACTGCACGACGATGGGGGCGCCGCCGCCGACGCTGACGCCGCCGACGGCGACGCCGACGGTGCGGTGGCGGGTCTGTGCCGATGCGCTCATGCCTGCTGCCCTGGTCGGGTTCAGGCATGCCAAAGGCGGCCTGACCGGTCAACCTGACGCTGTTTTGGCCCCTGTTCGGGCCGATTGGCGCAATATAGACATAGTTCGCCGGCGCGGTACCCCGCTGGGGATGGCGCGGGCGCAACGCGGGAGCCGGCGACCATGGGACGCGATGACGACGACGGCATGACGCTGATCTTCCGCTGCCCGCCGGAGCTGATCGGCCTGCTGCCGCCGCCGATCCCGGCCGTGCAGGGCCTGCCCGACTGGTTCAAGGCGCTGCCGCACAGCGCCTTCAACGCCGTCACCCAGGCGGAAAGCCAGACGGTGAAGCGCTGCCCGCCCTTCATCGACGCCATGACCTACGGCTTCCTCATTCCGCTGCCCTGCGACGTCACGGTCGAGAACGGCGAGTTCAGCTGGACCTTCGAGGTGCCGACCAACAATGTCGACAATTTCCTGCGCTCGCCGATCGCCTTCCACGACCCGAGCCAGGTCGCCGGCACGCCGTTCCACGACGCCGACCGCTTCGCCATCAAGTTCAACAATTTCTGGAGCATCGAGGCGCCGCCCGGCCACTCGATCCTGTTCACCCACCCGGTCAACCGCGCCGACCTGCCCTTCACCACGCTGACCGGCCTGGTCGACGCCGACCTCTATCACGACAGCCGGGTGAACTTTCCGGCGCACTGGCACGATCTCGATTTCAACGGCGTGCTGCCCAAGGGCACGCCGATCGCGCAATGCCTGCCGGTCAAGCGCGAGCGCTGGCAGGCGCGCGTCGAGGCGCTGAGCGAGGAGGCGGCGGCGCGGGTGCGGGCGATGGCCGCCGCCATCGACGCCGAGGAAGGCGTCTACCGCCGGCAATTCCGCGCCGGCAAGCGCTAGGTCTTGCCGCGCAGCGCGCGCGCGGCATCGCTCGGCCGCAGCCAGAAGCGGCCGCGCCCGGCATCGGCCAGCGCACCGATCACCTCGCCGAACTTGGCCGGGCTCAGATGGCTCGCCGCGCGCAGGTGCGGCAGCGCCTCCTCGCCGCGACCGAGTTCCATCAGGCAAATGCCGAGGCCGATTTCGGCGTCGGCGTCCTGCGGCTGCAGGGCCAGGATGCGGCGGTAGCTGTCGGCGGCCTGGGCGAAGTCGCGCCTGGCCTGCAGCGTGCGCGCGTAGGCGAACAGCGCCTGGCGATGCCCCGGCGCCGCGGCGACGGCTTGCGCGAACGCGGCGTGCGCCGCATCGAGCTTGCCGCGCGCCTCGTAAAGCCGGCCGAGCGCCAGCGCCAGATCGGCGGCGCCGGGCGCGGCGGCGAGGCCCTGCCGCAGCAGCGCGACGGCCCTGTCGGCATCGCCCGCGGCGACCATGTCGGCGAGTTCGAGAAAGGCCGGCGGGAACGGCGGCGTGCGCTTGACCGCGCGCTCGAGCCGCTCGCGCGCCTCGTCTTCGCGGCCGGCCTGGCGCAGCGCCATGGCGAGCCAGGTCTCGGCGCCGGCGTCGCGCGACTGGCGCACGGCGCGCTGCAGCGGCGCGATCGCCTCCGCGCCGCGCCCCTGCATCAGCAGCGCGCTGCCCAACAGCCGCATCGCCGCGACATTGCCGGCATTGGCCTTGAGCACCTCGGCGGCGAGCCGCTCGGCCTCGGCCGGACGGCCGGCCTGGATCGCCGCCGCCGCGTCCTGCAAGGCAAGCTCGCTCGCGCTCGGCGCACGGCGGGCGGCGGACGGCAAAGGCGGCGGCTTGAGAGCCATGCGGGGTGCCGGTTTTGCGCTGGCGTGTGCCGAGGAAACTATCACCGCGGCGCGCGGTTGACCAAGACGAGCCCGCCGGCGACCAGCGCCACCGCGGCGGCAAAGGCCGGCGTCAGCGGCTCGCCGAGCAGGATGTGGCCGGCGGCGACGCCGCACAGCGGCGACAGAAAGGTGAAGGCGGAGAGCCGGTTCGCCGAGTAGCGCACCACCAGCGCGAACCACACCACGAAGGTCACGCTCACCACCCAGACCGTCTGATAGGCGAGCGCGCCGACCGCGACCGCCGGCGGCAGCGCCGTCATGCGCTCGCCGAACAGCCAGGCCATGACGGCGAAGATCGGCGCCGAGATCGCGAGCTGATAGAGCATCACCTTTTCCGACGAGGCGCGGCTCAACGCGCTCGCCTTGATCAGCACCGTGGTCGCGGCCCAGAACAAGGCCGCCGCCACCAGCATGACGTCGCCGAGCGTCTGCCGCGGATCGAGCGCCGGCGTCGGCAGGCCGAAGGCGACCGCCATGCCGGCAAACGACATGGCAAGGCCGGCCCATTGCGGCAGATGGAAACGATCGGCGGGCAGGAAGATGCGGGTGCCGAGCACGACGAAAAACGGCGCGAGATAGAGAAACAAGGTGCCGCGCACGGCGGTCGTGTAGACGAGACCGCGATAGATGAGGATGAACTCGACCGCGAACATGAGGCCGGCGAGAACCCCGGCGACCAGCGTACCGTCGCGCGCGGTCAGCCTGATGCCGCGCATTTTCGCCCAGAGGCCGACGATGAGCGCCGCCACCACCGAGCGGACCGCGCACTGGATCATCGGCGGGATGTCGTGCAGCGCGACCTTCACCGAAACGTTGTTGAAGCCCCACGACAGGCACAGCACGATCACCACCGCGATGGCGAAGGCGTCGAGCGGACGGGTGTGATGGTGGGGGACGGCGGGCGACGACATTACGGCAATAGCGTGCCTACGCCGCCTTGCAATGGGCGCAGACGCCGGAGATCTCGATCACCGGCGTCTTGGGGCTGAAGCCGGCGGCGCGCGAGGCCGACTTGATGGTGTCGGCGACCGCGGCCGAGGCCGCCTCGCCCACCGCGCCGCACTTCTCGCAGATCAGGAACACCACCGGGTCGCCGGTGGCGTGGTCGTGCACGCAGGCGATGAAGGCGTTGCGGCTCTCGATGCGGTGCACGAGGCCCTGCGCCCGGAGAAAATCGAGCGCGCGGTAGACGGTGATGGGCGCGACGCGCTGGCCTTTCACGGAGAGGCGGTCGATCAGCTCGTAGGCGCCGAGCGGGGCGTGGCTTGCCAGCAGCGATTCGAGCACGCGCCGGCGCATCGGCGTGAGGCGTTCGGCGCGCTCGGCGCAGATCGCCTCGGCATGGGCGATGGCGTCGGTCGCGCATCGGTCGTGATCGTGGTTGGGCGCAGGAAATGCCGCGCGCCGGCTGGTCTTGGGGGTCAAGCGGTCCGCCTTTCGCGCCCGAGTGTATCGCAATCCGGTTTTTGCCCTATATATTGCATTGCAGCAAGAATGGGCGCAGGTTCCGGACCCGCTCCCAGACCCCCATTTTCAGGCGTTTTTGACGAGGACTTCATGTTGAAAGGCAAGACGGCGCTGGTCACCGGCTCAACCTCGGGCATCGGGCTTTCGATCGCCCGCGCGCTCGCCAAGGACGGCGCCGACGTGATGCTCAACGGCTTCGGCGACAAGGCCGCGATCGAAGCGCTGCGCGCCGGCATCGAGACGGAGTTCGGCGTCAAGGCGCGCTATTCGCCGGCGGACATGAGCAAGCCCGCCGAGATCGCCGACATGGTCCGCTCGACCGAGAAGGAATTCGGCGGCCTCGACGTGCTGGTCAACAATGCCGGCATCCAGCACGTGGCGAGCATCGAGGACTTCCCCGTCGAGAAATGGGACGCCGTCATCGCCATCAATCTGTCCTCCTCGTTCCACAGCATCCGCGCCGCGGTGCCCGGCATGAAGCGACGCAAATGGGGCCGCATCATCAACATCGCCTCCGCGCACGGCCTGGTGGCGAGCGTGCAGAAGGCGGCCTACGTCGCCGCCAAGCACGGGCTCGTCGGCCTCACCAAAGTGGTGGCGATGGAGACGGCGAACGACGGCATCACCTGCAACGCCATCTGCCCCGGCTGGGTGCTCACCGCTTTGGTGCAGAAGCAGATCGACGACCGCGCCAGGGCGTCGGGCAAGCCGGTGCGCGAGGCGGAGATCGCGCTGTTGTCCGAGAAGCAGCCGATGCACAGCTTCACCAAGCCGGAGAGCATCGGCGCGCTCGCGGTGTTTCTGGCGAGCGAGGCGGCCGCCACCATCACCGGCGCGGCCTATTCCATCGACGGCGGCTGGACCGCGCAGTGAGCTTCCTCTCCCGCGCCTTCGGCGGCAAACCGGACCGGCCGTCCGCGCCCAAACGCATCAACCTCGCGCTGCAAGGCGGCGGCGCCCATGGCGCCTTCACCTGGGGCGTGCTCGATCAGCTGCTCGAGGACGGCAGGCTCGCCATCGAGGGCATTTCCGGCACCTCGGCGGGCGCGGTGAACGCGGTGATGCTCGCCGACGGCCTGCGGCGCGGCGGCGGCGAGGAGGCGCGCAAGCGTTTGGCGGAATTCTGGCGGGCGGCAAGCGTCGGCGGCGACCTGCCGCCGCTGCAGCGCGCCGTGGTCGGACGCCTGTTTTCGCTGCTGCCGGCGGAAGGCCCGACGCTCGACTGGCTTACCGCCTGGTCGCGCTATCTCTCGCCCTATGACGTCAATCCGCTGAACATCAATCCGCTGAAGGAGCTGATCGAGCGCTTCGTCGACTTCGAGGCTTTGCGCGCCGATCCGCGGCCGATCTTCATCGCCGCCACCAATGTGCAGACCGGGCAGCTGCACATCTTCCCGCACGACAAGATCTCGGCCGAGGCGGTGATGGCGTCGGCCTGCCTGCCGGCCGTGTTCCGCGCCGTGGAGATCGACGGCGTGCATTACTGGGACGGCGGCTATCTCGGCAATCCGGTGCTTTTCCCGTTCTTGCACGCGGCGCCCGTCGAGGACGTGCTGATCGTGCAGATCAATCCGCTGATGCGCAGGAAGCTGCCGACCTCGACGCGCGAGATCATGGCGCGCGTCAACGAGATCACCTTCAACGCGCCGCTGATGGCGGAGCTGCGCGCCGTCGAATTCGTCAACCGGCAGATCGACGCCGGGCGCATTCCGCGCGGCACCGGCAAGGACGACTACCGGCGCCTCAACGTGCACCGCATCGTGCTGGAGGGCCTCGGCGAGCGGTTCTCCTCGGCCACCAAGCTGCGCAACGACTATCAATCCTTCGATTTGCTGCGCAAGCTCGGCCAGCGGGCGACGCGGCGGTTTCTCGACGCGCATTACGACGACATCGGCGTGAAGAGCAGCATCGATCTCAACGCCGAGGTTTACGCCGAGCAAGGGTGATTTCTTTGTTGCAAGCAATTGTCATGGCCGGGCCTGTCCCGGCCATCTCGCTTAGGAAGGCAACACCCTCGCCAACCTAAGCGGGGTCACCGGGACAAGCCCGGTGACGACAAGTTTGCTAGTCTTGGCGCATGACCGAACTCACCGCCGAGATCGGCAACACCCGGCTCGACATCGTGGTGGCCGACATCACCACGCTCGACGTCGCCGCCATCGTCAACGCCGCCAACCGCTCGCTGCTGGGCGGCGGCGGGGTTGACGGCGCGATCCATCGCGCCGCCGGCCCCGAACTGCTTGCCGAGTGCGAGACGCTCGGCGGCTGCGACACCGGCTCGGCCAAGATCACGCGCGGCTACCGGCTCAAGGCGCGCCACGTCATCCACGCGGTCGGGCCGGTGTGGAGCGGCGGCGGCAAGAACGAGGAGGCGCTGCTCGCCTCCTGCTATCGCACCGCGCTCGATCTCGCCGCGGCCAACGCGCTCACCTCGATCGCCTATCCGGCGATCTCGACCGGCATCTACCGCTTTCCGCCCGATCTGGCGGCGCGCATCGCGGTCGGCACCGTTGCCTCGGAAATCGCCGCGCGGCCGCGCGGCATCGCCCGCGTGGTGTTCTGCTGCTTCGCGCCGCAGAGCGCGGAGCATCACAAAGACGCCTTCGCCGAGCTCGGCCTCGTCTAGCGGCGCAAGCCGGCCGCCGTGATCCAGAAGACTTCGCCCTCGCTTTCCGCGGTATCGAGCCAGAGGAACGGCGTGCGCGGGTAGTCGCGTTCGAGGCCCGCGCGGCCGCGGCCGACTTCGCACAGCAGGCCGCCCTGCGGGCTCAGATGCACGGCAGCGTCGCGCAGGATGCGCCGCACGATAGCGAGGCCGTCGCGGCCGCCGGAAAGCGCCATGGCCGGCTCCCGGGCATATTCCTTCGGCAGGCGCGCCATGGCCTCGGCATCGACATAGGGCGGGTTGCTGACGATGACGTCGTAGACCGCGCCGCCGAGCGGGGCGAACAAATCGCCCCGATGCAGCGCGATGCGGTCGGCGAGACCGTGCGCGGCGACATTGATCGCGGCGACCTCGAGCGCGTCCTTCGACAGGTCGACCGCATCGACACGGGCATTCGGAAACACCTGGCAGGCCAGGACGGCGAGACAGCCGGACCCGGTGCAGAGGTCGAGCACGCGGGCGACCTTGGCGGGATCGATCAGCGGCCGGTCGCCGCGAAACAATTCGCCGTAAAGCAGTTCGCCGAGATAGGAGCGCGGCACGATCACGCGCTCGTCGACATAAAACGACAGGTCCTGCAGCCAGGCGCGCTTGAGCAGATAGGCCGCGGGAATCTTCTCGGCGACGCGGCGTTCGATCAGCGCCAGGACGCGGTCGCGCCGGGCCGCCGTGACCGTCTTCGCCAGGAACGGCTCGACCCGATGCACCGGCAGGCCGAGCGCCTGGTAGACCAGGAAGATCGCCTCCTCGAGCGGGCTGTGCGCGCCCTGGCCGTAGGCGAGCCGGGCCTTGGCGAAGCGTCCTTGCGCATGGCGGACGAGGCTGCGCACGGTCGCAAGCCGCGGCGCCGGCGTCCTGCGCCGCGCCGCCGTCCGGTTTGCGCGCTTGGCCACGGATGTCAGGTCTTCGGCTCCGCGTCGAGCCGCACCACCCAGTTCTCCAGGCCCGGTTTCGCTGCCGGGTAGAGCTTCAGCACCTCCGGATCGTGGCCCGGCACGATGTGCTGCCGCGAGGAGGCAAGCTTCTGGATGGTCTTGTAGCCCTCGAGCGTGTCACCGACGCTGTAGGTGATGGGGAATACGCGGCCCTCGTCGATGTGGGAGAAGAGGTGGATGCAGTCCGAGGCGACGACGACGTAGCCGCGCCGGGTCTTCACCCGCACGCATTGCAGGCCCTTGGAGTGGCCGCCGATCTTGTGCAGCGTGATGCCGGGGACAAGCTCCTCGGCGCCGTCGTGGAATTCGACGCGATAGGCAAAGACCTTCTTCACCATGGCGTGCACGTCGGCCTCGCTGAAGGGAATGCGCAGCGTCGGATGGCACATGCAGCGGCCGGTGCAGTAGGCGAGCTCGGTGTCCTGCACGTGATAGCGCGCCCTGGGGAACAGGTCGTAATTGCCGGCGTGATCCCAGTGCATGTGGGTGGCGATGACGTGATCGACCTGGTCCGGCGCGACGCCGAGCGCCTTGAGGCCCTCGCCGACCGGATGGACGATGGTGCGGCCGCGCTCCTTGGCCGCCGCCTCGTCGAAGCCGGTGTCGCAGACGAAAATGCCGTGCGGCCCTTTGATCACCCAGACGTAATACGAGATCGACGTCATCTCGTCGTGCGGATCGCCGAAGATGTAGTTCTCGCTGCGCTTGCGGGCGTGCGAGGCATAGGCGACGGCGTAGACTTCGTGGAGGTCGCCGCTCACGACGCCTTCCCCACCGTGACGCCGGCGCGCTTCTCGATCATCTTGACGATGACGGTGAAGTCGGACTCCGGGCCGAATTCGGTATTGGTGAACTCCCACTGGTCGAGCACCGCGCTCATCACCGCATCGGGGCAGCCGAGCGCGCGCGTCTCCTCGGCGCACAGCCGCACGTCCTTGAGCATCAGCCCGGTGGCGAAGCCGTAGTTGAAGGTGCGCGGCAGGATCGATTGCGGGAATTTCTGATCCGACGCGGTGGAGCGGCCGGAGCCGGCATTGATGACGTCGATCATCACCTTCGGATCGAGCCCGGCCTTGACGCCCATGGCGACCGCTTCGGCGGTCGCCGCCATCGCCGTCGCCGACAGGAAGTTGTTGGCGAGCTTCATGGTCTGCGCCATGCCGGGCTTGTCGCCGATGACGAAGACGCGGCCGAACACCGCCAGCGCGTCCTTGACCTTGTCGATCTCGGCCGGCGGCCCCGACACCATGACGGCAAGCGTGCCCTTGGTGGCGCCGCCGACGCCGCCGGACACCGGACTGTCGATCTGCACGATGTTCTTCTTGGCGAGGGCGTGGAAGATCTCGGCGGCGACGCGCGAGCCGGTGGTGGAAAGATCGACCAGGCGCTTGACGCGCTTGCCGTGAATGACGCCGCCCTCGCCGAGCGCCACCTTCTGCGACACTGCAAGCGACGGCAGGCTTGCCATCACGGTCTCGACGCGGTCGGCGACGTCCTGCGGCGAGGAGGCAAGCTGGGCGCCCAGCGCCACCAAGGGCGCCACCGCGTCGTTGCGGGTGTCGTAGACCACGAGTTTGTGGCCGGCCGCGATCAGGCGCTTCGCCATCGGCGCGCCCATGTTGCCCAGCCCGATGAAGCCGATTTCCATAGTGTTTTCGTCCCTTTTTGGTTCGTCGCGGACGCGACATTGCCCGATGAGGCGCGCGTCGTCACCAAGACCTTATTGACCGTTATTATAAGGATACTTATTATATAGAGGCTGAGGAAAAAGGATGGCCCGATGCCTGCGCAGCCGGTAACCCGCGAAATCGCGGTCAATCTCATGGATGTCGCCCGCATGCTGCGGACCTATGCCGACCAGCGCGCCCGCCAGTTCGGCATCTCGCGCGCGCAGTGGGTGGTGCTGATGCGGCTCGACCGGTCCGAGGGACTCAAGCAATCCGAGCTCGCCGACATCCTCGACCTCACGCCGATCTCGCTGACCCGCCTGCTCGACCGCCTCGCCGACAACGGCCTGATCGAGCGCCGCGCCGATCCCAACGACCGCCGCGCCAACCGGCTCTACCTCATGCCGGCGGCGCGGCCGCTGATCGACCGGCTCGCCAAGCTCGGCAACGAAATCATGGGGGTCGTGCTCGACGGCCTCGACGGCAAGGCCAACGAGCGGCTGCTGCGCGACCTCACGCAATTGAAAGACAATTTGCGCGCAGCCATCGCCCGCAATTCCACCGAACAGCAAAGCGTCAACGCGTCATGAGCGAAAAGAGTTTGAAGATCGTGCCGCCGCCAGCCGCCGAGGCCAAGGCCGAAGCAAAGACCGAAGCAAAGGCGCGGCCGGGCGAGCATACGGCGGCCGAAGCGCCGCATCGCGCCCGCCGCAAGGCCCCGAGCCGCAAGCAGCTGCGCACGATGCTGCTGATCGCCGTGCCGGCCGTCGCCATTGTGCTCGGCGGCGCGTTCTGGCTGATGAGCGGCCGCTACATCTCCACCGACAACGCCTATGTCGGCGCGCAAAAGGTGCTGATCACGCCGGACATCTCCGGCAAGATCGTCCATGTCGCCGTGATCGAAGGCCAGCACGTCAAGCCGGGCGACGAGCTGTTCACGCTCGACGCCGAGCCCTACAAGCTCGCGCTCGACGCCGCCAAGGGCAGGCTCGACGCCGCGCGCAGCGACTACGACAAGCTGAAGACCAATCTCAAGTCGCTCGACACGCTGGCCGATCTCGCCGCCAGGAACGTCGATCTCAAGAAGCGCGACCTCGACCGCAAGACCACGCTGGTGAATTCGCAGGCCGGCTCGCGCGCCGACGTCGATACCGCCGAGTCGGCGATGGTGACGGCGCAGCTTCAGGCGCAGTTCACGGCCCAGCAGCGCGACGCCACGCTCAATCAGCTGCTCGGCAATCCCACCCTGCCGCTCGAGCAGTTCCCCGAATACGCCCAGGCCAAGGCGGCGCTCGACGACGCGCAGCGCAACCTCGACCACACCGTGGTGCGCGCGCCGATGGCCGGCACCGCGACCCAGGTCGACAACATCCAGCTCGGCCGCTTCGTCGCCGCCGGCACGCCGGTGCTGAGCGTGGTCGACGACCAGGCGCCCTGGGTCGACGCCAATCCGAAGGAGACCGACATCACCTATTTGCGGGTCGGCCAGAAGGCGATACTCGACGTCGACAGCTTCCCCGATCACACCTTCAAAGGCCACGTCGTGTCGGTGAGCCCCGGCACCGGCGCGCAGTTCTCGATCCTGCCGCCGCAGAACGCCACCGGAAACTGGGTCAAGGTCGTGCAGCGCGTGCCGGTGCGCATCGCCTTCGACAAGGACGAGGATACCCGGCTGCTGCGCGCCGGCATGAGCGTCAACGTCGAAATCGACACCGGCCACAGCCGCATCCCGTTCATGTCGAAAACCGACAAAGAGCTGAAATAATGCTGCGCCTCAGTGTCCCGTTCGTCCCCGCGCAAGCGGGGACCCAGGGCCACTCGTTGAGGCTGCCATTGCTGCACCTGGATTCCCGCTTACGCGGGAATGAACGGAGAATGGGATGAGCCCGCGCTTCGCATCGCTGCAGCCGAAGACCTTGCGCATGCTGGTGACGGTGTGCGCGATGACGGCGACCATCATGCAGGCGCTCGACACCACCATCGCCAATGTCGCCCTGCCCTACATGCAGGGCTCGCTGTCGGCCTCGCTCGACCAGATCAACTGGGTGCTCACCTCCTACATCGTCGCCGCCGCCATCATGACGGCGCCGATCGGCTGGCTCGCCGACCGCTTCGGCCGCAAGACGCTGTTCATCATCTGCGTCGGCGGCTTCACCGTCGCGTCGCTGCTGTGCGCGCTGGCGCAGAACATCGAGCAGATGGTGCTGTTCCGCCTGATGCAGGGCATGGCGGGAGCGGCACTGGTGCCGCTGTCGCAGGCGGTGCTGCTCGATTCCTATTCGGTCGAGGAACGCGGCTCCGCCATGGCGATCTGGGGCGTCGGCGTCATGCTCGGGCCGATCATGGGCCCGACGCTCGGCGCCTGGCTTACCGACAATTACTCCTGGCACTGGGTGTTCCTGATCAACCTGCCGATCGGCGTCGTCACCGTGATCGGCATGCTGGCCTTCATGCAGGAGACGCCCAAGCACGAGCATTTGCGCTTCGACTGGTTCGGCTTTTTTGCGCTCGCCGTCGGCATCGGCGCGCTGCAGCTCATGCTCGACCGCGGCGAGCAGGTCGGCTGGTTCGGCGCGCGCGAGATCTGGGTCGAGGCGATCATCTCGGCATTCGGCTTCTACTATTTCTTCGCCCATTCGCTGACCACGCCGGAGCCGTTCGTGCGCTTCGAGATGTTCAAGGACCGCAATTTCGTCTCCGGCTGCGTGTTCATGCTGGTGATCGGCGTGGTGCTGTTCGGCACCATGGCGCTGATCACGCCGTTCATGCAGACACTGCTCGGCTATCCGATCCAGACCGCGGGCTTCCTGCTCGGCTCGCGCGGGGTGGGTACGCTGCTGACGATGATGGCGGCGCCGCGCCTGATGCGGCTCGTCGAATCGCGCTATCTCATTCTCTGCGGCCTGCTGTTGTCGAGCGGCACGCTCTACGCCATGACCGGCTGGTCGCTCGACACCACGAAAGGCATGATCGTCGTCACCAGCATTGTGCAGGGCGTGGGCCTCGGCCTGTTGTTCGTGCCGATCACGGCGGTGGCGTTCTCGACGCTGCCGGGCTCTATGCGCAACGGCGGCGCCGCCATCACCACGCTGGTGCGCAACATCGGCTCGTCGGTCGGCATCTCCCTGGTGATCGCCAATTTGACCGACAAGACTGCCGAGATGCACGCGCGGCTGACCGAAGCGGTGACGCCATTCAACGAGGCGCTGCAGATGCCGGACGTGACGGCGCACCTCAACACGGCGAGCGACATGGGCCGCGCCATGCTCGACGTCATCGTCACCCAGCAGGCGATGATGATCGCTTATCTCAACGACTACAAATTGCTGATGCTGCTGACGGTGGCGACGGTGCCATTGGTGCTGATCATCGGCACCAGCCGCCGCAAGCTCACCGAGCAGGACCTGGAAGACTCGGTGGTGGTGGATTAGCCCCGCGCCGTCATCCTGAGGCGCGAGCGCAGCGAGCCTCGACGGATGCGCGCGGCCGCCTCAGGATGACGGTCAGAGACTATCCCTTGATCTTGTCGAACTCGGCCAGCGCACGCTCGAACTTGTCGTTGAACAGCCACATCGCGTCGAGGATCTCGCGAAAGGTGGCGGACTTCTTCGCCCGGTCGGCGCGGCCGAAGGTGAAGATGCTGTTGTTGCGCAAGTAGCCCATGATGCGCGCGTCGGAAATCGTGTAGCCGGTGAGGTCGCCCGAACGCAGCGCCGCGCGCGTCGGCGACGGAACGATCTGGATCAGCTCGAAGAACTTCATCTGGTCGATCGGATCGGGGAGGATTTTCACGATCGCCGGTATCTGCGGGAAAAGCTGCGCGTGCGCGGCCATGAGGCCGTCGCGCACCGCGGTCCAGTGATTGAGCCGGTGGTCGAGCTTGCCGATCCGGGCTTCCTCCCGGTCGTCGCGCGCGCTCAGCGCCGGGTCGAGCGCCGCCACCTCCTTCTTGACCGCCGCCCACTTGCCGCGGCCGGCGCGGTCCTCGGAGACGCCGGTTTGCAGGCTGCCGATGTACTTGTTGGAGCGGGCATTGCCGATGTTCTGCACGCCGTTGGTCTCGGCAAAAAAGATGCCGAGGCCGATGCGGCTCGCGGTGGCGGCGTCGGCGGCGTCGAGGCCTTTGACGCGGGCGATGACGCGCGCGAGATCGGCGACGTCCTTGAACGGCGTGGCCGATGGCTGGGCGTTTTCGGGCGGCGCTTCCAGGATGGAAAAGAGCGTCCGGTACTCGTCGATCAGCGGTTCGGTATCGGCGTCGAAATAAGCGGGAGGAATGCCGAACTTGTTGGGCCTGCCGATGCGGGCCGGGATCGCGTCCGTCAGGTCCTTGTAGGCGCTCATCATATTGACGCGCGCGAGGTAGAGCGCCTGTCCGGGAAGATCGGGCAGGTCCCGCCGCGCATCGATCTGCGCGCGCCGTTCGCGCAAGATCGCCTTGAAGGCGTCGAGCGCCTCGTCATAGGTCTTGAGCGCTTCCTGCTGGGATTTGGTGAGCGCGGGCTCGGCGCCGTTCGCCGGCGTCAGCAAGACGGCGACAGCAAGCGCCGCCGCGGATAACACAATCCGGCGGGACAATCGGCTCACGACAGAAATTCCTTCCTGATCATGTCGGTGTGGGCGCCGAGCGCCGGGATCGGGCCATAGCTCCGCGTTTCGTTGGCCCGCAGCGGCGCCGGCGCCGGGATGCTGACCGGCCCGCTCGGCGTATCGACGGTGATGCGGCGCAAATGCGGGTGTTTGCCGAGCAAATCCGAGTCGTTGACCCGGGCGAAGGCGATGTCGGCGGCAGCCAGCGTCCGCATCAACGGCTCGACGTCGTTCCGGGCGAATACCGCCGCCACCTTCGCATTCGTTTCGTCCCGATGCTTGAGCCGGCTCGGCACGGTGGCGAATTTCTCATCGGTGCCGAGCGAAGCGTCGCCCAGAATCCTGTCGGCCAGCACGCGCCACTCGCGGTCGTTCTGGACGGCGATCAGGATGTCGGCGCCGTCGCGCGTCTTGAACACGCCGTAGGGCACGATGGTCGGGTGGGCGAGGCCGATGCGCTGGAACGGCTTGCCCCATTCCTGGTTCAACAGCGGGATGGTCATCCATTCCGCCATGGCGTCGAACATGGAGATGGAAATCTCGGCGCCCTCGCCGGTGCGGCCGCGCGCAATCAGTGCTTCGAGGATCGACTCGTAGGCTTCGAGCCCGGCGGCGATGTCGACGATGGACACGCCGACCCGCGCCGGCGCCTCGGCAACGCCGGTCACCGAGGAAATGCCGGATTCCGCCTGGATCAGGAGGTCGTAGGCCTTGCGCTGCGCGTAAGGTCCGCTCTCGCCGTAGCCGGAGATGGCGCAGCAGATCAGCCGCGGGTAGTCCTTGCGCAGGCGCTTGAAGGAGAAGCCGAGCTTGGTGAGCGCCCCGGGCTTGAGGTTCTGCACGAACACGTCGGCCCTGGCGAGCATGGCTTCGAGCAGTTTCTTGTCGTCGTCCCTGGTGAGGTCGAGCACCACCGACTGCTTGCCGCGATTGAGCCAGACGAAGTGGGCGCTCTCGCCGTGCACGATGTAGTCGTAGTGACGCGCGAAATCGCCCTCCGGCCGCTCGACCTTGATGACGCGCGCGCCGGCATCGGCGAGCCGGCAGGTGCACTGCGGCGCAGCCACCGCCTGCTCGATGGAGACGACGAGGAGGCCTGCGAGGGGGAGCATGCTTACCTCTCCCCGCGAGCGGGGAGAGGTCGGTTCCCGCCGGAGGCGGGAACCGGGTGAGGGGGCGCATCCGCGCGCAGAGCGTTGGCGATTGTTTCCAGTACACCGTCCATGTTGCTCATAATGTCGCTATTCCAGAAACGTAGAATTCGATAGTTGCGCTCGCGCAGCCACTGATCGCGCAACAGGTCGCGCGCATTGTCACTATGCTGGCCTCCGTCGACTTCAAGGATTAGCCGCTTCTCGCGGCATAAAAAGTCGACGACGTAGCGGCCTATCGGTTGTTGTCTAATGAACTTGTGGCCATCGATTGAACGCGAACGGAGTCGATTCCAAAGGCGCAATTCGGCATTCGTTGAATCGCGCCGCAAACGCCGAGCCAGTCCTGTTTTTATCTTGTCGGCACCCCGCATACGGCAACGCCCCCTCACCCGGCGCGCTACGCGCGCCGACCTCTCCCCGCACGCGGGGAGAGGTAAAAGTGCCGCGCGCTTGGCATGAAATCAATACGACCGCGGCAGCCCCAGCACGTGCTCGGCGAGATAGGACAGGATCATGTTGGTCGAGATCGGCGCCACCTGGTAGAGCCGCGTCTCGCGGAACTTGCGCTCGATGTCGTATTCCTCGGCAAAGCCGAAGCCGCCATGGGTCTGCACGCACATATCGGCGGCCAACCAGGAGGCGTCGGCGGCCAAGAGCTTGGCCATGTTGGCCTCCGGGCCGACCTCGCCGCCGGCTTCATATTTGCGCGCCGCCTCGTGCACCATCAACTCGGCCGCGCGCATCTGCGCATAGGCGCGCGCGATCGGGAACTGCACGCCCTGGTTCTGCCCGATCGGCCGATCGAACAGCACGCGCTCCTTGGCATAGCGCGACGCCTTGTCGATAAACCATTTGGCGTCGCCGATGCATTCGGCGGCGATGAGGATGCGCTCGGCGTTCATGCCGGACAGGATGTAGCGGAAACCCTGGCCCTCCTCGCCGACCAGGTTTTCCGCCGGCACGCGCAGGTCGTCGAAGAAAATCTGCGTGGTGGCGTGGTTCATCATGGTGCGGATCGGCGTGATCGTCATCGCCGCGCTGTCCGCCAGATGCATGTCGACGATGAACACCGAAAGCCCGTCGGTGCGCTTCTTGACCTGCTCGCGCGGGCTGGTGCGCGCGAGCAGCAGCATCAAATCCGAGTGCTCGGCGCGAGACGTCCAGATCTTCTGGCCGTTGATGACGTAGTGGTCGTTGCCTTCGCGCCGCGCCGTGGTGCGCAGCGCGAGCGTGTCGGTGCCGGAGGTCGGCTCGGTGACGCCGAAGGCCTGCAGCCGCAACTCGCCGCCGGCGATCTTCGGCAGATAGCGCTTCTTCTGCGCATCGCTGCCGTGGCGCAGGATGGTGCCCATCATGTACATCTGGGCGTGGCTGGCGGCGCCGTTGCAGCCTGAGGCGTGGATTTCTTCGAGGATGGCGCAGGCGGCGCCCAGGCCGAGCCCGCTGCCGCCGTACTCCTCCGGAATGAGCGCGGCGAGATAGCCGGCCTCGGTCAACGCGGCGACGAACTCCTTGGGATAGGCGCGCTCGCGGTCGAGCGCGCGCCAGTATTCGCCGGGAAACTTGGCGCACAGCGCGCGCACGCCTTCGCGGATGTCGGCGTGGTCGACGTCACTCTTGCTCATGCCTCACCCGACAATATCCGCGCGCCCGTTGTTGATGGCGACGATGTCGCGCTCGACGACGCGGGCGCGGAAGCTCGCCACATTGCCGTCACGCCAGATCTCGGTGCGGATGGTCTCGCCCGGATAGACCGGCGCCGAAAAACGCCCGGCCATGCCGGTGAGCCGCGCCGGATCGTAGCCGCAGACCGATTTCAGGACAGCGTGGCCGGCGACGCCGAAGGTGGCAAGCCCGTGCAGGATCGGCCGCGGAAAGCCGGCGGCTAAAGCGAATTCCGGCTCGGCGTGCAGCGGATTGATGTCGCCGGAGAGGCGGTAGATCAGCGCCATTTCCGGCCGCGTCGGCAGGTCGCAGACCATGTCGGGCGCGCGCTCGGGCAGCGCGTGCGGCGCCGGCGCCTCGCGCTTCGGCCCGCCGAAGCCGCCGTCGGCGCGGCAGAACGTCGTCTGCTTGAGGACGGCGAGCAATTCGCCGCTTGCTTTGTCGATCACTTGGCGCTCGGAGAACACCAGCGCGCCCTTGCCCTCGCCTTTGTCGATGACCTCGACAATCCGCGTCCTGCCGACGACCGTACCTTCCGGCTTGACTGGCTTGCGCAGCGAGAACGACTGTTCGCCGTGCACCACCTTGTTCCAGGTGACGCCGCTTTGCGGATTGCGCAGCCAATAGGGCGTGTAGCCCTGCACCAGGGCGAAGGTCGGCAGAACTTTCAGGTTCTTCTCGTAGACGAAGGCGAGCTCGTCCTCGTTCATCGGGTCCTGGCCGAGGCCGAGGCCGAGTGCGTAGAGGATGCAATCCTTCGGGCCATAGCTGTGCTCGACCTCGGGGATTTTGAGCGCGAGCAATTTTTCGTAGACGATCATTTTGTCATCACCGGGCCGCGCCGAAGGCGCGGGTCCCGCTGATCCCGATTAGCGTGGCACCGCTCTGCCCGCCTAAGCGGGTCGGCCGGGACAAGCCCGGCCATGACGGCAAACATGGCGACGTTGCAGTTTCGATCATCAAATCGGATCCCATGCGAACACGTCGCCGGAGCGCTCGAGCGGCGTCAGCGACGGGCCGAAGGCGCCTTTGAGCTGCTCGGCGATCTTGTCCGGCGTCCAACCCTCGGAGCGGTGCATGACGCGGATCGGCCGCGGCTGGTTGAACAGGAAGATCTCGTTGTTGCGCACGGCGAAGATCTGCCCGGAGACGCCGTCGGCCTTGTCGGAGCCGAGATAGACCGCAAGCGGCGCCACCTTGTCCGGCGTCATCTGCGCCAGCCGCTCGACGCGGCGCTTTTCCTCCTCGCTTTGCGCCGGGATCGACTCGATCATGCGCGTGAAGGCAAACGGCGCGATGCAGTTCGAGCGCACGCCGAAGCGGGCCATGTCGAGCGCGATGCCGCGCGACAGGCCCATGATGCCGAGCTTGGCCGCCATGTAGTTGGCCTGGCCGAAATTGCCGATCAGGCCGGAGGTCGAGGTCATGTGCACGTAAGACCCCGAGCCCTGCTCGCGGAAATGCGAAGCAACCGCGCGGCTCATGTTGAACGAGCCGTTCAAGTGCACGGCGATCACGTCCGACCAGTCGGAATGGCTCATTTTGTGGAAGATGACGTCGCGCAGAATGCCGGCATTATTGACGAGGATGTCGACGCGGCCGAAGGCGTCGAGCGCGCTCTTGACGATCGCCTCGGCGTTCTTCGGCTCGGTGATCGACAGCGTCGAGGCGATGGCCTCGCCGCCGGCCTTTTTGATCGCGGCAACGGTCTCCTGCGCCGGACCGGCATCGCTGCCGGAACCGGTGAGGCTGGCGCCGATGTCGCAGACCACGACGCGCGCGCCTTCCCGTCCCATCAGCTCGGCGATGGCGCGGCCGATGCCGCGCCCGCCACCGGTGACGATGGCGACTTTCCCTGAAACGATTCCCGGCATTTGCTTATCCCAGCCAAACCAGTCCGACGTCGTGCCCGCGCAAGCGGGCATCCAGTAAACACCGGCTTTGCGATTTCGGAAACACCGGGGTTACCGGGTCCCCGCTTTCGCGGGGACGACGCAAGCTATTTGCCCCAAACGTCCTTAGCGAGCTCCACGATCATGGCGAGCTTCGCCCATTGCTCGTCTTCCGCCAAGGTGTTGCCCTCCTCGGTGGAGGCAAAGCCGCATTGCGGCGACAGGCAGAGCTGGTCGAGCGAAATATATTTCGCGGCTTCGTCGATGCGGCGCCTGATGTCGTCTTTGGCCTCCAGCCGCCCGGTCTTGGTGGTGACGAGGCCGAGCACGACCTGGCGGTCCTTCGGCACCATGCGCAACGGCTCGAAGCCGCCCGCCCGCGCGCTGTCGTATTCCATGAAGAAGCCGTGCACCTTGATCCGGTTGAACAGCACCTCCTGCACCGCCTCGTAGCCGCCGGAGCCCATATAGGTGGACTTATAGTTGCCGCGGCACATGTGCATGGTGACGGTCATGTCCGGCGGAATGTCCGACATCGCGGTGTTGATGAGATCGCCGTAGAGTAGCGCGAGCGCCTCCGGGTCGTCGCCGCGATCCTGCATCTTCTGCCGGTAGGCCGGATCGCACAGCATTGCGATGAACACTTCGTCGAGCTGCAAATAGCGGCAGCCGGCGTCGGCAAAGGCGCGCACCGCTTTTTTGTAGGCCTGGCCGAGATCGGCGAAGAGCTTCTCGTTGTTCGGATAGATGTCGCGATCGATCGGCGGCAGCGCCGGCCGGCCGTAAGCCGCCGACGGCGACGGAATGGTGATCTTCGGCGTGCGCCTGGCATGCGCGGCAAGGAACTTGAAGTGCTCGAGCATCGGATGGCCGGAAAAGCCGACTTTGCCGGTGATCTTGAGCCCCTCGTTGCGCGTGTTGACGCCGGCAAAGGCGACCCCCGCCTCCATGACGTGCTTGTCGATGCCGTCGAGACCCCAGAGGAAATCGAGATGCCACCACGAACGGCGGAATTCGCCGTCGGTAACCGATTGCAGACCGATCTCCTCCTGGCGCCTGATGACCCGCTCGATCTCGCGGTCCTCGACCGCCTTGAGTTCGGCCGCCGAGATGTCGCCCTTGGCGCGCTGCTCGCGCGCCTTCTTCAGCGGCGCGGGGCGCAGCAGGCTGCCGACGTGATCGGCGCGGAACGGCGGCTTGGTGCGTTGAGCCATGACTGCTTCCTACTCTCCATTGGCATGCCCGCGAAAGCAGCCAGTAAACGCAGGCCTCACGATATGCGAAAGACCGGGGCTGCTGGGTCCCCGCTTTCGCGGGGACGGCAGCCCTTATTTGCCCCAGACTTCCTCGGCGACGTCCACGATCATCTCGAGCTTGGCCCATTGCTCGTCCTCGGCGAGGATATTGCCCTCCTCGGTCGAGGCGAAGCCGCACTGCGGCGACAGGCAGAGCTGGTCGATGTCGATGAACTTCGCCGCCTCGTCGATGCGGCGCTTGATCTCGTCCCTGGGCTCCAGCCGGCCGGACTTCGAGGTGACGAGGCCGAGCACCACGGTCTTGCCCTTGGGCACCAGGCGCAGCGGCGCGAAGGAGCCGGCGCGGTCGGTGTCGTATTCCATGAAGTAGCCGTGCACGTTGATCGCATTGAACAGGATGTCGGCCACCGGCTCGTAGCCGCCACTGGCCACGAAGGTCGACTGAAAATTGCCGCGGCACAGATGCATGGTGATGGTCATGTCGCGCGGAATGTCGGAGACCGCGGCGTTGATCATGCCGGCGTAGATTTTCGGCAGCTGCTCGGGGTCGTCGCCGCGATTGGCGACCTGCGCGCGCAGCTTCGGATCGCAGAGATAGGTGAAATTGACCTCGTCGAGCTGAAGATAACGGCAGCCGGCGTCGGCGAAGGCGCGCACGGCTTGCGCATAGGTCTTGCCGAGGTCGCGGTAGAACTCGGCCATGTCCGGGTAGATCGATTCCGGCACGGCGTCGCGGCCGTAGCGGAAGTGCAGGCTCGACGGCGACGGGATCGTCATTTTCGGCACGGCCCGCGCGTGCGCTTTGACGAACTTGAAATGCTCGATCATCGGGTGCGTGGTGAACGAGCCGAGTTTGCCGATCACGCGCAGCATCATCGGCTTCGGGTTCGGCCCCTGGAACTTGATCTTGCGCTCGCCGAGATAGGCCTCGACGCCGGGAAGCGCCCCCAGGAAATCGTAGTTCCAGAAGGCGCGGCGGAATTCGCCGTCGGTCACGGCCCTGAGGCCGATGTCCTCCTGCCGCCTGATGATCGTCTCGATCTCGCGGTCCTCGACCGCCTTCAGGGCGGCGGCATCGATCGCGCCGCTGTCGCGCCGGGCGCGCGCCGCCTTCAGCGGCGCCGTGCGCAGCAGACTGCCGACGTGATCGGCGCGGAACGGCGGTTGCGTTCGTTGCATCGGACCGGCTCGCATACGAAAGCGACCGGCGCCTGTCCGGCGCCGGCCGCCATTGCTTAAAACGTGCCGCTGGCCAAGTCTATTGGCCGGCGAGCGCTTTTTCGTACGGGTAGATCACCTCGCCGCTCTTGTACTGCGGCGGGTAGATGATGACTTCCGTTTTCAGGTCGCGGAAGTCGTCGATGCTGTTGCCCTTGATGTTCTGGAACTGGGCGGCCAGCGTGCGTTCTTCCGCCCACTCGCCCTGCTTGCCGAATTTCACGTCGCCCACCACGGTATGGAACGTGGTCTTGCGAATGTAGTCGGCGAGCACGTCGTCGTTGAGGCTCTTGGTGGCGGCGATGGCGTCGCCGAGCACCTGCAAGTCGGCATAGGCCCACACCGGCATGTAATAGCCGAGCGGATCGGTTCCGGCCTCTTTGGCGCGCGCCTGATACTTCTTCAGCAGGTCGAGCGAGCCGGGAAACTCCATGGACTTCACCGGCAGCCAGGTCTCGTAGTTGACGACGCCGTTGAGCAGCGGGCCGAGCTGGGTCTTGAACACGGTCGCCTGCAGCCCGACCATTGCGCCGCCCCACATCTTCGGCTTGAAGCCGACCTCGTGCATCGCCTTGATCATGCCGACGGTGTCGAGCGGGTAGGAACAAATCACCAGCAGGTCGGCATTGGTGGCCTGGATCGCCCGGATGATCGGCGTGAAGTCGGTCGTTGTCGGCGGATAGGCCTTCTCGTAGACGATCTTGAAGCCCGACGCCTGGGCGTTCTGGTGCGCGCCCTCGCAGGCGTTGCGGCCGAACTCCGCGTCCGCCATGGCGATGGCGATGGTCTGCGGTTTCGGCTTCTGCGCCTCGGCCACTTTGAAGAAGCCGCGCGTGAAGGCCGGCTTCGGCGTCGGCCCGTTGGGGATCATCGAGAAATATTTCGGGTAGTTGAATTGCTCGTTGATGCCGGTGCCGAACAGGCTGACGAACAGCTTCTTGCGCTGGATCGCCACCGGCATGGCCGCGGCGATCTGGGTCGAGGCATAGCCGCTGACGATGAGATCGACCTTGTCGACGTCGAGCAGCTTGGCGTAGATGCCGGGCACCTGCGCCGGACTGCTTTGATCGTCGTAGTAGACGAGCTTGACGGGGCGGCCGAGCAGGCCGCCTTTGGCATTGATGTCGTCTTCCCAGACCTGCATCGCCACCAGCGACATTTTGCCGTTGGCAGCAAGCGGGCCGGTGAGCGCCATGCCGAAGCCGATCTTGATCGGATCGGCGGCCTGGGCCGGCGCGAACGCGAGCAGCAGCGCGGCGGCGATCAAGGACGCCAGGCGGCTGGCTTTAAGCCATTGCATTGTCGTGGACATTTTCTTCCTCGGGGTTTGCCTATAGCCGGCGACCGCGCGATGCGGTCACCGTGGAAATGATGGTAGGGGCGCCGCAAGCGGGCCTTTTGCTCTAGATCAATGCCGGCCCCAAACCTCCTGCGACAGCGCCACGATCATGGCAAGCTTGGCCCACTGCTCCTCCTCGGCGAGCACGTTGCCCTCCTCGGTGGAGGCGAAGCCGCATTGCGGCGACAGGCAGAGCTGCTCGAGCGGCACATATTTGGTCGCCTCCTCGATGCGGCGCTTGATGTCGTCGCTGTTCTCGAGGCGGCCGCTCTTGCTGGTCACCAGGCCGAGCACCAGCTGCTGCTTGCCCTTGGGGAAAAACCGCAGCGGCTCGAAGCCGCCGGCGCGCTCGCTGTCGTATTCGAGGAAATAGCCGTCGAAGCCGGTGTTGCCGAGCAGATGCTCGGCGACATATTCGTAGCCGCCCGAGGCGATGAACGTCGAGCGGAAATTGCCGCGGCAGGAATGCATGGTGATCGCCATGTCGGCCGGCTTGTCCTTGAGCGCTTCGTTGGTCACCTGGGCGTAGAGCGGCGGCAGGCTGTCGGGATCGTCGCCGCGCGCCTTCGAGCCCTCGCGCTCCTTCGGGTCGCAGATCATCGCCCAGGCGGTATCGTCGAGCTGTAGATAGCGGCAGCCGGCGTCGTAGAAGGCGCGGATCGCCTTGCGCCAGGCGGCGGCGACGTCGGCAAAGAATTCGTCGTAGCCGGGATAGACGTCCCTGCTGATCATGTGCCGGCCCTGCCGGAAATGAAACGTCGACGGCGCCGGGATGCACATCTTCGGCGTGGTCTTGCAGACGCTCTTGAGGAACTTGAAGTGCTCGATCTGGGGGTGACCGGCAAAATCGATCTCGCCGGTGATCCTGATCGCCTCGGCCCGGGTTTCGACGCCGTGGAACTTGATCGGCTGCGCGCTGATCGACTCGACGCCCTTGAGGCCGCGGAAGAAATCGAAATGCCACCAGGAACGGCGGAATTCGCCGTCGGTGGCGAGCCGAAGCCCGACTTCCGCCTGTTTCCGCACGACCCGCTCGATCTCGCGGTCCTCGATCGCCTTCAGCGCCGCGGCGTCGATCTCGCCCCTGGCGCGTTTGGCGCGCGCCTCCTTCAGCGCCGCGGGGCGCAGCAGGCTGCCGACGTGATCGGCGCGGAACGGCGGTGTGGTGCGCTGGGTCATCTCTCTCTCCCATCCACTCGTCCCCGCGAATGCAGGGACCCCGTGCTTTTACTTGCTGGATTTCCCGCCTACGCGGGAATGAGCGGTTTGATCACTTTCCCCACACGTCCTCCGCCAGATCCACCACCAGCTTGAGCTTGGCCCACTGCTCCTCCTCGGCCAGCACGTTGCCCTCTTCGGTGGAGGCAAAGCCGCATTGCGGCGACAGGCAGAGCTGCTCGAGCGGCACGTATTTGGTCGCCTCCTCGATGCGGCGCTTGATGTCGTCGCGCGGCTCGAGCCGCCCCGTCTTCGACGTGATCAGCCCGAGCACCACCTTCTTCTTGCCCTTGGGCAGGAAGCGCAGCGGCTCGAAGCCGCCGGCGCGGTCGGTGTCGTATTCGAGGAAATAGCCGTCGTAATTGCAGCGCGCCAGCAGGTTTTCCGCCACCGGTTCGTAGCCGCCGGAGGCGATGAAGGTCGAGCGGAAATTGCCGCGGCAGACATGGGTGGTGATGGTCATGTCGGCGGGCTTGGCCGCAAGCCCCTTGTTGATGCAGGCCGCGTAGGTGTCCTGCAAATGGTCGACGTCGAGGCCGCGCTCGCGCGCCTTCTTCAGCTCCGCCTGCGAGCACAGATAGGCCCAGGCGGTGTCGTCCCATTGCAGATACCGGCAGCCGGCGTCGTAGAAGGCGCGCACCGCCTTCTGATAGGCGCGCGCCAGGTCGTCGAAGATGGCGTCGCGGTTCGGATAGGCGTCGCGGCTGACCGCGTTCGGCTCGAGCCGGAAATGCATGACGCTCGGCGACGGGATGGTCATTTTCGGCGTCACCTTGGTGCGGCTCTTGAGGAACTTGAAGTGCTCGACCATCGGGTGATCGGTGAAGTCGATCTTGCCGGTGACGCGGATCGACTGCGGCTTGGACTGCACGCCCTGGAACTGGATGCCGTGGTCGAGCTCGTAGAGCTCGACGCCGTCGAGCATGCTGAAGAAGTCGAAATGCCAGTAGGCGCGGCGGTATTCGCCGTCGGTCGCGAGCTTCAGGCCGATCTCTTCCTGCTTTTTGACGATCGTCTCGATCTCGCGGTCCTCGACCGCCTTGAGCTCGGCGGCGCTGATCTGTCCCTTCTCGCGCTTGGCGCGCGCATCCTTGAGCGTCTTGCTGCGTAGGATGCTGCCCACATGGTCGGCTCGAAACGGCGGTGTAAGGTGGGCCATGGTTCACTCCCGGACGCGGGTCGCGGCGAAATTCGTCGGCCGCATTCAGACATCTCTTTGCCGGCGCGTCAATTTTCCGTGCTTTGCTGGATCAATCTGTCGCGCTAATGTCCGCCCGACAAATCCCCTGTCGGTAGCGTTAAGAGGACGACGACTATGGCTTACAAAAATTTGGAGGAGGCGATCCAGGCTTCCGGCAACATCGTCAAGATGATGCGCAATTCGCAGATCGGCGCCTATGTCTATCCGGTGGTGGCGCCCGAGTTCACCAATTGGCGCGACGAGCAGCGCGGCTGGGCCAATACCTGCGTGCTCTACGACCAGACCCACCACATGGTCAATTTGTTCATCGACGGGCCCGACGCGCTCAAGCTGCTGTCGCACCTCGCCACCAACTCGTTCAAGAATTTCACCGTCGACAAGGCCAAGCAGTTCGCGCCGGTGAACTACAACGGCCAGGTGATCGGCGACGGCATCCTGTTCTATCTCGCCGAGAACTCGCTGGTCTTCGTCGGCCGCAACCCGACGGCGAACTGGATCCAGTACAACGCGATCGCCGGCAAATACGACGTCAAGGTCGAATACGACGACCGCTCGCCGTCGCGGCCGATGGGCAAACCGGTGTTCCGCAAGTTCTACCGCTACCAGATCCAGGGCCCCAACGCCGGTGACGTCATCAAGAAGCTCAACGGCGGCACCATGCCGGACATCAAGTTCTTCAACATGGGCTATATCCAGATCGCCGGCCGCAAGGTGCGCGCGCTGCGCCACGGCATGGCGGGCGCGCCGGGGCTCGAGGTCTGGGGGCCTTATGCCGAGGGCGACGAGATCCGCGCCGCCATTCTCGAAGCCGGCAAGGACTCCGGCATCGTCCAGGTCGGCTCGCGCGCCTACGCCACCAATACGCTGGAGTCGGGCTGGATTCCCTCGCCGGTGCCCGCCGTCTATACCGGCGACAAGATGAAGCCCTACCGGCAGTGGCTGCCGGGCACGAGCTACGAAGCCAACGCCTCGCTCGGCGGCAGCTTCGTCTCCGACAATATCGAGGACTACTACACCACGCCCTACGAGCTCGGCTACGACGGCTTCACCAAGTTCGACCACGACTTCATCGGCAAGGAAGCGCTGCAGGCGATGCAGGGCAAAGTGCACCGCAGGAAGGTGACCTTCGCCTGGGACAACAAAGACGTCGAGCGCATCTGGGCCTCGCAGCTCGCGCCGCCGGGCGAAAACTACAAGTGGATCGACCTGCCGCTGTCGAACTATGCCTCGAGCTCGTTCGACGCCGTCATGCACAACGGCAAGGTGGTCGGCGCCTCGATGTTCTCCGGCTACACCTTCAACGAACGCAAGATGCTCTCGCTCGGCTTCGTCGAGGAGCAATACGCCAAGATCGGCACCAAGCTGACGCTGGTGTGGGGCGAGGAGAACGGCGGCACCAAGAAGACCACGGTCGAGCGCCACAAGCAGACCGAGATCAAAGTCGAGGTCGGGCCGACGCCCTACGCGCAGCAGGCGCGCGAGACCTATCACCAGGGCTGGCGCACGGCCCGGGCGAGCTGAGCGGCAGCGGCGCAGCAACTTCGCCCGCCTCCCCTTGAAAAGGGGAGGCCGGCGACCTCCGGCTCGATCGGAAGACGCAAAGCTTGGGGCTTAGGCGCGCAAGCGAGGGCCCCCGCGCCAACGCTGGCCTTTTCATGAGGAGGCAGGCGCTGCTGTGAGCGGTGCGGCTGGATTTTGCCCAGTTTGGCCGCTCTATATAGGTGCATGAAGCTCGCAGGCCTTCCGGCCATCCCGGTCGTCGATATCCAGGACGAGGGCCCCGTCCGGCACGCCACCGACGGCCAGGCGCGCGCCCGGGCGTTGCGCGACACATGCATCGCCTGGCTGCCGCGCATCGCCACCGCGCTGCTGCCGGCAATCGACCTCGTCACGCGCCGCTGGCTGCTGCGCTCGCGCTCGCCTTACGCCGCGGAGATCGCCGCGATTGCCGCCGCGCTCGGCTTTCCCGGCATCTGGTTCCTCAACGGCTGTTACCAGTGGGGCTGCACCGCGCTCGCCTGCGAGCGGGACGGCGCGGCCTGGCTGGTGCGAACGCTCGACTGGCCGTTTCCGGGGCTCGGCCGTCACGTCGAGATCGCGCGGATGCGCGGCCCCGCCGGCGCGTTCCACAGCGTCACCTGGCCCGGCTATGTCGGCGTGCTGACGGCGTCGGCGCCGGGCAGGTTCGCGGCCTGCATCAACCAGGCGCCGATGTGGCGCCGCACACGGCAGCCCTGGCTGAGGCCCTTCGACATCACGTTGAACGCGGCCAAGACCTGGCGCATCCGCCACATCCCGCCCGACCACCTGCTGCGCGAGGTATTCGAGACCTGCGGCACTTTCGCCGAAGCCCGGCAGCGCCTGGAGACGACGCCGATCGCGCGGCCTGCAATCTACACGCTGGTCGGCTGCGAGACCGGCGAGCGCTGCGTCATCGAGCGCACCGAAGACGGCTTCACCACGCGCGAGCGCAGCACCGGCGCCGCCAACGACTGGCTCGACAGCCGGCCGCCCTGGGAGGCACGGGTTGCTCCCGAGGTGCTGTTCACCCGCAGCTTCGACGAGGCGGCGGAGAACAGCCGCATGCGGCGCGACTGCCTTGCGGCATGGGATCAGCCGTTCGCGGGCGAGTTCGGCTGGGTGCGGCCGCCCGTCCTCAATGCGCAGACCCGCATCGCGGTGGAGATGTGCCCCTCGCGCGGCGTGCTTCGCGCGGTCGGCTACGAGCAGCGCGACGGGCAGGATTTACCCGAGCCGATGACGCGGCCCCGCGAGGTGACGGCGGCAATCCGAGGCGCGTAGCCCTGTTTCCCGCGGCGCTCAGCGCTTGCACGGCGCATAAATGGCGGCGAGTTCCTTGCCCTCGAGATAGATCACTTTCGACGTCAGGCCGCCGTGCCGGGTGATCCACTGCATGATCTCGGGCGGATAGACCGACAGAAAGATGGCGGTGCCGATCGGGTTGACGACCTGGGTCTTGCCGGACTCGTCCCACGCCGCGTGAAAGCCGAACCGCGCCTTCTCGGTAATGCAGCGCTGGTTCCGCGATACCAGGCCGAGCACCAGCGTGCAGGCGGAAAGGCAGTCGCCGTCGATGACGACCCGCTCGCCGCGCGACTGCAGGTACTCGAACTTGGCGACGTATTGCAGGACGTCGCCGCCGCGGTCGTTTTTGATGACCACTTCGCCCTGCGAGCGTTCTGCGCTGCCAAAGATCGACGCCAAGGCCAGAGAAATCAGAAGCAGCCGCCTTGCGTTGCCCATAGCCGACCAGCCGACGTCCAAGCCGCCCCGCAATATTAGCAGGGGCGGCGGCCAGCGTCTGTAGATCGTCTCGGGCTGTGAACGACTAGCGCGACGACGCCGATGCCGGCGCGGCGATCTCTTTGTCCGCCTTGTCCTGCGCGTAGCGGGCGGTGGCGATGAGGCCGCCGAAGGAAAAATAGTGCGGCTGGACGTCGCCGAGGCCGTCGTGGGCCTGGGCGAGGGCGTCGAGGATGCGGTCCGGGCCGACATTGCCGATCAACGCGGTCGCCGCGCCCGACATCAGCCCGCGCAAGGAGGCGCTGACGCCGCAGCGCTTGGCATAGCGCATCAGCGCCGGCACGCTGGTCGGGCCGGCGAGCCCGATCTTGACCGGCACCTTGATGCCGCCGGCGCGCAACTGCTTGAGCCAGGCGATTATGCGGTCGGCGGAAAACGAGAACTGGCTGACAATATGGACCTTCAGGCCCTGCGCGGTCGCGCTCGCGATCTTCTCGTCGAGCGAGGCCTCGAGACGCCCGAGCGGGATGCGCGGATGGCCTTCCGGATAGCCGCCGATGCCGATGTCCTCGATGCCGGCCTCGCGCAGCCGCGCCTTCTGGATCACCGCCAGCGCGTCGGCAAAGGGCCCTACCGCGTCGATATCGCCGCCAATCACCAGCAGGCGCCTGACGCCGGCTTCGCCGCGCAGGGCCGCCAGCAGCTCCTGCAAGTCGCCGGCCGACGCCACGCGGCGCGCGGCGATATGGATGACCGGTTCGAGCCCGGCCTGACGCAGCGACAGCGCGGCCGCGACGATATCGCGCTGCGTCAGCGTCGGCACCGCCGAGAAATAGATCGGCGTCCCCCGCGGCAGGATCGCCGCCAGCTCGCCGATCTCGGCGGCGGTCGGTCGCGTCGCCTCGATGGAGAACCTGCTGGCAAAGGCGACGGCCATCGCCGGGCTCACTCGCGCCGGCGCGAGATGACGAAGCTCTCGTCGTAGAACCACAGGCCGCCGTTCTTCTGCAGCACCTCGCGCGTCGCCTCGATGTAGCGGCGGTCGCTGTTGACGTCGGACAGCCGGTCGTCCTCGATTTGCGCCACGTAGATCGCCGCGTTCCAGGCCGCGAGCAGCGTCGAGGTGCCGATCGAGGAGGAAATCTCCGACGGCAGCGTGTGCATGTCGTAGCGGAACAGCGAGCGCTGATCGGAATAGACGTTGAAATTGAGATCGCGCGCCGCGGCGCCGAGCTCGTGCTTGACCGCCTTCATCAGGTCATGGCGGTTGTGCGCGAACGGGTTGTCGTTCGGCCAGACCTTGTGGATGACCTCCATGCCCGGATCGTGGCCGTAGGAATGGATGGCGATCATGCGGCCGCCGGGGCCGAGCGCGCGCGCCAGCGGCGCCAGCACGCGCTTGGCCTTGAACTCGAGCGTCGCCCGCGCGCGGTAGGGCTGCGAGGCGATGACCAGGTCGTAGTCGGCGACCGTGCCGCCCGGCTTGGGCACGATCTGGTCGAGCAGGAACCTGTGATCGGCGCGGTACAGCACCAGCACCACCGGACGCTCGTAGACCGGATTGCCGCTCTTCGGCGACACGCGCGCTTTCCAGGTCTCGGCCAGGAACGGCTCGAGCGCGGTGATCTGCTGTTCGAAGGCATAGCCGGTGGTGCCTTCGAGCGGCACCTCTTTCCACACCAGGCTGGAGGCGGCGCTCACCGACTTCACCGTCAGCCACGGCGCTTCGGCGTAAGCGAGGTTGGTCAGCACGATGACGGTCGCCGGATGCTCGATGAAGCGGTCGGCCATCTTCTGCAGCGTCAGGCGGATGTCCTCGAGGCTGATTTCCTTGCCGACGATGTAGAACGGCATGGTGGGGAAGCGGTCGTGCATCGAGCGCATGACGCGCGACAGCACGGTGCCGTCGCCGACGCCGGCGTCGAACAGGCGCACCGCCGGCGGGCGCGGATGGATGTTGGCAAGCTCGAGGCCGACGCGGTTGGCGATCTCCCATTTCTCCGAGCAGGTGTTGACGAACAGCAGGTATTTCTGCCGGTTGTCGAAGAAACGGAAATTGCGGCTGGGATCGTCGCCGGCCTGGCCGGAGGCGACCGGCGGCGCCGACGGCGTGATGAGCGGCAGCGTGTGCGGCGGCGCCTCGAACAGCACGCGGCGGCGCGGCGCCGCGCCGTCGGCATTGCGCGCCATGAAGGCGCGGATGCGCTCGAGCGTGTCGGTGGTGATGCGGCCGCCGTTGCGCAGCCGGTTGGCGAGCTTGCCGTCATTGACGGCGCGGCGGCCGAAGGTCGACTCGGCAAGCCCGCGCTGACGGCAGAACTCGCTGATCTCCTGCAGAATCTGTTCGTTCATGGGCGCGCTTCCTCGCTGACGGCTCTTGCGGCCGTCTCGCTATAAGCGAACCAAGCTTTGCCCAGCACGTCAAGTTGTGGGAAAGGTGGGCAAAAAAAGTGGGCAGAATGATGCTGATTTTATCTCGGAAAATTCGTGTTGTAAAATTTCTGCCCACTGGAGAATATGGGATACGGCCCACAATCCGGCCGCGATAATGGGCAGAGTGGGCGTCTGGCGCCGCCCCGCAAGCCGCTCAGATATCGAAGAAAACCGTCTCGTCCTTGCCCTGGACGCGGATGTCGAAGCGGTAGACGGTCGCCCCGCCGCGCGTCTCCTTGTGGGCAATGAGCGTGTTGCGCCGTTCGGCCGGCACCAGCGCCAGAATCGGATCGGTGGCGTTGGCCGGCTCGTCGGAGAAATACAGCCGCGTATAGATCTGCCGCAGCATGCCGCGCGAAAAGATGCAGACCACGATGTGCGGCGCCTGGCTCTTGCCGTTCGGCCCCGGCACCGGGCCGGGCTTGATGGTGTCGAAGCCGTAGACGCCGTCCTTGGTCGTGGCCGAGCGGCCGAAGCCCTTGAACTGGGTGTTCGGCAGCGCGCGATTGTCGCGCGGATGGGCGTAGCGCCCCTGCGCGTCCGCCTGCCAGATCTCGATCATGGCGTCGCTGATCGGCGCCCCGTCGCCGTCGGTGATGCGGCCCTCGATATGGATCTTCTCGCCGCTGGCGTCCGGCGTCACCAGGTTGTCGCCGACCGTTTCCTTCCAGCTGTAGCTGCCGTTCGGATCCCATTTCGCGCGGCCCTTCGGCGTCAGGCCATAGGCGAAGAAAGGACCGACGGTTTGCGACGGCGTGATGATTTCCGACATCAGTGCGTATCCGTATCCAATGGCGTTGCCTCCCGCCCGCGCAGGACGATGTCCCAGCGGAAGCACAGCGCCCAATCGGGGATGGTGTTCTCGAGGTCGAAGGTCGAGATCATGCGGTTGCGCGCCTTCTCGTCCGTCACCGAATTGAAGATCGGATCGAACGGGAACAGGTAGTCGCCCGGGAAATACATCTGCGTGACCAGGCGCGACAGGAAGGAATGGCCGAACACCGAGAAGTGGATGTGGTTCGGCCGCCAGGCGTTGTGATGATTGCCCCAGGGGTAGGCGCCGGGCTTGACCGTGATGAACCGGTAATAGCCGTTCTTGTCGGTCACGGTGCGGCCGGCGCCGGTGAAGTTCGGGTCGAGCGGCGCCGGATGCTGGTCGACGATGTGGACGTAACGGCCGCAGGCATTGGCCTGCCAGATCTCCACCAGCGTGTCGGGCACCGGGCGCTTGTCCTCGTCGTAGACGTGGCCGTGCACGATGATGCGCTCGCCGAGCGGCTCGCCCTTGTGCTGCTTGGTGAGGTCGTTGTCGTTTTCCTGGATGGCGTTGTGGCCGTAGATCGGGCCGGTGAGCTCCGACAGCGTGTGCGGGATCACGACCAGGGCTTGCGACGGCGAGCGCTTCACCGTCGAGCGGTAGGCCGGCGTCAGGTGCTTGGGATAGACGCGCAGGCTCTCTTTGGGAAAGATGATCGTCATTGCTCTTCCTTATCAGGCGACCTTCTCGATCGCGAGAGAAACTCCCTGCCCGACGCCGACGCACATTGTCGCAAGCGCGAGCTTGCCGTCGCGCTCGTGCAGCCCGTGCGCCGCGGTGAGCACCAGCCGTGCGCCCGACATGCCGAGCGGATGACCGAGCGCGATCGCGCCGCCGTGCGGATTGACGTGCTCGGCGTCGTCGGCAAGGCCGAGCTGGCGCAGACAGGCCAGCGACTGCGAGGCGAAGGCTTCGTTGATCTCGATCAGATCGTAATCGCCGATCTTGTGCCCGAGGCGCGCCATCAGCTTGCGTGTCGCCGGCACCGGACCGATGCCCATGATGCGCGGCGGCACCGCGGCCGAGGCCATGCCGAGCACGCGCGCGCGGGGGGTGAGCTTATGCTCCTTGACCGCGGCCTCCGAGGCGAGGATGAGCGCGGCGGCGCCGTCGTTGACGCCGGAGGCGTTGCCGGCCGTCACCGTGCCGTCCTTGCGGAACGGCGTCTTCAGCTTGGCCAGCTGCTCGATCGAGGTGTCGGGGCGCGGGTGTTCGTCGCGGTCGACCAGCACCGGGCCGTTCTTGCCGCCCGGGGCCTCGACGGCGACGATCTCGGTGGTGAAAAACCCGCGCCCTTCGGCGGCGCCGGCGCGCTGCTGCGAGCGCAGCGCGAACTTGTCCTGATCGGCGCGGCTGATCTGGAACTCCTCGGCGACGTTCTCGCCGGTCTCCGGCATGGAATCGACGCCATATTGCGCCTTCATCAGCGGATTGATGAAGCGCCAGCCGATGGTGGTGTCGTAGATCTCGGCGGCGCGCGAGAAGGCCTCCGCGCTCTTTCCCTGCACGAAGGGCGCGCGCGTCATCGATTCGACGCCGCCGGCGATGGCGAACTCCATCTCGCCGGCCTTGATGGCGCGCGCCGCGCTGCCGACCGCCTCCATGCCGGAGGCGCACAGCCGGTTGAGCGTCACGCCCGGCACGCTGACCGGCAGGCCGGCGAGCAGCAGCGCCATGCGCGCGACGTTGCGGTTGTCCTCGCCCGCCTGGTTGGCGCAGCCGTAGAACACGTCGTCGAGCTTGTCCCAGTCGACATGGGTGTTGCGCTTCATCAGCGCCTTGATCGGCACGGCGGCGAGATCGTCGGTGCGCACCTTGGCGAGCGCGCCGCCGTAGCGCCCGATCGGCGTGCGCGCGGCATCGCAGATGAAGACGTCACGCGTTGCCATCACGCCGCCTCCGCATGAGCGCGGTTGGTGCGCGCCTGGAGATCGCGCAGCACCTCGAGCTCTTTGGCCGTGGGCGGCGGCGTCTCCTCGACCTTCGCCGCAAATCGGACCTTCCAGCCGGTATTCTCCTGGATCTGCTCGCGAGTCACGCCCGGATGGATCGAGACCACCGTCATTTCCTTGGTCTCCGGATCGGGCTCGAACAGGCACAGATCGGTGATGAGCCGCGTCGGCCCCTTGGTCTTGACGCCGAGCTTGGCGCGGCTGTCGCCGCCCGAGACGTGGCCGATCGAGGTGACGAAATCGAGTTTCTCGACGAAGCCGCGCTTGCCCTGCGCCATGATGATGAAGATTTCGCCGCAGGAGGTGGCGATCTCCGGCGCGCCGCCGCCGCCGGGCAGCCGCACCTTCGGCTTGCCGTAGGGGCCGACCACGGTGGTATTGAGGTTGGCGTATTTGTCGATCTGGGCGCCGCCGAGGAAGCCGATCTTGATGCGGCCGCCCTGCAACCAATAGCGGAACATCTCCGGCACCGACACGGTGGTGATCGCGGTCTCGCACAGTTCGCCGTCGCCGATCGACAGCGGCAGAATGCTCGGCTTGGTGGCGAGCGTACCCGACTCGTAAATCAGGGTGATGCCGGGCGCATGGGTGAGGCGCGCGAGATTGCAGGCGGCCGAGGGCTGGCCGATGCCGACGAAGCAGACGTCGTCGTTCCTGAGCGCGCGGGCCGCCGCGATCGTCATCATCTCGTTGGGCTTGTAATCGGTCATTATCCCCTCGTCATTCCGGGACGCCCCGAAGGGGCGAACCCGGAATCCAGAAAACTATGCCGGACTCTCATCTGCATTCCGGGCCCGGCGCTAACGCGCCGTCCCGGAACGACCAGGAAGAAGGTGTCGGCCATTGTTGTCACTCCGCCGCCGCGCGCTGCCTGCGCGCATAGCGGGCGAAATCCGCCGGGCCCCCTTTCAGCACGTTCTGTTCCATCCACTTGAGAAACGTATCGCGGTCGCGCGAGATCTCGTCCCACTGCTTGTAATAGGCGTTGTTGCGCGGGTAGTAGCCCTGCGCATAGGACGGGAAGGCGCCGCCCGGCACCTCGACGACGTGGCCGACGGTCCAATGCGGCAGCACCACGGCGTTGAGACTGCGGTCCGCCGGCAATTCGTCGACGATTTCCTCCACCGTCACCACCGAGCGCTTGGCGGCGAGCACCGCCTCCTTCTGCACGCCGAGCACGCCCTCGATCATGACATTGCCGGCGCGGTCGGCGCGCTGCGCGTGAATGACGGCGACATCCGGCCGGTGCGACGGGATGGCGGCAAGCGTCTCGCCGGTGAAGGGACAGGTGATGGATTTGATCTTCGCATTCACCTTGGGCAGGTCGGTGCCGATATAGCCGCGCAATACCGCAAGCGGCAGCCCGGCGGCGCCCGCCTCGTAGGCATTGGCCATGGCGGCGTGGGAATGCTCCTCGATCTCGAGCGCGTTGGGCCAGCCGTTCTCGACCGCGTCGCGGAAGCGGTGCAGCGAGCCGACGCCGGGATTGCCGCCCCAGGAAAAGACCAGCTTGCGGGCGCAGCCCATGCCGATGAGCTGGTCGTAGACCAGGTCCGGCGTCATCCGGATCAGCGTCAGATCCTTGCGGCGCTGGCGGATGATCTCGTGGCCGGCGGCGTGCGGGATAAGATGGGTGAAACCCTCGACCGCCAGCGTATCGCCGTCGCGCACGGTTGCTGCGATGGCCTCGGCGAGAGACGAAATACGCGCCATACAGGAATTCCCGGTTTTCGGCCCCGTATTTACGGCTGCGCACAAGCAGGGTCAAATGGGCATATTGCAGTGCCGCCGCGGCGATTTGCGCGGCGGACGGGATGCCCGGGACGACATGCCAAGCCCGACCTCCATCAGTGAACCGGCCGCCGTGCCCTTGCGGGCGGTTCGACTCGGCGCCGCCGACGCCGTGGTCGACCGCAGAGCGGACGGCACCATCCACATCCGGACCGCGCGTCCGCTCGGGGCCTATCACGGCAAGCTGAGCGAGGCGCTGGAGCGCTGGGCGCGCGAGGCGCCCGGGCGCCTGTTCCTGGCGCAGCGCGACGCCGGCGACCAGTGGCGCGAACTCACTTATGCCGAGGTGCTCGACAGCGTGAAACGCATCGGCGCCGCGCTGCTGCGGCGCGGGCTGTCGGCCGAACGGCCCGTCGTCATCCTGTCGGGCAACGACATCTCGCACGCGCTGCTGGCGCTTGCCGCCATGTATGTCGGCATTCCCTACGCGCCGGTATCGCCCGCCTATTCGCTGATGTCGGGCGACTTCGGCAAATTGCGCATGATCATGGACCTGCTGACGCCGGGGCTCGTGTTCGCCAGCGACGGCATGGCCTTCGGCCGCGCGCTCTATGCCGCGGTGCCGGACGCGATCGAGCTTGTTGTCGGCCGCAACCCGCTCGGCGACCGCAAGACCGGCCTGTTTGCCGACCTGCTCGCGGGCGAAGACCCGGCCGGCGTCGCCGCCGCGCACACCGCGGTCACGCCCGACACCATCGCCAAGTTCCTGTTCACCTCCGGCTCGACCGGCACGCCGAAAGCCGTCATCAACACCCAGCGCATGCTGTGCGCCAATCAGGCCATGCTCGCCGCGGGCTTTGCCTTTCTCGCCGACGAGCCGCCGGTGGTGGTGGACTGGCTGCCCTGGAGCCACACCTTCGGCAGCAACCACAACTTCAACATGGTGCTGGTCCACGGCGGCTCGCTCTACATCGACGACGGCAATCCGACGCCGGCCGGCGCGCCGAAGACGGCGCGGAACCTGCGCGCCGTCGCCCCCACCATCTATTTCAACGTGCCGAAGGGCTACGAGGCGCTGGTGCCGCATCTGCGCGCCGACCAAGCGCTGCGCCGCAATTTCTTTTCGCGGCTGAAGGTGCTGTTCTACGCCGGCGCCGGCCTCAATCAGACGACATGGGACGATCTCACCCAGCTCGCCATCGCCACGACCGGCGAGCGCATCATCTTCCTGTCGTCGCTCGGCTCGACCGAGACCTCGCCGCTGGCGCTTGCCTGCACCTGGGATTTCGACCGCGCCGGCAATATCGGCCTGCCGACGCCCGGCGTCGAGCTCAAGCTGGTGCCGAACGCGGGCAAGCTCGAGGCGCGGCTGCGCGGCCCGCACATCACGCCGGGCTACTGGCGGCAGGACGAGCTGACGCGCGAGGCCTTCGACGCGGAGGGCTATTACAAGATCGGAGACGCGCTGAAGTTCGCCGACCCGGCCGATCCGCTCAAAGGCCTGCTGTTCGACGGCCGCATCGCCGAGGACTTCAAGCTGGCGACCGGCACCTGGGCGAGCGTCGGCCCGCTGCGGGCGCGCTTCATCGATGCCTTTGCGCCTTATGTGCGCGACGTGGTGCTGGCCGGGCCGGACCGCGACGACATCGCCGCGCTGGTGTTTCCCGACATCGAGGCCTGCCGCAGGCTCGCCGGCCTCGGTCCCGAGGCGAAGCCCGACGCCATCGTCGCCGACGCCAAGGTCCGCACCACGTTTGCCGATCTGCTGCGCAAACTCGCGGCCGTGAGCCCCGGCTCCTCGACGCGCGTCGCCCGCGCGCTGCTGATGGCCGAGCCGCCGTCGATGGACAAGGGCGAGGCCACCGACAAGGGCTCGATCAACCAGCGCGCGGTGCTGAAAAACCGCGCCGCGCTGGTGGACGAGCTCTATACGACGCCGCTATCGTCGCGCGTCATTGCAGCCGAGGAAGCCTGATGGAAGTCAAAGGACACGCGGCGATCGTCACCGGCGGGGCCTCCGGCCTCGGCGCCGCCGTCGCGCGCACGCTGGCGGCCGCCGGCGCCAAGGTCGCGATCATCGACGTCAACGAGAAGGCCGCGGCCGAGATCGCCGCCGAGCTCAAGGGCATTGCCGTCACCTGCGACGTCGCCGACAGCACCGCCGGC
>DASRGB010000003.1:0-35264 GCA_035651255.1 Pseudolabrys sp.
GGCAAATGCCCGTTCGAGCCGGACCAGATGCGCACCGCGCGGCGCGCGCCATCGTTCTCGGTCACATCGCGCGTCACCGCGGCTTCCGATCGAACTCAAAGAGCGAAGGCAATGCCAACGCCGCCGACGAAACCTCGAAGATGAAGAAGGCGATGGAGGCGACGCGCGACGTGCTCGCAGGGCGCACGTTCGGCCAGATGATTGCAACGGACGAGCGTTTTGCAGACCGCAAGCGCAATCGCGACAAGGACTATTCGCACACCGCCAAGCGCTCCGATCTGGAAGACGAGATACAAACGATTTTCTCGGCGCAACGCCACCTGGGAAATCCCGCTGCCACCGAGGAACTGGCAACATCGTTCACCGCTATCGCGTTTTTCCAGCGCCCATTGCAGGACAGCGAGAAGCTCGTCGGCAAATGCCCGTTCGAGCCGGACCAGATGCGCACCGCGCGGCGCGCGCCATCGTTCGAGCTATTTAGATTCCTTCAGCGACTCGCAAATCTGAAGATATCGGTCGGCCGCATCGAAACCAGTTTGACGGCGGATCAGATCGCGCTGGCGGCAAAAGGCTTTGGCGAAACCAAAAAGACAATCACGTTTGCATCGCTCCGCGAAACCCTTGACCTCGACCCCAATGCGCGCTTCGCCGGCATTGCGAAGGACAAGGAGAGCAAGCTCGACGTGGCCGCGCGGACCGGCGGCGCCGCGTATGGCACGAAAACCTTACGCGACGCGCTCGGCGAAGCGCCCTGGCAGTCGCTGGCCAAGACCCCTGAAAAGCTCGACCGCATCGCTGAAGTTTTGTCGTTTCGCGAAGACTTCGATTCGATCCGCAAAGGACTGAACGACATTGGACTTGAACCGATCATCGTAGAAAACCTGCTTGACGCAGCTGCAAAGGGCGCCTTCAAGGACTTCACCAGGGCGGCGCATATTTCCGCTCTCGCTTGTCGCAACATTATTCCCGGGCTGCGCGAAGGCTTGGTGTATTCCGACGCTTGTGCACGCGCGGGATACGATCACTCGGCTCGCGCTGCGGTATCGCTCGACAACATCAACAGTCCGGTGACCCGCAAGGCGTTTGGCGAAGCCATCAAGCAAATCCGTGCGGTCGCCCGCGAATATGGCCCGTTCGATTTCGTTCATATCGAGTTGGCCCGCGATGTCGGCAAGAGCGCGGAAGAACGTGCAGAACTGACCAAGGGGCTGGAGACTCGGACCGCCGAAAAGGAACGGCGACGCAACGAGGCTGCCGAATTGCTCGGACGGCCCGTCACCGACGACGAACTCCTTCGCTACGAACTGGCGAAAGAGCAAGGCTGGAAATGCATCTATTCGGGCGATCCTATCGACCCGAAGGGCTTTGCCGCCAACGACACCCGCTATCAGGTTGACCATATTCTCCCGTGGAGCCGCTTCGGCGACGACTCCTATCTCAACAAAACGCTTTGCACGACGAAGGCCAATCAGGACAAGCGGGGCCGCACGCCGTTCGAATGGTATGAGGCGGACAAGACCGAGGCAGATTGGGCGCTTTATGTGGCGCGCGTTGAAGGCCTGAAGGAGGTCAAAGGTCGCAAGAAGCGCAATTACGTGCTTAAGACCGCGGCCGACATCGAGGAGAAGTTCAAGGCGCGCAACCTGACCGACACGCAATGGGTGACGCGGCTTCTCGCCGACGAATTGAAACGGATGTTCCCACCTCGTCCTGAAAAACGCGCGCCAGATGGGACCGACGAGCGCCGTGTGTTCACCCGCCCCGGCGCCATTACCTCGAAGTTGCGCCGCGCCTGGGGCCTCGAAGGGCTGAAAAAGGTGAATGGCGAGCGGCTTGCCGACGACCGCCACCACGCCGTCGATGCCTTGGTGCTGGCGGCAACGACAGAAGGCCTGCTGAACCGGATGACGCGAGAGGTGCAAAAACGCGAAAAAGAAGGACGGCAGGATGACATTTTTCACGTTCAACAACCGTGGCCAGGCTTCCGGCTCGATGTCGAGCGAACTGTGTATGGCGCGAACGGAAGCGGCGGCGTCTTTGTGTCGCGTGCGGAGCGCAGGCGCGCGCGCGGCAAGGCACACGACGCAACGATCAAGCAAATCCGCGAGGTGGACGGCGAGAAGATCGTTTATGAGCGCAAGGCGGTTGAGAAACTGACCGACAAGGACTTGGACCTCATCCCGGTGCCGGAGCCCTACGGCAAAGCCGCCGATCCGAAAAAATTGCGCGACGAAATGGTCGAGGCACTGCGGGCGTGGCTCGCGGCAGGCAAGCCCAAAGACAAGCTACCGCGCTCTCCCAAGGGCGACGTCATTCGGAAAGTGCGCGTGGCCACCAAGGACAAGGTGGCGGTGGAGATCAACGGCGGCACTGTCGATCGCGGCGACATGGCGCGAGTGGATGTATTCCGGAAGAAGAATAAGAAAGGGAAGTGGGAGTTTTACGTCGTTCCGATCTACCCGCATCAAATAGCCACGATGGATACGCCGCCAAACAGAGCGGTCATTGCTTATAAGTCTGACGACGAATGGACGTTGCTGGATAATAGTTTTGAATTCATCTGGTCTCTCAATGCAATGTCCTATGTCGAAATTACCAAATCCAATGGAGAGTTCATTGAGGGATATTTTCGGGGTCTCCATCGGGGTACAGGCGCGGCCAACGTATCGAAGCACTGGACCTTAGAAAAGGACGGTGCCAGTGACGGAATTGGCGTCAAGACACTAGCTGACTTCAAGAAATTCACCATCGATCGTCTCGGCCGTAAGTTCGAAGTATCGCGCGAGGTGCGGACATGGCGTGGAAAGGCCTGCACTTAACCCAGCCCGCCAGGCTCTCGCTCGCCGACGGCCAATGTTGCGTCAAGCGAGACGACGGTGAGGCACGCATCGCAATCGAAGACTTGGCGTGGATCGTCATCGATACGCCACATGCGACGCTGACATCGACCCTTGTCTCTGCCTGCATGGACTCCGGCGTGACGATGATCTTTACCGACACTCGGCACACCCCTTCCGGACTTGCGCTGCCGTTCCACCGCCACCATCGCCAGGGGGCCGTTGCGCGATTGCAGGCGGAGGCCAAGGAGTCGCTGAAGAATCGGCTTTGGCAAACGATTATCCGCCGCAAAATCCACAACCAAGCCGCAGTGCTGTCGGAATTGGGCAAGGACGATGCGTCCACGCTGAGGGAGATCGCCCGACACGTCGAGCCAGGCGATCCGGAAAACGTCGAGGCGCGCGCGGCGCGGTTCTATTGGGGCCGGTTATTTGCCGACTACGTCCGCGACGACCCAAGCGACCGCCGCAATAAATTGCTGAACTATGGCTATGCCGTCGTCCGCGCCGGCGTCGCGCGTGCGCTGGTCGCGTCGGGGTTGATCCCGGCCTTCGGACTCGCCCATGACGGCGCGGCCAATGCCTTCAATCTTGCCGACGATCTGGTTGAGCCGTTCCGTCCCTTCGTCGATCGCCTTGCGTTCAAGACCAGCGGCGGCGGCACTGGCAAGGGCGGCGATCTTTCGATTGAAGACCGCCGCGCCATGGCGGGCGCGCTGCTGGTCGACGCCAGAGCCGGGAGCGATAGCGTGACGCTGCTGACCGCGGCAGAAACGGCGGCGCAAAGCCTCGTTCGCGCTTTCGAGGAGGAGAAGGCCGATCGGCTTGTGCTGCCGGAACTGGAGCCGTTTGCCGAGTTGGAGCTTGCGCCGTGAGAAGCGAGGAGGTCCGCTTCGTGTGGATGTTCGTGTTTTTTGATCTTCCCGTCGGCACCAAAACGGATCGTCGCTGGGCCACGAAGTTCAGAAAGTTCCTCAAAGATGACGGCTTCCTGATGCTGCAATTGTCCGTCTATGCGCGCGTCTGTCGCGGCGAAGACGCCGCCGAGAAGCATGCGCAGCGCGTCACCAGGAACTTGCCGCCGAAGGGCAGCGTGCGTACGCTTCAGGTCACCGACAAGCAATATGCGCGCATGCGGCTGATGCTCGGCGAGGCGACATTCAGTGAGAAAAAAGCGCCCGAACAGATGGTCCTGCTGTGATTTCCGCCTGTTTGCTAAGGCGGAAATCACAGGGATTTCATGGCGTTCCGCCGCTCCTAACCTACCACGGGGAAATCGGTAGGGAAGCCACGGCTAGGGCAGACGCTTAAGGCGGCGATCATAAAACCTACCACGGGGAAATCGGTAGGGAAGCCACGGCGCCCCAGGACGTCGGCAATCCTGAAGCTTTAACCTACCACGGGGAAATCGGTAGGGAAGCCACGGCACCCAAATGCGCGCGGTCGAGTCGGTCAGCAACCTACCACGGGGAAATCGGTAGGGAAGCCACGGCGCGGCAATGCGGGGACATTGACCGGCGGCGAACCTACCACGGGGAAATCGGTAGGGAAGCCACGGCTCAACCCGCATGTAGTGCTCGGTGATCTCGAACCTACCACGGGGAAATCGGTAGGGAAGCCACGGCTGGTGCCGCGGGCGAGCGCACAGGACCAGCAACCTACCACGGGGAAATCGGTAGGGAAGCCACGGCCACGTGCAGCACCAGGAGGTGCGCATCGACAACCTACCACGGGGAAATCGGTAGGGAAGCCACGGCGCTGGCTGCCGTTCACCTGCGGCTGCGAATAACCTACCACGGGGAAATCGGTAGGGAAGCCACGGCAAGGCGCACCGGCATAAGTGATGCGGCGCGAACCTACCACGGGGAAATCGGTAGGGAAGCCACGGCGCGGAGTCATGACAGACGATAGTCAGCAGTAACCTACCACGGGGAAATCGGTAGGGAAGCCACGGCCGGCGTGAGCCCTAGCGTTTTCACGGCGGCAACCTACCACGGGGAAATCGGTAGGGAAGCCACGGCCGCTCAGCCGCAATAGCGGCGCTGCCCGCGAACCTACCACGGGGAAATCGGTAGGGAAGCCACGGCCTCGCGGTCGGCCCTCAGTTCATCAACCTACCACGGGGAAATCGGTAGGGAAGCCACGGCCGGATTGTGAGAGACCTGACGTGCCGAGCGAACCTACCACGGGGAAATCGGTAGGGAAGCCACGGCTTGGCATCCGTCTTGGCCCTGGTGACGACGAACCTACCACGGGGAAATCGGTAGGGAAGCCACGGCATTATTGGGAAAGAAGCAACGGACAAGTTGAACCTACCACGGGGAAATCGGTAGGGAAGCCACGGCGCCTATCGCCCCTTTCGAGCCACACGGGCTCGAAAGGAGCGATGCGCTCCGCGCCAGAACTACCAAGGTGCACTCGCCCCTACCCCTCCCTGCCCTCCAGCACCGCCTTGAGCGACACCCGCGACCACGGCGCGGTCTGCGCCCGGAACGCCATGTAGGAGGCGTGCACCTTGGCGCTGACGGCGCTGCGGGAGGCGATGTCGCCGAGCACGTCGTCGGCCTCCCGGCGCGCCGCGGCGACGAGATCGGCCGGAAACGCCGTCAGCTTGACATTGTGCTCCTTGGTCAGCGCCGCCAGCGCGCCGGCGTTGAGGCGCTCCATCTCGGCGAGCGCGAAGCTCGCCTCCGCGGCGCAGGCGTGCGCCACGACCGCCTTGAGCTCGGCGTCGAGCCCGTTCCAGGCCTTGAGCGCGACGATGCACTCGCCGGTGCCGTTCGGCTTGTTGAAGCCGGGGTAGTAGTAGAACGGCGCCACGCGGTAGAGCCCGAGCGCGATGTCGGTGCCGGGGCCGACGAATTCGGCGGCGTCGAGCACGCCGGATTGCAGCGAGGTGAGGATTTCCGCGGGCGGTGTGGTCTGCGGCGTGGCGCCGAGGCGGCGGTAGATCTCGCCGCCGAGGCCGAGCGAGCGGATCTTGACGCCGCGCAGGTCGGCAAGCGCCCTGACCTCGCGGCGGAACCAGCCGCCCATGCAGACGCCGGTGTTGCCGCCCATGAAGGGCTTGACGCCGAACGGCGCGTAAAGCTCGTCCCACAGCGCCTGGCCGCCGCCGGCCTCGATCCAGGCGACGTGCTCGTTGGGCGTCAGGCCGAACGGCACCGTGGTGAAGAAGTTCGCCGCCGGCATCTTGCCCTGCCAGTAGAACGCGGCGGTGTGGCCGATGTCGGCGACGCCGTTGCCGACGGCGTCGAGCACGCCGAAGGCCGGCACCACTTCGCCGGCGGCGTAGACGGTGATGTCGATGCGGCCGCCCGACAGCGCGCGGATGCGGCTTGCCACGCGCTCGGCCGACATGCCGGGGCCGGGCAGGCGCTTCGGCCAGGACGTCACCATTTTCCATTTCAGCGTGTCGGCGCGGGCAATCGCAGGCGCGGCGAGCGCTCCGGCGGCGCCGGCGGCGGTGCCGAGAAAAGTGCGGCGCGTGGTCATGATCGACTCCATTGTGCGTGGAAATGATGCAGCGGACCGTGGCCGCGGCCGACGTTGAGCTGATCGGCGGCGGCGATGGCGGCCGTAACGTAGGTCTTGGCCTGGCGCACGGCGGCCACGAGGTCGCGGCCCGTGACGAGCCCGGCGGCGGCATCGCCGCCCTTGGCGAGCCCGGCGGCGATCGCCGCGGCCAGCGTGCAGCCGGTGCCGTGGGTGTTGCGGGTGGCGATGCGCTTGCCGCCAAAGCGCACCGTCTCGCCCTGCCCGATCAGAAGATCGACGACCTCTTCGCCCTTGCCGTGGCCGCCTTTGATCAGGACATAGCGCGCGCCGAGCGACAGGATTTCGCGCGCCTGGCTCTCCATTTCCCGCTCGTTGCGCGCGAGCGATCCCCCGGTCAGCGCCGCCGCCTCCGGCAGATTGGGCGTGACGAGAAGCGCGCGCGGGATCAGCAGGCGGCGCAAGGCATCGACGGCGTCGCGCGCGATCAGCGTAGCCCCGGTCGACGCCACCATCACCGGATCGAGCACGACGTTCTTCGCCTTGTGGCGGATCAGGCCGCGCGCTACCGCCTCGACCGCTGCAGCTCGGCCGACCATGCCGATCTTCACTGCGGCGATGTCGAGATCGGAAAACACCGCGTCGATCTGGGCGGCGATGAAATCGGGCGGCACGTCATGGATGGCGGCGACCCCTTGCGTGTTCTGCGCGGTCAGCGCGGTCAGCACCGTCGCGCCGTAGACACCGAGCGCGGAAAACGTTTTCAGATCGGCCTGGATACCGGCGCCGCCGCTCGAATCCGAACCGGCGATGGTGAGCGCAATCGGAGTCATGCCGCGCCTCGCTTCGCCAGTGCGGCGTCGACGACAACGCGAAGATCGCGTGCGGCCGCGGCAGGATCGGCCGCGAGCGACACCGCCGAAATCACCGCCACCCCATCGCAACCTGCCGCAATGACCTCACCCGCATTGCTCGCGTTAATGCCGGCAATGCCACAAATCGGAAATCCCGGCTTGCGCCTTCTGACGACGCGCGCGATGTCGCGCAGGCCGGCAATGCCGATCGGCGGCTTGGTGCTGTCCTTGGATGACGTGGCGAAGACGCCGCCGATGCCGACATAATCGAGAAGGTCGAGGGGTGCGGCTTCCGCCAGCGCCACGGTGTTGATGCTGAGCCCGATGATGGCGCCGCGGCCGAGCAGCGCGCGCGCATCCGCCGCATGCATGTCATCCTGGCCGATATGGACGCCGTCGGCTTTCGCGGCAAGCGCCACGTCGACGCGGTCGTTGACCAGCAAAGGGACGCCCTTGGGTTTGAGCACGGCCTGCAGGGCCCTCGCCTCCTCGACCATGGCGCGGGTCGAGCCGGTCTTGTCGCGCAGCTGCACCAGCGTCGCCTCATCCCTGACGAGCTTCGCCAGATCGACGAGCTTGCGTCCGCCCGAGACGGCGGGGTCGAGCAGCGCGTAGAGCCGCAGATCGAGCTTCATGGCGTCACCCGCGCATGGTGCTTGAGCGCTCCGCCGTCGAGGCCGTACAGCGCATCGATCATGGCGGTAGCAAAGCTGCCCGGTCCGCGCGCCTGCTCACCGGCGATCTCGCCGGCAACGCCGACGATGAGCATCGCCGCAGCCGCCGCCATGAAGGCATCCCGCTCGGCCGCAAGACAGGCCGCCGTCACCGCCGAGGCGGCGCAGCCCATAGCGGTGACACGGGCCATCAGCGGATGGCCGTTGGCGATGCGCGCCAAGCGTTCGCCGTCGGCGACGATGTCCGTCTCGCCCGACAACCCGACCACGGTCTTGCCGCCGCGGGCGAAGGCGGCGAGTTCGCCCGGCGTCGGATCGGCGCCGGCAAGGGTAACGAATTCGGCGCGGTTGAGCCGCACCGCCCGGGGACCGCGCTGGATCAGCGCGCGGGCGAACCCCGCCCGCGGCAAACTGCGCTCGACAAAAACCGGGTCGAGCACCCAGGGTAACGCGGCCGCGCGGGCGGCCTGCACCGCCAGTTCCGTTGCTTGCCGCCGCTCGGCATCGAAAGTGCCGAGATTGACCAAAAGCGCGTCGCTGCCGGCGACGAAGCCCGCGATTTCCTCGGGCGACAGCGTCATCGACGGCACGCAGCCGAGCGCAAGCAGCGCATTGGCGGTGAAATTCTGCGCCACGGTGTTGGTGATGCAATGCACGCGCGGGGCTTGGCCGCGCAGGCGATCGAGTACCGCGCAGGCGGTCTGCGCCATGGCATTGGGTGCTGCGGGAGCTTGCATCTCTCATCCCTCCGCCGGCATGACCCGGATCAGGTTCGTTGGGTTGGCAACTTGCCTCTCAGCCCGGCCGCAGCCGGACACCCCACGAGATTGCTGCCCCATACCTATTCCGCGCCGCCGGTGATGGCAAGGCCAGCTTGCCAGCCCCGGCCGTATTTGCTGGATTGTCGCTCAAATCGGAGGCCGCGCGATGACCCCCTTCTTTGTCCAGATCAAATGCGAGCTCGGCAAGTCCTACCAGGTCGCCAACGAGCTCGCCGAAGCCGAGATCGCCTCCGAGATCTACTCGACCGCCGGCGACTACGACCTGCTGGTGAAATTCTACGTCGACGCCGACACCGACATCGGCCACTTCGTCAACGAGAAGGTGCAGTGCATCCCCGGCATCAAGGACACCCACACCATCATCACCTTCAAGGCGTTCCAGACTTAACTCACGCCGCCGCCTGCTCCTCCACTTCGCGCGCCCGGGCGAGGCCGAGCTGACGCTCGCGGAAGATGACGAACAGGCCGGCGCCGGCGACGATACAGGCGCCGACATAGACCAGCGTCTCCGGCAGTTCACCGAACAGCCACCAGCCGAGCAGCAGGGCCCACAGCATCGAGGTGTAGTCGAACGGCGCCACCACCGAGGCCTGGGCGTGGCGGTAGCTCTCGGTCAGCAGAATGTGCGCGAGCCCGCCGAGCACGCCGAGCGCGATCAGGCCCGACAGCTGCGCCGGCGTCGGCGTGTACCAGTCGAACGGCAGCGTCAGCGCGCCGGCGATGGTGCAGACCAGCGAGAAATAAAAGACGATCGACGAGGTCGTCTCGCTCTGCGTCAGGCGACGGGTTTGGATCACGGTGCCGGCATTGCAGATGCAGGAGCCGACCGCGAACAGCGAGCCGATGGTGGCGCCGGCGGCGCCGATCGCCGCGTAGTGGCCGACGCCGAAGTTCGGGATCAGCATGACGATGACGCCGGCGAAGCCGACGGCGACCGCCGACCAGCGGTAGACGCGTACCCGTTCCTTCAGGACCAGCGCGGCGAGCGCGACCGTGATCAGCGGCGAGGCGAACGAGATCGCGGTGACGTCGGCGAGCGGCAGCCGCACCAGCGCCGCGAAGTTGGAAAACATGCCGGCGACGCTGAGCAGACCGCGGCCGAGCTGGCCGAGCGGCCGCGACGTGCGCACCGCGCTGCCGAGCTCGCCGCGCAGCGCGTAGATGATCACCACCGGGACAATGGCAAAGGCCGAGCGAAAGAACACCATTTGCCCGACCGGCGCCGTCTTGCCGAGGTCGCGCACCAAAGCGGACATCGCGGCAAACAGCAGCGCCGAGGCGAGCTTGAGCCCGATGCCCTTGAAGACGTTCATCGCGGGCCGATTCCCGCAAAGGCGTCATTCCGGGACGGCCCGAACGGCTGGACCCGGAATCCACACTCCGCAGCGCCGGGGTTATGGAGTCCGGGTTCACGCGCTTTGTGCGTGCCCCGGAACGACCGCATCATTTATCACTCCGCGGTGGCGCGTAGCCTTCGAGCGGCGGCAGCGACTTGATGTAGACGGCGATCGCCGCGCGGTCGTCGTCGGTGAGCTGGCCGGTATTGCGCACCACGTCGGCCATTGGCCCCGCCACTTTATCGTCCGGCGTCATGCCGGTCGCCAGCATTTCGGCGATGTCTTTTTCCGACCACTTGCCGAGCTTGAGCTGCGTGATGTTCGGCACCCAGTCCTTGCCATCCGGGCTGGGGCCGCCGGTAAAGCGCAAGCTGGTCTTGACGGCGCCGAGAAAGTTGCGCGGCGAATGACACTCGGCACAGTGGCCGGGAGCGTTCACCAGATAGGCGCCCCTGTTCCAGTCGTCGGGCTTCTGCGGGTCGGGCTGAAACGGCAGGCCGTCCAGGAACAACAGCTTCCAGACGCCGATCAGGCGGCGGACGTTGAACGGAAAGGACAGCTCATGCTCGGAGGTGCGGCCCTGAACCGCCGGCAGCGTCTTGAGATAGGCAAACAAGTCGCGCAGGTCATTGGTGCTCATGCGCTGGTAGGACGTGTAGGGGAACGCCGGATAAAGATGCTCGCCGTCCGGCGATGTCCCCTTGGTCATGGCGGTGATGAACTGGGCCTCGCTCCAGCCGCCGATGCCGTCCTTGCGGTCGGCCGAGATATTCGGCGGATAGAAGGTGCCGAACGGCGATTCCAGCGCCATGCCACCGCCGAGCTTGGTCGGGTCTTTCTCGCCGTAGGTTCTGTGGCAGGATGAGCAGCCGCCGATCAGAAACAGCGTCTTGCCGTTGCCGATGTCGGGGCGATGCGGCCCGAGCGCGCTCGCCGGCACCGTCTGCGGAATGGTGAGAATCCAGAACGCGCCAAAGGCGACCACGGCGGCGACGGCCGCAAGCACGATCAGTATTCGAATCATCGGCAGGACTTCCCCGGGGACGACGACCATAGCGGAATCAAAACGCCGCCGCGACGGGTCGCGGCGGCGTCATGAAGGCGCGGGGTTTATCGCCTGGAAAGCCGATACTCCTTGTGGCAATCGTCGCAGGCATTGCCGACCACGGGAATGGCGGCGCGCAGCCCCTCAAGCGAGGCGGCGGCCTTGGCGCGGTTGTCGGCAACCGCCTTGCCGAAGGCCGCGGCCTTGGCGTCGAAGTCCTTCTTGTTCACCCAGATCTTCGGCGAGGCCCGATTGTCGCCCCCGGTCTTCGACCCTTCCGGGAACAGGCCCGGCAGCTTCTGGGCGGTGTCGGCCCATTGCGCGAAAGCGGCGTCGACCGCCTTGCCGTCGAAGGGGCGCTGGCCGCGCATCATCTGCACCACGACCTTGGCGCCCTCGTCGTTTTGCTTCATCAGGTCTTCGCGTTCTTTCACCGGATCGGATTGTGCCAGCACCACCGCCGCGCTCAAGGCGAGGCCGAAAAGTGCAAGCGCCAGTCGTCGCTGCATTGTCATCACCCATCGTTGCTCTGAGGCAAAGCCAAGAACCCTCGGACAAAAATTTTATTCCGGACGGACGTCTTTGGCGCCGCCGGCCGGGCTTCGATCACGATTTCGTGATCGCACAAAAGCTTCGGTTTCATAGGGTTTTCTCAGCCTGCGCGATGGCGCGCCAGATCTTCTCCGGGGTCGCCGGCATGTCGAGATGCCGCACCTTATAGGCGCGCCAGAGCGCATCGAGCACGGCGTTCATGACCGCGGGACAGGACCCGATGGCGCCCGCCTCCCCCGCCCCTTTGATGCCCATCGGATTGTTCTTGCACGGCACGTTGCGTGTCTCGAACGTAAAGCTCGGCGCGTCGGCGGCGCGCGGCAGCGCGTAGTCCATCAGGCTCGCGCTCAAGAGCTGACCTGAGGCGGCGTCATAGACGGTATCCTCCATCAAGGCCTGGCCGATGCCCTGGACGGTGCCGCCGTGAACCTGACCCTCCAACATGACCGGGTTCAGGGTGGCGCCGAAGTCGTCGACGATGACATAGGTCACGATCCTGACCGCGCCGGTTAACGGGTCGATCTCGACCTCGGCAATATGCGTGCCGTTGGGAAAGGTCGGCTGGTCGGGCGCAAAATCGCTCTCGGCGCGCAGCCGATCGGGCTTGGCGCCTGCCGCGAGCTCGGCAAACGACACCGTGCGGTCGGTGCCGGCAATGCGCACCGCGCCGCCGGCGATTTCGAGATCGCCGGTGGCGGCTTCCAGCTTCTCCGCCGCCAGTTCCTTGATCTGATCGGCAAGCTTCCTGCCGGCGCGATCGACCGACACGCCGCCCACGGGAATCGAGCTCGAGCCGCCGGTGCCGGCCCCGGTCTTGATCGCATCGGTATCGCCCTGCACGACGCGCACCTTGTCCGGCGGCAGGTCGAGCCTGTCGGCGACGATCTGCGCGTAGGCGGTGGCATGGCCCTGGCCCGTCGACTGCGTGCCGATCAGCACCGTGACGCCGCCGTCCTTGTCGAGGCGCACCGTCGCCGTCTCGGGACCGTTGCCGCCGCAGGCCTCGACATAGGTCGCAAGGCCGATGCCGCGCAGCAGGCCGGCGCGCCTGGCCTGCGCAGCGCGCTTGTTGAAGTCATGCCAGCCGGCAAGCTCCTGCGCCCGCGTCAGGGTGGCGGCAAAATCGCCGGAGTCGTAGATCTTGCCGACCGGCGTCGTGTAGGGCATCGCCTTCGGCTTGATGAAATTGCGCTTGCGCAGCATGTCCGGCGCAATATCGAGTTCGCGCGCCGCGGCATCGACCAGCCGCTCGATCAGATAGGACGCCTCCGGCCGGCCGGCGCCGCGATAGGCGTCGACCGGCACGGTGTTGGTGTAGACGCCGCGCAGCCGCACATGAGCCGCCGGAATGTCGTAGACGCCGGTGGCCATGCCGACGGCGAGCCAGGGGATGTAGGGCCCGTAGCAGGAGAGATACGCCCCCATGTCGGCGACCAGATCAATGTCGAGGCCGATGAACCTGCCCTTGTCGTCGAGCGCAAGCCGCGCGGTCGTCAGGTTGTCGCGGCCGTGGCTGTCGCCGAGGAAATGCTCGGAACGCTCGCACACCCATTTCACCGGCTTGCGCAGCCGCTCGGCGGCGACGGCGGCGAGCGCATATTCGCGGTAGGGAAACAGCTTGGTGCCGAAGCCGCCGCCGACATCGGGCGTGACGACGCGCATCTTGTCGGGCGGCAGTTTCATCACCTCGCCGCCGATGATGTCGCGGATGATGTGGCTGCCCTGGCTGCCGAGTGTCAACGTGTAACGCTCGCCGTCGAATTCGGCGACGACGCCGCGGGTGTCTAGATAATTGGTGACCAGGCGCTGGTTGACGACCGTGAGCTCGACAATGCGCGCGGCCTGCGCGAAGGCGGCCTTGGTCTTGGCGGCATCGCCGGCCGACGTCTCGAAGGCGATATTGCCGCTGCGGTCCGGCCACACCAAAGGCGCGCCGGCCTTGAGTGCGGCGCCTGCGCCGATGACATGCGGCAGCGGCTGCCAGTCGACCGCGATCGCCTCCGCCGCATCCTTTGCTTGCGCCAGCGTGTCGGCGACGACGAAGGCGATGCTGTCGCCGACGTGCCGCACCTCGTCCCGCGCCAGGATCGGATAATGCGGCACCGGAATATCGACGCCTTCGAGCACGCCCGGCGTCGGCAATGGGCCGAGCCCGCCGAGTTCGGCCGCCGTCAACACCAGACGCACGCCGGGCATGGCGCGCACCTCGCCGAGATTGCCGAAGGCAAAACGGGCATGGGCGTGCGGCGAGCGCAGCACCACCGCGTGCAGCGCGCCGGCGGGCGCAACGTCGGCGACGTAGCGCCCCTGGCCGCGCAGCAGCGCCTCGTCCTCCTTGCGCTTGAGCGGCTGTCCGAAACCGAACTTCATCGCTGCCGTGGGCTCCGCGCGTCGTGGCGGGCATGACCGCGCAGGCTCGCGGCGTAGTGGCCGAGCCAGCGCGTCACCACGTAGAACACCGGGGTGAAGATCAGGCCGAAGGTGGTGACGCCGATCATGCCGGAAAACACCGCGGTGCCCAGCGTCTGGCGCAGCTCGGCGCCCGCGCCCACCGCCCAGACCAGCGGCGTGACGCCGAGAATGAAGGCGAACGACGTCATCAGGATCGGCCGCAGCCGCAGATGCGCCGCTTCGACCGCGGCGTCAAAGCGGTTGCGGCCGCCGTCCTCGAGTTGCTTGGCGAACTCGACGATCAGAATGGCGTTCTTGGCGGCAAGCCCGATCAACACGATGAAGCCGACCTGGGTGAGAATATTGTTGTCCTGGCCGCGGATGACGACGCCGACGATCGAGGCGATCAGGCACATCGGCACGATCAGGATCACCGCGAGCGGCAGCGTCAGGCTCTCGAATTGCGCCGCCAGCACCAGGAACACGAACACCACAGCCAGCACGAAGGCGAAGATCGCGGTATCGCCGGCGCGGATCTGCTGAAAGGCGAGCGTCGTCCATTCGTAGCTGAAGCCGTCGGGCAGTATCTTGGCGGCGAGCTGCTCCATGATCTTGATGGCCTGGCCCTGGCTGTAGCCGGGGGCGGCGGCGCCATCGAGCTCGGCCGCCGGGTAAAGATTGTAGCGCGGCACGCGGTAGGGCGCGGTGATGGTGCGCACCGTGGTGAAGGCGCCGAGCGGCACGGTCTCGCCCGCGGTGTTGCGCACGCGGATCTTGAGCACGTCCTTGCTGTCGCTGCGGTCGTCGCTCTGCGCCTGGGCGATGACGCGATAGGTGCGGCCGAACAGGTTGAAATCGTTGACGTAGATCGAGCCGAGGTAGTCCTGAAGCGCGGCGAACACGTCGGGAATGTTGATGCCGAGGAGCTGCGCCTTGGTGCGGTCGATGTCGAGATAGAGTTGCGGCGTGGTGTTCTCGAACAGCGAGAACACCTGGAACAGGCCCGGCGTCTGGGCGGCGGTGCCCATCATGGCGTAGGCCGCGTTTTGCAGCGCCTGCGAGCCGAGGCCGGCGCGATCCTCGATCATCATGCGAAAGCCGCCGGCGTTGCCGATGCCGGACACCGGCGGCGGCGCCGCCACAAACACCAGGCCGTCCTGGATCGCCTGCAATTTCATGAACAGCTGGGCCTGGATGGCGGCCGCCGACTGCCGCGGATCGGCCGCTCGCTTCTCGAACGGATCGAGGGTGACGAACACCGCCCCGGCGTTCGGCGAATTGGTGAAGGTCGCGCCGGAAAAGCCGACGATGTTCACCGCGTGGGCGATGCCGGGAATGCCGAGCGCGATGTCGACGGCGCGGCGGTTGACGTCGTCGGTGCGGGCAAGCGAGGCCGCCGGCGGCAGCTGCGTGATGATGATAAGATAGCCGCGGTCGAGCTGCGGGATAAAGCCGATCGGCGTCTTTCTGAATTCGTTGAGGCCGAAGGCGATGACGCCGGCATAGATCACCAACATCATGGCCGCGATGCGCACGACCCTCGCCGAGAAGCGGCCGTAGGCGTGCGTCAGCCAGTCGAAGCCGATATTGAAGTAGCGGAAAAACGCCCGGATCGGCGGGTCCCAGATGTGATGGGGCGCGTGCTCGGGGGTGTGCGGCTTGAGCAGCAAGGCGCACAGCGCCGGCGACAGCGTCAGCGACACGATCAGCGAGATCACGGTCGCGCCGGCAATGGTGAGCGCGAATTGCCGGTAGAACTGGCCGGAGATGCCGGTGATGAAGGCCGATGGGATGAACACCGACGACAGCACCAGCGCGATCGCGATCAGCGCGGCGCCGACCTCGTCCATGCTCTTGACCGCGGCATCGTGCGGCGACAGGCCCGCCTCGATGTTGCGCTCGACGTTCTCGACGACGACGATGGCGTCGTCGACCACGATGCCGATGGCGAGCACCAGGCCGAACAGCGACAGGTTGTTGAGCGAAAAGCCGAACACGCCCATCACGAAGAACGTGCCGATCAGCGACACCGGGATGGCCACGATCGGGATGATGGCGGCGCGCCAGGTTTGCAGGAACAAGATCACGACGAGAACGACGAGGATGATGGCCTCGGCGATGGTCGATTGCACGGCCTCGACCGACTGCTGGATGAACTGCGTTGGATTGTAGACGATGGTGTATTTCAGCCCGGGCGGGAAGCGCTTGGCGAGGCTGTCCATCGTCTCCTCGATGGCGCGCGCGGTGGACAGCGCGTTCGAGCCAGGCCGCTGGAAAATGCCGATGGCGATCGCCGGGTCGCGGTCGAGGTAGGAATTGGTCGAGTAGTCCTGCGCCGCCAATTCGACCGTGCCGATGTCCTTGATGCGCACCACGGCGTCGGCGGTCTGCTTGACGACGATGTTGCCGAATTCAGCGGTATCGGCGAGGCGCCCTTGGGTCTGCACCGAAATCTGAAAGGCGTTGGGCTTGTCGACCGGCGGCTGGTTGAGCACGCCCGAGGCGACCTGCACGTTTTGCCCTTGCAGCGCGGTGACGATGTCGCCCGCGGTCAGCCCCAGCGACTGCAAGCGGTCGGGGTCGAGCCAGATGCGCATGGCGTAGTCGCGGGCGCCGAACACGATCAGCGAGCCGACGCCGTCGACGCGCGTGATCGCGTCGGTGACCTCGATGGTGGCGTAGTTCGATATGAACAAGGTGTCGCGCGAGTGGTCCGGCGAATAGAGGTGCACGACCATCATGATGTCGGGCGAGCTCTTGTTCACCGTCACGCCAATGTTGCGCACGTCGGCCGGCAGGCGCGGCTGCGCGATGGCGACGCGGTTCTGCACCTGCACCTGGGCGATGTCGAGGTTGGTGCCGATGTCGAAGGTGACGTTGATGGTGAAGCGCCCGTCGGCCGTCGAGTTGGACGACAGGTAGATCATGTTCTCGACGCCGTTGATCTGCTGCTCGATCGGCGTCACCACGGTCGCCGCCACCACGTCGGCGCTAGCGCCGGGGTACTGGCCGGTCACGGTGATGGTCGGCGGCGCGATCTCCGGATATTGCGCGACCGGCAGCCGCACGAAGGCGACGCCGCCAATGATCACGAAGATGATCGAGACGACGCTGGCAAAGATCGGGCGGTCGATGAAGAAATGCGAGATACGCATGTCGCCGGCGCCTATTTCTGAGCCGTTGGCTGCCCGGGCGGCGTCTGGCCCTGCTCCTGCGGCGTCACCTTCTGTCCGGGGCGGGCGCGCAGCAGACCGTTGACGATGACACGGTCGTCGGGACCGATGCCGTCCTTGATGACGCGCAGGTTGTCCTTGGTGGTCTGGCCGAGCGTCACGTATTTCGGCACGACGGTGTTGTCGGAGGCGACGGTGAGCACGAATTTGCGCGCCTGTTCGGTGCCGATGGCGGCGTCGGGAACCAGCAGGCCTTCATAGGGCGGCGAGGCCGGCACGTGCACGCGCGCGAACATTCCCGGCGTGAACAGTCCGTCCGCATTGGCAAGCACCGCGCGGCCGCGGATGGTCCCGGTCGCGCGATCAATGACGTTGTCGACAAAGTTCATGCGGCCGGTATGGGCGAAATCGTTTTCGTCGATCAGCTTGAGCGCGACCGCGACGCCGCCACCGCCGCCGCGGCTTGCGATGTCGGTGCCCTGCTTGGCCATGCGCTCGTAGCGCAGGAACGAGGCCTCGTCGAAGGTGAACTCGAAATAGATCGGGTCGGTGGAGACGATGGTGGCAAGCAGCGTCGTGCTGCCGCTGGTGCCGCCGGTGACGAGGTTGCCGACCGAGACGCGGCGGTCGCCGATGCGGCCGTCGACCGGGGCGCGCAGTTCGGTGAATTGCAGGTCGAGCTCGGCCTGCTGCACCGCCGCCTGCGCGCCGCTGACGCTGGCCTGCGCGTTGCGGAAGGCCTGGGCGCGCTGCTCGAAAATCTGCTCGGTGATGGTGTGCTGGCCGACCAGCTCGCGGCCGCGATTGAGATCGGCCTGCGTGTAGTCGAGGTTCGACTTCGCGGTCTGCAAATTGGCGCGGGCCTGATCGAGCGTGTACTGGAACGGCCGCTTGTCGATGGTGAACAGCAGGTCGCCCTGCTTCACCATCTGTCCGTCCTTGAAATGGATGCCGTCGAGATAACCGGAAACGCGGGCGCGCACCTCGACCGAATTGATGGCGGTGAAGCGGCCGACATATTCGTCGAAATCGAACACCGTGCGCTTGACCGGGGCCGCGACCGTCACCGCCGGCGGCGGCGGCGCGCCGGCCTGCTTCTGGTCTTCGCCGCAGGCTGCGACCAAAGTCGCAAACGCAAGCGCTGCGCCAAGGCGCAGCACTCGCATCAATGAAAGTGATGGAATTGGCGGTGTATCTTTCATGAATCCCTGTCGCCGGCCCGGTCCACATACGCCGGGAGGGTAACTAAGTCCACCGAGCCGGCTGGGCAATACCAAGATGGATCAATAAGAAACTTCGTTTCAGCGACCGGCCGCGCCGCGAAATCTTGCAATCCAGGCAGGCCCGAACATGGCAATCACAATCGCGCCATAGACGATTGAGGCGATGGCACCGAGGACGATCAGCGTCACCAGATCCTGCCAGTGCACGCCGGCAAGCGCGTGCGCCAGCGGCGCTTTGCCGAACCAAAGCACGGCGGCCATGGCACACCCCGCCACCACAAGCTTGAGCGCGGAACTGCGCAGGCGCGCGTCGATGCGGTCGTGGCCGGCGCGGTGCGCGAACCAGATCACCAGACCGAGATTGATCCAGGCGCCGATCGAGGTGGCGAGCGCGAGGCCGACCTGCGCCAGCGGTCCCATCAGCAGGATCTTGAAGGCGATGTTGACGGCGGCGGCGGCGAGCGCCGCCTTCACCGGCGTCGCCGTGTCGCCGCGGGCAAAGAAGGTCGCGACCGCGCTGCGGATCAGCACGAAGGGCAACAGACCGAAGCCGTAGGCGGCAAGCGTCCGGCCCGATGCCGCGGCGTCGGCGGCGGTGAAGGCGCCGTGCATGAACAGCGCGCGCATGATCAGCTCGGGGATGGTGAAGAAGGCGGCAAGACAGGGAATCGACAACAGCAGGGTGAATTCGACGGTGCGGTTCTGGGCGTGCGCTGCGCCCGCCTGGTCGCCGCTCGCCAGCCGGCGCGACATCTCGGGCAGGATCACGGTGCCGGCGGCGATGCCGATGACGCCGATCGGCAGCTGGTTGATGCGGTCGGCGTAGTACAGCGCCGACAAGGCGCCGACCGGCAGGAAGCTCGCGATGATGGTGTCGGCGAACAGCGCGAGCTGCACGCCCATCGAGCCGACCGTCGCCGGCCCGAGCGCACGGAAGAACTGACGCACGTCGGCGTCGAGCTCGGGCCAGCGCAGCCTCGCCAGCGCGCCGGCGCGCCGGGCGCTGCCGGCGACCAGCAGGAATTCGAGCAGGCCCGCGATCAGCACGCCCCAGGCCGCGGCGTGGCCCGCGGTCGGGAAGAAGGCGGCCAGCAGCAGCGCGACCATGATCGACAGGTTGAGCAGGATCGGCGCCGCCGCCGGTGCGGCAAAGCGTTGCAGCGCGTTGAGGATGCCGCCGTAGAGCGTCACCAGCGTGATCAGCAGCAGATAGGGAAAGGTGATGCGCGTCAGCGACACCGCGAGCCCGTAGCGGCCGGCATCCTTGGAAAAGCCCGGCGCCAGGAGGTCGATGACCTCCGGCGTGAAGATGAGGGCGATGGCGAGCAGCACGATCTGGCTCGCCAGCAGCAGCGTAAAAATGTGGTCGCCGAACACCCCGGCGCGCTTTCCCCCGCCCGCTTCGCGGATACGGGCATAGGCCGGCACGAAGGCGGCGTTGAAGGCACCCTCGGCGAAGATGGCGCGGAAGTGGTTGGGCAGGCGCAGCGCCACGAAGAATGCGTCGGCCGCGGGGCCGGCGCCGAGTATGGCGGCGAGCATGATGTCGCGGAAAAAGCCGCTGACCCGCGACACCAGCGTGTAGCCGCCGACCGTGAGGATGCGCTCGATCATCAGTCTGTGGTACCAGAATGGGGCCAAACCGCCGCGGATTTACCCGCTTGGCCGGTCACCAATGGTAGCGATAGTCACCCCGTCCGATCTGGCTTAAGACGATTCTTGGACCGAAAATAGAGCCCCATCCGCGCATGGCTTCCCCGATCATCCCGATCCTGCTGGCCGGCGGCGCAGGCACCCGGCTGTGGCCGGTGTCGCGCGACGCCCTGCCCAAGCAGTTCCTGCCGCTGGTCGGCGAGCGCTCGAGCTACCAGGAGACCTTGCTGCGGGTGAAGGACGGCATGTTCGCTCAGCCGATCGTCATCACCGGGCCGGATTTCCATTTCTTCGCGCGCCGCCAGGCCGAGGAGGTCGGCGTCGAGGCAACCGTCGTCATCGAACCGATGCGGCGCGATTCAGGCCCCGCGATTGCGGCGGCGACCGCGGTGGCGCGCCAGCGCGATCCGCAGGCGGTGGTGCTGGCGCTCGCCGCCGATCACATCATCCTCGACGTCCAGAAATTTCTCGCCACCTGCCTCGCCGGCCGCAGCGCCGCCGAGCAAGGCTCGATCGTCACCTTCGGCATCAAGCCGAGCGAGCCGAAAACCAGCTACGGCTATATCCTGCCCGGCGACAAAATCGGCGGCGGCGTTTCGAAGGTCAAACGTTTCGTCGAGAAGCCCGACGCCGCGACCGCCGAACGCTACCTGCGCGAAGGCTATTTGTGGAATTCCGGCAACTTCCTGTTCCGCGCCGACGTGCTGCTGTCGGAATTGCGGCGGCTCGAGCCGGAGATGGCGGCGGCGATCGACGCGGCGGTCAAGAATGCCAAGACCGATCTCGGCTTCCTGCGGCTTGCGCCGGAGGTCTTCGCCCGCGCGCCGCAGAAGTCGATCGACTATGCGGTGATGGAGAAGACCGACCGCGCCGCGGTGGTCGAGGGCGATTTCGGCTGGTCGGACATCGGCAGCTGGGACGCGCTGTTCGACATCAGCAAACCCGACGCGCAGGGCAACGTGGTCAAGGGCGAGGCTGTGACCATGGATGCCGCCGGCTGCGTCGTGCATTCCGACGGCCGGCTCACCGCGCTCCTCGGCGTCAACGATCTCGTGGTCGTCAGCACCTCCGACGCCGTGATGGTGGTGCCACGCGCCCGCGCCCAGGAGGTCAAGGACCTGACCGCCAGGCTCAAGGCCGGCAACCGCCCCGAAGCCAGCGCCCACAAGCGCGTGCACAGGCCCTGGGGCTATTACGAGTCGATCGACATGGGCGATCGCTTCCAGGTCAAGCGCATCGTCGTCATCCCCGGCGGCATGCTGTCACTGCAGAGGCACCGCCACCGCGCCGAGCACTGGGTGGTGGTCAAAGGTACCGCCGAGGTCACCATCGGCGCGGACAACCGCGCAGTGCACGAGAACGAGTCGATCTACATTCCGATCGGCACCGTGCACCGGCTGGCCAACAAGGGAAAGATCCCGCTTGAATTGATCGAGGTGCAGACCGGCAGCTATCTCGGCGAGGACGACATCGAGCGCCTCGAAGACATCTACAAGCGCGAGTAAAGCGGCTTAACGCAAGCGACCCCAGCCGATGAGCGCCAAGGACCGTCCCCAGGGACTTCTCGACCCCGCGCTGCTACAGGCGGTGGCCGCGCTCGAACGCGGCCGCGCCCAGGAAGCCGAATGGCTCGCCTCCGATGTCGTCAAGCGCAATCCCGCCGACGCGCGCGCGCTGCAGATTTTCGGCTATGCGCTGCTGCGTCAGGGCAAGGCCTCCGACGCGGTCGAGCCGCTTGCGCAGGCCGCGCGCCGCACCCACGACCCGGAGATCGAAACGCAGCTCGCCATGGCGCTGCAGCAGGCCGGGCGCGAGGACGAAGCGATCGAAAGACTCGAGCGCGCCATCAAACGGCGGCCGCCCTACCCGCCCGCCTTCCTGATCTATGGCAGCCTGCTCGGCTTTCTCGACAGGCGCCGGGAGGCGGTCGACGTGCTCAAGCGCGGGCTCGCGCTGGCGCCGCACGCGCCCGACCTGTTGGCGCTGCTCGGCGACAATCTGATGATCCTCGGCGAGCGCGCGGCGGCGCACGCTGCCTACCGGGACGCGCTCGCGCGCGCGCCGCAGCACATGGATGCCTTGTTCGGGCTTGCCCGCGCCATGCAGCGGGAAGGCGATTTCCGGCAGGCCGCGGAGCTTTACCGCCGCATGCTGGCGGCCGCCCCCGCCGATAGCGCCGCGCAGATCGGCCTCGGCGTCTGCCTGCTGGAACTCGGTCAGCAGGACGAGGCCTTCGCCATGTTTCGCGGCGCCGCCCGCAGCGGCGCCAAGTCGTACGGCGAAGCGCTGACCGCGCTGGCGACGTCGCGCGGCGGCCGTTTCTGGCTGCGGCCGAGCGATGCCGAGCGGCGCTTGCGCGGCGAGCCGACCTAACGCTTGCCGGCGCGGAAATTTCGCCGGTAGACGCCCTGCTCGCGGCCGATCGCGGCCGACAGATTCTCCATCCGCCGCACAGACTCGTCCGACAGCCGATCGAGATTGCCGCGCCAGCTTTCGCGCTTGACCGGCATGCATTGCACGACCGGCGTACCCTTCGGCAGCACGCCGTTGAAATCGACGTCGTGCCAGCGTGCCGGGAAATGCACCAGGTTTTCCCGGTAGAGATCGGAGTCGACGAGGCCGGTGATCGCGGTGAACGGCAGGTCGGCGCGGTTGGCGGGGTGCGTGAACAGCAGCGAATAGCCCGGCGGCGCTTCGACCGTCCAGAAATTGTGAAATTTGACGATGAACCTGTCTTGCTCGAAAAACGGCGAACCGGCGACCTGGCTGCCGTCGTGGAAGCTGATGGGCGAACGCGCGGCGCCGGACGGCCCGGGCGGCAGGTCGAAATCCCAGCTGAACTCCCCGTTCTCGACCTTGAGATCGCAGACCAGCGGCAGCAGGAAGCCGTAGGTCATGGCGTCGATGAACGGCGGGCAGCGCTTCACCGTCTGGCTGTCCTCCTGCAGGATGGCGTTGAAGGCCTTCTGCGGCATGGCCTTGAACCAGTCCGGCAGGCCCTGCACCGCGGGGATGGGCGGCGGCAGAATCGACGCGAGCTCCGGCGCACAGCGGAATGTCAGCGTCATCTCATCCATCGCGGCGGTCCCGGCGGCGGCCTCGGCCATGGGCGAAGTCTACACGATCCCGCGCGTTGCGAGAGCGTCGATGACGTCGTGCGCCAGCCGCTCGGCGTCCTTGCGCCCGGCCTCGAGCCGGATTTCGGGGTTTTCAGGCGTCTCATAGGGCTGGTCGACGCCGGTGAAGTTCTTGATCTCGCCGGCCAGCGCGCGCTTGTAGAGCCCCTTCGGATCGCGCGCGATGCATTCCTCGAGCGGCGTGTCGACGAAGACCTCGATGAATTCGCCCTCCGGCAGCAGTTCGCGCACCATGCGGCGTTCGGCGCGGAACGGCGAAATGAACGAACACAGCACGATCAGGCCGGCATCGGTCATCAGCTTGGCGACCTCGCCGATGCGGCGGATGTTTTCGACGCGGTCCTCCTCGGTAAAACCGAGATCGCGGTTGAGGCCGTGGCGGATATTGTCGCCGTCGAGCAGCAAGGTATGGGCGCCGCGGGCATGCAGGCCGGCTTCGACCAGATTGGCGATGGTCGACTTGCCGGCGCCCGACAGGCCGGTGAACCACAGCACCGCCGGCTTGTGATGCATGAGCGCGGTGCGTTCGGCCTTGCTGATGGTGATCTTCTGATGGTGGATGTTGGTCGCGCGCCGCAGCGCAAAATCGATCATGCCGGCGGCGACCGTCTGGTTGGTATAGCGGTCGATCAGGATGAAGGCACCGGTCTCGCGATTGTCGGCGTAGGAATCGAAGGCAACCGGCCGGGCGACCGACAGATTGCACACGCCGATTTCGTTCAGCGCCAGCGTCTTGGCGGCGAGCTGGGCGAAGCTATTGACGTCGATCTGGTGCTTGAGGCCGGTGACGGTCGCGGCAATGGTCGCGTTGTTGATCTTCAGGAGGTAGGAGCGCTCCGGCAAGAGCCGCTCGGGCGACATCCAGACGAGATGCGCGGCGAATTGATCGGCCACCTGCGGCCGCTCGCGCGCGGCCGCCAGCATGTCGCCGCGGGCAATATCGATTTCGTCGGCGAGCGTGACGGTCACCGCATCGCCCGCCTGCGCCCGCTCGACCGCGCCCTGGGCGCCGATGATCTCCTTGATCCGCGTCACCTGCCCCGACGGCAGCACGGCGATCTCGTCGCCTGGCTTGACGGAACCGCTGGCGACGGTGCCGGCGAAGCCGCGGAAATCGAGATGCGGCCGGTTGACCCATTGCACCGGCAGGCGGAAAGGCTTGCCGGCGCGATCGTCCTCGACGTCGACGGTCTCGAGGTATTCGAGCAGGTGCGGGCCGTTGTACCAGGGCGTCCGCGCGCTGCGCGACGAGACATTGTCGCCATAGCGCGCCGACATCGGAATGCAGACGATGTCCCTGAAGCCGAGCTTGTCGGCGAAGCTGCGGAAGCCGTCGGCGATCTGCTCGAACACGGCGCGGTCGAAATCGACGAGGTCGATCTTGTTGACGGCGAGCACCGCATAGCGGATGCCGAGCAGGCTGGCGATGATGGCGTGACGGCGGGTCTGCGCCAGCAGGCCCTTGCGCGCGTCAACCAGAAGCACGGCCAGCTCCGAATTGGAGGCGCCGGTCGCCATGTTGCGGGTGTACTGCTCGTGGCCGGGCGTGTCGGCGACGATGAAGGAACGCCTCGGCGTCGCGAAATAACGATAGGCGACGTCGATGGTGATGCCCTGCTCGCGCTCGGCTTCGAGCCCGTCGAGCAGCAGCGCGAAGTCGACCTCCGCGCCGGTGGTGCCGTGCTTCCTGGAATCGCGCTCGAGCGCCGCCAGATGATCGTCGAAGATCAGGTTCTGCTCGTAGAGCAGCCGGCCGATCAGGGTCGATTTGCCGTCATCGACCGAGCCGCAGGTGAGAAACCGCAGCGCCGGCCGCGTGTCCAGATCGGCGGCGCGCCCGGCTCTGGCTTCGGCGACTTGAACCGGAGCGCTCATCAGAAATAGCCCTCGCGTTTCTTCTTCTCCATCGAGCCTGACTCGTCGTGATCGATGATGCGGCCCTGCCGTTCCGAACTGGTCGAGGTCCGCATTTCCTCGATGATGGCATCGAGCGTCGCCGCTTCCGAGCGGATCGCCCCGGTCAACGGATAGCAGCCGAGCGTGCGGAAGCGCACGCGCAGCATTTTCGGCCTTTCGCCGGCTTTGAGCGGCAGGCGGTCGTCGTCCACCATGATCAGCGTGCCGTCGCGCTCGACCACCGGCCGCTCCTTGGCGAAGTAGAGCGGCACCACGGGGATATTCTCGGCGCGAACATATTCCCAGACGTCGAGTTCGGTCCAGTTGGACAGCGGAAAGACGCGCATCGATTCGCCGGTCTTGATGCGGGTATTGAAGATGCGCCACAGCTCGGGCCGCTGGTTGCGCGGATCCCAGGCGTGGTTGGCGGAACGATGCGAGAAGATGCGCTCCTTGGCGCGGCTTTTTTCCTCGTCGCGCCGCGCGCCGCCGAAGGCCGCGTCAAAGCGCCATTTGTCCATGGCCTGACGCAGACCCTCCGTCTTCATCACCTGGGTATGGATGGCGGAGCCCGAGGCAATCGGCGAAACGCCGCGCGCCAGCCCTTCCTCGTTGACGTGGACGATGAGGTCCATGCCGAGCCGCGCCGCCGTCTCGTCGCGGAACGCAATCATCTCGCGGAACTTCCAGGTGGTGTCGACATGCAGCAGCGGGAACGGCGGCTTTGACGGCGCGAAGGCCTTCTGCGCGATGTGCAGCATCGCGCTGGAATCCTTGCCGATCGAATACAGCATCACCGGATTGCCGAAGCTCGCCACCGTCTCGCGTATGACGGCAATGGCTTCGGCTTCGAGCCGGCGGAGCCGGATATGAGTGTCGCGCCAGTTCATCGGTAAAGAGCGGCGGGGCCGCGCGGCGAGGTTCACCGCTTCAGCGCGCGGCGCACCGCATCGATGATGCGGTCCTGCGTCGCGGCGTCGAGATAGGCATGGATCGGCAGGCTGAGCACCTCGGCGGCCAGCTGGTCGCTCACCGCCGTGCCGCCGGCACCGACCGGATAGTGCTTGTAGGCCTGCTGGCGGTGCAGCGGGATGGGGTAATAGATCGCGGTCGGGATGCCTTCGGCCTTGAGGCTCGCGGCAATCTTGTCGCGGCGGCCGCCGGCGATGCGCAGCGTGTATTGCGCCCAGACCGAGGTCAGGCCGGCCGGTACCTTGGGCACGATCGCCACGTCGCCGAGGCCTTCGGCGTAGCGGCGCGCCGCGCGGTCGCGCGCCGCGATCTCGTCCGGAAAGATCTTGAGCTTCTCGATCAGGACCGCGGCCTGGATGGTGTCGAGGCGCGAGGCGAGCCCGATGCGGACATTGTCGTATTTGTCGCTGCCCTGGCCGTGGACGCGCAGGCTGAGCAGCGTTTCGGCCAGGGTGTCGTCGTCGGTGAAGACCGCACCACCGTCGCCGTAACAGCCGAGCGGCTTGGCGGGAAAGAAGCTGGTGGCGGTGGCGTGGCCGAAGGTGCCGAGCGGACGGCCCTTATGGCTGGCGCCGAAGGCCTGCGCGGCGTCGTCGAGCACGAAAAGGCCGGCCGACCTGGCGACGGCGGCAACAGCATCGTGATCGGCCGGCAGGCCGAACAGATCCACCGGGATCACCGCCTTCGGCGCGAGGCCGGCGCGCTTGGCCGTGTCGAGCGCCGCGGCCAGCCCCTTGGCGTCGATGTTGAACGTGTCGGCGTCGACGTCGACGAAGACCGGCGTCGCCCCGACCAGCGCCGCCACCTCGGCGGTGGCGCTGAACGTGAACGACGGACAGAATACGGCGTCGCCCGGGCCGATGCCTTTCGCCATCAGCGCGAGCATCAGGGCGTCGGTGCCGCTGGCGCAGCTGACGGCGTGGCGGGCGCCGCAGAATTTCGCGAGCTCGGTCTCGAACGCCTTGACCTCGGGGCCGAGGATGAACTGACAGTGCGCCATGACGCGCGCCACCGCGTCGTCGACGGCGCGGCCGAGGCGGCGGCGCTGCGCACCGACATCGATGAACGGGATCGGCGGCAAACTGGTGTGCTGGTTCATCGCAAAGCGTGTCGTTGTCAGCCGGCCACCACGCGCGGCGCCTGGCGCTCGGACTTGGTCTCGCCCTTGGTTTCGCCCTTGGTTTCGCCCTTGGGCGCGGCCCAGGGACGGACCGAGAGGCAGTGCGTGGCGATTTCGAGGCTGGCGACGCCCTCCTCGCCGGTGACCGGGGGCGGCGTGCCGGCGCGTACGGCGCGCAGGAAGCCGAGAAGCTCGGAACGCAGCGGCTCGGCGTGGCCGACCGACAGATGGCGCATGGAATAGCTGCCGTCCGGCTGGAAGCCGAAGCACTCGGTCACCTGCCGCGTCAGCAGATCGGCCATAATGTACTTGCCGCGCGTCGCCACCGTGACGTTGCGCGCCTTGAAGGGCGTGAGCCAGTTGGTGTTGATGTGGGCGAGCACGCCGGAGGCGGTGCGGAACTGCAGCAGCGCGATGTCCTCGCGCTCGGCCACCGCGCTCGACAGCTGCGGCTGCACCTCGACGATCTCGGAATCGGTGAACCAGCGGATCAGGTCGATGTCGTGCACGGCGAGGTCGATGACCACGCCGACATTCGACATGCGCGGCGGGAACGGCCCGACGCGGGTGATGGCGATCGACAGGATGTCCTCGTTGCGCAGCGCTTCCTTGATGGCCTCGACCGCCGGGTTGAAGCGCTCGACATGGCCGACCATCAGCGTCACGCCGGCGCGGCGCGCCGCGGCGATAATCTCGCGGCCTTCCTCGACCGAGGAGGCGATCGGCTTTTCCACCATGACGTGGACGCCGCGCTCGATGCAGGCGAGAGCGATGTCGCGGTGCAGATGGGTCGGCGCGGCGACCGTGACGGCGTCGACCTTGAGGTCGAGCAGGTCCTTGACGTCGCCGACAGCCTTGCAGCCGAGCGTGCGCGCGACGAAATCGCCCTGGCGCTGATCGGGATCGGCGATGCCGACCAGCTCGGCGCCCGGCAGTCCGGCAAAGACGCGCGCGTGGTTGCTGCCCATCACGCCGACGCCGATCACGCCGACACGCAATGAACGCCCCGCGTCCGGATTCACCGATTGGGTCATTGCTTTAAGACTTCCCCCAGACCGCAAGGACCGGCCCGCATTTCCCTAGCATGGGTGCCGACGCCATGCGACCGCTCACGGTGAAGACGGTGAACACGTTTTGATTCAAAGCGTTACAACAAGGTTCCGGGGGAAAATTTACCCTACTCGGCGGCGCGCGAGGCCGGAACGGCGAGATGCAGGCCGGCGGCGATCGCATCCTCGCGGAACGATTTTACCGCCGCGCGCGAAAGTTCGGCGTCGGTCTTGCTGCCGATCAGCGGCAGTTTCTTCAGGATGTCGGCCGGCGCGGTGATGATGTGGCAGGTCATCTCATCGGCTTCGATGACGTTGAACACTTCGCGCGTCGAGGCCCAGATGATCTCGACGTTGCGCGTCCTGCGCGCGCGGGCGACCGCATCCCGCATGGTCGGGCGGTAATCGATGCCGAAGTCGGCGAGCCGCCCGGCGAACACCGATACGCAGGCCGGCGCGCCGCCGTCGAGCGCTTCGACGGCGCGCGCAACCTGGTCGGACGTGAAGATCGCGGTCATGTTCACCCTGACGCCGTCGCGCGACAGCGCGCGCACCGCGTCGAACAGCGCTTCGCCGCGCGTGTTGGTCACCGGCAGCTTGACGTAGACGTTCTCGCCCCAGCCATGGATGACGCGCGCCTGTCCCACCATTTCCGGGATGTCGTCGGAGAACACCTCGAAGGAAATGTGGCGGTCGGGAACAGCGGCGACCAGATCGCGGGCGTAACGTTCGTAGTCGCTGACGCCGGCCTTCTTGAGCAGCGAGGGATTGGTGGTGAAGCCGGCAATCCACGGCTGCTTGGCCATCTCGACGATCTGCGCCTTGTCGGCGCCGTCGGTGAACAGCTTGACCTTCAGTTTCGCAAGTGCCGGCGCGGCCATGGCGTCCTCACTGTCCTCATCGCATTCGTGCGGGCGTACTATAGAGCGGGTGCTGCCGCGTTCAATGCAAACGGCCGCCACGGCTTGACTTCCCACAGGCGAAACGGCACCGAGTGGCTGAGCCGGTTCAAGGAGACGCAATGCGCAAGGCGCTTTCCCTGATCGCCAAGACCGCTGTTTCCGCCCTGCTCTTCTATTTCGCGCTGAAATCGGTCGATATTGCCACGGTCAAAGGCCGGCTGAGCCAGATCGACGCCCGCTGGATCGCCCTCGGACTCGTATTGCTGATCGTGCAGCTGTTCGTGCTGGCGCTGCGCTGGAAGCTGCTGGTCGAGCGCTGCGGCGCCCCCTTCGCGCTCGCCCAGGCGCTCCGCTTCAGCATGATCGCGGGTTTTTTCAACCAGACGCTGCCGTCGAGCGTCGGCGGCGACGCCATCCGCATCTGGCTGGTCGGCAAAATGACCAACTGGCGCGTGGCGGCCTATTCGGTGCTGCTCGACCGCGTCGTCGGCATCGTGGCGCTGGCGATCATGGTGGTGGCCTGCCTGCCCTGGACGCTGGAACTGGTGCGCAATCCGATCGGCCGCGCCGCGCTCCTGGTGACCGGCCCCGGCTGCATCGGCGCCGGGCTGCTGTTCGTCGTGCTGGCCTGGGAGCGGCTGCGCATCCTGCAGCATTGGTCGCCGACCCGTCATCTCGCCGCGGCCGCCGCGGTCGCGCTCGACGTGCTGCGCTCGCCGCCCGCGCTGGCGTCGATCTTCGGCCTGTCCTTCCTCATTCACTTTTTTACCGTGCTGGTCGCCTGGACCGCGGCGCGCGCCGTCGGCGCCAACCTGCCGCTTGTCTATTCGCTCTACCTTGTGCTGCCGGTGATCTTGGTGACGGTGGTGCCGATCTCGATCGCCGGCTGGGGCCTCCGCGAAGGCGCGATGATCGCCGCGTTCGGTTATGCCGGGCTGCCGCCGAGCGACGGGCTGATCGTCTCGCTGCTGTTCGGTGCCGGCTATCTGCTGCTCGGCGCCGCGGGTGGCATCGTCTGGGTGCTCACCGCCGACCGTGGCGAGCGCGGCGCGGCGTCGGCCGCCGGGCTGCCGACCGGTTGACCGTCATACGCGATGATATGAGCGATACCATTCGACGAAGCGCCCGATGCCGTCGGCAATCGGGGTTGCGGGCTTGAAGCCGACGTCGCGCATCAGATCGTCGACATCGGCGTAGGTGGCCGGCACGTCGCCCGGCTGCATCGGCATCAGTTCGCGTTTGGCTTTCTTGCCGATCGCCTCCTCGAGCAGGCGCACGACCTCGAGCAATTCGACCGGATTGTTGTTGCCGATATTGTAGATGCGCCAAGGCGCCGCGCTCGAACTCGGATCCGGCGCTTCGCCCGACCAGTTCGCATTGCCGCCGGGCGGGCGCTCCACCATGCGCACGATGGTCTCGACCACGTCGTCGACATAGGTGAAGTCGCGCCGCATCTTGCCGTGATTGAACAGCTTGATCGGCTCACCCGCCATGATCGCCTTGGTGAAAATCCACATCGCCATGTCCGGCCGGCCCCAGGGGCCGTACACCGTGAAGAAGCGCAGGCCGGTCGCCGGCAGGCCGTAGAGATGCGAGTAGGAGTGGGCCATCAGCTCGTTCGCTTTCTTCGAGGCGCCATAGAAGCTGAGCGGATGGTCGACATTGTCGTGCACCGAGAACGGCATCCTGGTATTGGCGCCGTACACCGAGGACGAGGAGGCAAATAGCAGGTGCCGGCAGCCGTTGTGCCGGCAGCCTTCGAGAATATTGGTGAACCCGGTCAAGTTGGAATCGATATAGGCGTAAGGGTCGGTCAGCGAATGGCGCACCCCGGCCTGGGCGCCGAGATGAACGACGTAGGGAAATTTGTGCTCGGCGAACAGCGCGGCCATGCCGCCGCGGTCGACAAGGTCGAGCTTGACGAAGCGGAAACTCTTGAACGTCTCGAGCTCGGCACGGCGCGCCTCTTTCAGCTTCGGATCGTAGTACGCATTGAGATTGTCGAGCCCGACCACCGGCCGGCCGGCCGCGGCGAGCCGCCGCGCGACATGATAGCCGATGAAGCCCGCGGCCCCGGTGACAAGGACGGGTTCTAGAGACGCCACAAGTCGACTCCCATCGGCTTCTGCGCCCGATCGAGGCGCGATTTGACGTCGAGCACGAGCCCCTCGCCGCCCTTGAGCAGTCTGGTCACCAAAGCCCAGCCCTTCGACACATATTCGTTGTGCGCCACGGCGATGATGACCGCGTCCGCCGGGACGAGCTTGTCGAGCGGCGTCAGCGCGACCTGGTACTCCTGCGCGGTTTCTTCCGGCAAGGCGACGGGGTCGTGAACCTGCACGGTGGCGCCGCCGCGGCCGAGCTCGCGCAGAATATCGATGACTTTCGAGTTGCGCACGTCGGGGACGTTCTCCTTGAACGTCATGCCGAGCACCGTGACGGTCGGCTTGTCGCGGCCGCGCTTCGACAGCGCGCTCAGGCACTGCCGCGCGACATGTTCGCCCATGCCGTCGTTGATGCGCCGGCCGGCGAGGATGATCTCGGGGTGATAGCCGGACTTCTCGGCCCGATGCGTCAGGTAATAGGGGTCGACGCCGATGCAGTGGCCGCCGACGAGGCCCGGTTCGAATTTCTGGAAGTTCCACTTGGTCGCAGCCGCCGCCAGCACGTCGCCGGTGTCGATGCCGAGCCGGCGGAAGATCGCCGACAGCTCGTTCATGAAGGCAATGTTGAGATCGCGTTGCGTGTTCTCGATGACCTTGGCGGCCTCCGCCACCTTGATCGACGGCGCGCGGTGAATGCCCGCGGTCACCACCGAGCCGTAGACTTCGGCGACGATATCGAGCGTGCGGGCGTCCTGCGCGGATACCACCTTGGTGATGGTCTCGAAGCGGTGCGTCTTGTCCCCGGGATTGATGCGCTCGGGCGAATAGCCGACGGTGAAATCGCCGCCGGAGCGCAGGCCGGATGTCTTTTCCAGCACCGGCAGACATTCTTCCTCGACGGCACCGGGATAGACGGTCGATTCGTAGACCACGATATCGCCGCGCTTGAGCACCGAGCCGACCGTCGCGGATGCCGCCAGCATGGCGCTAAGATCGGGACGGCGGCTCTCATCGATCGGCGTCGGCACGGTGACGATATAAAAATCGGCCTCGCGCAGGCGTTCGGCGTCGTGCTCGTAGCGCAGCGTCGGCTGCCGCAGGTCGGCCGGTTCGACCTCGCGGGTGCGGTCGTGGCCGGCGCGCAATTCGTCGAGGCGGCGGCGGTTGACGTCGAAGCCGATCACCGGGGCGCCCGAGCGGGCAAAGGCGACGGCCACCGGCAAGCCGACGTAACCAAGCCCGACCACCGCGATTTTGCGTCCGTGCGCCATGCTTAAAAAGCCTTGTGCAGCCGCGATCTCTAGCGTCCCGCCGCTGTAAAGGATAGCGGCGAAGCATTGCAACAAGCCCTTGCCGGGGCCGGAGCGGGCGTCGTATCGAAGGGCAGGATGCGCGTCATGCGCGTCTTTCCGAGACCACGGCGATGCAGGCGAACACGCAGACGATCGAACGGGACGCTTCGCCGGCAAGAGCGCGGCGGCCATACTCGCGCCGCAAGGCGCTGCTGCTCGAGCAGGCGGAGAAGCTGTCTCCGGAACGCGATCGCTGGATGGAGCGACATCCCTACTACTTCGAAGAAGAGTGGCGCTATATGTGCTTTCTGGTGCCGCCCGGCAAGCGCGTCCTCGAGCTCGGCTGCGGCCACGGCCACCTGCTCAACGCGCTCAAGCCGTCGCAGGGTGTCGGCGTCGACTTCAGCGCCGCCAAGATTGCGCGCGCCCAGAGCAAATATCCGGGGCTGACCTTCATCTGCGATGATGTCGAGAACCTCAAGGATTGCCCGGCGCTGGCGGGCAAATTCGACTTCATCGTCATGTCCGACACCATCGGCTCGCTCGACGACTGCCTGGCGACCTTTCAGGATCTCGCCCGCTTCTGCAAGCCGGAGACGCGGCTGATCGTTTCCTACTACACGCGGCTGTGGGATCCGCTGCTGCTCCTCTACACCAAGCTCGCCGCCGGCCACCGCTTCGTCCGCCGCAACTGGCTGACCAACCAGGACATCGCCAATCTGCTGCATCTCGCCGATTTCGACGTCGTCAAGCGCGAATGGCGCATGCTGCTGCCGTTCCGCCTGTTCGGCCTCGGTCCCCTGGTCAACCGCTTCATCGCCACGCTGCCGGCGATCCGCAAGCTGTCGCTGCGCAATTACGTGGTGGCACGGCCGAGGCCGGCGGCGCTTGAGCGGCCGCCGTCGGTCTCGATCGTCATCCCCTGCCGAAACGAGCGCGGCAATATCGAGGCGGCGGTGCGTCGCATTCCGCGCTTCTGCCCCGACATCGAAATCGTCTTCGTCGAGGGCAACAGCAACGACGGCACCTGGGACGAGGTGCAGCGGGTCAAGCAGGCCTATCCGCAGTTCGACATCAAGGCGTTTCAGCAGACCGGCAAGGGCAAGGGCGACGCGGTGCGCAAGGGCTTTGCCGAAGCGAGCGGCGACGTGCTGATGATTCTCGATGCCGATCTCACCATGCCGCCGGAAGACCTGCCGAAATTCTACGAGGCTCTGACCGGCGGCAAGGGCGAGTTCATCAACGGCTCGCGCCTCGTCTATCCGATGGAAAACCAGGCAATGCAGTTCCTGAACCACGTCGCCAATCATGTTTTCGCGCGGCTGTTCAGCTTCCTGCTCGGCCAGCGCTATACCGACACGCTGTGCGGCACCAAGGTGCTGCGGCGCCGCGACTACGAGGAGATCGCCCGCAACCGATCCTATTTCGGCGACTTCGATCCGTTCGGCGATTTCGATCTGATCTTCGGCGCGGCGCGGCTCAACCTGAAGACCGCGGAGGTGCCGATCCGCTACGCCGCGCGCGAATACGGCGAGACCAACATCTCGCGCTTCCGCCACGGCCTGTTGCTGCTGCGCATGGTGATCTTCGCCTTCCTGAAACTCAGGGCGTTCTAGCGACGTGGAAAAGGCGCCGGCAACCTATCGCGACATCTGGCAGCGCAAGCCGGTCCTGCGCGCCGTCTATGGCGACATCTACCGGCGCATGCTGGACGAGATCGCACCGGGGCCGATTCTGGAGGTCGGCGGCGGCTCGGGAAACTTCAAACTGTTTGCGCCCGCCGCCATCAGCAGCGACATTCTGCCGGCGCCGTGGCTCGATCTCGTGTGCGACGCCCAGCAATTGCCGTTCGCCGACGCAAGCTTCGGCAATATCGTGATGGTCGACGTGCTGCATCATATTCCAAGCCCGCTGCGGTTTCTTCGCGAGGCGGCGCGGGTGCTGCGCCCCGGCGGCCGCGTCATTGCCTGCGAACCGGCGATCACGCCGCTGAGCGGCCCGTTTTATCGCCGCTTCCATGACGAGCCGGTCGACATGACGGCCGACCCGCTGGCCGACGCTTCCGGACCAAGAAACCCCTACGATTCGAACCAGGCGATCCCGACCCTGCTCGCCGGCCGCCATCGCACGGCGGCGGCCCGCATGGTGCCTGCCCTTGCGCTTGCGCGCGCCGACTATTTCTCGTTTCTCGCCTATCCGCTGTCCGGCGGCTTTCGCGAATGGAGCCTGCTGCCGTCGGCGCTTGCCGCACCGTTGCTTGCCGTCGAATGGAAGCTGCATCATCTGTTGGGCAGGCTCGCCGGTTTTCGCCTGCTGGCCGTCTATGAACGCAAGGCGTAGGGCGCGGGGAAAGCCGATGACTTCGCCGACAAGCGCCGTACAAAAGCCGCTCGCCAACGCGCGGCTCCGGATTTTCCTGGCGGCTGTGGCCATCCGTTGGGTCTACGACGTGGCGCTGTTCGCGGCGATGGGCCGCGAAGGGCTGATGGGCGCCGATTCGCACGGCTATCTCGCGGCGGCGCAGACCATGGTGGCGCAAGCTTCCGCCGGCACGCTCGGCGGCTGGGCCTGGCTCGGCGCCGATCCCGGCGTGATGCCGATCTATCCATTGTTCCTGGCGCTCAACGTCGCGCTGTTCGGCAGCCTCGCGCCGCTGACCGGGGCGATGCTGCAAGGCGTGCTCGACGGCGTCACCTGCCTGATGATCTACCGGCTCGCGCAGTTGATCGAGCCCCGTTTTGCACCCGCCGCCGCGATTGCGGCCGCGGTCAATCC
>DASRGB010000004.1:0-42298 GCA_035651255.1 Pseudolabrys sp.
TGAAGGCGCCGCGACGATGGACTGGATGGAGCAGGAGCAGGAGCGCGGCATCACCATCACCTCGGCCGCGACCACCGCGTTCTGGAACGGCAAGCGCCTCAACATCATCGACACGCCCGGCCACGTCGACTTCACCATCGAGGTCGAGCGCAGCTTGCGCGTGCTCGACGGCGCGGTTTGCGTGCTCGACTCCAACCAGGGCGTCGAGCCGCAGACCGAGACGGTCTGGCGTCAGGGCGACAAGTACAAGGTGCCGCGCATCGTCTTTGCCAACAAGATGGACAAGATCGGCGCCGATTTCTTCAAGTGTCTCGACGACATCAAGACCCGCCTCGGCGCCAAGCCGGTGGCCATCCAGCTGCCGATCGGCGCGGAGCAGAATTTCAAGGGCATCATCGACCTGGTGCGCATGAAGGGCGTGGTGTGGGACGACGAATCCCTCGGCGCCAAGTATCACGACATCGACATCCCGGCCGACATGGCCGATGAGGCCAAGAAATACCGCGAGCAGATGGTCGAGGCGGCGGTTGAGCTCGACGATGCGGCGATGACGGCCTACCTCGAGGGCAAGGAGCCTGACGAGGCCACGCTCAAGAAGCTGATCCGCAAGGCGGTGATCGACGGCAAATTTTTCCCGGTGCTGTGCGGCTCCGCCTTCAAGAACAAGGGCGTGCAGCCGTTGCTCGATGCGGTGGTCGATTATCTGCCGAGCCCGCTCGACGTGCCGGCGATCAAGGGCGTCGACGACAAGGGCAACGAGGTCGTGCGCAAGGCCGACGACAAGGAGCCGCTGGCGCTGCTCGCCTTCAAGATCATGGACGATCCCTTCGTCGGCACCATCACCTTCTGCCGCATCTATTCGGGCACGCTGACCAGCGGCACCGGCGTGATCAATTCGACCAAGGAACGCAAAGAGCGCATCGGCCGCATGCTGCTGATGCACGCCAACAACCGCGAGGACATCAAGGAAGCCTATGCCGGCGACATCGTTGCGCTGGCCGGTCTCAAGGAAGTGCGTACCGGCGACACGCTGTGCGATCCGCAAAAGCCGGTGATCCTCGAAAAAATGGAATTTCCCGATCCGGTCATCGAGATCGCGATCGAGCCGAAATCGAAGGCCGATCAGGAGAAGCTCGGCGTCGCGCTCGCCAAGCTCGCGGCGGAAGATCCATCCTTCCGCGTCTCGACCGATCAGGAGAGCGGCCAGACCATCCTCAAGGGCATGGGCGAACTGCACCTCGACATCAAGGTCGATATCCTGAAGCGGACCTACAAAGTCGACGCCAATATCGGCGCGCCGCAGGTTGCCTTCCGCGAGAAAATCACCCAGCGCGTCGAGCACGAGTATACTCACAAGAAGCAGACCGGCGGCTCCGGCCAGTTCGCGGCCATCAAGATTGTCTGCGAGCCGACCCCGCCGGGTACGCCGTTCGAGTTCGAGAACGAAGTCGTCGGCGGCGCGGTGCCGAAGGAGTACATCCCGGGTGTCGAGAAGGGCCTCGAGAGCGTGCTGGGCTCCGGCGTCGTCGCCGGCTTCCCGGTGGTCGACCTCAAGGTGACGCTGATCGACGGCAAATATCACGACGTCGATTCATCGGCCCTGGCGTTCGAAATCTGCGCACGCCAGTGCCTGAAGGAAGCGCTGCAGAAGGGCCGTCCCGTCCTGCTCGAGCCGATCATGAAGGTCGAGGTGGTGACTCCGGAGGATTATACCGGCTCCGTCATCGGCGACCTCAATTCGCGGCGCGGGCAGATCCAGGGCCAGGACATGCGCGGCAATGCCAACGTCATCAACGCGATGGTGCCGCTGATGAACATGTTCGGCTACGTCAACAACCTGCGCTCCATGTCGCAGGGACGTGCGACCTTCACCATGCAATTCGATCACTACGCAGAGCTGCCGGCCAACGTCTCGGCCGAAGTGCAGAAGAAATTCGCGTGAGTTGCCAGCGAAACGAAAGGACCTGAACGGAGAGTTCCATGGCCAAAGAGAAATTCCAACGCACCAAGCCCCATTGCAATATCGGCACGATCGGTCACGTCGACCACGGCAAGACCACGTTGACCGCCGCGATCACCAAGGTGCTGTCGGAGCAGGGCAAGGCGCAGTTCACCGCCTATGACCAGATCGACAAGGCGCCGGAAGAGAAGGCGCGTGGCATCACCATTTCGACCGCGCACGTCGAATATGAAACCGACAAGCGCCATTACGCCCACGTCGACTGCCCCGGCCACGCCGACTACGTGAAGAACATGATCACCGGCGCCGCCCAGATGGACGGCGCCATCCTGGTGGTGTCGGCCGCCGACGGCCCGATGCCGCAGACCCGCGAACACATCCTGCTCGCGCGCCAGGTCGGCGTGCCGGCGCTCGTCGTGTTCATGAACAAGGTCGACATGGTCGACGATCCGGAGCTGCTCGAGCTCGTCGAGCTCGAGGTCCGCGAGCTGCTGTCGAAGTACAATTTCCCCGGCGACAAGATCCCGGTGATCAAGGGCTCGGCGCTCGCCGGCCTCGAGGGCAAGGATGAGAAGCTCGGCAAGGAGGCGATCCTCGCGCTGATGAAGGCGGTGGACGACTACATCCCGCAGCCGGAGCGTCCGAAGGATCAGCCGTTCCTGATGCCGGTCGAAGACGTGTTCTCGATCTCGGGCCGCGGCACGGTGTGCACCGGCCGCGTCGAGCGCGGCATCATCAAGGTCGGCGAGGAAGTCGAGATCGTCGGCATCCGTCCGACGCAGAAGACCGTCGTCACCGGCGTCGAGATGTTCCGCAAGCTGCTCGATCAGGGCGAGGCCGGCGACAATATCGGTTGCCTGCTGCGCGGCACCAAGCGCGAGGAAGTCGAGCGCGGCCAGGTGCTGTGCAAGCCCGGCTCGGTGAAGCCGCACACCAAGTTCAAGGCGGAAGCCTACATCCTGACCAAGGAAGAGGGCGGCCGTCACACTCCGTTCTTCACCAACTACCGTCCGCAGTTCTACTTCCGCACCACCGACGTGACCGGCGTGGTGCACCTGCCGCAGGGTACTGAAATGGTGATGCCGGGCGACAACGTGGCGATGGAAGTGCACCTGATCGTGCCGATCGCCATGGAGGAGAAACTCCGCTTCGCCATTCGCGAGGGCGGCCGCACCGTCGGCGCCGGCGTGGTGGCGAGCATCATCGAGTAATGATCGTAGCCTGTCGTGGCCCGCGCAAAACGCGGGCCACACAGTCGAAAGAGACAGACAAATGAACGGCCAGAATATCCGGATCCGGCTCAAGGCGTTCGATCACCGCATCCTCGATGCGTCGACACGCGAGATCGTCAACACGGCCAAGCGCACCGGCGCCCAGGTCCGTGGCCCGATCCCGCTGCCGACCAAGATCGAGAAGTTCACGGTGAACCGCTCGCCGCACGTCGACAAGAAGAGCCGCGAGCAGTTCGAGATGCGCACGCACAAGCGCCTCTTGGACATCGTCGATCCGACGCCGCAGACCGTGGACGCGCTGATGAAGCTCGACCTCGCCGCCGGCGTCGACGTCGAGATCAAGCTGTAAGGGCCGCGCGGGGAAGACGATGCGTTCGGGAGTTGTTGCGCAGAAGGTCGGCATGACCCGGGTGTTCACCGAAGCCGGTGAGCACGTACCGGTGACCGTGCTGCGTCTGGCGCAGTGCCAGGTGGTCGCCCACCGCACCAAGGACAAGAACGGCTACGTGGCGCTGCAATTGGGATCGGGGCCGCGCCGCGCCGGCAATATGAGCAAGGCGGATCGCGGCTATTTTGCCAAGGCCAATGTCGAGCCCAAGCGCAAGCTCGCCGAATTCCGCGTCACCGAGGATGCGCTGATCCCGGTCGGCGCCGAGATCACGGCGGATCATTTCGTGCCGGGCCAGTTCGTCGACGTTTGCGGCATCACCATCGGCAAGGGTTTTGCCGGCGGCATGAAGCGGTGGAATTTCGCGGGCTTGCGCGCTTCGCACGGCGTGTCGATCTCGCACCGCTCGATCGGCGGCACCGGCGGCCGTCAGGATCCGGGCAAGACGTTCAAGAACAAGAAAATGCCGGGCCATCTCGGCGTCGATCGCGTCACCACGCTCAATCTCAAGGTGGTGCAGACCGACGTCGCGCGCGGCCTCATTCTGGTCGAGGGCGCGGTGCCGGGCGCAAAAAGCGGCTGGGTCACCGTGCGCGACGCCGTGAAGAAAGTGCTGCCGAAGGAAGCGCCGAAGCCGGGCAAATTCCGCGTGGCCGGCGAGGCAAAGCCGGATGCGGCGCCGCAAGCCGCTGCCGAAGCAAAAGCCGAAGCCGCGCCGGCTCCGGCTGCAGCGCCCGCGCCGCAAGCCGAAGCAAAGCCCGCGCCGAAAGCGGATGCCAAGCCGGCCAAGGAGAAAAAGCCGGCCGCCCCCAAGAAGAAGGAGGGCGAGTGACATGGAAATGAAGATCACCACGCTCGAAGGCAAAGAGGCCGGATCCGTCAATCTGTCGGACGCCATTTTCGGGCTCGAGCCGCGCTCCGACCTCATCCAGCGTTGCGTTAACTGGCAACTCGCCAAGCGCCAGGCCGGCACGCACAAGACCAAGATGCGTGGCGAAGTCGCCCGCACGACAAAGAAGATGTACGCGCAGAAGGGCACCGGCGGCGCCCGCCACGGCGCGCAAAGCGCGCCGCAGTTCCGCGGCGGCGGCCGTGCCTTCGGCCCGGTGGTGCGCAGCCATGCGCATGATCTGCCGAAGAAGGTGCGCGCGCTTGCCCTCAAGCACGCGCTGTCGTCCAAAGCCAAAGACGGCGGCATCGTCGTCCTCGACAAGATCGCGCTCAAGGACGCCAAGACCGGCGCGCTCGCCAAGCACTTCGGCAAGCTGGGGCTGGAAAACGCGCTGATCATCGACGGCAAGGAAATCGAGGCCAATTTCCGCACCGCCGCCCGCAATATCCCGAATATCGACGTGCTGCCGGTTCAGGGCATCAACGTCTACGACATCCTGCGGCGCAAGACCCTGGTTCTGACCAAGGCCGCGCTTGATGCGCTGGAGGCGCGTTTCAAATGACCACCAGCGATCCGCGCCATTACGACGTCATCATCGCCCCGGTGATCACCGAGAAGGCGACCATGGCGTCCGAGCACAACAAGGTGATGTTCAAGGTGCGCAAGAACGCCACCAAGCCGCAGATCAAGGAAGCGGTCGAGAAGCTGTTCGACGTGAAGGTCAAGAGCGTCAACACGCTGATCCGCGGCGGCAAGTGGAAGGTCTTCCGCAACAAGATCGGCCAGCAGTCCGACGTCAAGCGCGCGATCGTGACGCTGGAAGAGGGTCACCGTATCGACGTGACCACGGGATTGTAAGGAGCGTCCGATGGCATTGAAAACCTACAATCCGACGACGCCCGGCCAGCGCCAGCTGATCAACATCGATCGCTCGATGCTCTACAAGGGCCCCCCGGTGAAGACGCTGACCGAGGGCCAGAACTCGACCGGCGGCCGCAACAACAACGGCCGCATCACCAGCCGCTTCCGCGGCGGCGGACACAAGCAGGCCTATCGCCGGATCGACTTCAAGCGCACCAAGTTCGACGTGCCGGCGACCGTCGAGCGCATCGAATACGATCCGAACCGCACCGCGTTCATCGCGCTGATCAAGTATCAGGACGGCGAACTCGCCTACATCCTGGCGCCGCAGCGCCTCGGCGTCGGCGACAGTGTCATCGCTGCCGAGCATGCCGACGTGAAGCCCGGCAATGCCATGCCGATCGGCAACATTCCGGTCGGCACCATCGTTCACAATATCGAGCTCAAGATCGGCAAAGGCGGCCAAATCGCCCGTTCGGCCGGCTCCTATGCGCAGATCGTCGGGCGCGACCAGGATTACGTCATCCTGCGGCTCAATTCCGCCGAGCAGCGCCTCGTGCACGGCCGCTGCATGGCGAGCGTCGGCGCGGTGTCCAACCCCGACAACATGAACACGGTCATCGGCAAGGCCGGCCGTCAGCGCTGGAAGGGCCGCATGCCGCACAACCGCGGCATCAGCATGAACCCGGTCGATCATCCGCACGGCGGCCGCACCAATGGCGGCAAGCATTGGACGACGCCGTGGGGCCAGCCGACCAAGGGCATGAAGACGCGCAAGAACAAGCGCACCAGGAAATTCATCGTGCTCAGCCGGCACGACCGCAAGAAAGTTCAAAGCTAGGGACAGGCATCATGGCGCGTTCACTGTGGAAGGGCCCGTTCGTCGATGGCTACCTGTTGCGCAAGGCGGAAGCCGCGCGCGCATCGGGCCGTCACGAGATGATCAAGATCTGGAGCCGGCGCTCGACCATTCTGCCGCAATTCGTCGGTTTGAATTTCGGCGTCTATAACGGGCAGAAGCACATCCCGGTGCTGGTGACCGAGGAAATGGTCGGTCACAAGTTCGGCGAATTCGCGCCGGGCCGGATGTTCTACGGCCATTCGTCTGATCGTAAGGCCAAGCGGGCCGGGGCGCCGGGCGCGCCGGCGGCCTCGGGCGCTGCGCCTGCCGCGGCGCCGGGCGCGGCGGCTCCCGCTGCGCCGGCGGCAAGCTGAGGATTGAGAGAGTAGGGTTATGGGCAAGAGCGCACGCGCACGAGACCTCGCCGATAACGAGGCAAAGGCGGTCAGCCGCATGCTGCGGATCTCTCCGCAGAAGCTCAACCTTGTCGCGCAGTTGATCCGCGGCAAGAAGGTTGCGAGCGCGCTCGCCGATTTGCAGTTCTCGCGCAAGCGCATCGCCAAGGACGTGCGCAAGTGCCTGGAGTCGGCGATCGCCAACGCCGAGAACAATCACGATCTCGACGTCGACGATCTGGTCGTCGCCGAGGCTCATGTGGGCAAGGCGCTGGTGATCAAGCGCTTCGCCGCGCGCGGCCGCGGCCGCATGGGCCGGATTCTCAAGCCGTTCGCCAACATCACCATCGTCGTGCGCGAGGTTCCCGCGCAGGCCGAAGCGAAAGCCTAGAGGAGAGGTCGAGTGGGTCAGAAGGTCAATCCAATCGGGCTTCGGGTCGGCATCAACCGCACCTGGGATTCGCGCTGGTATGCCGGCAAGGCCGAGTACGGCTCGCTGCTGCATGAGGACATCAAGATCCGCGAGGAGCTGATGAAGCAGCTCAAGCAGGCCGCGGTGTCGCATATCGTGATCGAGCGTCCGCACAAGAAGTGCCGCGTCACCATTCATTCGGCTAGACCTGGCGTCGTCATCGGCAAGAAAGGCGCCGACATCGAGAAGCTGCGCAAGTCGGTGGCCAAGCTCACGCAGAGCGACGTCGTCATCAACATCGTCGAAATCCGCAAGCCCGAGCTCGACGCGCAACTGGTCGCGGAATCGATCGCGCAGCAGCTTGAGCGCCGCGTCGCCTTCCGCCGCGCCATGAAGCGCGCCGTGCAGTCGGCGATGCGCCTTGGCGCCGAAGGCATCCGTATCAACTGCTCCGGCCGCCTGGGCGGCGCGGAAATCGCCCGCATGGAATGGTATCGCGAAGGCCGCGTGCCGCTGCACACGCTGCGCGCCGATGTCGACTACGGCGTCGCCACCGCCTTCACCACTTACGGCACCTGCGGGGTGAAAGTCTGGATCTTCAAGGGCGAGATCCTCGAGCACGACCCGATGGCGCAGGACAAGAAGCTCGCCGAGGGCGATGCCGGCCGCCCGCGCCGCGAGAACGCGTAAGAGAAAGTCATGCTGCAACCGATCCGCACCAAGTTCCGCAAGCAGTTCAAGGGCCGCATCCACGGCACCGCGACCTCGGCGGCCACGCTCGCCTTCGGCCAATACGGGCTCAAGGCGCTCGAGCCCGAGCGCGTCACCGCGCGGCAGATCGAGGCTGCGCGCCGCGCGCTGACCCGCTTCATGAAGCGGTCCGGGCGGGTGTGGATCCGCGTGTTTCCGGACGTCCCGGTGTCGAAAAAGCCGATCGAAGTGCGCATGGGCAAGGGCAAGGGCACGCCCGAACTGTGGGTGTGCCGCGTCAAGCCGGGCCGCATCCTGTTCGAGGTCGACGGCATCCCGCTCGACGTCGCCAAGGAGGCGCTGGCGCTCGCCGCCGCCAAGCTGCCGGTCAAGACCCGTTTCATCGAACGCATCGCCGAGTAAAGTCATGAAAGCCGCCGACGTAAGAGCGATGACGCTGGATCAGCTGGACGACGAGGTCCTCAAGCTGAAGAAGGAGCAGTTCAACCTGCGCTTCCAGCGCGCGACCGGCCAGCTCGAGAACACGGCGCGCGTGCGCGTCATTCGCCGCGACATTGCGCGCATGAAGACCATTGCGGCGCAGAAGCGCGCCGGCGCGCCCGAAGCGGCCGCCGCGACGGCTTCGCCGACGCCGGCGAAAAAGAGCAAAACCGCAAAACCGAAGGCCGCCGCCAAGCCGCGCGCCAAGGCGAAGTCGAAGGAATAGAGGTACGAGATGCCGAAGCGTACGCTGCAGGGCGTGGTCGTCAGCGACAAGCCGAACAAGACGGTGATCGTCCGCGTCGAGCGGCGCTTCACCCATCCGCAGATGAAGAAGACCATCCGCCGCTCGAAGAAATACCACGCCCACGACGAGAACAACGAGTACTCGGTCGGCGACGTGGTGTGGATCGAGGAGCGCCGCCCGATCTCCAAGCTCAAGTGCTGGGAAGTCATCCGCGGCGAGAAGAAAGCGAAAGTTCAGTAAGTGACGACGTTCAAGAGCGAAAGAGCCGCATCATGATCCAGATGCAAACCAACCTCGACGTGGCGGACAATTCCGGCGCGCGCCGCGTCATGTGCATCAAGGTGCTGGGCGGCTCCAAGCGCAAGTACGCCACCATCGGCGACATCATCGTCGTCTCCGTGAAGGAGGCGATCCCGCGCGGCCGCGTCAAGAAGGGCGACGTGATGAAGGCCGTGGTGGTGCGCATCTCCAAGGACATCAAGCGCCCCGACGGCTCCGTCATCCGCTTCGACCGCAATGCCGCGGTGCTGATGACGCCGCAGAACGAGCCGGTCGGCACGCGCATCTTCGGACCGGTGCCGCGCGAATTGCGCGCCAAGAACCACATGAAGATCATCTCGCTCGCGCCGGAGGTGCTGTGATGGCGGCGAAGATCAAGAAGGGCGACAAGGTGGTCGTGCTCACCGGCCGCGACAAAGGCCGCACCGGCGAGGTGATCGAGGTGCGCCCGTCCGACGACCGCGCTTTGGTGCGCGGCATCAATATGGTCAAGCGCCATCAGCGTCAGACCGCGCAGCAGGAGGGCGGCATCATCTCCAAGGAAGCGCCGATCCACCTGTCGAACCTCGCCGTCGCCGACCCCAAGGACGGCAAGCCGACGCGCATCGGCTTCAAGTTCGTCGGCGAGGGCGAGAACCGCAAGAAGGTGCGCATTGCCAAGCGCTCCGGAGTAGAGATCGATGGCTGATACGCAGCAGCAGACCGAAGCCAAGAAGCCGCCAAAGCCCGCGCAGGGCGCGCCGAAGGCGGCGAAAGAGGGCGGCGCTCCGAAGGGCGACGGCGCCCCGAAGGCGAAGCAGCCGCGGGTGCCGTCCGACTATAAGGCGCGGCTGAAGACGCATTTCGACACCGTGGTGCGCGAACAGCTCACCAAGCAGTTCGGCTACAAGAACAAGATGCAGGTGCCGGTGATCACCAAGGTGGTGCTCAACATGGGCATCGGCGAGGGCGTCGCCGACCGCAAGAAGGTCGACAACGCGGCCGCGGACCTGTCGCTGATCGCCGGCCAGAAGGCGGTCATCACCAAGTCGCGCAAGTCGATCGCCACCTACAAGTTGCGCGACGGTCAGGCCATCGGCTGCAAGGTCACGCTGCGCAAGGCGCGCATGTACGACTTCATCGACCGGCTGGTGAATATCGCGCTGCCGCGCATCCGCGACTTCCGCGGGCTCAATCCGAAGAGCTTCGACGGCCGCGGCAACTACTCGCTCGGCATCAAGGAATACACGGTGTTCCCGGAAATCGATTTCGACAAGGTGGTCGATACCTGGGGCCTCGACATCACGGTCTGCACCACGGCGCGCAACGACGAGGAAGCGCGCGCGCTGCTGACCGCATTCAACTTTCCGTTCCGGCAGTGAGGACCTAGGGCCTCAAACGCGGAACCGTAAGGAGAGAAACGTATGGCGAAGAAGAGTTCGATCGAGAAGAACGACCGGCGGCGCAGGATGGCGAAGCAATACGCCAATCGGCGCGCCAAGCTCAAAGCGATCGCGCGCGACAAGAAGTTGCCGACCGAGGAGCGGTTCGCCGCGGCTCTCAAGCTTGCCGAGTTGCCGCGCAATTCGTCGGCGACCCGCATCCGCAACCGCTGCGAGCTGTCGGGCCGGCCGCGCGGCTATTACCGCAAGCACAAGCTCAGCCGTATCGCGCTGCGCGAGCTCGGCTCCAAGGGGCTGATTCCCGGCCTCGTGAAGTCGAGCTGGTGAGGAGGGGCGCATGGCAGTGAACGATCCGATCGGCGACATGATCGCGCGCATCCGCAACGCGCAGATGCGCAACAAGTCGAAAGTCTCCATGCCCGGCTCCAAGCAGCGCGAGCGCGTGCTCGAAGTGCTCAAGACCGAGGGCTTCATCCGCGGCTATGCCAGCGTCAACCATGCCGGCGGCCGCAGCGAGCTGGAGATTGAGCTCAAATATTTCGACGGCGAGCCGGTGATTCGCGAGATCGAGCGCATCTCCAAGCCGGGCCGGCGCGTCTATGTCGCGGTGCGCAACCTGCCGCGCATCAACAACGGGCTTGGCGTCGCCATCCTGTCGACGCCCAAGGGCGTCATGGCCGATCACGATGCCCGCGACGCCAATGTCGGCGGCGAGCTGATTTGTACGGTGTTCTGATGTCGCGCATCGGCAAGAAAGCAGTCACCGTCCCCACCGGCGTCACCGCCGCCGTGGAAGGTCAGACCGTCAAGATGAAGGGCCCGAAGGGCGCGCTTCAGGTCGTGCTGCACGACGACGTCGCCGCCAAGATGGACAAGGGCGCGATCCAGCTCGAGCCGCGCGCCGAGACCAAGCGTGCGCGCTCGCAGTGGGGCACGTCGCGCACCCTGGTCGCCAACCTGATCGCCGGCGTCACCAAGGGCTTCGAGGAGAAGCTCGAGATCAACGGCGTCGGCTTCCGCGCGGCGGTGCAGGGCAAGCAGCTCAATCTCCAGCTCGGCTTTTCGCACGACATCAACTATCCGATCCCGCAAGGCATCACGATCGCGACGCCGAAGCCGACCGAAATTGTCGTCACCGGCATCGATAAGCAGCAGGTCGGCCAGGTGGCCGCCGAGTTGCGCGCCTTCCGGCCGCCCGAACCCTACAAGGGCAAGGGCGTGAAGTACGTGAACGAATATATCTTCCGCAAGGAAGGCAAGAAGAAGTAGAGGACGAGCGGCCATGTCGAGATTGTCTGACCGGACCGCACGGCGGACGGGAGTGGTGCGGCGCAAGATCAAGCTCGCGGCGCGCGGGCGCAAGCGGCTGTCGGTGTTCCGCTCGTCCAAGCACATCTACGCCCAGATCATCGACGACGATAAGGGCGAGACGCTCGCTGCCGCCTCGACGATGGAAAAAGCCATGCGCGGTGACGGCAAGAAAGGCACCAATGTCGCGGCCGCCAAGGAAGTCGGCAAACTGATCGCCGCCCGCGCCAAGGAAAAAGGCATCAAGGACGTGGTGTTCGACCGCGGCCGCTACCTCTACCACGGCCGCGTCAAGGCGCTGGCCGACGCCGCGCGCGAAGGCGGCCTCAACTTCTAACCGGATCGGATAGGCATGGCACAGGAACCTCGACGAGATCGTGAACGCGGCGGACGCGACCGCCGTGAGGAGCGCGAGCCCAGCGAGTTCATCGACAAGCTGGTGCACATCAATCGCGTCGCCAAGGTAGTCAAGGGCGGCCGCCGCTTCGGTTTCGCCGCCCTGGTGGTGATCGGCGACCAGAAAGGCCGCGTCGGCTTCGGCCACGGCAAGGCGCGCGAGGTGCCGGAAGCGATCCGCAAGGCGACCGATGCCGCCAAGCGCGGATTGACCCGGGTGCCGCTGCGCGAGGGCCGCACGCTGCATCACGATGTGCTCGGCCGCCACGGCGCCGGCAAGGTGTTCCTGCGCGCCGCGCCTCCCGGCACCGGCATCATCGCCGGCGGGCCGATGCGCGCGGTGTTCGAGACGCTCGGCATGCAGGATGTGGTGGCGAAATCGCTCGGCTCGTCCAACCCCTATAACGTGGTGCGCGCGACCTTCAACGCGCTCAAGCACCAGGATTCGCCGCGCTCCGTCGCGGCCCGTCGCAACATCAAGGTCTCCACCTTGCAGGCGCGCCGCCGCGAGGGCGGCGAGGCCGAGGCGGCGGCCGACTGAGGATCAAGCCATGGCGCAAGGAAAAACCATCAAGGTCGAGCAGGTCGCAAGCCCGCTGCGCAAGCATCACGACCAGCGGGAGACGCTGGTCGGCCTCGGGCTCAACAAGATCGGCCGCAGCCGCGATGTGCCGGACACGCCGGCGACGCGCGGCATGATCCGCAAGGTGCAGCATCTGGTGCGCGTGGTCGGCGAGGCGAAATGACCGCTTGGTCATGGTCGGGCAAAAGGCGCGAAGCGCCGTCTTGGTGCCAATGCCCCGGCCATCGCCACGGAACGTGACGAAGGGATTGGTACGATGAGACTCAATCAAATCGCCGACAGGCCGGGGGCGCGCAAGAACCGCATGCGCATCGGGCGCGGCATCGGCTCCGGCAAAGGCAAGACCGGCGGCCGTGGCGGCAAGGGCCAGACCGCGCGCGCGGGCGTCGCCATCAAGGGCTTCGAAGGCGGCCAGATGCCGCTGCACCGCCGCCTGCCCAAGCGCGGCTTCCGCAACACCTCGTTCCGGGTGAAGCTCAATGAGATCAATCTCGGCAAGGTGCAGGCGGCGATCGACGCGGGGCTGATCGATGCCGGCAATCCGATCGACGTCGAGGCGATGGTCAAGGCCGGCCTGATGCGGCGTGCCAAAGGCGGCGTGAAGCTGCTCGGCCACGGCGAGTTCAAGGCCAAGGTCGCGTTCTCCGTTTATCGCGCCTCGCAATCCGCCATCCAGGCGGTCGAGAAGGCGGGCGGCTCCGTGAAAATCCTGGCGCAGCCCAAGCAGGAACCGGCCGAACCGAAGGGCAAGAACAAGCGCATGGCGCTCGAAGCCGCCAAAGGCGGCGGCAAAGGCGAGGGCAAGGCCAAGCCCAAGCCGGCCGAGAGCGAGACCGCGACCGAGTAACCGCTTTGCGATTGCGGCAGAGTGTCTAGTGACGAGGTTGTGACGACGGCCGGCCCGGTGGCCGGTTAGAGTTTCGGCGGCGACGACGACGGGGCGCGGGCGCAGGAGCAAGCGATGGTCTCTGCAGCGGAACAATTGGCAGCCAATCTCAACTTCTCGGCGCTCGCCAAGGCCGAAGAGCTCAAGAAGCGCATCTGGTTCACGGTCGGCGCGCTCCTGGTCTACCGGCTCGGCACCTACATCCCGCTGCCCGGTATCGACCCCAACGCCTGGGAACAGATCTTCAACACCCAGGCGGGCGGCATTCTCGGCATGTTCAACATGTTCGCCGGCGGCGGCATCCACCGCATGGCGATCTTTGCGCTCAACATCATGCCGTATATCTCGGCCTCGATCATCATCCAGCTGATGACGACGGTGTCGCCGACGCTCGAAGCGCTCAAGAAAGAGGGCGAGACCGGCCGCAAGATCATGAACCAGTACACGCGGTATTTGACCGTGGTGCTGGCTGCGTTCCAGGCCTACGGCATCGGCATCGGGCTCGAGGGCACCGGCAACGTGGTGTCAAGCCCGGGCATATTCTTCCTGGTCTCGACCACCATCACGCTGACCGGCGGCACCATCTTCCTGATGTGGCTTGGCGAGCAGATCACCTCGCGCGGCATCGGCAATGGCATCTCGCTGATCATCTTGTCGGGCATCGTCGCGCAACTGCCGTCGGCGATCGCCGGCACCCTGGAACTGGGACGCCAGGGCGCGCTGTCCACCGGTCTCATCCTCGCCGTCATCGTTATGGCGGTTGCGGTGATCGGCTTCATCGTCTTCATGGAACGCGCGCAGCGCCGCCTGCTCATCCAATATCCCAAGCGTCAGGTCGGCAACCGCATGTTCGAGGGCCAATCCTCGCATTTGCCGCTCAAGCTCAACACCTCGGGCGTCATCCCGCCGATCTTCGCCTCCTCGCTGTTGTTGCTGCCGACCACGGTCGCCAATTTCAACGCCGGCACCGGCTCCGGCTGGCTCACGACGATCACGACGCTGCTCGGCCACGGCCGGCCGCTGTTCCTTATTCTTTACATCGCGCTGATCGTGTTCTTCGCCTTCTTCTATACGGCGATCGTCTTCAATCCGACGGAGACCGCCGATAACCTCAAGAAGCACGGCGGGTTCATTCCCGGCATCCGGCCCGGCGAGCGCACGGCGGAATACATCGATTACGTGCTGTCCCGCATCACCGTGATCGGGGCGCTTTACCTTTCCGTGGTCTGCCTGATCCCGGAAATGCTGATCTCGTATGCCGCGGTGCCGTTCTATTTCGGCGGCACCTCGCTGCTGATCGTGGTCAGCGTCACCATGGACACCGTCGCGCAGATCCAGGGCTATCTGCTGGCGCACCAGTACGAGGGTCTGATCAAGCGTTCCAAGCTGCGAGGCCGTATGAGATGAGACTGATCCTGCTCGGCCCGCCGGGGGCGGGGAAGGGCACGCAAGCGCAACGCCTGATCTCGAAACACGGCATCGTCCAGCTCTCCACCGGAGATATGCTGCGCGCCGCGGTCGCCGCCGGCACCCCCGTCGGCCTGAAAGCCAAGAGCATCATGGACCGCGGCGAACTGGTGCCCGACGACGTCGTGGTCGCCATCATCGCCGACCGCATCGATCAGCCGGACGCCCGCAACGGCTTCGTGCTTGACGGCTTCCCGCGCACCGTGGCGCAGGCCGAGGCGCTTGACCGGCTGTTGGCCGAGCGCAGTCTCAAGCTCGACGCGGTGATCGAGCTGGCCGTCGACGAAGGCATCCTGCTCAAGCGAATCGAGAAGCGGGTGGCTGAGATGACGGCGCGGGGCGAAAAGGTCCGCAGCGACGACAATCCAGAGGTCCTGAAAGGGCGTCTGGCCGCCTATCGGGCGCAGACGGCGCCGCTTGCCTATTATTATGCCTCCAAGGGCCTGCATCGGGTCGTCGATGGCATGGCCGCCATCGACGACGTCACGGCGGCCATCGACCGCCTGCTCGCCGGCGGCAAGCCCGCCAAGGCCAAAGGCGGCGCCCGGAAGCCTCGCCGAAAGGCCAAGGCCGCCAAGGCGGCCGTCAAACGACGCGCCAAGCCGCCGCGGCGCCGGCCCGGTTCCAGGCCGCGGAAAGCTGCAAAAAACAGGGGTGGAGCGCGCAAATCTGCCGGCCGCCGGAGGTTGACGAAGGCGCGATGAATCCCTTAATAAGCAGCGCATCCAGGAGCTCAACGCGATGCCGGACCCCCAGAAACCGGGGACGGGCGTCGTGTTGTGCTTTGGGCTATCCCGTTGCGGGACCTAGAGAATTCGTGGCCCTCAGGGCCGGCCGATAACAGGAGCATCATCTCGTGGCTCGTATCGCGGGCGTCAACCTACCGACCAACAAGCGCGTGATCATCGCGCTGCAGTACATCCATGGCATCGGGCCCAAGATCGCCAGGGACATCATGACCAAGGTTAACCTGCCGGACGAGCGGCGCGTGTCGCAGCTCACCGATGCTGAGGTGCTGCAGATCCGCGAAGTCATCGACCACGACTACATGGTCGAGGGCGACCTGCGGCGCGAAGTGGCGATGAACATCAAGCGGCTGATGGATCTCGGCTGCTACCGCGGCCTGCGGCACCGCAAGGGTCTGCCGGTGCGCGGTCAGCGCACGCACACCAATGCACGCACCCGCAAAGGCCCGGCCAAGACCATCGCCGGCAAGAAAAAGGTTGAATCGAAGTAACGGGAATTGTCCGCGCCTTCGGGCCGCGGGCCGCGAAAGGATCTGAGGAATGGGTAAGGAAGCCACCGCCCGCGTCCGCCGGCGCGAACGCAAGAACATCGCGTCGGGCGTCGCGCACGTTGCGGCCTCGTTCAACAATACCATGATCACCATCACCGACGCGCAGGGCAACACCATCGCCTGGTCGTCGGCGGGGACCATGGGCTTCAAGGGTTCGCGCAAGTCGACGCCCTACGCCGCGCAGGTGGCCGCCGAAGACGCCGCCAAGAAGGCGCAGGAACACGGCATGCGCACGTTGGAAGTCGAGGTGTCGGGCCCCGGCTCGGGCCGCGAGTCGGCGCTGCGCTCGTTGCAGGCGGCCGGCTTCACCATCACCTCGATCCGTGACGTCACCACGATTCCACACAACGGTTGCCGTCCGCGTAAGCGTCGTCGCGTTTGATTTTCGAGGCGGATGCGCGGGCAGCGCATCCGCTGCCGCCCAACTTTCCCCACGTGGCGGGTGGGATCGCGCCGGGCGAAGCCCTGGCGCCGCTGAAAGGTGAAGACGTGATCCAAAAGAATTGGCAGGAACTGATCAGGCCGAACAAGCTCCAGGTCGCCGCCGGCACCGACGCCGCGCGGATTGCGACCGTCGTTGCCGAGCCGCTCGAGCGCGGCTTCGGCGTCACGCTGGGCAATGCGCTGCGCCGTATCCTCTTGTCGTCGCTGCAGGGCTCGGCGGTGCAGTCGGTGCACATTGACGGCGTGCTGCACGAGTTCTCCTCCATCGCCGGCGTGCGCGAGGACGTCACCGACATCGTGCTCAACATCAAGGACATCGCCATCAAGATGCAGGGCGAAGGCCCCAAGCGCATGGTGGTGAAGAAGCAGGGCCCCGGCACCGTCACGGCCGGCGACATCCAGACCGTCGGCGACGTCGTCGTGCTCAACCCCGACCTCGTGCTCTGCACACTCGACGAGGGCGCCGAGATCCGCATGGAGTTCACCGTCAACACCGGCAAGGGCTACGTGCCGGCAGAGCGCAACCGTCCGGAGGACGCGCCGATCGGCCTCATCCCGGTCGACAGCCTCTATTCGCCGGTGCGCAAGGTCTCCTACAAGGTCGAGAACACCCGCGAGGGCCAGATCCTCGACTACGACAAGCTGACCATGACCATCGAGACCAATGGCGCGGTGACGCCGGAGGACGCGCTGGCCTATGCCGCGCGCATCCTGCAGGACCAGCTCAACGTCTTCGTCAACTTCGAGGAGCCGCGCAAGGCGGAAGCCGCCGAGGCGATTCCCGATCTTGCCTTCAACCCGGCCTTCCTCAAGAAGGTGGACGAGCTCGAGCTGTCGGTGCGTTCGGCCAACTGCTTGAAGAACGACAACATCGTCTATATCGGCGATCTCGTGCAGAAGACGGAAGCCGAAATGCTGCGCACGCCGAACTTCGGCCGCAAGTCGCTCAACGAGATCAAGGAAGTGCTGGCGCAGATGGGCCTGCATCTCGGCATGGAAGTGCCGGGCTGGCCGCCGGAGAACATCGAAGAGCTCGCCAAGCGCTTCGAGGATCACTACTAACAGGGGACAGTGATCAGAAGTCAGTAGTCAGAATACCTTCTGATCCCTGATTTCTGATGGCTGGTGACTGACACATGCGTCACGGCAAGGTTCACCGCAAGCTCGGCAAGACGCCCGCGCATCGCAAGGCCATGTTCGCCAACATGTGCGCCGCGCTGATCAAGCACGAGCAGATCGTCACCACGCTGCCCAAAGCGAAGGAGCTTCGCCCCATCGTGGAGAAGCTCGTCACGCTGGCCAAGAAAGGCGGGCTTGCCGCCCGCCGTCAGGCGATCTCGGAAATCCGCGATGTCACGCAGGTCAAGAAGCTGTTCGAGGTGCTCGGCCCCCGCTACAAGGACCGCAAGGGCGGCTACACCCGCGTGCTCAAGGCCGGCTTCCGCTACGGCGACAATGCGGCGAATGCCGTGATCGAATTCGTCGATCGTGACGTCGAGGCCAAGGGCAAGGACTCCGGACCGGTCCAGGAAAAGAAGGTCGAGGAGCAAGAGGCCGTCCCGGCCTGAGCGCGGGACGGTTCGCAATTCACAAGGGCGGCGGTTTCGCCGCCCTTTTTTATTTTCTACGGTGCCGGTCCGCCGAACTGTCTGTATAATCCCCGCAAAATGCTTCGGGGAGGAACCATGATCCGGCTCATCATCGCATTCGTCGCGCTTGCCGCGTTCGGCGGCTTGGCCAACGCACAATCAGATTTGGTCAAGCGCGGCGACTATCTGGTCAACGGCGTGCTCACTTGCGGCAATTGCCATTCGCCGAAGGGGCCGACCGGCGATATCGCCGGCAAGGAATTCTCCGGCGGCCTGTCCTGGGATGAGCCGCCGTTCAAGGTGACGGCGCCGAATATCACGCAGGACAAGGAAACCGGCATCGGCAATTGGACCGACGCCCAGATCAAGACGCTGATGCGCACCGGCGTCCTGCCGAACGGCGCACACGGCGCCATGATCATGCCGACCGGCTTTTATCACATCATGACCGAGCGCGACCTCGACGCCGTGGTTGCTTATCTGCGCACGATCAAGCCGATCAACAACAAGGTCGCCGATCCGATCTACAAGATGCCGCAGGTCGAGCACGTCATTCCGGGCGGCGAGAAGCCTTTCACCGAAGCCGACATGAACGACAAGGTGAAGAAGGGCTTCTATCTCGTCACCATCGCCCATTGCATGGAATGTCATACGCCGATGGAGAAGGGCGTGCGGCTGTGGACCACCCGGCTCGGCGCCGGCGGCTTCGACTTCCCCGGCCCGTGGGGCGTTTCGACCTCGCGCAACATCACCCAGAGCAAGGACAAGGGGCTCGGCAACTGGACCGACGCGGAGATCAAGCGGGCCATCACCACCGGCGTCAGCCGGGACGGCAGCAGGCTCAAGCCGCCGATGGGCTTCCATTATTACGCCACCATGACGGCCGACGACCTCGACGCCATTGTGGCCTATCTGCGGACGGTGCCGGCGCAGCAGTAGGGCGCCTGTCGTACGCGCATGCGCGTCATGTCGATGCGGAGGTCGCTCGCCCAATGAGCGACCTGATCCGCTTCGCGTCGGCCGGCGTTGCCGGACTGTAGATCACCAGACCGAGATCTGGCCGGCCGTCGACTGCGAAGGAGGAATATTCGAGCCCGATCATGCCAGCGCGCGGATGCTTGAGATACTTGGTGCCTTCGCCGTAATTGCGCACATCGTGCTCGCGCCACATCGCTGCAAAGTCGGGGCTCGCGGCGCTGAGTTCATCGACCAGCGTCTTGACCTTGTCTGACGCGCCGGCGCGCGCGGCGTCGGCGCGAAACGCGGCGACGACGAAACGCGCAACCTCCTCCCAGTGTGGCTGCCGGGCGCGATTGCGGGGATCGCAGAAGATGATGCGCAGGATATTGCGTTTGGCGGGCGGCAGCGCGCCGTAATCGGTGAGCACGGCCGCCGCCGCCTTGTTCCAGGCGACGACATCCCAGGTCGCCGTCTTCACGATCGCGGGATTCAACTCCAGCGCATCGAGCACGCGCTGCAGGCGCGACGAAACGCCGTCAGCCCCCTGATAACGGACCTCGGGCGGACGGCCGAGGCCGAGCAGGAACAGGTGCTCGCGCTCGACGTCCGTCAGCATCAGCGCGCGGGCGATGCGGTCGAGCACGTCGGCCGAGGGCGCGCCGCCGCGCCCTTGTTCGAGCCACGTGTACCAGGTGGCGCTGACATTGGCGCGTTGCGCGACTTCTTCGCGGCGCAGGCCGGGTGTCCGGCGACGCCTCAAAGGCAGGCCGAAGGCGGCCGGGTCGAGTTTGGCCCTTCGGTCCTTTAAATAAGCGCCCAGCCGCTTTTCGTCCGCCGCCCGCATCGGCATCCTGTTAAAAATTATACCTGTATAACGTCACTTATTTACCCGGATATTTGTACGCCCATATTCGCCTCCGGCAAAGCTGGAGACTCCTCACATGCGAATTTTCGTCACTGGCGCGACCGGCTTCGTCGGCGCTGCCGTCGTCAGCGAACTCATCGGTGCCGGCCACACGGTGGTGGGTCTTGCCCGTTCGGATGCGGCTGCCGTTTCCCTTCTTGCCGCGGGCGCCGGAGTGCACCGCGGTTCGATCGACGATCCCGACAGCCTGCGCCGCGGCGCGGATGCGGCCGAAGCCGTGATTCACACGGCCTTTAATCACGACTTCTCGACATTCAAGGAGAACTGCGAAGCCGACAGGCGCGCCATCGCGGCGATGGGTGCCGCGCTCGCAGGCTCGAACCGCCCATTCATCGTCACGTCGGCAACCGGGATCCTCGCAGGCCGCGTTGCCACCGAAGACGACGCGCCGCCCGCGGACGGACCCAACCCGCGCAAGGCATCGGAAGAAGCGGCGGCCGAAGCCGTCGCACGCGGCGTCCGCGCGATGGTCGTGCGTCTGCCGCAGGTGCACGGGGATGGCGATCACGCATTCGTCCCGACGCTCATCAAACTGGCGCGCGAGAAAGGCGTGTCGGCATATGTCGGCGATGGCGGCAATCGCTGGCCCGCCGTCTACCGGTTCGATGCCGCGCGGCTGTACCGGCTGGCCGTCGAGAAGGGCAGGTCGTTGCGCTACCACGCGGTGGCCGAGAGCGGCGTCCCCGTTCGCGCCATTGCCGAGGTGATCGGCCGGCGTCTGAAGGTGCCGGTCGTGAGCAAAACGCCGGGTGAGGCAGCCAGCCATTTCGGATGGTTCGCACATTTCGCCGGCGCCGATATGCCGGCTACGAGCGAGAGCACCCGGAGCGAACTCGGCTGGCAGCCGAGCGGCCCGGAACTCCTGCCAGACATCGATCGGCCGATCTATTTCCAGGATTGACCGGTTGGCGGCGCTCACCACCCGGCGACCACCACCTTGCCGGTGGTGCGGCGGCTTTTGCACCAAGCCGCGCGCCTCGCGCAGGTTGGCGGCGTTGATTGGCGTGATCTCCTTGGCCATCTGGGCGCGCATGCGCACCTTGGTGTCGAGAGGGTTGACCGAGACCGCCTTAATCGCCACGGCGGGGGCGGGGACGGGCTTGTCGGCGGTGAAATCGATCAACGAATCCTTATCGGTGACGGGCAGGGATTTGTGCTATCGACGGCTTTCGTGGGGCACTCCAAAGACTGGACATGGATGCCCCCATGCCGCGATTGGACGGACTATTGCAAGGACCGGAAAAATCGGCGGAATCGACTAGGACGTCTTCATTCGGCCCCGCCCAGGGCCTATATCCGCGCCACCTGCCGGAGAGATTCGCGATGGCCCCGACTGCCCACGTCCGCCTTGTTTTGGCGATTGTCTGCGCGCTCGCGGCGCCTGCCCAGGCGCAGCAGCGCTTCGTGCCGACGCAAAGCGAGCTGCGCGCATCCTATGCCCCGATTGTGCACCGCGTGGCGCCCGCGGTGGTCAACGTCTACGCGGCCAAGGTCGTGCGCAACCAAAATCCGCTGTTCGACGACCCGATCTTCCGCCGTTTCTTCGGCGTGCCGGGTAACGGCGGCAACCAGTTGCAGCGTTCGCTCGGCTCCGGGGTGATTGTCGACGCCTCCGGCCTGGTCGTCACCAACGTTCACGTCATCGAAGGCGCCGACGAGGTCAAGGTGTCGCTCGCCGACAAGCGCGAGTTCGAAGCCACGATCGTGCTCAAGGACAAGCGCAGCGATCTCGCGGTGCTCAAGCTGAAGACCGCGCGCGAGCGTTTTCCCACGCTCGACTTCGCCAATTCCGACGCGCTGCAAGTCGGCGACGTCGTGCTCGCCATCGGCAATCCGTTCGGCGTCGGGCAAACGGTGACGCACGGCATCGTCTCGGCGCTGGCGCGCACCCAGGTCGGCATCACCGACTACCAGTTCTTCATCCAGACCGACGCCGCCATCAACCCGGGCAATTCGGGCGGCGCGCTGGTCGATCTCGACGGCCGCCTCGTCGGCATCAACACCGCCATCTTCTCGCGCTCCGGCGGCTCGCAGGGCATCGGCTTCGCCATTCCCGCCAACATGGTGAAAGTGGTGGTGGCGTCCGCCGAGCACGGCGGCAAGGCGGTCGAGCGGCCGTGGCTCGGCGCCAGGCTGCAGGCGGTCACGCCCGACATCGCCGACAGTCTCGGCCTCAAGACGCCGACCGGCGCACTGATCGCCAGCGTCGAGCGTGACAGCCCGGCTGCGGAGGCCGGGCTCAAGCCCGGCGACGTCATCCTTTCGATCGACAAGCAGACGGTCGACGACCCAAGGGCCTTCGACTACCGCTTCGCCACCAAGCCGCTCGGCGGCGCGGCCGAACTCGGCCTGCTGCGCAACGGCAAGGAATTTGCCGCGCGGGTGGCGCTGCGCACCGCCCCGGAGGCGCCGCGCGACGAGATTACCATCCGGTCGCGTTCGCCGTTTTCCGGCGCCAAGGTCGCGAACCTGTCGCCGGCGCTGGTCGATGAGCTGCAGCTGCGCAATGCCGAGGAGGGCGTGGTCATCCTCGATGTCGACGACGGCTCCTATGCCAGCAATGTCGGCTTCCGCCGCGGTGACGTCATCGTGTCGGTCAACGGCCAGAAAATCGCCAAGACGCGCGATCTCGCGCGCGTGACCGAGGCCCCCAATCGCACCTGGCGCATCCTCATCAACCGCGGCGGCCAGCAGATTTCCGCCGTCTTCAACGGATGACACCGCGCGCCAAATCCGGACCGACGCTGTTCGCCGCCGCCGGCCTCGACAAGGATGCGCCGCGCCCGCTGGCCGATCGCCTGCGCCCGCAAAAACTGGACGAGGTGGTCGGCCAGGACCACCTGCTCGGTGCCGACGGCGCGCTGACGCGCATGCTGTCGACGCGCTCGCTCGGCAGCCTCGTGTTCTGGGGGCCGCCCGGCACCGGCAAGACCACGGTGGCCCGGCTTTTGGCGCAAGCGACCGACCTGCATTTCGAGCAGATTTCGGCGATCTTCACCGGCGTCGCCGACCTGAAGAAAGTGTTCGAGGAGGCGCGTAAGCGCCGCGAGCTGGGGCAGGGCACGCTGCTGTTCGTCGACGAGATTCACCGCTTCAACCGCGCCCAGCAGGACTCGTTCCTGCCGGTGATGGAGGACGGCACCATCATCTTGGTCGGCGCCACCACCGAGAATCCTTCGTTCGAGCTCAACGCGCCGCTGCTGTCGCGCGCCCGCGTGCTGGTGTTCAAATCGCTCGATCATGCCGCGATCGAGAAACTGCTGGCGCGCGCCGAAACGATCGAAGGCCGTAAGCTGCCGCTCGATACGGAAGCGCGCACCCAGCTCATCGGCATGGCCGACGGCGACGGCCGCGCCGCGCTCACCCTCGCCGAAGAAGTCTGGCGCGCAGCGCGCAAGGGCGAGCAGTTCACCGCCGCGCAATTGCAGGAGATCGTGCAGCGCCGCGCCCCGCTCTACGACAAGAGCCAGGACGGCCACTACAATCTGATCAGCGCGCTGCACAAGTCGGTGCGCGGCTCCGACCCGGACGCCGCGCTTTATTATCTCTGCCGCATGCTCGATGCCGGCGAGCCGCCGCTCTACATCGCCCGCCGCGTCGTGCGCATGGCGATCGAGGACATCGGCATGGCCGATCCGCAGGCCCTCGTCATCGCCAATGCCGCGAAGGACGCCTACGACTTCCTCGGCAGCCCCGAAGGCGAACTCGCCATCGCCCAGGCGGTGATCTATGTCGCCACCGCGCCGAAATCGAACGCCGGCTATGCCGCCTACGGCGCCGCCATGCGCACCGCCAAGCAAGCCGGCTCGCTGCTGCCGCCCAAGCACATCCTCAACGCGCCGACCAAGCTGATGCAGGAGGAAGGCTACGGCCGCGGCTACGCCTACGACCACGACGCCGAAGAAGCCTTCTCCGGTCAGAATTACTTTCCCGACGCGCTGCCGCGGCAGACCTTCTACAATCCGCCCGAGCGCGGCTTCGAGCGCGAAATCAGGAAGCGCCTGGACTATTGGGCCAAGCTGCGGAAAGAGCGGGGCGGCAATGGCTAGATCCCGGCTCTGGCCGGCGGCCGCCGTTCTGGCCGTCATCGGCGCGGCGCAAGGGGCCGAATCGATGAGCGGCCGCTGGGCGGAGGATGCCGCCGCCTGCGCCGCCTTCGGCGCCGCGAAATCGCCGCTCGTCGTCTCCGACACCGCGATCCGCTGGCGCGACGAGACCTGCCGCACCGGCCGGCAATACCGCACCGGCGACACGCTGCACCTCGAGGCTTTCTGCCATGGCGATGCCGGCGAGCGCACCATCCCGGTGTCGCTGCGGCTTGCCGGCGACCGCATCGTCGTCAATTGGGCGCGCGTGCTACAAGGCCAGCTGCAACGCTGCCGTTAGGGACTGAAGCCAGCCATGATCGATCTCGACGCCTATTGCCGCCGCATCGGCTATTCCGGCCCGCGCCAGGCCACGCTCGACACCTTGCGCGAATTGCACAAACTGCATCCGCAGGCGATCCCGTTTGAAAATCTCGATCCGCTGCTCAGGCGGCCGGTGAAGCTCGACCCGGCCTCGCTGCAGGCCAAGTTGGTCGAGGGCGGCCGCGGCGGCTACTGCTTCGAGCACAACACGCTGTTTGCCAATGTGCTGCGCCAGCTCGGCTTTACGGTGCAGGAAGCGACCGCGCGGGTGCGCTGGAACGTGCCGGGCAACGTCAAGACGCCGCGCGTGCATTGCCTGCTGTTTGTCGAAGCGGAGGGCGACGACTACCTGGTCGATGTCGGCTTCGGCGGCAACGTGCTGACGGCGCCGCTCAAGCTCGACGCGCGCGGCGCGCAGGCGACGCCGCACGAGGAGTTCCGTCTTGTCGACGAGGACGGCCGGGTCGTGCAGGAGGCGAAGATCAACGGCGCCTGGACGCCGCTCTACGCCTATGACTTCGCCGAGACCCACCCGGCCGATTATGAAATGGGCAACTGGCTGACCTCGACGCATCCCAATTCGATCTTCGTCAACGGCCTGCTCGGCGCCCGTGCCGAGCCGGGCAGGCGCTATGCGCTGCGCGACAATCAGCTGTCGATCCACAACGTCGGCGGCGGCAGCGAGAAGCGCATGCTCGATGCGCGCGAACTGCGCGACGCGCTCGCCGACCTGTTCAAGGTGCGGCTTGCCGGTCTCGACGGGCTCGATGCGGCGCTGACGCGCCTTGCCGCGGGCACGGCATGAGCCGGCGCGGCCGAAGCCGCAACGGCCCGCGCCAGCCCGGCGGCGGGCGGCAGGAGGCGGGGCCGCGGCATCGCGACCGCAACAGGGACCGCAAGCGCGATCCCGGCGAGGCCGGCAAGCGCCGCGGGCGCTTCGCTGCTCCCTCACCCCGCGAGCGGGGAGAGGGTTGGGATGAGGGGGCCTCTCGCGATTCTCGACCTCGCAGCCATTCGCCCCCACCCGACCGCCATCGCTCCGCTCCGGCGGTCGACCTCTCCCCGCAGGCGGGGAGGGGTGAAGCAGCCCGCGTGCAAACCGTGACCGTCAGCGCCGACGAAAACAACATGCGCGTCGACCGCTTCTTCGAAGCGCGCTTTCCCGGCCTGTCCTTCAGCCACATCCAGCGCATCATCCGCAAAGGCGAGGTGCGCGTGAACGGCAAGCGCACCCAGCCCAAGGCGCGCCTCGAGACCGGTCAGGCCGTGCGGGTGCCGCCGCTGACGCTCGCCCCGCCCAAGCCGCGCGACGATGCGCCGGCGGCACAGAAGGATCGCGCTTTCCTCAAGGACATCACGCTGTATGAGGACGACGACGTCATGGTCCTCAACAAGCCGATGGGGCTTGCGGTGCAGGGCGGCTCCGGCACCACGCGCCATGTCGACGGCATGCTGGCGGCATTGCGCGGTCCGCATCGGGACGCGCAGCGCCCGCGTCTGGTGCACCGGCTCGACAAGGACACTGCCGGCTGTCTGCTCATCGCCAAGACGCGCTTTGCCGCCGCCGCCTTGTCCAAGACCTTCCGCTCGCGCTCGGCGCGCAAGATCTACTGGGCGCTGGTCGCCGGCGTGCCGCGCCCGCATCAGGGCCGCATCTCGACCTTCCTCGCCAAGGAGGAGCGGGTCGAGGACAGTTTCATGCGCATCGCCAGGCACGGCGAGAAGGACGCCGTCCATGCCGTCACCTATTACGCCGTGGTCGAGACCTCGGCGCAGAAACTGGCCTGGGTGTCGCTCAAGCCGGTGACCGGCCGCACCCATCAATTGCGCGCGCATATGGCCCATATCGGCCATCCGATCGTCGGCGACCCGAAATACTTCAACAAGGAGAACTGGGAACTCCCCGGCGGCATCCAGAACGTGCTGCACCTTCTGGCGCGCCGGATCGTGGTGCCGCATCCGCGCGGCGGCGTCATCGACGTGTCGGCGCCGCTGCCGCCGCACATGCAGCAGACCTGGAACCTGCTCGGTTTTGATGCCGGGCGTTATGATCCGATCGTCGAGGCCCCGGAAGAGGAGTAGCGGCGATCCCGCAATGCGCCTATCTATGAGCGATGCGCCGCACATCGCTCTTCGCCGTGCTGGCCTTTGCCGTCGCCGCGCCGGCGCTTGCCATTGAGCCGGATGCCAGCGGCACGATCAACATCATGCGGCCGGAGCCGGGGACACCGGCTGCGAAACAGCGCCCTGCGCGCAAGCGCCCGGCCCGGGATGAAAGGCAGCCAGCTCCCAAAGGCTACGGCGTCAAACAGGATACCCGGCGCGGTTCGTCCAGTCCGGTCTACCCGGTCCCGCTGCCCGGACCCCAGGCGCCGGCGCCGGTACCGCGCATCGAAACGCCGTCGCAGCGCGCGACGGTGCCGCCGGCGATGGTGGTGCCGCAGACCGGCCGCGTGCTGCCCAATCTGGGCGCGGGAAGACCCGAGACGTCGCAGGATAAGGCGGTGCGCTGTGCGCACCAGGCCGGCGTCTATGGCCCGAACCTCACCGGTAATCCGAGCGCCTATATCGGCAGCTGCATCAACCAGTGACCCTCGGCTGGCTGAGGTTCAGATTTCCTCCATCACCTGAGCATAGGAAATGAGCGCAAACAGCGCCGTGCCGCCGACCACATTGCCGACCAGCGCCGGCACGAAGAACTGCCACAGCATCTGCCACCAGGCCCAGTCGCCCGACAGTACCAGCAGGTTTGCCTCCATCGAGCCGGCGACGATGTGGGTGAAGCTGCCGACTGCAATCAGCCAGGTCATCAGCGCGACGACGGCGAACTTGGCGCCTTCGGCGCTCGGTATCATCCACACCGTGGCCGCGATCAGGAATCCCGAGGTGACGCCGCGAAAGGCCATCTCCCACCAGTTCACGGCGAGCAGCATGCGGCTGATCGACAACATGGCTTGCTTGGTCTCGCCCGGCAGCACCGGCGTGTAGCGGCAGAAGGCCGCGGCAAACAGCGTGCCGGCGAAGTTGGCCGCCAGCACGATTGCCCACAGCCGCAGCATGCGCGACACGCCCTCGGCCTTGAGGTCTTTCAGTACCGGCAGCACCACGGTGATGGTGCTTTCGGTGAACAGCTGCTGGCGCCCGAGCACCACCATCAGGAAGCCGACGCAATAGCCGAGGCCGGTGACCAAGGGACGCCAGGTCGTGTCAGGCAAGGCGTCCTGCAGGATCGCCTGCGCCAGCAGGGAGAAGCTGATTGACAGTCCGCCGGCCACGCCCGACCACCACAGCGAGGTGAGGGGGCGTTTCATTTCCTCGTCGCCGAGGCGGCGCACGACCTCGTAGATGACCGGCGTTCGCGGCGTCGACAGCTCTTCGACGTCGCCGATTTCGCGCTCGGTGATGCCCTTATGGGCGCGGCGGCCGCCGGTCCGCGAGGAAACCATCGCGACCACAACGCCGCAGACGAAACCGGGGTTCCGCGCATATGAGGGCTTGACAGGCAACCAAATGGTTGCATATATAAGCCTGACGATGGACGATGTGTTCAAGGCGCTCGCCGACCCGAGCCGAAGGGAATTGTTGGACCGGCTGCGCGCCGACAATGGCCAGACGCTGAACGAGCTCTGTGCGCGTCTCGACATGACGCGGCAGGCGGTCAGCAAACATCTGGGAATCCTGGAGGCGGCGAACCTGATTGCGACCGTGAAGCAAGGCCGGGAGAAGCTGCACTACCTCAACCCGGTACCGATCCACGAGATTGCCGAGCGCTGGATCGGCAAGTTCGAACGGCACCGGCTTCAAGCGTTGAACGATTTGAAAAAAGGTCTCGAGGTCCGTGATGAGTAGACAAAGTCTCGATTCGACATTCGTGGTTCACAGCGTGCCCGGCAGCCCGTTCGGCCGCTCGGTGTTCGCCGCCCTGGAAGAAAAAGGCGCACGCTATCGCCTGGCGGCGGTTGCGCCTGGCGCGCATCGCAGCGAGCCGCATATCTCGCGTCATCCGTTCGGCCGCGTCCCGGTTCTGGAGCATGGCGGCTACCTGCTTTACGAGACGCAGGCGATCCTGCGCTATCTCGACCGCGTGTTGCCGACGCCGCCGCTGACGCCCGCCGATCCGCGCGCCGCCGGCCGCATGGATCAGGTCATGAACATCAACGACTGGTACCTGTTTCAGGGCGTCTGCAATGTCATCGGCTTCGAGCGTGTGGTCAAACCGCGCTTGCTGAAGCAGCCGGCCGACGAGGCCAATGTCGCGCAAGCGCTGCCAAAGGGCGTGGCGGTTATCGCCGAACTGTCGCGGCTGCTCGGCGGCAGCGCCTATCTCGCCGGCGAGACCATGAGCCTTGCCGACCTGCTGGTAGCCCCGCAGATCGATTTTCTCGCCATGACGCCGGAATGGACGGCCTTGTCGGCGGACGCACCAAATCTCGTGGCGTGGCTCGCCCGCATGAACGACCACGCCAGCATGAAGGCGACCACCTGGGACCGTGTCGCGCAGCTTGCGGCGGCCTGAGTAAAAGTAACGGAGAGAGCACAATGAGCGGAAACAAACCGAAGTTCGTCTACGTCACCTACATCGCCTCGACACCGGACAAGGTGTTCAAGGCGCTGACCGATACCGAGGCCACCGCGCAATTCTGGTTCGGCAACGCCGCGACGTCGGATTGGAAGGTCGGCTCGCCGATCGAATTTCACCGCGAAGGCAAGCTGATCCTGCAAGGCAAGATCCTCGAAAACGATGCGCCGCGGCGCCTGTCCTACACCTTCCATTCGATGCACGAGCCGCACAACGGCAAGGAGCCGCCGTCGCGCGTGGTGTTCGACCTGGAAAAGCAGAAGGATCAGGTCAAGCTCACCGTCACCCACGACGACTTCATCGAGGGCAGCAAGGTGTTCGAGTCGATCAGCAATGGCTGGCCGCTGGTGCTGTCGAACCTCAAGAGCTACCTGGAGCTCAACCGCGCGGTCCTGCACGCGCCCTGGTACGACAAGGAAAAAGCCTCGGCTTAATTCCGTTGTGCGTGCGACAGGAGGGCGCTTCCCGTGTGCCGCGCGGGAGGCGCCTTCCGCTTCATGAAGCGCTCGCCTGGTCGAGCGCGGCGAGGTCGTCTTTCGACAATTTGAGCCGCGGCGCCTGCATGATCTCGGTGAGCTGCTTCACGCTGGTTGCGCTGGCGATCGGCGCGGTGATCAGCGGCTGCGCGATCAGCCAGGCAATGGCGACCTGTGCCGGGCTCGCGCCGTGCTGCGCCGCCACCTGGTCGAGCGCGGCCAGAATCCGGAAGCCGCGGGCGTCGCTGTAGCGCTTGAGCCGGTCGCCGCGGCCGGGATGCTTGCCGGCGTCCTCACGCGAGCGATATTTGCCGGTGAGGAAGCCCGCCGCCAGCGCGTAGTAGTTGATGACGCCGAGCCCTTCCTGGCGCACCAGCGCGGCATACTCGGTCTCGAACTCCTTGCGGTCCGACAGATTGTAAAGCGGCTGCAGCGATTCGTAGCGCGGGATGCCGAGCCGCTTGCTGACGGCGAGAGACTCCTTGAGGCGTTCGGGGTCGATATTGGAAGCGCCGATGACCCGCACTTTGCCCTGCGCGATCAGCTTGGCATAGGCCCGAAGCGTCTCCTCGATGGGGGTTTTACGGTCGTCGATATGGGTCTGGTAAAGATCGATGCAGTCGGTCTGCAGCCGCCGGAGCGAGGCTTCCGCGGAGCGCATGATGTAGTCGGGCTTCAGGCTGCGGCCTTCGCCCATGTCCATGCCGACCTTGGTGGCAACCAGGACCCTGCCGCGCTTGCCGCTCGCCTTGAGCCAGTTGCCGATGATGGTCTCCGATTCGCCGCCGCTGTGCCCCGGCATCCAGCGCGAGTAGGAATCGGCGGTGTCGATGGCGTTGAAGCCGGCGTCGACGAAGGCGTCGAGAATGGCGTGCGAGGTCTTCTCGTCGGTGTTCCAGCCGAACACGTTGCAGCCCAGCATCAGCGGGGCGAGCGCGAGATCGGATCGGCCGAGCCGGCGTTTGTCCATGCCGGAGAGGGCCTAGCGCAGGCTGGCGTTGATCTTGTCGAGCGCGGCCTGGCCGGGGCAGAGCTCCTTCTCGCTCAATCTGTTGAGCGGGGTGCCGACGGTGCGCAGATGCGCGTGCAGATCTTCCGGAGCCTCGTCGACGTAAAGCAGGCCGGTGACGATCTGGCCCTTGGCGGCGTGATGCTGCAGGAAGCCGAGCGCCGCCGTGCGGTCGTGCACGTCGTAGTCGGCGGCGAGCTTGCGCAGCGCCAGCCGCGAGCCGTCGTGCTGTTCCACGACCTCGACCGTGCCCGGCTCGTATTTCACCTCGATCGGCATGCGGCTCGGCATGAAGTCGAGACGATTGACGGCTTCGTTGTGCTCGCGCACGAAATCGAAACTCTTGGTGGAGCCGGCGTGGTTGTTGAAGGCGACGCAGGGGCTGATGACGTCGATGAAGGCGGCGCCCTTGTGCGCGATCGCCGCCTTGATGATCGGCACCAGCTGATGCTTGTCGCCGGAGAACGAGCGGGCGACGAAGGAGGCGCCGAGCTGCAACGCCATGGCGACGAGATCGATGGAATTGTCGGTGTTCATCATGCCGCGCTTGGACTTCGAGCCGCGGTCGGCGGTGGCGGAGAACTGGCCCTTGGTCAGGCCGTAGACGCCGTTGTTCTCGACGATGTAGACCATGTTGACGCCGCGGCGCAGGCAGTGCGCGAACTGGCCGAGCCCGATCGAGGCGGAATCGCCGTCGCCCGAGACGCCGAGATAGATCAGGTCGCGGTTGGCGAGGTTGGCGCCGGTCAAGACCGACGGCATGCGGCCGTGCACCGAATTGAAGCCGTGCGAATTGCCGAGGAAGTAGGTCGGCGTCTTCGACGAGCAGCCGATGCCGGAAATCTTGGCCACCCGGTGCGGCTCGATGGCGAGGTCGAAGCAGGCCTGGATGATCGCCGCGGTGATCGAGTCGTGGCCGCAGCCCGCGCACAGCGTCGACACCGTGCCTTCATAGTCGCGGTGCGTGTAGCCGAGCGAATTCTTCGGCAGCTCCGGGTGGTGGAACTTGGGTTTGGCGAGATAGGTCACGACGTCACCTTCACCGATTTCATGGTCAGCTTGTCGAGATGGTCGCCGATCGCCTTGGCGATGAAGCGGGCGGTGATCGGCGTGCCGTCATAGTGGTTGATCGGCACCAGCCGCACCGGATCGATGCCGCACTCGTTGACGATCAGCGAGCGCAGTTGCGCGTCGCGGTTCTGCTCGACCACGAAGGTGAAGTCGTGGCCGGCGACGAACGAGTTGACGCTGGAATGGAACGGGAAGGCGCGGATGCGCATGCGGTCGACGGAATGGCCGCGCGCCTCGATCATGGCGACGGCCTCGTCCATGGCGGGCGAGGTCGAGCCGAAATAGATGACGCCGTATTTGCTCGGCTTGCCGGCGTTGGCCTGCAGCGGCCGCGGCACCAGGTCCTTGGCGGTGTCGAACTTGCGGATCAGCCGCTGCATGTTGTCGACGTAGGGCGCGCCTTCCTCGGTGTAGCGCGCGTAGCGGTCGCGCGAGGTGCCGCGGGTGAAGAACGAGCCCTTGGTCGGGTGCGTGCCGGGATAGGTGCGGTAAGGGATGCCGTCGCCGTCGACGTCGAGATAGCGGCCGAATTCCTTGCCGGCCTCGAGCTCCGCCGCCGTCATCACCTTGCCGCGGTCGTATTTGCGGGTCTCGTCCCAGGCGAAAGGCTTCGACAACCGGTGGTTCATGCCGATGTCGAGGTCGAGCATGACGAAGACCGGCGTCTGCAGCCGGTCGGCGAGATCAAAGGCCTGCGCCCCCATCTCGAAGGCCTCGTAGGGGTCCTCGGGGAACAGCAGCACGTGCTTGGTGTCGCCGTGCGAGGCATAGGCGCAGGAGATGATGTCGCACTGCTGGGTGCGCGTCGGCATGCCGGTCGAGGGCCCGGCGCGCTGCACGTCGAAAATGACCGCGGGAATCTCGGCGAAATAGGCGAGGCCGATGAACTCCTGCATCAGCGAGATGCCGGGGCCCGATGTCGCGGTAAAGGCGCGGGCGCCGTTCCAGCCGGCGCCGATCACCATGCCGATCGAGGCGAGCTCGTCCTCGGCCTGGATGATGGCGTATTTGGCCTGCTTGGTTTCGGGATCGACGCGCAAGCGCCCGCAATGGCGGGTGAAGGCGTCGGCGAGCGACGACGAGGGCGTGATCGGATACCAGGCGCACACCGTGGCGCCGCCATAGACCGCGCCCAGCGCCGCCGCCGAATTGCCCTCGACGAAGATGCGGTCGCCGACCTTGTCGCTCTTGCGCAAGCGCAGGCCGATCGGGCAGTTGAGGTTGAGCGTGGCGTAGTCGCGGCCGATGTGCAGCGCCTTGATGTTCGGCTCGATCAGCTTGTCCTTGCCCCGGTACTGCTCGCCGATCAACTGCTCGACCACCTTGACGTCCATGTCGAGCATGGCGCTGAGCACGCCGATATAGATGATGTTCTTGAACAGCTGGCGCTGGCGCGGGTCGCTATATTCGCGATTGCAGATGGCGGTCAGCGGCACGCCGATGACGGTGAGATCGTCGCGGAATTTGGACGGCGGCAACGGTTTGGTCGAATCATAGAGCAGGTAGCCGCCCGGCTCGATGCCGGCGATGTCCTTGTCGAAGGTCTGCGGGTTCATCGCCACCATCAGGTCGGTGCCGCCGCGCGCGCCCAGGTGGCCCGCTTCGGACACCCGCACCTCGTACCAGGTCGGCAGGCCTTGGATGTTCGACGGGAAGATGTTGCGCGGCGCCACCGGCACGCCCATGCGCAGGATGGCGCGGGCGAACATCTCGTTGGCGCTCGCCGAGCCCGAGCCGTTGACGTTGGCGAAGCGGACGACGAAGTCGTTTACGCGGCTGATCGGCGTTGCGGTCGGCATGAATTCCCTGCGTGAGTCATATCGAGCAAGAATTTCTGCATGTCCCAGGCGCCGGTCGGGCAGCGCTCGGCGCACAGCCCGCAGTGCAGGCAGACGTCCTCGTCCTTGACCATGACGCGGCCGGTCTTCAGCCCGTCCTGGACGTAAAGATCCTGCGTCAGGTTCTTCGACGGCGCCGACAGGCGCGTGCGCAGCTCGGCCTCCTCGCCGTTCTGCGTGAACGTGATGCAGTCCATCGGGCAGATGTCGACGCAGGCGTCGCATTCGATGCAGAGCTGCGCGGTGAACACCGTCTGCACGTCGCAATTCAGGCAGCGGTGCGCCTCCTTGACCGCCATCTCGATGTCGAAGCCGAGTTCGACCTCGGCCTTGATGTCCTTGAGCGCCACCACCTTGTCGCGGTGCGGCACCTTGTAGCGCTGATCGAGCGCGATGTCGTTGTCGTAGGACCACTCGTGGATGCCCATCTTCTGGCTGATCATCTCGACCGCGGGCGCCGGGCGGTCGGCGATGTCCTCGCCGTTGAGCATCTTGTCGATCGACACCGCCGCCTCGTGGCCGTGCGCCACCGCCCAGATGATGTTCTTGGGGCCGAACGCGGCGTCGCCGCCGAAGAACACTTTGGGGTGCGTCGATTGGAAGGTCGTCTCGTCGAGCTTGGGCAGGCCCCAGTCGTTGAACGCGATGCCGATGTCGCGCTCGATCCAGGGGAAGGCGTTTTCCTGGCCGACCGCCACCAGCACGTCGTCGCAAGGGAAGTGCTGGTCCGGCTCGCCTGAAGGCACGAGCTTGCGGCGGCCCTTAGCGTCGTATTCGGCCTTGACCTTCTCGAAGGTGATGCCGGTCAGCTTGCCGTTGTCGTGGGTAAAGAATTTCGGCACCAGATAATTGTGGATCGGGATGCCCTCGTGCATGGCGTCTTCCTTTTCCCAAGGCGACGCCTTCATCTCCTCGAAGCCGGAACGCACCACCACGTCGACCTGCTCGCCGCCGAGGCGGCGGGCCGAGCGGCAGCAGTCCATGGCGGTGTTGCCGCCGCCGAGCACGACCACGCGCTTGCCGATCTTGCTCACGTGGCCGAACGACACCGAGGACAGCCAATCGATGCCGATGTGGATATTGGCGGCGGCTTCCTTGCGGCCGGGGATGTCGAGGTCGCGCCCGCGCGGCGCGCCGGAGCCGACGAAAATCGCGTCCCAGTTCTCGCTCAGCAGTTTTTTCATGCTGTCGATGCGGGTGCCGCCGCGGAATTCGACGCCGAGGTTGAGGATATAGCCGCACTCCTCGTCGATGACGCTGTCGGGCAGGCGGAATTTCGGGATCTGGGTGCGGATCATGCCGCCGGCCTTCGGGTCGGCGTCGAACACCACGCAGGTGTAGCCGAGGGGGCTGAGATCGCGCGCCACGGTCAAGGAAGCGGGCCCGGCGCCGACCAATGCCACGCGCTTGCCGTTCTTGCGCGCGGCGGGCTTGGGCAGCCGGTCCCTGATGTCATCTTTGTGGTCGGCGGCGACGCGCTTGAGCCGGCAGATCGCCACCGGCTCGTTTTCGACGCGGTCGCGCCGGCAGGCCGGCTCGCAGGGGCGGTCGCAGGTGCGCCCGAGGATTCCCGGGAACACGTTGGAGCGCCAATTGATCATGTAGGCGTCGGAGTAGCGCCCGTGCGCGATCAAGCGGATGTATTCGGGCACCGGCGTGTGCGCCGGGCAGGCCCATTGGCAGTCCACCACCTTGTGGAAATAGCCGGGCGCAGAAATGTCGGTATTCTTCATTCACTCCTCGAAACGCGCCCCGCTACGCCATCGACTTGAGACGGTGTCGCGTTACAGCCCGGCGGCTGCCTTTCTTGGCGGATCGGCCTGGTTGGGGCCCGGCGTCGAATCCGGTCGCGGATAATATGGGTTAGAACCCTCCAGCGCCACTATCCTTCCGTTGGGAAGGCCCCCTATCAACCATAAGTGTTCACTTGCCTTTTCGCTCCCTGAAAGGGGCGGCAGTAGGGCATCGAAGCGGCAAAATCGACGCACGCACACGGACTTGAACGCGCTGCTTTTGTTGCCATAACGGGGGAGCCAGCAAGTTCCGTTTTGCGGCGCAACAACGATGCGCGAGATTTTTACCGAGATTTTTGAAAACCAGCCGCTCGACCCGACCGAGGCGGCGCGCCGTGCCATGCGGCCGCGATTGCGCAAGCGCTTCTATCGGCGCGCCAGCGCGGGCGGGGGCGGCGCAATCCTGCTCGACGGCAAGCCTGTGCAAACGCCGGCGAAGAAGCCTTTGGCCGCTCCGTCGGCGGCTTTGGCGGAAGCGATTGCGGCGGAATGGGAAGCGCAGAATGACGACATCGATCCGGCGCGCATGCCCCTGACGCGCCTTGCCAATGCCGTCATCGACGCGGTGGCGGAGAAGCCGGACGAAGTTGCCGCCGGAATTGCGCAATATCTCGGCAGCGACCTTGTGTGCTACCGCGCCGAGGCGCCGGCGGGACTTGTCGAGAAGCAGGCGCAGCACTGGGACCCGGTGCTGGCCTGGGCGCGCGAGGCCCTGGGCGCGCGCTTTGTGCTGGGTCAGGGCGTGATGCACGTCCCGCAAGCCGCGGACGCCGTTGCCGCGGCGCGCGCGGCGATCCCCAAGGACATCTGGCGGCTCGGCGCCGTGTCCTCGATCACCTCGCTCACCGGCTCGGGCCTGCTCGCGCTGGCGCTCAATGCCGGGGTGCTCGACGTCGAGGCGGCTTGGACCGCCGCCCATGTCGACGAGGACTGGCAGATGGCGCAATGGGGCAAAGACGAGCTGGCGCTCGCCCGCCGCGCCTTCCGCCACGCCGAAATGCAGGCGGCGGCGGCGGTGCTCAGACACGCGCCCTAGCCGCAGGGTGCATCTTTTTTGTCGGCCCTTTCGTAGCTCCCGTTGCCACTGCAAACGATGGGGGCCATCCATGAAGACGATCCGCAATATCCTGGTTGCCGCGTCGATCGCCGCCGCTGCTGCGACGCAGCCGGCCGCCGCCCAGGACAAATCGCTCTACCAGCGGCTCGGCGGCTATGACGCCATTGCCGCCGTCACCGACGAGTTCATCGGACGCCTTGCCACCGACGAGCAGGAGAAGCGCTTCTTCATCGGCTTTTCCGCCGACAGCAAGGCGCGCATCCGCCAGCACATCGTCGACTTCCTGTGCAAGGCCGCCGGCGGCCCCTGCGTCTATATCGGCCGCGACATGAAGACGGCGCATGCCGGCTCCGCCATCAGCAAAGCCGACTGGGATCGCTCGGTGAAAATCCTCATCGAGGTGCTCGGCAAGTTCAAGGTGCCGGACAAGGAGCAGCACGAGCTCTTCGCGATGCTGGTGCCGCTGGAGAAGGACATCGTCGAGAAGTGAGGCCCTGCGTCACCTCTCCCCGCAACAGCGGGGAGAGGGAGGCCGCTAATGTCCGGTCGGGTCACCGCGCCGGCCGGCCTCGTAAAGGAACCAGATGCGCCGCTCGGTCTCGTCGATAAAGACTTCCAGCAGGCTCGCGGTGGCCACGTCGTTGTGCTCGTCGCAGACGTCGTGCGCCTCGCGCATGGCGGTGACGAAACGCTGATTGTCGTCGCGCAACTCCGCCAGCATGTCGTCGGGATCGACATAGGCGGCGTCGTTATCGGCGATGCGCTGGTGGCGGGAGATGTCGCCGATCGAGCGCAAGGTATTGCCGCCGATCTTGCGCACCCGCTCGGCCAGCACGTCGGTCATGGCGAAGATCTGGTCGGCCTGCTCGTCGAGCAGCAGGTGATAGTCGCGGAAATGCGGCCCGCTGACGTGCCAGTGGAAGTTCTTGGTCTTCAGGTAAAGCGCGAAGGTGTCGGCGAGCAGCGCGTTGAGCGCGCCGGCAATGTCCTTGGTGGCATTCGAGCCGAGGTCGGTCGGTGTCCTCAGGCGCGGCGAAGCCTTTGTCACAGTGTTCATCGGAGTTGCCTGCTTGTGCTGGAGGGGTCCCATCCGAGAACAACAGGCTTTGATAAAAGTTCCATGACGGCCGCGGTCCGGCGGCCGTTCGGGCTTAGACCGAGCTATGTCCTGCCGCCGCCGGCTGGTTTTCCGCAGCCTTTTTCTCCGCCGCCCGTTTTTTCAGTTCGGCCGCCTTGTCGCGGGCGGCGCTGGCGTCGCCGGCGCGGCCGAGCGCGTGCAGGATGGCGGCGCGGGCCTCATGCGGGCCGGGCAGTTCGGCATCGAGCTCTGCCGCGCGGTCGGCGGCGGCGAGCGACTCCTCGAGCCGCCCCAGGGCCATGAGCGCGTAAGCGCGCCCCAGATGCACCTCGACCACCTTGGGCGCGAGCGCCAGCGCCCGGTCGTAGCCCTCGATTGCCTCGTCGAGGCGGCCGAGCTCGTGCAGCACGTTGGCGCGGTTGAAGTGCGCCACCGAGAAATTCTTGTCGAGGGCGATGGCGCGGTCGTAGCTGGCGATCGCCTCGTCCATGCGCCCCAAGGCGTGCAGCGTGGCGCCGCGGTTGAGCCAGTCGTTCGGCGAGGCGGCGTTGAGCGCCAGCGCCCGGTCGAAGCTCGACAGCGCCTCGGTGTGGCGGCCGAGTTCGCTGAGCATATTGGCGCGGTTGGCATAGGCGTCGGCGAAATTGATGTCGCAGCCGAGCGCCTGGTCGAAGGCCTCGAGCGCGTCCTTGATCTTGCCCATGCGGTGCAGCGCCTGGCCGATGAGGTTGTGGGCGCGCGCCTGGCCGCCCTGGAAGGAGAGCGAGCGGCGGGCGAGATCGATGCCCTGCTGAAACTGGCCCTCCTGGCAGGCGATCACCGCGACGTAATAGAGCGCCTCGGCGTTGCGCGGATCGTTGCGCAGCACCTCGGTGTAGCGGTCCATGGCCAGCGCCACCTGGCCCTGGCGGTGGTGGACGAGACCCTGCTGGATGAGTTCGGCGTTGGTGGCCATTTGGGGGGCTTGTAAATGTGGACAGGCCGGGCGGCAAGCACGCTTTCCCCTCTCCCCTTGTGGGAAAGGGTGCCTGAGTGGAGGCGAAGCCGAACGAGGGCGGGTGAGGGGTCCTACCTCTCCTCAAACGCCGACCCCTCACCCGGCTCGCGCTCGCCATCCTCTCCCACAAGGGGAGAGGGGAAGTGAGAACGCCGCGCGGCCATGCTATCCATCTAGGCCGGACTCGGACGGGGCGCAGGGCATGAAGGACATCCTCGACAGGCTGGAAGCGCGGCGGGAAGAAGCCCGCCTCGGCGGCGGCAAGGCGCGTATCGAGGCCCAGCACGGCAGAGGCAAATTGACCGCGCGCGAGCGCATCGAACTGCTGCTCGACAAGGGCTCGTTCGAGGAATTCGACATGTTCGTCGAGCACCGCTCGAGCGATTTCGGCATGGAGAAAACCAAGATCCCCGGCGACGGCGTGGTCACCGGCTGGGGCACCATTAACGGCCGCGCCGTCTATCTGTTCTCCAAGGATTTCACGGTGTTCGGCGGCTCGTTGTCGGAGACGCACGCCGGCAAGATCATCAAGGTGCAGGACATGGCGATGAAGGCGCGGGTGCCGATCATCGGCCTGTTCGACGCCGGCGGGGCGCGCATCCAGGAGGGCGTGGCGGCGCTCGGCGGCTACGGCGAGGTGTTCAAGCGCAACGTCATCGCGAGCGGCGTCATTCCGCAGATCAGCGTCATCATGGGCCCCTGTGCGGGCGGCGATGTCTATTCGCCGGCCATGACCGACTTCATCTTCATGGTGCGCGACACCTCCTACATGTTCGTCACCGGCCCGGACGTGGTGAAGACCGTGACCAACGAGGTGGTGACCGCGGAGGAACTGGGCGGCGCCTCCGTCCACACGGCGAAGTCGGGGGTCGCCGACGGCGCCTTCGAGAACGACGTCGAGTGTCTCCTGCAAATGCGCCGGCTCATCGACTTCCTGCCGGCGAACAACGAGGCGGGCGTGCCGGAATGGCCGACCCAGGACAAGGCCGACCGCGAGGACGCCGCGCTCGACACGCTCATCCCCGACAATCCGAACAAGCCCTACGACATCAAGGAGCTGATCCTCAAGGTCGCCGACGAGGGCGATTTCTTCGAAATCTCGGCGGCCTATGCCAAGAACATCGTCACCGGCTTCGGCCGCATCGAGGGCCGCACCGTGGGCTTCGTCGCCAACCAGCCGATGGTGCTCGCCGGCGTCCTCGACATCGACGCCTCGCGCAAAGCCGCGCGCTTTGTGCGCTTCTGCGACGCCTTCGGCATCCCGATCGTCACCTTCGTCGACGTGCCGGGCTTCCTGCCCGGCACCAACCAGGAATACGGCGCGCTGATCAAGCACGGCGCCAAGCTGTTGTTCGCCTACAGCCAGTGCACGGTGCCGCTCGTCACGGTGATCACGCGCAAGGCCTTCGGCGGCGCCTATGACGTGATGGCGTCGAAGCACGTCGGCGGCGACGTCAACTATGCCTGGCCGACGGCGCAGATCGCGGTGATGGGCGCCAAGGGCGCGGTCGAGATCATCTTCCGCGGCCAGTCGGCCGAGGAGATCGCCAAGCGCACCAAGGAATACGAGGACCGGTTTCTATCGCCCTTCATCGCCGCCGAGCGCGGCTATATCGACGACGTCATCATGCCGCGCGCAACGCGCGCCCGCATCGCCCGCGCGCTCGCCATGCTGCGCAACAAGCACGTCGAGATGCCGGGGCGCAAGCACGACAATCTGCCGCTTTAGTTTCTTTCTTACCCTCCCCACGCGAACTCGGGTTTACCCGAGTTCGCTAAAAGATAAGTTGGAGAGGGTCACCCGGCGAAGCTTTAGCGAAGCCGGGCGGGGTGGGGCTGGAGTTTCGCGCGCACCGTTGGACCCCACCCCCGCCCCCTCCCCACAAGGGGGAGGGGAGAAGAAGCGCCGAGCACGCCGCTCTGAAAATCTTTTTGTCATCACCGGGCTTGTCCCGGTGATCCCGATCAGGGACCCAGTGCCTCTCTAAGCGGGATTGCCGGGCCAAGCCCGGCAATGACAGAATGAGAGCGCAGGGGGCATGACGGAGCAGAACGAATGACCACCGCCGCCACCGATCGCGTCACCATCGTCGCGCCGGGCAAGACCTACCTCGGCAAGCAGGGCATCATCTACGGCGCCGGTGCCTCGAAAGAGACCGTGGGCGCCGAGCGCGTCTGCATGAACATCATGCCGATGCCGCCAGGCGCGCGCGCCAAGGCGCATTATCACGACGGCATCGAGACCATCGCCTATATGCTGGAAGGCGAATGCGCGGTCTATTACGGCGACGCGCTGGAGCGGCGCATGCTGGTGCGCCAAGGCGAGCAGGTGTTCTGCCCGGCCGACGTGCCGCACGCGCCGTGTAACGAGAGCGGCGCGCCCTGCACCTGGATCGTGGTGCATTCCTCCGGCAGCGACCAGGACGGCATCGTGCTGTTGCCGGAGCTGGACAAGAAGTTGGCGGAGAGGTTGGGGGCGGGGGTGTGAGCGGGCGCGAAAGCGCGCGAAAATCTGCCGGTATGAGGGATCAGCGTCGGAGGACACATGTATAGGCAACTAGCGGACAAAACCTATGAGTTCGAGTGCGATGGCCTGTGTGGCGCGAAAAACCGTACCGACCAAAAGTCTTTTAGACAAGCGTTGAATGTCGCCCGTTTGGAGGGCTGGGAGCATCGAAAGTCGCCTAGTGATAGCTGGTTGAACCTTTGTCCGCAATGCGCCGAACAGTCGGATTCCACTGCCGAGCTTGCCGGCATTCATTTTTTTAGGAGGGAAATTGATGATGATTGAAACGCTACGAGGCAGCACGCGAATATACGGCGCCGAAAGCACGACAATTTGTCATTGTAAATTTTACTAAGCTTTGCAACTCTTACGAGAAGGGGAATGACGGTAAGGGAGTTGGGGATGAGAGCTTCAATCAATATTAGATCGCAATATTTTATGCGGCGGGTTTTTGAGCGCCTTCTCCCACTTTCGATGCAGATGCTCGTCGCGACGTCTGGATTGTATCTACTACTTAAGTATTTCAATAGTCGAGTGCCGCTGGAGGTGTTTTTTGAGAATCCGCAAAACAGACAATTTCTATTCCTAATTGGCGCAGCCGTCCTCTCCCTGATTTTTATTCAAGGATTGGCACCCTTATTAAAAGATGCTGGTTTCGAAGCGTCTCTTTCGACTCGGCGGAGCGAGGCGCGTGATATCGCCAAGATTAGAAGGGAGCTTGAGTTACTCCAGAAAAATAAAAATAATGAAGTTGTTCTTCAGCAGCTTAAAGATACGGCAGAATCGCTCAAATCGAAACTCGAAGAAGATGTGTCTCAATCTGAAGACCTCTCAGAACCCGACAAGATATTTGGTGCCGCCCGACGAAGGTTGACAAGCGACTCGCTGCGCATCGACAAGATTAGTCGTCGAAATTTATATTTCGGAATTGTATTTAGTGCCTGCGCGCTCGGCGTCCTAGCGTTTCCTATCCTTGAACAATCGTTGTCGCAACATGCAGAGCAAGCGATTGACGTGGCTAGGTGGATATCTCAAACATATCTGCCGCGATTTGCAATTGGCCTGCTGCTTCAATTTGTCGGATTTTTCTTCCTGAGACTATACGTCGCGAATGAGGTGGATTTGAAACACAACAAAAATGAGCTCACAAATCTCGAAAGCAAAATGATCGCCTTTCAGTACGCTAGAACACTAAAAGACGCTTCTGCTCACAGACAAATTATAAAGTGTCTTTCTGAGACGGAGCGAAATTTTGTCCTTAAAAAGGGAGAGAAACTTGCGACCGCGGATGCTCATGCCGACTATAACGATGTGAAGTCAATAATAGAAAAATTGATAAGCAAAATTCCTGGCAAGGGCTAACCGTTAAATCGCTCGACAAGATCCCGCCACTCTTTGTCCGCGCGGAAGCCCCCTAAAACTGCACCAGCATCTGCTCGCAGACGTAGCCCTTGACGTCGTAGCACTGGAATTCGACCTTGTAGACGCCGGCCTTGGGGAAATAGCGGTAGTTGTCGGACGACACCGCCTGCGCCGGGCCGAAGGCCTTG
>DASRGB010000005.1:0-72831 GCA_035651255.1 Pseudolabrys sp.
CTGGTCGACCACGCGCTCTCGCGCGTGGAGCGGGGCCTCGTCGGATTTCTGATCGTCGAGGGTGCACGTGACGACGACATCATGCACGCCGGACCGGCACGCCGCTGAGCGACACTCCGTCACGCCGCCTTCGCCGCAAGCTCCTTGTCCTTTGCCTCGGCGCGCTGCGCCGCGGGCCGTGCGGCGATGCGTTCGGAGTAGGCGGCAAATTCCGGCCGCGGCGGAATCATGTTGAACATCATGCCCCACCGAATATTGCTGCCGATGACCACGTCGGCAGCCGTGAACTGGTCGCCCATGAGCCAAGGCCCTTTCTCCACCGCCTTTGCCACGACATTCATGCAGGTGTCGAAATCGCCATAACCGAGCATCGCGCGGCGCGGCTCCTCCTTGCGTGGCGCCGCGCGATCGATCACCGCCGGCTCCATGCAACCGGGCCCGAAGAACAGCCATTTGAGATAGACGCCGCGCCGCGGCGTGCCGGTCGGAACATTGAGCTTGGCCTGGGGAAATTCATCGGCGAGGTAGGTGCAGATCGCGGCCGTTTCGGTGATCACCGTGTCGCCGTGCCTGAGCGCCGGCACCTTGCCCATCGGATTGATGGCGAGATAATCGGGCTTGAGATTGTCGCCGGCGCTCAGCTTGACGAGTTTGATGTCGTAAGGCTGGCCGAGTTCCTCGAGCATCCACAGAACGATGGACGAGCGCGACGGCGAAGCGTGATAAAGCGTCAAATTGGCCATGAAAACCGCTCCTTTCAGCGGCGCGATCAAGGCGCCGTGCGGGGCTCGCGCCTAACACAATATTTACTCTCCGGTAAGACATTGGACTTCACGTTTTCAGGAGCGGCCGTTGGATTTTTCGCCGATCATCGAATTCTTGTTCGGCCAGACCAGCAGGCTGATGCTGTCGCTCGGCTCGCATTTCTCGCTGTCGTCGCTCTTTGCCGCGCTGGTCATCGCCGCGCTGTTCTTCGCCTGGCAGCGCGTCAAGCGCGGCCGCCGCCTGCGCTGGCGCGTAATCGCGCGCGCGCTGTTCCCGAAACGCATGGTGCGGCACAGCTCGAACCGCGCCGACATCGGCTATCTGCTGTTCAACGTCTTTCTCTACGGCATCATGTTCGGCTGGGCCGTACTGACTTACCAGTTCGTCACCAACGGCGTCATCGCCGCGCTGGTTGCGGTATTCGGCCCGGCCGCGCCGTCGAGCCTGCCGGTCATCGTATCGCGCGGCGGCGTCACGATCCTGCTCTTCCTCGGCTACGAATTGGGCTACTGGTTCAACCACTGGCTCAGCCACAAGGTGCCGTTCTTGTGGGAATTCCACAAAGTGCACCACAGCGCCGAGGTGCTGACCCCGGTCACCAATTTCCGCGTCCATCCGATCTATTCATGGATCTTCGCCAACATCCTGGCGTTCTCGGCGGCGGTGGCCGGCGGCATCGGCAATTACCTGTTCGGCAACACCGCCTATCAATACGCCATCAACGACACCAACCTCATCCTGGTGATCTTCATCCACGCCTATGTGCATCTCCAGCATTCGCACATGTGGATCGCCTTCACCGGCGCGCTCGGACGCGTGTTCGTTTCGCCCGCCCATCATCAGGTGCATCATTCCGGCGACCCGAAGCACTTCAACAAGAATTTCGGCAGCTGCCTTGCGCTATGGGACTGGATGTTCGGTACGCTCTATGTGCCGAGCAAGGAGCGCGAGCCGCTGACCTTCGGTTTTCCCGACCGGCCCGACGCGCACAAGTTCAAGGGCGAGGTGGTCGATCCCTTCATCAAGGCCGCCGCCCACATCAAGCCGCTGCTGCCGAAGCGCGTGCCGCCGGCGGTCCCCATCGCCGAGCGCAAGCGCGCCTAGACGGCAATGCGCGTCAGCAGGTCTGCCAGCACCTGCGGACAAGTGATGTGCGGATTGTGGCTGGAGTCGATCTCATGGACGCCCCAGCCCTCGCGCTTGGCGCGCTCATAGAACGGCCGGAAACGGTCATCCGGCGAATGCCGCGTGCAGTAGATGTAGTGGCGCGGCAGTGTCAGCGGCCCGTTCTTGAACCTCAGCTTCTGCTCGAAGGTCCTGGCCGGCTGCGGCCTGCGGCGCGGCATGCACCAGGCGACGTCTTCCGCGGACGTGTCGGCCGGCATCGGGCTTGGCGGGATGAAGCCGTCGGCGCCGGCCTGGCGCTGCGCGCGCATTGCGCTCGGCAGCAGGTCGAGCGCGCTGTCGCCATCATTGGGCGCGAAGGCGTCGATGTAGATGAGCTGGACGAGGCGCCCCCGCGCCCGGTCGGCGACGCCGGTCGCGACCATGCCGCCATAGGAATGGCCGATCAGATTGATGCCGGTCAGATCCTCGCATTCGATGACGCCGAGAATGTCGGCGATGTGGGTGTCGAGATCGATGTCGGGGCGGGCGAGATGGGCGCGTTCGCCAAGCCCGGTATAGGTCGGCGTCACGAGCCGATGGCCGCGGGCCTGCATCAACGGATGCATTTTTTTCCAGGCAAAGCCCGCGCTCCAGGCGCCATGGGCGACGACGAAGAGTGCCATGCCAAAACCTATTCCGCCGCCACCGTGCGCGGGCGCGCGGTGCGGCTGCGCGACCGCACCGCGTCGATCGCCACAACCGCAAGGCCCGCGGCAAGCACTTGCCAGCCCGGCCTGACGCCGGCACCAAAGTCGAACGCCACCGACAGCACGCGCAAGGGCGAAACATGAAAGGCGATGGCGATGCCGATCGCCTCGCCGATGAAGGTCAGGACCGAGACCGCAATCGTCAGCCCGAGCAGACTGCGCGTCGATAATTCGCCGCCGCCCTGCCACCAGGCAACCACCCGATACCCGATCAGCCAGCCGAACAGGCTGGCGGCAAAGCTCGGCACGGTGACATCGGCCTTGGTCTGCTGGAAATAATGGATCAGCGCCAGCAGCGCGACGGCATAGATCATCTGATGCAGCCTGCGCCAGCGCATGCCGCCGAGCCGGCGCACCATGGCGTCTGTCGAGGTCGCCGCCAGCACGGCGAGCAGTAGCCAGCCGGTGCCGCCGATGATCAGGTACCAGCGATGCGTGATCTCATACGCGGCCTTGCCGATATCGAAGCCTTGATCGGCGACGAACAGCGCAAGATGCGCGGCGGCGTAGCAGAAGGCGCCGACGCCGAGCATGCGGCGCACCTCGATCAAATGGCCGTAACGCGCGACGTGCCGGAACGGCGTCACCGCCAGGGTGACGCCCAGGAACACCAGCGCCCAGAAGCCGGCGCGGTGGATGAGCTCATTGATCGGGCGGGCGCCGTGGACGATGGCGTCGAGCTCATAGAGCGCCTTAAAAAGCGGCATCACCAGCAGCACGAGTGCCCCGCCGCGCAGCGGCGATAGCCGCCCGCGCCGGTCGCGCCAGATTTGCCACGATGTCCTCATCGGCGCCGGTCTGCCCGATTTTCTGCCGCCAAGCTACCCACTGGATGAACTGGACTTTTTCAGCCCCGATGTTCGCGCATGGCCGGCATTCCGCAGCGCACAAGAATACCGGTCGAACCGGCCCGGATCGTGCTAGCATTTTTCCTAGCCGACGATTCGTCACAACCGATCACAAGGTTGGGCGCAAGGAGCCGCTGGAACCAAACCATCGGCAAATCGATTCAGGGAGAGGGACGGGCAAAAAGAAACGCTGCGCCGGGAGGTTTTGATGGAGGCCACCCATGCCGCGCTTCACGTGCTCTTCGCTTGCTCTCGCCTTTGCGCTGTCGAGTTCCGCCGCTTTGGCGCACGATTCATGGATCAACCGTGGCGGTTTTAAAAACGCCGGCGGCGAATGGTGTTGCGGCGACTATGATTGCAAAAGTTATACAAAGGCCGCATCGACAGCGACCGGGTGGGTCATCGACGGCGAACTCGTACCATTTGATGAAGCCATGCCTGTACCGCCGCCCGATGGCCGGTTGACTATTTGCCGTCGACCCGACGGAACGAGACGGTGTGTTTTTGGGCTTAAACCGGGGCTATAATTACAAAAAGCTCCTATTCCTTGTTTGCTCGCGCCAATGAGCCTGTCTATAGATTGTTGGTACATAATAGCGCATGCGAGGCAAAGCGGTTCGCTCAAACGTCGCGCGAGGGGTATCAGCGTCTACCATCGCCGTAATTATATCTTCTGTGGCGCTGGTAGTATCAGTTTCGCAGGCGGTAATCGCGTGGCGCGGATTGAACCGAGCATTAGAATCCACGCTTCTTCAGCAGCAAATAACGCAATGCACTACCGTAATTTCCTTAGTTCAAGATTTTGGAAATCGGAATGCTGAATATCGGCTATCCGGTGCAATTCGAGCTGAAAAAGCTATCCAGGGCGTGCCGGGGATTGATCTCAATGAGAGGCAGAGCGGTCCAGTAAGTGATGAATTGTTCAATAAGCAATTTCAAGCTAGCGCCGATGCCGGCTTCAAAGCGATGGATTACTTAAATACAGTGCGCCATTTATATGATCGTAAGATGAGAGCGCAGCTTTCGCAGACGAGCAGTCTGATTTCCGAAATGGTTGACCGGGAAAACGGACTCGATGGATCAAGAGCCCTCAAATTTGCCGAATTGCTTCGCTCAATAATGTCAAACTGCGACCGATACGGGCGCGAGTACGGCCTATAGGCACACGCTTGGGAACAGATCAAAGGTAGCCGCGCGCGCTCCCTTCAAGGATCAGCACGATTAGTGTCGCTGTCCCAACCAGGACCATGACGGCGCCGATCTTGTCCGCTGCACAAAAGAATGCGGTCGCGGCGAGAACGACGGCGCAGATGCCAAGCGAAATCGCCCACAAGGCCAGCCAGTCGATCGGCTGGTGGCCGTCCTCGGCGCGCGCGAGCTTGGCGCGCGGTTTGACCGGCAGCTTGTTCGGCACGGAAAACCTCATCAACGGGGCACGCTTTTGCCATGCAAGATCCAGGCCCACATTGACCTAACGCAAATTGCAAAAGCAGGTTCCCTGACAGGGTCCGCGCTGGCGCCTTTGGCCTAAATGCGCGGCAAGGGCCGGCCGCCCGATAGTTTCGACGGCACCTTGACCCAGGCTTCGCCGTCGAGCACGACCTCGCCTTGCACCGAACATGTGCAGGCCAAACGCGCCCGCGACTTCTCCGGCATCAGCTCGGCAACCGAAACATTCACGTCGACGGTATCGCCGATTTTCACCGGTGCGCGGAAATTCAGCGTCTGCGAGATGTAGACCGCGCCCGGCCCCGGCAGCCGCGTGCCGAGCACCGCCGAGATCAGGCTCGCGGTGTAGAGGCCATGAGCGATGCGCGTGCCGAACGGCGTCTTGGCGGCGAAATGCTCGGATAGATGAATCGGATTGCGATCGCCGGTGACCTCGGCAAAGCCGATGACATCGGATGAATCGATGGTCTTGTGCAGCGTCTCGGTCATGCCGACCGAGAGGTCCTCGAAGAACAGCATGCGCAGCGGCAGGATCATGCGGCAAGACCTGCGTTCAGGCGTTCGCGGCACATCAACCACAAAGCGCCGATCAGCACCACATTGAGCAATGCGAACACGGTCAAGGCGCCGATGGTCATATCGGCGCCGGCCGCGTCCAGCAGAAGCGCCCCGGCCGAGGGCGACAGCGCCTGCACGATCAGGCTCGGGAAGGCGAGTTTGCCCATCAGGCGCGGAAACCGCACCGGTCCGAACAGCGCGAGCGGCAACGTGCCGCGTCCGATCCAGGATATGCCGTAGCCGCCTCCGTACAGAACGATAATGAGCACGAGAGCCGGAACCCCGGCGCTCAGCATCGAGAGGCCGAGCGCCATCAAGCCGCAGGACGCGATCATCGTCCAGATCGGGTGATAGCGGCTGCCGAAAAGACGTTCGACGACGCGCGCGCCGACCTGCGCCGGCCCGAACAGCGTGCCGAGGCCGACGGCCAGTGCAAAATCGGCGCCTCGCGCCTGCAGGAAAATCAACAGGTGCACGACCACGATCGAGCCGATGCCGGCTGCGAGCGACAGCACCAGCGCCAGCAAGGCAAAGACCGCGGGCTCGTTCGGCAGGCGGGCATCTGTGGCAGGCCTGTCATCGCCGCCAGCCAGGTCGCCGTCTGACGCTACCGGTGGCCCGCCGATCACCGAGATTTGCAGCGGCAGCGACACAAACAGGTGAAGGCCGGCATAGATCAGACAGGCGATGCGCCAGCCAAACTGGTCGATCATGAAGGCGCTGAGCGGCCAGCACACGGTACTGGCAAAGCCGCCGAACAATGTGAGGCTGGTGATCGGCGTGCGCGCTTGGCTTGCGTACATGCGGCCGAGTGCCGCAAACACGGCGTCGTAGAGACCGGTCCCCATGCCGGCGCCGAGCAGCAGCCAGGCGCAGAGATAGGCCGGCAAATTCGGCGCCAGGCCGATGCCGGCAAGGCCGGCGGCGTAGAACAACGAACTCGCCAGCAATACCGGCCGGCCGCCGTGGCGATCGATGAATTTGCCGACCTGGGGCGAAATAAGGCCGGCGACCAGCAGGCCGAGCGAGGTGCCACCCACCACCCAGCTCAACGACCAACCGGTTTCGCTGACGATGGGTTCGGCAAAGACGGCGGGGATGTAGAACGACGTTCCCCAGGCCAGGATCTGGCTGAGGCCGAGCGCGGTGACGACGATGCGGCGATCTGGCCTCGGTTCCATTCCACCGTCCTCCCCGGCCGGCGGCCCAATCTATACGATCCAAAGCCGCAAGCCGGGGTGCGAAATGCCCCCGCGAAAACGTCCAGCAATCTGAGCTTCCTGGTTAAAATTCAGATAGTTAAGTCATGCGCTTTCTGCATAGGTGCAGCGCAGCATTGTTGCTTTTCCAAGCGGAGAATATCCCTATGTTCGCAGCGACAGATTCACCGGCCGAACGCCGGAAGAAAGGGAAAAGACCATGCTCGCTGCAATCGTCCGCTTCATCCGCGAATGGCGGCGCTATCATCGGAGCCTGACCGAGTTGTCGCGGCTCGGTGACCGTGAACTCGCCGATATCGGCATCAGCCGCTCCGACATCCACCGCGTCGCCTGGGCCCACCGCCGCTAATCGCGACGAAACCTGGTCGAAACCGCCCGCGCCCGTCGCGGGCGGTTTCGTTTTGCGCGGCGAACGCCTAGTTTGCCGACATGACGCTGAAGCCCGTCCATGTCATCGGCGGTGGCCTCGCCGGTTCGGAGGCCGCCTGGCAGCTCGCGCAAGCGGGGGTGCCGGTGGTGCTGCACGAGATGCGCCCGCAGACGCAGACCGCCGCGCACAAGACCGGCGATTTGGCGGAACTGGTCTGCTCGAACTCGTTCCGCTCCGACGACAAGGACCACAATGCGGTCGGGCTACTGCATGAAGAAATGCGCCGGCTCGGCTCGCTGATTATGCAGGCCGCGGACAAGAACCAGGTGCCGGCCGGGGGCGCGCTCGCCGTCGACCGCGACGGCTTCTCGGCGGCGATCACGGCGGCACTCGCAGCCCATCCGCTGATTGCCATCGAGCGCGGCGAGGTCGCGCTGCCGCACGCGGACTGGGACAGCGTCATCATCGCCACCGGCCCCCTCACCTCGCCCGACCTCGCCGCCAATATCCGCACGCTGACCGGCGAAACACAGCTCGCCTTCTTCGACGCCATCGCCCCGATCGTGCATCGTGACAGTATCGATCTCGGCGTCGCCTGGTTCCAGTCGCGCTACGACAAAGCCGGGCCCGGCGGCACCGGAGCCGACTACATCAACTGCCCGCTGACGCGCGAGCAATACGACGCCTTCGTCGACGCGCTGATCGCCGGCGACAAGGTGTCCTTCCACGACTGGGAAGCCTCGACGCCCTATTTCGACGGCTGCCTGCCGATCGAGGTGATGGCCGAGCGCGGCCGCGAAACGCTGCGCCACGGCCCGATGAAGCCGTTCGGCCTCACCAACCCGCATAGGCCCGGCGTCAAGCCTTACGCGGTGGTGCAGCTGCGCCAGGACAACAAGCTCGGCACGCTGTTCAACATGGTCGGCTTCCAGACCAAGCTCAAGCACGGCGAGCAGAGCCGCATCTTCCGCACCATTCCCGGTCTGCAAAACGCGGAATTCGCCCGGCTCGGCGGCCTGCACCGCAACACCTTCCTGAATTCGCCCAAGCTGCTCGACGACACTTTGCGTTTGAAGGCCAATCCCGCGTGGCGCTTTGCCGGCCAGATCACCGGCTGCGAGGGCTATGTGGAATCTGCCGCCATTGGCGGACTGGCGGCACGCTTTGCCGCCGCCGACCGGCACGGCGATCCCCTTTCGCCGCCGCCGCCGACCACGGCGCACGGCGCGCTGCTTGCGCATATCACCGGCGGCCATATCGCGACCATCGATGCCGGGCCGTCCTCGTTCCAGCCGATGAATGTGAATTTCGGGCTGTTCCCGCCGCTCGATGCCGACATTGCCTTCGACAAAGACGGCCGCAAGTTCGGCCGCGGCTCGGCCAAAAACCTGGCAAGGAAGAGCGCGCTCAGCGCCCGCGCGCTCGCCGATCTCGCGCGCTGGATGGGACAAAGCGCCGCCGTGGCCGCCGAATAGGCTAAGCCTTCGGAAAACCGAACCAGGCCGTCCGCAGCAAGACGAGCTGCCTTCGCCATTGCGGCGCATCGGCGCGCTTGAGTCGCAGCGGCACCAGTGCCACGTCAAGAAATGCGGGGAGCGCGCCCTCCGGGACATTCGGTAGTTGGTCGCGGAATGCCGCGTAAGCCTGGCGCGCGGCCGCCGGCTCGGTCGCCGCCAGGGTCACGGCGCGCGCGGCAGCTGCTGCAACCGCGACGACGGCATCGCCCTCTGCGCCCAGCAAGCGCGCCGCCATCACGTATATCGGCGCTGCCGCTTCGATTGCCGGCTCGCCCTGCAATTCAAGCTGGCGCGCCTCGACGGCGGCGGCAAGCGGCGCGAGCGACATGCCGGTGCGCTGTGCCGCATCCGTGAGCGCGATCATCACCGGGCTTGCCGCCGCCTCCTCGCCGCGCAAGCCGCCGACCGCCTCCAACCACCATTGCAGGCGGATGATCCCCGTTATCGGCTCCTGCACCAGCGACCTGACCCGGCCGATTTCGAGCGCGAAGGCATAGAGTGCGACGAGGAACGGCCGCCGCTCGGCCGGCGCGAACAGACTTGCCAGGTAGCGGTCCCTGTCATGGGCCCGCACCAGCGCCTCGCAATACCGATAGGCTTCGCCGATGCGGCCGCTGTCCGCCATGACGGCTTATACCGCGATCAGCCCGGCGCCGACGCGGCGATTCTCCGCCAGCAGAATATTGTAGGTGCGCACCGCAGCCCCCGTCGCCATGGCATCGACCGAAAGCGCTAACTCCCGAAAGCGCGCGCGCAAGGCGTCCGGCAATACCCAAGGGTCGTGTCCGGCGCCGATGAGAAAAAAATCGAGCGCGCCGGCGCGGGCGAATACCGCGGCCAGCGCCGCCTCGTTGAGGTCGGCAAGGCCGGCAACCGGCCAGGCCCAGATGCCATCCGGAAAACACAGCAGCGAGCCGCGGTGCGACATGCCGCCGAAGCGGAAGCCGCCATTGCCGTAGGCATCGATTTGCGCCGGGCGCGGCAGATGCGGTGCATCGCCTGCGGCGACGGCCATCAAGGCCGGTCGTCTTTGGCGGGCGCCGCCGACAGCGCGTCGCGGCCGGTGCCGACGCCGAGATAGATCAGGATCGGCGAGGCAATGAACACCGACGTATAGGTGCCCACCAGCACCACGCCGAACATCATGGTCGCCGTGAAGGAATGGATCGCCTGGCCGCCGAACAACAGCAGCGCCAGCAGCGCCAGCGACACGGTGACGTGCGTGATGACGGAGCGTGACAGCGTCTGGTTGACCGAGGCATTGAGCAGGTCCGGCATCGGCAGCTTCTTGTAGCGGCGCAGCATTTCGCGGATACGGTCGTAGATCACCACCGTATCGTTGAGCGAGTAGCCGAGAATGGTGAGCAGCGCCGCAATGCTGGTGAGGTCGAAGTCGATGCGCGTCAGCGACATGAAGCCGATGGTCAGCACCAGGTCGTGCACGTTGGCGATCATGGCGCCGAGTGCGAACTGCCATTCGAAGCGGAACCATAGGTAAATGAGAATACAGAAGATCGCGAGAATGAGGCCGATGGTGCCGTAGGACAGAAGCTCCCCCGACACCCGCGGGCCGACCACCTCGACGCGGCGGTAATCGACCTCGTTGCCGAGTGCGCCGCGCACCTTGTTCACCGCCGCCTGCTGCGCCTCGTCGCCGCCCGGCTGCTCGGCGATGCGGATCAGCACGTCGTTTGGCGCGCCGAATTGCTGCAGCTGCACTTCGCCGAGCTGCAGCGTGCTCAGGCTCGCGCGCATCTTGGCGAGATCGGCCTGCGCCGCCTTGCTCTGCACTTCCAGCAGCAGCCCGCCCTTGAAGTCGATGCCGAAATTGAGCCCGTGAAAGAAGTACAGCGAGATGGCGATGATCGACATCAGCGCCGAAATCGGAAAGCTGATGCGCCGGAAGCGCATGAAATCGAACTTGGTGTCATCGGGGACGATGCGAAGCAGCTTCATGCGGCGCGGCTCCTAGATCGGCACGCGCTGCGGACGCCGCCAGCGCACCCAGTAGGCCACGATCAGGCGCGTCAGCGTGAAGGCGGTGAACACCGTGGTGATGATGCCGATGCCGAGCGTCACGGCAAAGCCGCGCACCGGTCCGGTGCCGATATAGAACAGCACCGCGGCGGCGATGAACGTCGTGATGTTGGAGTCGAGGATGGTCGCCAGCGCGCGCGAGAAGCCGGCGTCGATGGCGTTGATCGGCGAGCGCCCGCCCCTCACCTCCTCGCGGATGCGCTCGTAGATCAGCACGTTGGAATCGACCGCTATGCCGACGGTCAGCACGATGCCGGCGATGCCCGGCAGCGTCAGCGTGGCGTTGAGCATCGACAGCACGCCGAAGATCATGGCGACGTTGACGGCGACGGCGACGTTGGCGAACAGGCCGAACAGACCGTAGGTCACGAACATGAAGATGATGACCATGGCGGCGCCGACATAGGACGACAGCTTGCCCTTGGCGATCGAGTCCTGGCCGAGGCCGGGTCCGACGGTGCGCTCCTCGATGATGGTCAGCGGTGCCGGCAGCGCGCCGGCGCGCAGCAGAATGGCAAGATCGTTGGCGCTCTGCACCGTGAAGCTGCCCGAGATCTGCCCCGAGCCGCCGAGGATCGGCTCGCGGATCACCGGCGCCGAGATCACCTGATTGTCCAGCACGATGGCAAAAGGCTTGCCGACATTCTCTTGCGTCACCTGGGCGAACTTGCGCGCCCCCGCGGTGTTGAAGCGGAACTGCACGATCGGCTCGCTGGTGCGCTGATCGAAGCCCGGCTGCGCGTCGGTCAGATCGGCGCCGGAGACGAGAATGCGTTTCTCAAGAACATAGGGCGTCTTGGCCTGTGCGCCGGCGCCGTAGAGAATTTCGTCGTCCGGCGGCACGCGGCCTTGTACCGCCTGCTCGGGCGACACCGAGACGTCCACCATATGGAAGTCGAGCTTGGCGGTCTTGCCGAGCAGTTCCTTGAGCCGCGTCGGGTCTTGCAGGCCCGGCACTTGCACCAGAATGCGGTCGGTGCCTTCGCGCTGGATTAGCGGCTCGACGGTGCCGAGCTCGTTGACGCGGCGTTCGATGATCTGGATCGATTGCTCGACCGCCTGGCGCACGCGCTCGATGATGGCGGGGTCGCTGAGCGTCAGGCGATACAGATCGCCCGCCTCGCTGCTGATATTGATGTTGCGGTTGCCGGTGGCGGCGAGGATGCCGCCGAGCGGTTGCGACAGCGTCTGCAGCTTCTCCAGGGCCTGGGCGGAGTTCTGCCCTTCGCGGACGCGAACCTCGACGCTGTTGTCGCCGCGCACCACCAGCCCGGTATAGCCGATGCGCGCCTCGCGCAGCACGCGGCGCACGTCGTCGCGCAGCGCCTCGAGCATTTCCTTGCGCACCGCCTTGGTGTCGACCTCGAGCAGGATGTGCGAGCCGCCCTGCAGATCGAGGCCGAGCACGACATGGCGCTGCGCCCATTTCGGCCAGCCGTCCACCATCTTGCCCGGCAGGAAATTCGGCACCGCGAACAGGCACACGGCGATCACCGTGCACAGAATCGCCAGCACCTTCCAGCGCGTGAAATAAAGCATGAGTCCCGCTTAACCTCGGAGCCGCCGCGCGCTAGCTCGCCGCAGCCTCGTCCTTCACCGGTTCACCTTTGGCCCGGACGTCGCTCACCATCTGCCGCATTTGCCGGATGCGCACGTCGTCCGCGATCTCGATCTCGATCTGGTCGTCGTCGATCACCTTGGTGACCTTGCCGATAAGTCCGCCATTGGTGACGACGGTGTCGCCCCGCCGCACGTTCTTGACCATCTCCTGATGCTGCTTCACGCGCTTCTGCTGCGGGCGCAGGATCAGGAAGTACATGATGACGAAAATCAGGATGAAGGGCAGCAGCGACATCAGCACGCCGCCGTCGCCGCCTGCTCCGCCTCCGAACAATCCTTGCGCGAACGCCGACGAACTCAACATCGATGGTTCCCTTATCCCTTAGATGACGAAAATCGCGCGCGCCGGCGTCCCTGTTTTCCGGCAAACGCGCTTGAATTTGGCGCGGACTATAACCGCCGCCCGCCCAATTGCAACGCCGCCGGCCGCGCAAAAAGCCCCGTTTTTGGCCGTTTCCCGCGGGTGCGGCTTGCGGGCGCAAGACGGCCCGGCTAAGAGCAGCGCACTTTTGAAAAAGCACCGATCATGGCGAAGTCGAAAACCAAATCGCGGACATCAAAGCCGGCCGGCAAGCCGGCGCCCGCGCCCGATGTGCTGGAGCGCATCGCCACGGCGCTCGAGCGGCTGGCGCCGCGCCCGGCCGGTTTGCCCGATTTCTCCGCGGCCGACGCCTATGTCTGGCACCCCGACGGCCGAAGGCTGGCGCCGGTTGCCCGCGTCAACCGCGTCGAGATGGCCCTGCTCAAGGGCATCGAACGCGTGCGCGACGTCCTCCTGGAAAACACCGAGCGCTTCGCCAAGGGGCTGCCCGCCAACAATGCGCTGCTCTGGGGCGCGCGCGGCATGGGCAAGTCGTCGCTGGTCAAGGCCTCGCACGCCGCGGTCAACGCCGCTTTCGCCAAGAGCAGCAAGCGCGGGCCGCTCAAGCTCATCGAGATCCACCGCGAGGACATCGAAAGCCTGCCCGATCTGATGGCGCTGATTCGCGGCAGCGACTATCGCTTCATCGTGTTCTGCGACGACCTGTCCTTCGACGCCGACGACACCAGCTACAAGTCGCTCAAGGCGCTGCTCGAAGGCGGCATCGAAGGCCGGCCCGACAACGTGATCTTCTACGCCACGTCGAACCGGCGCCACCTGATGTCGCGCGACATGATGGAAAACGAACGCTCGACCGCGATCAATCCGGGCGAGACGGTCGAGGAAAAGGTGTCGCTGTCCGACCGCTTCGGCCTCTGGCTCGGTTTCCACCGTTGCAGCCAGGACGAATACCTGGCGATGGTCGATGCCTATGTCGCGCACTACAAGATCCCGGTGCGGGGCGAGGCGCTGCACCACGAGGCCTTGGAATGGGCGACGACGCGCGGCTCGCGCTCGGGCCGCGTCGCCTGGCAGTTCATCCAGGACTTGGCGGGACGGCTCGGGGTCGCTTTAAGCTGACGCACGGTTGCGCGTCATCGTCGCGCAGACATCGCGGACACAGCCGCGCAGCCACCGATGGGCGGGGTCGGCGTCCATTCGCGGATGCCAAAGCATGGATACCGTGAAATCGGGTAGCGGGATGGGCAACGGGAAACTGTGCATGCCTGTTCGCAGCTTTTCGGTATGCCGCTCGGGGACGCTGGCGATCAGGTCCGATGCCCTTGCGAGCGCAACCGCAGTCGAAAAACCGCCGACGATTGCCACGACTTCGCGGTTTGCGCCGAGCACCTTCAGAGCTTCATCGATCGGACCCGCTTCGAGGCCTTGCCGCGAAACCAGAATGTGCTTGGCGGCGGCATAACGGGCGGCAGTGACTTTTCTGCGGCTCAGCGCGTGCCCCTTGCGGACAACCCCGATAAAGCGGTCCTGGAACAGCGCCTGCGCGCGCACCTCCGGTCCGGTCAACTTGCCGACGACACCCGTTTCCAGGTCGACGGCACCGCGACGAAGCGGCTCGCTGTCTCTGTCCAGCTTCGCTACGAAGCGCAGCCGCACGCCCGGCGCTTCCTCAGCGACCCGGGCAAGAAGGCCCGGCCCAAATGTTTCGACGAAGCCCTCGCTGGTGCGCAGCGTGAACGTGCGAGCGAGCTGCGCGAGATCGAGCTTCTCCGCCGGGCTTAGGACCGCCTCCGCGGCGTGCACGATCTGGCCGACCCGAGCACGCATCTCGATGGCGCGGGGCGAAGGCGCAAGGCCGCGTCCGGCTCTGACCAAGAGCGGGTCGCCTGTCGTTGCGCGCAGCCGCGCCAGTGCCCGGCTCATCGCCGACGGGCTCAGCCGCAAGCGTCGGGCGGCGCGCGCGACGCTGCCTTCCGCGAGCAAGGCGTCGAGTGTGACAAGCAGATTGAAGTCGGGCCTGGCCATGGCGCGACCATAGCCAATTCTGGCATGGCGTCAAATGCATCAATGAAGTGCATATCGTGCGCCTACCGCCATACGCCGCGGCGGCCTACGTCTCCGGGCAAACAACCGCAAGGAGATGTTCAGATGATTTCCCCCCGTTTCGCGCCCGTGCTGTTCGGCCTGGTCCTGTCGAGTCTCATGTCCTTCCTCGTTTCGGGGATCGCCACGTTCCGCGCCGTCGGCCCGATCGACGGAATGTTCAAGCTCTGGATCGGCGCTTGGGTGCCGTCCTGGGCAATCGCGTTCCCCGTGGTCCTGGTCGTCGCGCCGGTCGCGCGGCGGATCGTCAGCGGTCTGGTGCGGCAATGACGGTAGCCGCCGATACGGCGACCGTCGAAAACGGGCGGTCGGCCCGTGGGGCGCTCGCCGGTCTTTCGCTGTCGATGCTGCTGTCGTCGCTTGGCATCAGCATCGCCAACGTCGCCCTGCCGACATTCGCCGAAGCGTTCGCGGCGACGTTCCTGCAAGTGCAATGGATCATCCTCGCTTATCTATTCGCCATTACCACTTTGGTCGTGAGCGCCGGACGTCTGGGCGACAGTATTGGCCGCCGCCGGCTGCTGCTTGCAGGAATCCTCCTGTTTACCTCGGCCTCGGTGCTGTGCGGCATTGCGCCCGGGCTCTGGCTGCTGATTGCCGCACGGGCCGCGCAAGGTGCTGGTGCCGCTGCCATGATGGCCCTGACCATTGCCTTCGTCGGCGAGACGGTGCCGAAGGCGAGAGCGGGCAGTGCCATGGGGTTGCTCGGAACGATGTCGGCGATCGGCACCGCCCTCGGCCCCTCACTTGGCGGCGCCCTGATCGCCGGATGGGGTTGGCGGGCAATCTTTTTCATCAGCGTACCCCTGGGAGTGCTGACGTTCCTCCTCTCTTATTGCTACCTGCCGACCGAACGCCGCTCGAAAGGCGCGCAGCCGAACGGCTTCGATGCGAAGGGCATGGTGCTGCTGGCCCTCACCCTCGCGGCCTATGCCCTGGCCATGACGACCGGACGCAGCGCCTTCGGAGTCATGAACGCCATTCTTCTCATGGCAACGGCAATCGGCCTTGGTCTCTTCTTGCTCACCGAATCGAAAGTCTCTTCCCCCGTAATTCGGGTGGCGCTGCTTCGCGACCCGGCGTTAGGTGGCGGCTTTGCCATGAGCGCCCTTGTCACGACGGTGGTCATGGCGACGTTGGTGGTTGGGCCGTTCTATTTGTCGCGCGCGCTTGCGCTCGACGCCGCGGCGATCGGGCTCGTCATGTCGCTCGGCCCGCTGGTCGCGGCGCTCACCGGCGTGCCCGCAGGCCGCACTGTCGACCGCTTCGGTTCACGCTCGATGACAATCGCTGGGCTTGTCGCCATGGCTGCCGGGACAACCGCGCTCGCTGCAATCCCGGCTCGGCTCGGCGTCCCCGGCTATATCGTCCCGCTCGTCATCATGACCGCGGGTTACGCGCTGTTCCAAGCAGCCAACAACACTGCGGTCATGACGGATGTCGGGACCGATCAGCGCGGCGTCGTTTCCGGCTTGCTCAATCTGTCGCGCAATCTCGGTCTGATCACCGGAGCATCGGTGATGGGCAAGGTGTTCTCTGTGGCATCCGGAACAGCCGACATGACAACGGCGCAGCCTGATGTCGTTGCCGCCGGCATGCGGATCACGTTTGCCGTCGCAGCAATGCTGATCGGAATTGCGGTCGCGATCGCGGGCAGCCGCCGAAAGCGCCAGGCTTAAGCGCCGCCGAGATATTTGGTTGGATCGACCGGCGTCGAGCCTTTGCGGATCTCGAAGTGCAGTTGCGGCGAGGTCACGTTGCCGGTCTGGCCGGCATGCGCGATCACCTGCCCGCGCTTGACGGTGTCGCCGCGCTTGACCAGGAGCTCGCTGGCATTGGCATAGGCCGAAACATAGCCGTTGGCGTGGCGGATCAGCACCAGATTGCCGTAGCCCTTGAGCTCGTTGCCGGCATAGGCGACGACACCGTCGTCGGCGGCCTTGACCGGCGTGCCTTCGGGCACGGCGAGATTGATGCCGTCGTTTTGCGTGCCGTTCGGCCGCTGTCCGAAGCCGGCGATGATGCGGCCTTTCACCGGCCAGCGAAACGATGGAATGCCGCCCGCGGGCTCGACCGTCTTGGTGACGTCGGTTTCATGCGGCGCTTCGGGCTTTGCGACGCGCGCCGTCTGCGCCGGCGCGCTCTGAATCTTCTCGGCCGGCACGGTGCGCGGCTGGGCGACCTGCGGCGCGGGCGCCTGGCGCATCGCCATCTTCTGCCCGCCGGGAATGGTCAGGCGGGTGCCGATGCTGACTTTGTCATAGGGCCTGATGTTGTTGGCATGCGCAAGCGCCGTCAGCGTCACGCCGTGCTTGCGCGCGATGCCGATCAGGCTTTCGCCAGGCTCGACGACGTGGACGTTCTCGCTGACCTGCGGCGCCGGCGCGGCATGTTGCGCGCCGCCGGAGACGTAGCGCGGGATGACGAGCCGCTGGCCCGGGCGGATCGTCGCGGCATTGGTGATGCCGTTGACTTCCATCAGCGCGGCGAGCGGCACGCCGTTCTTGCGCGCGACCGTCTCGAGCGTCTCGCCGTAGCCGACCGTGACCGGCTGCCCGCCGTCCCAGGTCCAATGTCCGGCCGGAGCCGGCGGCGGCGGCGGCGGCGGCGCGGCCGGTACAGCCGGCGCCGCAACCGAGCCGGTAACTTCGGCCGAGCCCGGCCGGTAGGCGCCAAGCCCGTGCGCGCCGGTGGCGACGCCGCCATTGGCCGCGACGGTTGTAGGCTTGCCCGGCGCCGGCAGCGGCTGCGACACCACGGTCCTCGACGACGACCGCTGTGGGATCGAGCCGGTGACATCCTGGCGCGGCGGCGGCGCCTCGCGATTTGAGGTGAAGAAACTGGAGTCGAAGCGCCCGGAATTCTCGCACCCTGCGACGGCGACACCGACCAGCGCAAGAATTGCAACCCGCGGCCAGGCACGCGGGCAGGACGACACCTTGGGGCGCGGCATGTGGTTACTCACTCGTACGCAACAACGCTAGACTTCGAAATAAACCAGCCGCGAGTAAACACCCGCTTAAGAATTAGCGAAGCGTTACGAGTGGTTACGCAACTGATAAAAATGCCACAGCGGGCGCAAAGCGCGCCCGGTTCAGAGCTCTTTGGCCTGCCCCGGCAGCAAGGGCACGAAGCGCACCGCGATCAGGTGCTCGCGCCTGAGACCCGTTTGCGATTTGGTAAGCTTGACGATGTGTTGCGTGCCGTGGTGCGAGCCAAGCGGTAGCACCATGATGCCATCATCGGCCAGCTGATCGATCAGCGCCTGCGGTTCCCGTTCCGCCGCGGCGGTGATGATGATGCGGTCGAACGGCGCCTTGGCCGGCACGCCGGCAAGTCCGTCGCCGACCACGACTTCAACATTGTCGTAGCCGAGCCGCTTCAGCCGCCCGCGCGCCTGCTCGGCGAGCGTGCGATAGCGTTCGACGCTGACCACCTCGCGCGCGAGCCGCGACAGCACCGCCGCCTGGTAACCCGAGCCGGTGCCGATTTCGAGCACGCGATGATGCGGCCGCACGCCGAGTTGCTCGGTCATGTAGGCGACGACATAGGGCTGGCTGATGGTCTGCCCGCAGGCAATCGGCAAGGCCTGGTCGGCATAGGCGCGCCCGGCCGACTCCGGCTCGACGAACTGCGCCCGCGGCACTTCGTCCATCGCCCGCAGCACCGCCTGGTCGGCAATGCCGCGCCGGCGCAGGCCGAGCAGGAATTCCATGCGCTCATCGTCGCGTTGCGGCTGGTCTGGCACGTCCGCCCCCCTGCCCCATTTTTAGCACGTCGAACCGGTATTCATGTAAGCTCGCCCGGGCGCCGATGGAACCCGGCAACTCGGCCGGGCGTTGTATGGCGGGGAGTACGCGATGAACGATTTCTCCGAAGCGCAGAAAAGCGTTCTCGTCGTCGAGGATGAATATCTCATCCGCATGCTCCTGGAGGACATGCTGACCGATCTCGGCTACGGCGTGGCCGCCGCCGTCGGCACCGTCGCCGAGGCGAGCAAGTTCGCCGCCGACGGACAATTCAACGCCGCCATTCTCGACGTCAATCTCGACGGTCAGGAGATTTTCCCCGTCGCCGACATCCTGGCCAAGCGCAGTCTGCCGTTCGTCTTCGTCACCGGCTACGGCGAACGCAGCCTGCCCGATCGCTATCGCGACCGGCCGGCGCTGCAGAAGCCGTTCCAGGCCGAGCAGCTCAGCGCCACGCTCGCCGGCCTGCTCGCCGCCTAGCTGAAAATTTCCGCAAGCTTGGTCATGAACGGCTCGTCGGTAAGGTCGAGCCGCAGCGGCGTCACCGCGATGCGCTTGTCGTTGAGCGCTGCGAGGTCGCTGCCGGCGGCCGCACCGGCGATGCCGCCGCGGCCGAACGCGATCCAGTAATAGGGATTGCCGCGGCCGTCATGGCGGGCATCGATGCGCAGCAGCTCCTGATCGCGCTTGCCCTGGGTGACCACCGCGACGCCCGCCACCTCGTCGGGCGGGCAATCCGGAAAATTGACGTTGACCAAGACGTCGCGCGGCATGCCGGTTTCAAGCACGCGGCGGATCACGCCTGGCCCGTACTTGATCGAGGTCTCCCAATAAGGCGCGTGCTTGGTGGTAAAGGCATAGGCCTGCGACAGCGCAAAGGACGGAATGCCAAGCACCGTTCCTTCCATGGCGCCGGCCACGGTGCCTGAATAGGTGACGTCCTCCGCACAATTGCGCCCGCGATTGACGCCGGACAAGACGACGTCGGGCACGTCCTTCATGATGTGGCGCACGCCCATGATGACGCAGTCGGTCGGCGTGCCTTTGACGGCAAAATGCCGCTCGCCCACCTCGCGCAGCCGCAGCGGATCGTTGAGCGAGAGCGAATGTGAGACGCCGGATTGATCGGTCTCCGGCGCCACGATCCACACTTCGTCGCTCAGAGCCCGGGCGATTTGCTCGCAGACTTCGAGGCCCGGCGCGTGGATGCCGTCGTCATTGGTGATGAGGATACGCATGCGTTAACCCGTCATGGCCGGGCTTGTCCCCGCCATCCCGACAAGGGGCGCACGGCTTTGCCGTTCTAAGCGGGATCGCCGGGGCAGGCCCGGCGATGACGGCAGGAGGTGTGGCTCGCTCGCCATTTCAGTTTCGCTCAATTTTTCTCACCCCGCCCATATACGGCTGCAACGCCTCCGGCACCGCGATCGAGCCGTCCTCCTGCTGGTAGGTCTCCATCACCGCGATCAGCGCGCGGCCGACCGCAACGCCCGAGCCGTTGAGCGTGTGCACCGGACGCACGCCGTCCTTGGCGCGGTAACGCGCGTTCATGCGGCGCGCCTGGAAGTCCCCGCAATTGGAGCAGGAGGAAATCTCGCGATACATGCCCTGCCCCGGCAGCCAGACCTCGATATCGAAGGTTTTCTGCGCGGCAAAGCCCATGTCGCCGGTGCACAGCGTGACGACACGGTAGTGCAGGTCGAGCCGCTTCAGCACCTCTTCGGCGCAGGCGAGCATGCGCTCGTGCTCGCGCCGCGAATTCTCCGGCGTCGTGATCGACACCAGCTCGACCTTGGTGAACTGGTGCTGGCGGATCATGCCGCGCGTGTCCTTGCCGGCGGCGCCCGCCTCGGCGCGAAAGCAGGGCGTGCAGGCAGTCATGCGCATCGGCAATTGTGCTTCATCGAGAATGGAGTCGCGCACCAGGTTGGTGAGCGGCACTTCGGCGGTCGGAATGAGCCACAGCTTGGAGGAGTCGAAGAATTCCGCGAACAGCCGCTCCTCGAACGGCCCATCGCCGGGCTCCTTCAGCTGGTCGCTGATCTCACGCACCATCGCCGTGCTCGCCGCAAAAAACTGGTCGTCGACGAATTTCGGCAGTTGCGCCGTGCCATACATCGCCGCGTCGCGCACCATCAGCGGCGGATTGACTTCGGTATAGCCGTGCGTCTCCGTGTGCAGATCGAGCATGAACTGGGCGAGCGCGCGTTCCATCCGCGCCAGCCCCTTCTGCAGCACGACGAAGCGGGCGCCGGACAATTTGGCTGCCAGCTCGAAATCCATCTGGCCGAGCGCCTCGCCCAGCTCGAAATGCTGCTTCGGCTTGACGGCATAATCGCGCTTCTTGCCGTGCGTGTGATGCTCGACGTTCTTGCTCGCATCCGCGCCGTCAGGCACGTCGTCGGCCGGCAAATTCGGGATCTGCGCGAGCTCGATGTCGAGCGCCGCAACCGCGCTCTTCTCCTCGGCCTCCATTTGCGGGATCAGCGTCTTGAGCTCCGCCACCTCGGCCATCAGCTTCGACGCGGTTGCCTCGTCCTTCTTCGCCTTGGCCTGACCGATGTCCTTGGAGGCCGCGTTGCGGCGCGCCTGCGCCTGTTCGAGCCTGGTGATGAGGGCGCGCCGTGTCTCGTCGAGCTTGATCAGCCTGTCCGACAACGGCGCCAGGCCGCGCCGTTTCAGCCCCCGGTCGAAGGCGTCAGGATGCTCGCGAATCCATTTGATGTCGTACATGGCCGATTTCTATCGCGTCATGGCCCGGCTTGTCCCGGCCATCCACGCCTTGTTTCTAACGCAGCCCAAAGACGTGGATGCCCGGCATAAAGCCGGGCATGACGGAGTCAATAGCAAGGACCCGCGCGCCGTTATTCCGCAGGCTTGGCCGTGGCGCTCGCCGCCTCGGCCGCCTTCTGCGCCTGCGCCTTCCGCTCGACGAAGCGCACCGACCAGATCGAGCCTTCGAACAGCAGCAACAGCGGCACCGCCAGCGACATCTGGCTCAGCACGTCCGGCGGCGTCAGCACGGCCGCCAGCACGAAGGCGCCGACGATGAAATAGCGCCGCTTCGCCTTGAGCTGGTCCGAGGTGATGATGCCGACCCGACCGAGCAGCGTCAGGATCACCGGCAGCTGGAACGCCGCGCCGAAGGCCAGGATCAGCGCCATCATCAGCGACAGATATTCGCCGACCTTGGGCATCAGTTCGATCGAGGCGCCGCTGTCGCTGCCGGGCTGCTGCATGTGCAGCGAGAAACGCACCAGCATCGGGAAGACCAGGAAGTAGACGACCAGCGCACCAAGCGTGAAAAAGATCGGCGTCGCGATCAGATACGGCAGGAACGCCTTGCGCTCGTGGCGGTAAAGCCCCGGTGCGACGAACATGTAGATCTGCGCGGCCACCACCGGGAACGACAGGAAGGCCGCGCCGAACATCGCAAGCTTCAATTGCGTGACGAAATATTCGAGCAGCGCCGTGTAGATGAACTTGGAATGCTCGGGCCCCGCCACCAGCACGAAGGGCCAGACCAGAACATTGTAGATGTCTTTGGCAAAGACGAAGCACAAGCCGAACATCAAGCCGAAGGCGATCAGCGCCTTGATCAGCCGCGAGCGCAGCTCGATCAGGTGCTCCATCAGCGGCGCTTTGGTGGCCTCGATATCTTCCTGGCTCATACGCTGCCCCCCGCCTGCTTGGGCGGCGGCTCGGCGGCAAAATCGGTCTCGGCAGCCGGCGCGGCCGGCGCCGCGGCTGTGGCCTCGGCGGCGGGCGCTTCACCCACGGCGCCTTCGGCAACCGGATCGGCCGCCTTCTGCGGCTCGGCCATCGGATCCATGGCGGTAAAACTGCTGACCGAGCTTTGCAGGTCGTCTGCCTGCTTCTTCAGGTCGGCCATCTCCGCTTCGCGCAGCGCTTCCTGAAACTGACCCTGGAATTCGCTTGCCATGCGCCTGATCTTGCCCATCCACTGGCCAAGCGTGCGCAAGACAGTCGGCAGCTCCTTCGGCCCGATCGCGATCAACGCGACAATGCCGATGATGACGAGCTTGCCCCAATCAAGTTCGAACATGGATAGACAACTCTAGGGCTCGTGAGGGCCCCGACGGCCGGCGCGGCAACTCGGGCGCAACGCCGGTGGCCGCATTTTTCAGGAGCGCACGCTTCCGGCGCGCTCGGCTTCCGTCTTCGCCGCGCCCGCGGCGGCTTGATGATCGATCGTCTTCGGCTCGCCTTTGGCTTCGGCCGGCTTGTCGTCGTCGGCCATGCCCTTCTTGAAGGCTTTGATGCCCTGGGCGACGTCGCCCATCAGGTCGGAGATCTTGTTGCGCCCGAACAGCAGCAAGACCACTGCGATCACGACGATCCAGTGCCATATGCTTAAGGAACCCATCGGCAAATCCTCCGAAGCGACGGCTGTTCGTGCTCGTCGCGCCTATATTCAAACCAGAAACTAGGCCCCACAGGGGGCAAAAACAAGGACTTCGGCGCCTTAAATCGGGCCGCGAAATCGCGCCAAACCGCTGATATTTACGTTATTTCAGCGCCGTCACTTGTCGCCGCCCTCGCTGCGCGGCGCAAGCCCCAGGTCGAGGTCGCCGGGTTCCAGCGGCTCCTCGTCGTCGCGCAAGGTCGAGTCGTCGGACGGCACCGGCACGGCAAAACCGGGCGGCAAATTGCCTTCCAGCATGCCGGCTTCCTTGAGCTCTTCCAGGCCCGGCAGATCGCCGACCTCTTCAAGTCCGAAATGCGACAAGAAGGCTTCCGTCGTGCCGAAGGTGAGCGGACGCCCCGGCGCCTTGCGCCGGCCGCGCGGCCTGATCCAACCGGTCCGCAACAGCACGTCGACCGTTCCCGCCGCGGTCGCGACGCCGCGGATCTCTTCGATCTCGGCGCGCGTCACCGGTTGATGGTAGGCGATGATGGCGAGCGTTTCGATCGCGGCGCGCGACAGCTTGCGCGTTTCCACCGTCTGCTTGGTGAGCAGCCAGGACAGGTCGTCGGCGGTGCGGAACGTCCACTTCCTGCCGATCTTCGTCAGCGTCACGCCGCGCGAGGCATATTCCGCCTTGAGCCGCGCCAGCGCGTCCTTGACGTCGACGCCGTTCGGCAGATGGCGCGCGAGCGTGGCCTCGTCGAGCGGCTCGCGCGAGGCGAACAGCAGCGCCTCCAGCAGCCGCAATTCCTCGGCGCGCGCGGCGGCCTGTTCCGGCGGCACCGGCTCATTGTTTTGCACGACCCTGAGCTTCTTGGCGGCGCTCGGCATCGACTTCTTCTCCTTATGCGTTTTCTTGCGCGTCATGCGTAGCGCTTCCATTCGCTCCGACCCGCTTGCGCATATAAATCGGGGCGAACGACTCTTTCTGATGGATTTCGGCAAAGCCCTCGCGCACCAGCTCGAGCGCCGAGGCAAACGACGAGGCAAACACGGTGGCCGCCATCGACGGCTCGATGACGTAGGTGATGAGGTACTCGTCGATGCGCGCCCAGTCGCCCGACTGGCCGATCAGGCGGTCGAGCGCGGCGCGCGCCTCGGCGAGCGACCAGACGGTGCGCTTCTTGAAGCGCACGCGCGATAGCGCCGTCTTGGAGCGCTGCGCGGCATAGGCGGACAGCAGATCGTACAGTGTCGCCGTCCATTCCGGCTGCTTGATCTCGGCGATCGGCTCCGGATTGCCGCGTGCGAAGACGTCGCGGTCGAGCTGCGGGCGGCTCATCAGCCGCGTCGCCACCTCGCGGAACGCCTCGAGCCGGCGCAGCCGGTGCGCCAGCGCAAGCGCCATGTCCTCGGCGCTCGGACCTTCGCCGGGCGCCGTTTCGGGCAGCAACAGCCGCGACTTCAGGTAAGCAAGCCAGGCCGCCATGACCAGGTAGTCGGCGGCGAGCTCGAGCCGCAATTTGCGCGCCGCCTCGATGAAGGCGAGATACTGATCGGCCAGCGCCAGGATCGAAATCTTGGCGAGGTCGACCTTCTGCTGGCGCGCCAGCATCAGCAGGAGGTCGAGCGGCCCTTCAAAGCCCTCGACGTCCACCATCATCGCCGGTTCGCTGCTGGCGCGGTCGGCTTCGAGCGTTGGATCGAATGCGTCGCTCATGAAACGGGGGTCCGTTGCAGTTGCTCGCCGGCGATCATGCGCGCAAAGACCGCCCGCGCCTGCTCGACGTCGAAATCCTCGGGCGCCTTGCGCTGCGCGAGTGCGGCCTGCGCGCGCTGCCGCGGCTCGCCCGCGAGCTCGGGCACGATGCTGGCCACTTCCGTCATCTCGCGCAAATTGCCGTTGCAGTGGAGCACGACGTCGCAGCCGGCCGAAAGCGCCGCGCGGCTGCGCTCGGCGAGCGGCCCGCTCAGGGCGCCCATGGAAATATCGTCGCTCATCAGCAGGCCTTTGAACCCGATGGAACCGCGAATCACCTCGCGCACCATTGTGACCGAAGTTGTGGCCGGTGCGACCGGGTCGATGGCGCTAAACACAACATGTGCGGTCATGCCAAGGGGCAGATCGGCGAGCGGCCTGAAGGCTGCAAAATCTGTAGATTCCAGAGTTGCACGGTCGGCATCGACCACCGGCAGCTGGTGATGGCTGTCGGCCCGGGCGCGGCCGTGGCCCGGCAGATGCTTGAGCACCGGCAAGACGCCGCCCGCCTGCAAGCCATCGGCGATGGCGCCGGCCAGCGCTGCGACCTTGCCCGGTTCCGCGCCATAGGCCCGGTCGCCGATCACGGCGTCGCTGCCCGGAACCGGCACATCGGCCAAAGGCAGGCAATCGACATCGATGCCGACCGCGGTCAAATCCGAGGCGATCAAATGGCCCCCGAGCCGCGCAGCCGCAAGCCCGGCCGCCGGCTCGCGGTCATAGAGCGCGCCATAGCTTGCGCCCGGCGGATAGGCCGGCCAATGCGGCGGCCCGAGCCGCTGCACCCGGCCGCCCTCCTGGTCCACCAAAACAGGCGCCTCCCAGCCGACAATGTCACGAAATGACCGTGTCAGTTCCGTCACTTGGCTTGGCGAACTCACGTTTCGCTTGAAGATGATCAGTCCCCATGGCGAGGCTTCGCGCAAAAATGCCCGCTCGCTCGCCGAGATCGTCAATCCCGCCAAGCCGGTAATGAATGCGCGTGAAGGCATCGGCGCGGATTAGCCCGCGTCCGCCGCGAGGGTCAAGCTTCCCGCCGCTAAATCCTCTGGACGATGCACTGGCCGCCAGCCGCCTTCAGGCTCGAGCAGAGCTGGCTCGCCTCTTCGGACCCCAGGGGGCCGATCATGGCGCGGTAATAGGTGCCTTTGTCGCCGAGATTGACCTGGCGGATCATCGGCTGCTTGCCGCCCAATTGGCTCGGATACTTGGCCTGGAGGCTGCGGAAGGCGGCCTGGGCCTCGGCCTCGCTGCGTTGCGATGAAACCTGGACGGCGTAACCGCCGCCACCGCCGCCGCTCGGCGCAGGCGCCGAACGCGCCGGGGGCGGCGTCTGCGCCGGCGCGATCTGTGTCGGCGGCCCCGCGGTGCTGCGTGCCGGACGCGGCGGGGGCGCCGCGGCCTCGCCTTGCTCATCGGGGCTCAGCGACAGCGGCGCATTGCCAGGCGTTGCGACCCGGCGCGGCGGTGCCGGCTCGGCGCGCGCCACCGCCTGATGGGCGGCGGGCTCTGCCGCCGGCGGCCGCGCCGGAGCGGCGGCCGGCTGCGGCGCAGGCGCGGCTGGCGCCGGCGGCGCGGCGACAGCCGCGGCCGGAGCGGCATCCGCCATGGCAGTGCCATCGGGGCGTATGGCGATGGTGTGGACCTTCTTCGGCTCGGTCGCGACAATGCCGCTGCCCATCGCGGCCGGGATCGAGCCGGCGTTCTGGTCCGGCGGCGCACCGGCCGGTCGGTTGGCGCCGGACGGCCTGTTGATGTCGACCGGCTGCTCTTCACGCGACACCAGTTTTTCGCTCTGGCCGCGATCGGCGACGCGATCATAGATGAGCTTGCCGGACTTCGGATCCTTGCTGTCGGTGGCGGGCACGACTTTCGTGGGTGCGGAATCCGCCTTGATCACGGGCGGCGGCGCTTTCGAGCCGGACGATCCGAACAGCGCCCGGTAGCCGACGGCGCCCGCCGTCCCGACCACGGCGAGCCCGAAAATCGCGGCGATTGCAATGACGCCGATGCGGCGGCGCGGCGGCACATCGTCGTAGAACTCGTGAGCGTCGGACGGCGCCGCGGGGTAACCCGCCTGCTCGTAAGCGCCCTCGGGCCCGTAACCGGGCACGGCGGCGCGCTGATAGCCGCCGGGCGGCGCTGCTCCGTACTGCGCCTGATAGTTGTCGTAGGGCCTGTCGTCCGCCGCGAAATCCTGCTGCTGCGGCGGCGGCTCCGGATAGCGATCATCGACATAGGCCGGCGCCGGCGCCGGCTGCGCGGGAATGGCCGGTTGCGGCGCGGGGCGCGCATTCTGCCGGCCATATTCGGCGAAAGGATCGTTCTGCCCGATCAGGCGGGCAAGCTCGGCAAGCGGATCGTTTCCTGAATTGCTTCGAGGCGCGGCACTCGGCGCGCTACGCACAGGCGGCTGGCTGGCACGGATAGGTCGCTGGATACGTTCGTCCGCCATTCGGTCCCCGGTAGTCTTCTTGGCCCGCTCGCCACCCCCCTGCGCGCGTCTGGTGGACGAGACCTAGCGCATTTCCTGCGGCGCTTCGACCCCGAGCAAAGCGAGGCCCGACGCAAGCACTGAGACGATCCCCTCGACCAGCGCGAGCCGCGCTTTGGTCGTTTCTGGATCATTCTGGATAATGAAGCGTAAATGAGGCAAGTCTTTTCCCCGGGTCCAATGCGCGTGAAATTCGCTCGCTAATTCATAGAGATAGAATGCAATGCGGTGCGGCTCATGGGCCGCCGCCGCGGCCTCGACGGTGCGCGGGTAAAGCGCAATGCGGCGCAGGATGGCGAGCTCGCCGGGATCGCTGAGCAGGTCCAGTCTGGCATCGCCGAGCCAGCGCAGCCGCGCCTGGGCATCGAGCGGCACCGCCGGCATCTCGGCATGGGCATTGCGGAACACCGACTGGCCGCGGGCGTGACCGTACTGCACGTAGAACACCGGGTTCTCGCGCGAGTGCTCGATCACCTTGGCGAGATCGAAATCGAGCACGGCGTCGTTCTTGCGGTAGAGCATGTCGAAGCGCACCGCGTCCTTGCCGACCTCGTCGACCACCTCGCGCAGCGTGACGAATTCGCCGGCCCGCTTCGACATTTTCACCGGCTCGCCGGCGCGCAGCAGCCGCACCAGCTGCACCAGCTTGACGTCGAGTTGCGCCTTGCCGGCGCTCACCGCTTTGACCGCCGCCTGCATGCGCTTGATGTAGCCGCCGTGATCGGCGCCCCAGACGTCGATCAGGTTGAGGAAGCCGCGCGCCACTTTCGACTTGTGATAGGCGATGTCGGAGGCGAAATAGGTGTAGCTGCCGTCGGATTTCCTCAGCGGCCGGTCGACGTCGTCGCCGAAATCGGTCGACTTGAACAAGGTCTGCTCGCGGTCCTCCCAGTCCTCGAGATTGCCGCCCTTGGGCGGCGGCAGCCGGCCCTCGTAGACCTCGCCCGACTTACGCAGCGCCTCGATGGTGGCGCCGACCTCGTCCTTGCCGCCCTCGATCAGCGAGCGTTCCGAGAAATAGACGTCGAAGTTGACATTGAGCGCGGCGAGGTCGTCGCGGATGACGTCCATCATCATGCCCACCGCCTTGGCGCGCACCATCGGCAGCCATTCGGATTCTTTTTTCGTGGTGAGCAGCGTGCCGTATTCCTCGGCGAGCGCCGTGCCGACACGCTTGAGGTATTCACCCGGATAGAGGCCGTCGGGAATGGCGATGTCCTCGCCGAGCGCCTCGCGGTAGCGCAGATAGGCCGAGCGCGCGAGCACATCGACCTGGGCGCCGGCGTCGTTGATGTAGTATTCGCGGGTCACGTCGTAGCCGGCATAGGCGAGCAGGTTCGCCAGCGCGTCGCCGAACACCGCGCCGCGGCCGTGGCCGACATGCATCGGCCCGGTCGGATTGGCGGAGACGTATTCGACGTTGACCCGTTCGCCCCGGCCGATGTCGCTGCGGCCGTAATCGGCGCCGAGCCTGAGCGCGAGCTTGAGCTCTTCGGCCCAGACATGCGGCCTGAGCGCCAGATTGATGAAGCCCGGCCCGGCGACGTCGACCTTGGCGACGTCCGGCTCGGCGCGCAGTTGTTCCGCGATCGCCTCGGCGAGTTCGCGCGGCTTCCGGCCGGCGTCTTTGGCCAGCACCATCGCCGCGTTGGTCGCCATGTCGCCGTGGCTCGGATCGCGCGGCGGCTCGACCACGATGCGCGACAGGTCGGCCTTGCCGACCAGCGGCGCCGTCGCCGCCCGGACGCGGGCGAGCATGACGGCGAAGAGATGCGGGGGTTGGGCAAGAGACATGCGACCCCTTGCTCAAGCCGCTTTCGTCTTCAGCCTTGGAATTTTCTTGATCTCCGCGCGCAATTCGCGTTCGGCATGCCACGTGTCGTGGGCACCCTGCATACGCACCCAAACACCCGCGCCATCGCCGAACAACTTGCCGAGCCGCACCGCGACCGCCGGCGTGACCGGCTTGCGCTCCCTGAGGATGTCGTAAAGGTGCTGGCGCGAAATGCCGAGCAGCGCCGCAATCTCGGACTTGCTCTTGCCGGTCACCGGGATCACCTCGCGCAGCAGGACGCCGGGATGGGTCGGGCAGCGGTTCTGATTTCGCTTGGCGGCATAGTCAGCCATGACAGCCTCAATGATATTGCTCCAGGTCGACACGGAATGCATCGCCGTCGGCGAACTCGAACGTGATGCACCACGGGCCGTTGACGTGAACCGTGTACCGCGTCGGCACGTACCCCTTCAGGGCATGGAAATCAAACCCCGGAAGATTCATCTGCTCGGGTCCGGTCGCCACATTCAGCCGGTCGAGCCGAACCAGAATCCGTTTGTGCAGCCGGGCGTCGATCTTGGCGGCACGCCCTTTCGACCATAGGTCCGCAAGCGGTCTGCTTCGGAACGTTCTGATCACGCCGCCATGTAAGCAACTTGCTTACGTTTGTCAACAAACAGCCGACGCCCGCCGCGCGCGGGGCTGCGGCCGACGCGTCAGGCCGTCCCCCGCGCGTGCATCGCGGCGCGATAGGCGAACACGACGGCCGGGCCGAGCGTCGTGCCGGGCCCCGGATAGCTGCCGGCCATCACCGAGGCCATGTCGTTGCCGCAGGCGTAGAGGCCGGGAATGGGCTTGCCGTCCTGCCCAAGCACGCGCGCATCGGCGTCGGTCGCAAGCCCCGTGCTCACGGCGATGTCGGCCGGCCACACCGCGAGCGCGTAGAACGGCGGCGCGGCGATGACGCCGATGCAGGGGTTCGGCGTGTGCGCGGCATCGCCGTTGAAGCGGTTGAGCTCGGTCTCGCCCTTGCCAAAATCGACGTCGACGCCGGTAGCGGCAAAGCCGTTGTGGCGCTCGATCGTCTTGCGCAATTGCGCGGCGTCGACGCCGATGCTCGCCGCCAGCGCCTCGATCGTCGCCGCGCTCGCGACATAGCCGTCGGCGACGAATTTCGCCGGATTGCGGTGGCCGGGGTAGATGACGCCGAGACCGTATTTTTTCAGAAACGCCGCGTCGCAGATCAGCCAGGCCGGAATCGACTTCACCGTCTTGTGGCTCTCGAACATCGCCAGCACGAAATCGTGGTAGGAGACGGCCTCGTTGACAAAACGGCGCCCCGCGGCGTTGACCGCGATCAGGCCGGGCTTGGCGCGGTCGAGCACCAGATGCGGGAACAGGCCCTTGCTGCCGTCGCCCCGCACGGTGATCGACACCGGCGACCACAGCCCGCTGGTCGACTGCTCCGGCGCAACCACGGCGCCGATCCGCGCGCCGATGCTCAGCCCGTCGCCGCGATTGCCGGCGAAGCTCATCGAGTGCGCCGGCACCGGCTGCGGCATGAAGGCGGCGCGAAATTTCTCGTTGTGGGCGTAGCCGCCGGTGGCCAGGATGACGCCCTTGCGGGTGGTCACGACGACCTCACCTGCGGCGGTGCGCAGCCGCGCCCCGCTGACGCCGCCGCGATCGCCGATGATGTCGACGATCGCGGCCTCGAACAGGATCGGCACGCCGCGCCGGCGCAGGCTGTAGAACAGCCGCGCCACCAGCGCGTTGCCCATGGTCAGGCGCGTGCCGCGCGGATAGCTGAGCCGGTCGGCGAGATAGCGCGCGAGCAGTTTGGCGACGTGCATGAAATTGCCGAACGAGCGGAAGCGCCCGACCAACGGCGCGATGTCCGGCTTGCCGATCATCATGCCGCCGAACAGCATGAATTCCGGGATCGGCGCCCGGACGCGGCGAAAGTCGCGGCCGAGCAGCCGGCCGTCGAACGACTGCGGCACGATGGCCCGGCCCGAGACGGCGGCGCCCGGCATGTTGCTGCGATAATCCGGGTGCGTGCCGCAGGCCACGAATTGCACATCGCTGCGCGCCGTCAGATAGTCGATCGCGGCGGGCCCGGTCCGCAGGTAGGCTTCGCGCACCGCGCGGTTCGTCGTCTCGCCGATCAGGGCGCTGAGATATTTGTCGGCAGCCTCGGCGCTGTCGCTGTAGCCGGCGGCGCGGCTCTGGCTGTTGCCGGGGATCCACAAGGTGCCCGCCGAGGTGGCGCCGGTGCCGCCGACCTGATCGGACTTCTCGCACAGCAGCACCTCGAGCCCCTCGAGCGAGGCGACCAGCGCCGCCGCCATGCCGGCGGGGCCGGCGCCCGCAACCAGCAGATCGACTTCACGTTGCAGCGTCATCGCTTCGTCCTCACCGCAATTCCGGCGTCGCCTTGAAATACCTGGCGTGCTCGATCAGCGCGTAGCGGTCGGTCATGCCGGCGATGTAGTCGCCGACCCGGCGCGCGCGGGCCGCCTCGTCGGACACGTCGAGCCGCTCCCGCCATTCCGGCGGCAGGTCGGCGATGCTGGCCGTGTAATGGCCGAACAGGTCGCGCACCACGCCCTCGGCGTCCGTCATCACGCCCATGACGCGGTCGGAGCGGTACATGCGCGGATAGAGGAAGCCCTTGATGTCGGCGTCGGCCTTGGCCATCGCCGGCGAAAAGGCGACCATCGCGGCCGCGGCGTTGCGCACCTCGGCCGAGCTCTTCGGCTTGAGCGCGGCGGCGCGGCGCGCGGTTTCCGCCATCACGTCCTCGATCATGCGGGTGATGATGCGCCGCACGGTTTCGTGGGTGCGGCGCGAGGCGTCGAGCCCGGTATCGATCTCGCGCACGATGGCGCCGACGGCCGGCACCGCGGCGATGTCGTCGAGCGTGAACAGCTCGGCGCGCAGGCCGTCGTCGATGTCGTGGGCGTCATAGGCGATGTCGTCGGCGAGCGCCGCCGCCTGCGCTTCGGCGCTGGCATAGCTCCACAGCTCCAGATCCTGGAGCCGCGAATAGGCGAGGATCGGCGCCGGCACGCCGTGCGCGGCGTAGCGCGCGGTCGGCTGGCCGGCGCGGTCCAGCAGCGGGCCATTGTGCTTGACCAGGCCCTCCAGCGTCTCCCAGGTGAGGTTGAGGCCGTCGAACCGCGCGTAGCGGCGCTCGAGCGCGGTGACGATGCGCAGCGCCTGCGCGTTGTGGTCGAAGCCGCCCGCCGCTTTCAGGCATTCGTCGAGCGCGCGCTCGCCGGCATGGCCGAAGGGCGGATGGCCGAGGTCGTGGGCGAGCGCGGCCGCTTCGGCGAGGTCCTCGTCGAGGCCGAGGGCGCGGGCGAGCGAGCGCGCGATCTGCACCACCTCGAGGGTGTGGGTGAGCCGGGTGCGGAAATGATCGCCCTCGTGATAGACGAAGACCTGGGTCTTGTGGGCGAGGCGGCGGAACGCGGCGGAATGGATGATGCGGTCGCAGTCGCGCCGGAAGTCGTTGCGCGAGGCCGACGGCGGCTCGGCAACGCGCCGGCCCCGGCTCTTGGCCGGATCGGCAGCGTAGGGTGCGCGCTCAATGGGCGTGGAAATGGCCATGCCGGCCCCGCATTGACCTCGACGACCGGCGCACTTAACTAATTGCTACGGCCTCTGCCAATAGGATCGCTCTCAAGGATCGCTCTCAAGGATCGCTCTCATGGACGCAGGCATCACGGTCAGCGAACGGGCGGCGCGGCGCATCGGCGAGATCCTCAAGACCGAGCCCGCCGGCACCATGCTGCGCGTCTCGGTCGAGGGCGGCGGCTGCTCCGGCTTCCAGTACAAGTTCGGCATGGCGACGGCGAAGGCCGAAGACGACGTCGTCATCGCCCGCGACGGCGCCACCGTCCTGATCGACCCGGTCTCGGTGCAATATATGGCAGGCTCCGAGATCGACTTCGTCGAGGACCTGATCGGCGCCGCGTTCAAGGTCAAGAACCCGAAGGCCACCGCCTCCTGCGGCTGCGGCACCAGTTTCGCGCTGTAGACCTTCTCCCAGCTTGCCTCACCGTTGTCATGCGCGGGCTTGACCCGCGCATCCCGCTTAGGCGGGCAACGGCCTTGCGTCCCTAACCGAGATGGCCGGGACAAGCTTGGCCATGACAAGGGTGAGGTCTACTCCGCCGCGACCGCCGGCTCGCGTTCCTCGACTTCCTGCAACTGCGGCTCGATGCGGCGCTTGATCAGCTTGTCGAAGCGGTCGAGGTACAAATAGATCACCGGCGTGATGTAGAGGGTGAGCAGCTGGCTCAGCAACAGGCCGCCGACCACCGCCACACCCAGCGGCTGGCGCAATTCGGCGCCGGCGCCGGTGCCGAGCGCGATCGGGATGGTGCCGAAGATCGCGGCGAAGGTCGTCATCATGATCGGGCGGAAGCGCAGCGTCGCAGCTTCCCGGATGGCGGCCTCGGCGGACAGGCCGACGCGGCGGCGCTCGATGGCGAAGTCGATCATCATGATGGCGTTCTTCTTCACGATGCCGACCAGCATGACGATGCCGATCATGGCGATCACCGACAGATCCATCTTGAACAGCATCAGCGTCAGGATGGCGCCGATGCCGGCCGACGGCAGGCCGGAGATGATGGTGATCGGATGGATGAAGCTCTCGTACAGAATGCCGAGCACCACATAGGCGGCGAAAATCGCCGCGATAACGAGGATCCATTGGCCGCGCAGCGACTCTTCGAACACCTGCGTGGTGCCTTGCTTGGCGACCGTAATCGTGGCCGGCAGCCGCTCTTCACGCAGCAAGTTGTCGACCGCATCCGTCGCTTGACCGAGCGAAGTCCCAGGCTGCACGTTGAATGAGATGGTCACCGCCGGCTGCTGGCCTTGGTGGTTGACCTGCAGCGGACCGACCGTGCGCACGAACTTGGTCACCGCCGACAGCGGCACGACCTGGCCCGACAGCACGCCGATGCCGGTGACGCCGGCGCCGGGGGCGATCGTGGTCGCGCCGGAAAGCCCGCCGACCGCGTTGGTCTTGAGATAGATCTTGTTGAGGTCGTTCGGGCTGTTCTGGAACTCCGGCTTGGTTTCCAGGATCACTTCGTAATTGTTGGCCGGCGTGTAGATGGTGGCGACCTGGCGCGAGCCGAAGGCGTCATAGAGCTGCTGGCGCACCTGGTCGATGGAGACGCCGTAGACCGCGGCCTTTTCGCGGTCGACCGTGACCGTCACCTGCGGATTCTTGACGTAGAGGTCGGTGGTGACGTCGAGCAGGCCCGGCAGCTTGGCGATCTTGTCGCGCAATTCCGGCGCGATGCGATAGAGCGCCTCGGTGTCGTTGGATTGCAGCGTGTACTGGTACTGGCTCTTCGCCAGCTTGCCGCCGAGATTGATGTTCTGGATCGGCTGGAAGAATATCTGGATGCCGGGGAAGATATTGGCCTCGCGCCGCAGCCGGGCAAGAATTTCCTGCTGGGTGCCGCGTTCGTCGCGCGGCTTCATCGCCACCAGCATGCGTCCGCTGTTGGGCAGCGAGTTCGGCCCGCCGGCGCCGACCGTCGAATTGATGTAGGCGACCGCCGGGTCCTGGCGCACGATGTCGGCGACCTTGCGCTGATGGTCGACCATGGCCGGGAAGGCGATGTCGGTATTGCCCTCGGTAATGCCGATGACGTAGCCGGTGTCCTCGGTCGGGAAGAAGCCCTTGGGCACGATGACGTAGAGCCAGATGGTGCCGGCGATGGTGGCGAGCGTCACCATCAGCATCACCGACTTTCTGGCGAGCACGCGGTCGAGCGACCATTCGTAGGCCGCCTTCATGCGCTCGAACAAGGCCTCGAACACCCGCAGTATCCAGATTTCGCGCTTGTGCTCTTCCGCGGTCTCGCCCTTGAGCACGCGCGCGCACAGCATCGGCGTCAGCGTCAGCGACACGAAGCCCGAGACAACGATGGCAACCGCAATGGTCACGGCGAACTCGCGGAACACGCGGCCGACCAGGCCACCCATCAGCAGCACCGGGATAAACACCGCGATCAGCGAAAAGGTGATCGAGACGATGGTGAAGCCGATCTCGCGCGCGCCCTTGAGCGCCGCCTCGAACGGACGCATGCCGCCTTCGACGTGACGCACGATGTTCTCGAGCATGACGATGGCATCGTCGACCACGAAGCCGACCGACAGCGTCAGCGCGAGCAGCGTCATGTTGTTGATGGAAAAGCCGAAGGCATACATCGCCGCGCAGGTGCCCACCACCGACACCGGCACCGCCAGCGCCGGAATGATCGTGGCGGACAATTTGCGCAGGAACAGGAAGATCACCAGCATGACCAGCACGAAGGCGATGACGAGGGTTTCCTGCACATTGGCGACGGCCGCGCGGATCGAGATCGAACGGTCGAACAAGGGCGCCATCTCGATCGCCGGAGGCACCTGCGCGCGCATCTGCGGCAGCTTGGCGCGCACGCTGTCCACGACCTCGACCGTATTGGCGTCGGGCTGGCGCTGGATCGCCAGCACGATGGCGCGCGAGTCGTTGAACCAGGTGGCGATCTTGTCGTTTTCGACGCTGTCGATAACGCGCGCCACTTCGGAAAGCTTGATCGGCGCGCCGTTGCGATAGGCCACCACGACGTCGCGGTAATCGGCGGCGTGTTCCATGGCGCTGGTCGCGAGCAAGGTGACGGCCTGCTGCTGGCCCTGCAAGGTGCCGACCGGCGCGCTCGAATTGGCCTGCGCGATGACGGTGCGGATGTCCTCGAGCGAGATGTTGCGCGAGGCCGCCGCCACCGGGTCGACCTGGACGCGCACGGCGAATTTCTGCGCGCCGTAGACCAGCACCTGGGCGATGCCGGGCAGTTGCGAAATCTGCGGCGCCAGCACCGTCTCGGCATAGTCGTCGACCGCCGACAGCGGCATGGTGTCGGAGCGCATGCTCAGATAGAGCACCGGAAAGTCGCCGGGATTGACCTTGCGGAAGCTCGGCGGCGTCGTCATTTCGACCGGCAGATTTTTCGCCGCGGTCGACAGCGCGGTCTGCACGTCGAGCGCGGCGCCGTCGATGTTGCGGTTGAGATCGAACTGGATGGTGATCTGCGTCAGCCCGAGCGCCGACGAGGAATTCATCGAGGAAATGCCGGCGATGGTGGACAGCTGCCGCTCGATCGGCGCTGCCACCGACGCCGCCATGGTTTCGGGGCTGGCGCCGGGCAGCTGGGCGCTGATCTGGATGGTCGGGAAATCGACCGCCGGCAGTGCCGCGACCGGCAACAGCCGGTAGGCGAAGGCGCCGAACACGATGAGCGACGCCGTCATCAGCGTCGTCAGCACCGGGCGGCGAATGCAGGTTTCCGACAGGTTCATGACATCACGACCCGGATGCGGCGGGCGCAGCCGCCGGCCGCGGCGGCCGCGGCGACACGTGCTTGCCTTCCGACAGCAGCAGCTGCCCGTCGGTGACCACCGTTTCCCCGCCGGCGAGGCCGGTGGTGATCACGGTCTCGTTGTTGACCTGGCGTTCGGTGGTGACGCGCCGGACATGGGCGACGTTGTTGGCGTCGACGACGAAGACGAAATTGCCGGTCTGGCTGACCTGCACCGCCTTCGACGGCACCACCACCGCCTCCTCGTCGCGCAGCGTCAATTCGGTGCTGACCAGCGTGCCCGGCCACAGCCGCTCGTCCTCGTTCGGCATGGTGGCGCGGATGGTGGCCATGCCGGTGGTGGCGTCGACCGCGTTTTCGATCATGCTGACCTGGCCGGAGGCGGGCTTGGCATCGCCCGGGATCAGCGCATCGACGGTCGCAGTCTTGGCGGCAAGGGCGCTGCGGATGTCGGGCAGGTTCTTCTGCGACACGGTGAAACTGACATAGACCGGCGCCATCTGGTTGATCGTCGCCATCGGCAAGGTGTCGGCCTGGCGCACGAAATTGCCGACCTTGACGGCGGCGGCGCTGATGCGGCCGGTGATCGGCGCGGTGATGGTGCAGTAGCTGCGCTGGACCTTGAGGTTGTCGAGCAGGCCGGTGTCGGACTTGATGGCGGCGCGGAAACTTTCCGCCGCGGTGGTGGCGGTGTCGAGGGTCTGCTGCGAGGTGGCGTTCTTGGCGACCAGGCTGGTGTAGCGGGCGACGTCGAGTTCGGCGCCGTGCAGCTGGGCCTGGTCGCGGGCGATATTGCCCTCGGTTTGCGCGATCTGGGCGTCGACCGCGCGGCAGTCGAGCGTGAACAGCACGTCGCCTTTGTTGACGTGGGCGCCGTCCTGGAAATGCACGCGGTCGATGGTGGTGTCGATCCGGGTCTTGATGGCGACGCTGGCGATCGGCGTCACGGTGCCGAGCGCGTCGATGCGCACCGGCACCGGCTTGCGCGCGGCCTTGTCGACCTCGATGGGAACGGCCTGGGCGGCCTGGCCCTGGGCACGGGCCGCCGCCGCCCGGTCGCTTGCCCAGAAGCCCCGGACAAGCAGAACCGTGCCGATCAGGGCGAGCGCCGCCACCCCAAATAGCCACTTTCGCTTTAGCATCGGTAATGTTCGATCCGGGCTCGTTTGGGCCCTGCCCGGGCGCTCCCTAGTCCGCGGTATGGGTCATGCCTCGCCTTTTCGGCCCGTATCGGGCTGCTTAGCATATAAACGGCCTTGAGTGCATATCCCTGCGGCGGCTGGTAAACACCGCGGCGCCGCCGTTTGTTCGCCGAACCGGGCTTTTTCATGCGGATTGCCACCTGGAACGTCAATTCGATTCGCCAGCGCATGGATGGCCTCCAGGCCTGGCTCAAGGAGCGCCAGCCCGACATCGTCTGCCTGCAGGAGATCAAGTGCACCGACGATGCCTTCCCGCGGGAGCCGCTGGAGGCGCTCGGCTACAACGTGGCGGTGCATGGCCAGAAGACCTGGAACGGGGTGGCGCTTTTGTCCAAGCTGCCGTTCGACGAAGTCGCGCCGGGGCTGATCGGCGACGACGGCGACGTGCAGGCGCGCTTCCTGGAGGCGCTGGTCTCGACCAGGACCGGGGCGCTGCGGGTGGTGAGCCTTTATCTCCCGAACGGCAATGGCGGCGAAGAAAAATATGCCTATAAACTCAAATGGATGGATCGTCTTATTCGCTTTTCAGATGAACGCCTTAAACTGGAAGAGCCGATGCTTTTGGCCGGCGACTACAACGTCATTCCGAGCCCACTCGATGCCCGCCGGCCGGAGGCCTGGGTCAACGACGCGCTGTTCCTGCCGCCGACGCGGGAGAAATTCCGCACCCTGACCAATCTCGGGCTGACCGATGCCATCCGTGCGGTGAGCGACGACGCCGGCCTCTACACCTTCTGGGATTATCAGGCCGGCGCCTATCAGAAGAACGACGGCATCCGCATCGATCATGTGCTGCTGTCGCCGCAGGCCGCCGACCGCCTCAGCGACGCCGGCATCGACGCCCATGTGCGCGGCTGGGACAAGCCCTCCGACCACGTCCCGGTCTACGTCGATCTCGATATCGAGGCGCGCTGAGGCGGCTCTCGCCTCACACCAGGTTGATCTCGTTCGCGGTCAGATTGTGGCCGTTGATCAGCCACGCCACCATCACCGCCGCATGGGTGCCGGCGCCGGCGCCGTCATCGTCCCAGAACAGCTGGTGCAAGGTGGTGTCGAACAGCAACTGGCCGTGGCCGGCTTCGGTCGCGGTGTGGCCGGCGGCGCTGACGAAATAATCGGTGTCGGGGGTCGCGCCCTGCGACACCAGGTTGCCGCCGAAGCCGGTCTTGCTGATGACCAGCGTGTCGGCACCGTTGCCAAAATCGACGATGATATCGTTGCCCTGGCTTGCGGTTTGATAGGCGAAGCGGTCGGCGCCGCCACCGCCGGTCAGCCCGTCGGCGCCGCCCGCCCCGGTGATGGTGTTGGCGCCGTTGTTGCCGGTCAGGAAGTCGGTCTTGGCGGAGCCGAAAATATTGGCGAAGCCGTCGCCGGTGTCGCCTTTGGCATCGCCGCCATTGACGAAGCCGCCATTGCTGTTGAGTTCGCCGTTGGCGCCGAGCGTCACGGTGACGCCGGACTTCGAGCTGGCGTAGCTGACGGTGTCGCTGCCGCCATTGCCGTGCAGCACGTCGGCGCCGGCGCCGCCTTCGATGACGTTGTCGCCGTTGGTGCCGATCAGGATGTCGCTTTTGCCCGAGCCGATGACGTTCTCGAAGCCTTGCAGCACGTCGCCGCTGGCATCGCCGGTCGAGGTCTGCGCGGTGACGCCGTTCTGCACGGTGAGATCGACCATGACGCCGATTTTCGAGGCGGCATAGGACACGGTGTCGCCGCCGGCGCCGTTGCCGCCGCCATCGAGGTGATTGACGCTTGAATTGGCGCCCAGCACATCGTCGAAGGCCGAGCCGACCAGGTTCTCGATGCCGGACAGCGTGTCGGTGCCGCCGCCGCCGGTCGCCTGCGCCTTGGTGATGGCGAGGCTGACGTCGACGCCACCGCCGGCATTGGCATAGCTCACGGTGTCGCCGGCCGCCGTATTGGCGCCGCCGATGAAGACGTTGGCGCCGTTGGTGCCTTCGAACCAGTCGTCGCCGGAGCCGCCGGTCAGGTTCTCGATCGACACCAGCGTGTCGCCGGCGGCCTGGCCGCCTGCCGCGGTGTTGGCCAGCAGGCTGACGGTGACGCCGGCGGTGTCGCTGGCGAACGAGACGGTATCGTTGCCGGCGCCGCCGTCGATGGTGTCGCCGCCGCCAAGCCCGGCAATGACATCGTCGCCGCCGAGCCCGTAGATGGTGTCGGCGCCGCTATAGGGATTGAGTTGCCCCTTGGCGGTGTGGGTGGCGTCGATGGTGTCCTTCTTGGCGGTGCCGGTGATGACGGCGTCGGCGACGCTGACCGTGTAGGTGCCGGCGAACAGATCGTTAAAGGCGCCGGCCTCGATATAGAAGGTGCCGCCATTTGTGATCGTCGCCACGATCTGCGAGTCGGGGTTGACGTTGAGCTTGATGTCATCGTTCTGCAACTGCAGCGTCCCGGCGTCGTTGTAGAGCCGCAGATAGGGGTCGAGCAGCGAGCCGCCGCCGCCGTGCACGCCGGTCAGGTTGATGATGTAGCGTTGGCCCGTGAGCATCTGCACGCTGAACCAGTCGCGGTCGCCCGCGGCTTCCAGATTGCCGCTGCTTGAACTGTTGACGGCGACCAGCCCAAATGGGAACTGCGACGACGAATCGTTGAAGTTGTCGGGATAGTCGTCGGCGGGCGCAGTGCCGCTGACGTTGATGCGGTACGTGCCGGTGTAACTGTCGGCATAGGCGCCGGCCTCGATGTAGTAGGTGCCCGACGCAAGGGCCGTATAGGGCAATTGCGAATCGACGTTGACCCCGAGATTGATGTCGTCGTTCTGCGCCACCTCCGCTCCGCTGCTGTCGTGCAGCCGCAAGTAGGGATCGAGCAACGTGCCGCCGCCGCCCTGCGCGCCGGTGAGATTGATCGTGTAGGTCGTGCCGGCGACAAGCTGCACCGCGAACCAGTCGCGGTCGCCGACGGTTTCCAGCGTGCCGGTGCTGGAGCCGTTGACGGCGACCTGGCCGAACGGCGCCGTCGTATCGTTCTTGCTGTCGGCGTAGTCGTCGCTCGGCGTGACGTGATTGATGCTGACGCGATAGGTGCCGGTGTAGGAATCGTCGAAGGCGCCGGCTTCGAGGTAGAAGGTGCCGGTGCCGGTGGCGACAAAGGTCAGCCGCGAATCGCGGTTGACGCCGGTGGTGATGTCGTCGTTCTCCGCCAGCAACGCGCCCGTGTTGTCATGCACGCGCAGATAGGGGTCGACAAGCGTGCCGTCGCCGGCCTGCTGGCCTTGCAGATTGATGACGTAGCTGTCGCCGGCGATCAGTTGAACGGCAAACCAGTCGCGGTCGCCGGCAATTTCCAGCGCGCCGGTGCTGGAGCCGTTGATGGCGACATTGCCGATCGGATGCGAATTGTCGGCCAGGCTGTTGGCGTAATCGTCGGTGGGCGCGGCGGTGGCGACCGAAATCCGGTAGGTGCCGGCGTACTGCTCGTTGAAGGCGCCGGCCTCGATATAATAGGTACCGGTCGTCGGCGCGACAAAGGTCAGTTGTGAATCGACATTGACCCCGGGAGTGATGTCGTCGTCGTGCGCAATCGGAGCTCCCCCGCCGCTGTCATGTACATACAGATATGGATCTTGCAGCGTGCCGCCGCCGCCCTGCTGGCCGGTCAGATTGATGACGTAGCTGGTGCCGCCGACCAGATGAACACTGAACCAGTCGCGGTCGCCGGCGACCTCCAGATTGCCGGTCGACGTTGCGGTTCCTTGGCCGTTAAACGAGAGCTGACCCAGCGGCGCCGTCGTATCGTTGAGGCTGTCGCGGAAATCGTCGGTCGTCGGCGGCGTCGAGCCGATTCTCGTCCAGCCGAGAATATCAAGCACCTGAAGATCGACGGCGGAGAGGGCGCCGATTGTCCCCGGCTTGCCGAAGCCGAACGAGTCGCCGCCGATGTTCCAGTCGCCGAAGTCCTGGCCGTCGAAGGTGCCGGCGGTGTTCACCGAATTGTGGAACGGCGTGAGCATGGTGTTGCCGTCGACCGAGAAGAACGTCGACACGCCGTCTTTGCCGCCGGTGACATCCCGATGACCTGGGGACGAGTAGCGGAATAGATCCAGCGGCCCCCAGGCGTGGTTCTGCACGCCGACGCCGGCAACCCGGCCGAAGCCGCCTTCGCTGATCTCGTGCTCGATGGCGCCGACCGCGTCGAACGCGCCTGAGCTAATTCCGTTGCTGGGGTCGAAATCCCAGGTGACGCCGGTGCCGAGCACAAGCTGGACATCGGGATTGGGGCCTTGAGCGCCGCCAAGGCCCAGCAGCCGCGCCATGCCGCCGCCGATCAGGTAGTTGTGTGCGGTAACAAGGTTGTTGCCGGTGGCGCTCGGCAGGCCAACGGTCGGATCGTTGGCCTGGGCCTGGAGTAAAGCGACCGCGTGCTGGTCGTCAGCGTCGCCCGGCGTCGCGTTGTTTATAAGCGCGGTGCGCAGCGCCGAGTAGCTGACCGATGCGGTATTGTTGAACTGGTTTTGCGCCAGGAAGCCCGCGCCGAGATTGGCAAAATCGAAGCTGACGCTGATGGTGACCGGATCGGAGAACTGACTTTCGAACGCGTGCTCGGCGGTCAGAATGGCGTTGTGATAGGCCGTCGTGACGGTGCCGGCGTAAGTATTGTGGAAGACAAGCTGGCTGCCGGCCAGCGTGACGTTCTCCGGTGAAAACGGCATGGTCGCCCCCCTCTGCCCACGGCCGGAGGCTAAACTGACGGTTGCGCGAAGTCATGCGAAAAGGCGGCGCGGCGGCTCATTCTTCACCGGCCGGCCAAGATCAAAAACGATCGAGATTGTGCGCCGGAAAGGGCTGCGCCCGCCCCTACTCGTGCCGGTTTTGCAGCCAGCGCTTGAGATACAGCGCCGCCATCGCCCGCTCGTCCTCGGTCGACTGGCGGAAGGCATTGTCATAAAGCCGTCCGATCCAGGCCTGGTCGCCGGCATCGGCGCTGTCCTTGGCGAGCGTCAGCCACATCAGGCCGCGCGCCGCCTGGCGCGGGATATGATCGCCGGTGAACAGCATGGCGCCGAGCATGGCCTGCGCCTTGCACAGACCCTTGTGCGCCGACAGGCCGAACCAGCGCGCCGCCGTGCGCGGATCGCGCGGCGCGCCGATGCCGTCGAGATAGAGCCGCGCCAGATAATACTGCGCCTCGGGATCGCGGAAGTAGGACGCCGCATAGGCGAACATCTCGCGCGCGCGCTCCGGATCCTTCCGCACCTCGCTGTCGGGGATGCCGGCGAGGTAGTACTGGCCGAGCGCGACGAAGGCATTGGCGACGAAGCGCGCCTCGCGGGTGTCGGGATTGTCCTCGGCGTGGCTGTCGGCGATGCGGCGGAAATATTCGAAGGCCTTGAGGTCGTTGTGCTTGACGCCCTCGCCTTCGGCGTACATGCGGCCGAGCTTCCACTGCGCCAGCGGATGGCCGTTCTCGGCGGCGTATTCGAGCGAGTGCACGGCTTTCTCGGTCTCGCCGGCCTTGAGCCATTGCGCGCCGCTGCGGAAGGCTTCCGCGGCTGTCGGCTGCGCCTTGAGCGGCGGTGCGCTCGGAATGTCGGCGGGCGGCCGCAGCACCGCGGTCGGCTGCGCCGCGAGCGGCGCGGCCGGCGCGTCATCGGACTTGGTGCCGTCGAAGGCGAACGCCGGCGCCGCCGCCACGCAGGCGGCGACGACAAGCGCGCGCGCGATGGTGTCAGATGTCCGCATAGCAATTCGTTTCGGCAGCGCCGCCCGGATGGGTGACGGCGCCCTTGAGCGCGTTGCCGACCTGCTCGGTGTATTTCCACAGATAGCCCGACGCGTAGCCGTTCTCGCGCGGCTTCCATTGACTCTTGCGCTTGGCGAGTTCCTCGGGCGACAGCTTGACGTCGAGCGTGCCCTTCTCGGCGTCGATCTCGATGATGTCGCCGTCGCGGATGAGGCCGATCGGCCCGCCGACCGCCGCTTCCGGGCCGACATGGCCGATGCAAAAGCCGCGCGTCGCGCCGGAGAAGCGCCCGTCGGTGATCAGCGCCACCTTCTCGCCCTGCCCCTGGCCGTAGAGCGCCGCCGTGGTCGACAGCATCTCGCGCATGCCGGGGCCGCCTTTGGGGCCCTCGTAGCGGATCACCAGAACCTCGCCTTCCTTGTAGGTGCGCTTCTTCACCGCCTCGAAGCAGGCTTCCTCGCCGTCGAAGCAGCGCGCCGGCCCGGTGAATTTCAGCGTCTTCATGCCGGCCACTTTGACGATCGCGCCTTCGGGGGCGAGATTGCCCTTGAGGCCGACGACGCCGCCGGTCTTGAGCAGCGGCTTATCGGCCGGACGCACAACGTCCTGGTCCGGATTCCATTTCACGTTCTTCAGGTTCTCGGCGATGGTGCGGCCGGTGACGGTCATGCAGTCGCCGTGCAGGAAGCCGTGGTCGAGCAGGGTTTTCATCAAAAGCGGCACGCCGCCTGCTTCGAACATATCCTTGGCGACATAACGGCCGCCCGGTTTCAAATCCGCGACATAAGGTGTCTTTTTGAAGATTTCGGCGACGTCGAACAGATCGAACGCGATGCCGCATTCGTTGGCGATGGCCGGCAGGTGCAGCGCCGCGTTGGTCGAGCCGCCGGTGGCGGCGACCACGGCTGCGGCATTCTCCAGCGCCTTGCGGGTGACGATGTCGCGCGGCCGCAGGTTCTTGGCGATCAGATCGGTGATCATCTCGCCGGCCAGCATGCAGAACTTGTCGCGGATCTCGTAGGGCGCCGGCGCGCCCGCCGAATAAGGCAGCGCCAGCCCGATCGCCTCCGATACCGTCGCCATGGTGTTGGCGGTGAATTGCGCGCCGCAGGCCCCCGCCGACGGGCAGGCATTCTGCTCGAGCTCGTCGAGGTCTTCGTCCGACATCTGCCCGACCGAGTGGCGCCCGACCGCCTCGTAGACGTCCTGGATGGTGACCGGCTTGCCCTTGAAGGTGCCGGGCAGGATCGAGCCGCCGTAGATGTAGATCGAGGGCACGTTGAGGCGGCACATCGCCATCATCATGCCGGGCTGCGACTTGTCGCAGCCGGCAATGCCGATCAGCGCGTCATAGGCGTGGCCGCGCACCGTGAGCTCGACGGAATCGGCGATCACCTCGCGCGACGGCAACGAGGCTTTCATGCCGGCATGCCCCATGGCGATGCCGTCGGTGACGGTGATGGTGCAGAACTCGCGCGGGGTTGCGCCGGCGGCGGCGACGCCCTTCTTGGCCGCCTGCGCCTGGCGCATCAGCGCGATGTTGCAGGGCGCGGCCTCGTTCCAGCAGGTGGCGACGCCGACGAAGGGCTGGTGGATCTGCTCGGGGGTGAGCCCCATCGCGTAATAGAAGGCGCGGTGCGGAGCCCGTTCGGGCCCTTCGGTGGCGTGCCGGCTCGGCAGGCGCATCTTCAGATTGGATTTGGCGTCCATACCGAACTCAGAGCCCCCCGCCCCTGACCACACGCAAACGACACAACCCGGCTTGCCAGTTTTGGCGCTTTGCCGGCTTATCCGAGGTTCCTTGCCCGCCGGTAAAACCCCAAGGCCTCAACGGCTTGGGCACCGCCTCGGAGGGCCCCGGTGTCGGCGCAGGGTATGGCTAAATCGCGGCGTGGTGGGCCTTTCCCGGACTTTGTGTCGATTTGCCGTAAAACTGTTGCATGGAGGACACAGGGGATGCCGGAAAGCCCCAGATTACGCCGTAACTTCTTCGACCGCTCGGTCCACGAGGTCGCCCCCGACCTGATCGGGGCGACCCTTTTGGTCAACGGGGTCGGCGGCGTCATTGTCGAGGTCGAGGCCTATCACCACACCGACCCGGCCGCCCATTCCTATCGCGGGGAGACCCCGCGCAACGCCGTAATGTTCGGCCCGCCGGGCTATGCCTATGTCTACCGCTCCTACGGCATCCACTGGTGTCTCAATTTCGTCTGCGAGCCGGAAGGCTCGGCCAGCGCCGTGCTGATCCGGGCGCTGCAGCCCACGCAAGGCCTGGCCGCCATGCGCCGCCGGCGCGGCCTGAGCGAACCGCGCGCGCTCTGCTCCGGGCCCGGCAAATTGTGCGCGGCCCTCGGCGTCACCATCAAGCATAACGGCCTTGTCCTCGACCGCGCCCCGTTCGAACTGCGGGCGCGGACGGAGAAGCCCGGGATCGCCGTGGGCCGGCGCATCGGCATCACCAAGGCGGTGGAGCAGCCCTGGCGCTACGGCCTGAAAGGCTCGCCCTTCCTGAGCAGGCCGTTCCAGTAGCCCGTCACCCTAAAGGGGCGAGCGCGGCAGCCGCGAGCCTCGAAGCGCAACCTTCGGTCGCCGCCTTAGGATGACGGAGGCAGGCGGAACCCCGCCGCAAAGCCAAGCTCGCGCCTGGCCTTGTCGCTCGACACCGCGGCGTCGTCTTCCGCGATATTGTAGACGCCGTGCCGGCCGCGTTCGAGCGCCAGCAGCGCGGCCTGCGCCGCGGCGTCGATGTGCACCGAAGGCGGCTGCCGCGGACCGTCCGGCGACCAGGTGCCGGGACCGTAGAAAAAGCCGTAGCGCAGCACGATGCCGTCGGCGAGCGACAGCACCGCATCCTCGAGCACCTTCACCGCCTCGACCGTGCGCGCCATGGCCGGATCGCCGCTCAGCGCATCGCTCTCGACATGCGCGCCGGTCTTCGGCGCGTAGATGAAGCCGATGCTCTGCGCCACCATGCGCGTGACCTTTGCCGCCTTGGCCGCCGCCACCAAATTGCGCGTGCCCTCGATGCGCAGCCGCGCATTGCGGGCAAGGCCCTCCTGGTAGCGCGGCGAGCCCGGCGCGAAAGCGAGATCGGTCAGCTGATGGATGATCGCGTCCGGCCGCGCCGCCATCACGGCATAGGCAAGCGCCGCCGCGTCGAACACATCGACCACGACCGGTTCGGCGCCAAGCTTGGCGATGGCGTCCGCCTTGCCGGCCGAGCGCGTGGTGCCGGTGACGTCGTGACCGGCCGCGCGCAGCAGCGGCGTCAGTCTGCGGCCGATGGCGCCGCCGGCGCCGGCGAGAAAAATGCGCATCACGCTCAGCTCGTCATCGGCATCGCCGGCGCAATCCGTCAGCCGGCGAGCGGATCGGGACCGTATTGGTTGGGCCCTTCCTGGCCGACGCGGATATAGACGAAGATCAGTTGCGCAAGCCCGATGAGGAGGCCGACCGCCCAGAGGATCTTCGCCAGCAGCCAGGCGATGCCGGCAAGGCTGACCACCATGAAGCTTGCCGCCATCAGCACGGCGGCGGCGAGCAGCGGCACCAGATAGATCAGGCTCCACCAGCCCGGATAGCCGAGGTCGTGGAAGCGCTTGAAACTGATGCAGATGCTCGCCCACAGCAGCGCCAGAGAGATGATCTGGCCGATCAGCGGGATCCAGCTCAAGAGAACGCTGACGACGACGATCGGCAGCACGCCGTAGAGCCAGAACTCGCGCCGCGAGATGCGGCCGCGCGGCGAGGTGAACAGTGCGATCCAGTAGCTCGACGACGACGGCACGCCCTGCGCGGCGAGCGAGGCCTGCATGGCGGTGAAGGCGTCCGGCGCGCCGTGGCCGAACCCGGGGCGCTGCGGCGCATTGGCGTCGCGCGGCGCGTAGCCGCCCTGCTGCGCATAGCCGCCCTGCTGCGCATAGCCGCGCTGCTGCGGCATCGGCTGGCGTTGCGGCTGCGGCGGCGGCGGCGGACCGGCGGCGACGAGAAAGATGTCGACCGGCTGGCCTTCCCACATCGCAAATTCCACCGTCTGCCCGATCTGCGGGCGGCCGTTGCGCACTTCGCTGGTCCAATAGCTCAAACGCTGGCCGCCGGCCGCTTCGAGCTGGCCGTAGCTGCCGTCGGACGCCAGCGCCACGATCACGCCACGCATATCGTCACCCCCGCGCGGTTAAGCCGAAACGATACCGCGCCGCCGACCGGCTCTGTCAAGCAATCAGGCCGCGCCCTTGAGGCGCTCCAGCGCTTCCGCGATCTTGGCCTTGCGGGCCACCGCTTCGGCGCGCTTTTCCTTCTCTTCTTCGACCACCTCTTCCGGCGCGCGGGCGACGAAATTGGCGTTGGAAAGCTTGGCATCGACGCGGGCGATGTCGGCGTCGGCCTTCTGCATCTCCTTGGCGAGTCGGGCGCGCTCGGCGGCGAGATCGATGACGCCCTTGAGCGGCAGCGCCGCGACCTCGCCGCGCACCAGAAGTTGCACCGAGCCTGCCGGCGCGCTCGCCGCCGACGAAATCTCGGAGACGCGCGCCAGCCGCTTGATGAACTCGGCCCAGCGTTCGGCCCGCGCCTTGGTCTCGGCGGCGCCGCCGGCGAGCACCAGCGGGATCTGCGCGGTGATGTTCATCTCGGCGCGCACCGAGCGGATGGCGGTGATGAGATCGATCACCCAGCCGATTTCGGCTTCCGCCTTGTCGTCGGTGAAGGAGAGCGCGGGCCAAGACGAAAGCGCGAGCAGCGAACTCCTCTCTCCCCCCTTGAGGGGGAGAGATGGAGAGGGGGGTATCGGAGAGGAAAGCGCTGGTTGCTTACCCCCCTCCCTACCCTCCCCCTCAAGGGGGGAGGGAGAAACGCCGTGCGTCCCCACCGCCGTCACCCCCCATAGCTCCTCCGTGACGAACGGCATGAACGGATGCAGCAGCTTGAGGATCTGGTCGCGCGCCCAGGCGACCATGGCCCGCGTCTCGGCCTTGGCGGCCGCGTCCGAACCGGTGAGCAAGGGCTTCGCCAGTTCGAGATACCAGTCGCAATAGATGTTCCAGACGAAGCGGTAGGCCGAGGCCGCCGCGTCGTTGAAGCGATAGCTCTCGATCGCCGCGGTGATTTCGGCGATGGCTTTCGCCGTCTCGTGCGCGATCCAGCGGTTGAGCGTCTGCCTGGCCGAAGCGGGATCGAAGCCCTCGACGCTCGCGCACTCGTTCATCTCGGCAAAGCGCGCGGCGTTCCACAGCTTGGTCGCGAAGTTGCGGTTGTTCTCGACGTCCTGGGCCCCGAGCCGGATGTCGTGGCCTTGCGCGGCGCCGCGCGCCAGCGTGAAGCGCAGCGCATCGGCGCCGTACTGGTCGATGATGCCGAGCGGATCGACGACGTTGCCTTTCGACTTCGACATCTTGGCGCCTTGGGCGTCGCGCACCAGACGGTGGATGTAGACGTCGGCGAACGGCACTTCCTTCATGAAGTGCAGGCCCATCATCATCATGCGCGCGACCCAGAAGAAGATGATGTCGAAGCCGGTGACCAGCGCATTGGTCGGGTAATAGCGATTCAACTCCGGCGTTTTGTCCGGCCAGCCGAGCGTCGAGAACGGCCACAGCGCGGATGAGAACCATGTGTCGAGCACGTCTGGATCGCGCCAAATTCTGATATGGCCATCCTTTCGAGATGCCCAATCGCGCGCATCTTCTGCAATTCGCACTTCGGAACCATAGTAAGCTTTTGCCAATTCGAGAGCTTCTGCTTCCGTCTCGGCAACAAACCGCTCAAGGTTATCCGCTCGTCCCAAATTTGATGGATCGGATTGAAACTTAATCGCAACGGCCAACGTGTCCCCGCCCTTCACTTCAATTTTTGGTCCGTACCATGCCGGAATCTGGTGCCCCCACCACAACTGGCGCGAGATGCACCACGGCTGGATGTTTTCCATCCAATTGAAATAAGTGTTTTCCCAATTCTGCGGGACGAATTTCGTTTTGCCCGCGCGCACCGCGGCGATCGCCGGCTCGGCCAGCTTCTTGGCGTTCACGTACCACTGGTCGGTGAGATAGGGCTCGATGACGACGTTGGAGCGGTCGCCGTGCGGCACCACGTGACTGTTCGGCTCGATCGTCTCCACCATGTTCATCGCTTCGAGCCACGCCACGATTTGCTTACGCGCGGCGAAGCGGTCGGTGCCTTCGAGCTTCTTGGTCTCGGCGAACTCCGCGCCACTTTGTCCGGCGAAGGCTTCGTCGGCGAACGTCACCTTCGCCTCGACGGTGAAGATATTGACCTGCGGCAGATTGTGCCGCTTGCCGACCTCAAAATCATTGAAGTCGTGCGCCGGCGTGATCTTGACCGCGCCCGAGCCCTTCTCCGGATCGGAATACTCGTCGGCGATGATGGGAATGCGCCGGCCGACCAGCGGCAGGATGACGTTGACCGCCTTCCCTGCCTTGAACGCCGCGACATAATCTTTGTAGCGCTCGTCATCCGGATGCACCGCCACCGCGGTATCGCCCAGCATCGTCTCCGGCCGCGTCGTCGCGACGACGATGAAGCTCGACGGGTCCTCCGGGTTGAAGGTCTTGCCTTCAATCGGATAACGCAGGTGCCACAAGTGGCCCTTGGTCTCGACCTGGATCACCTCCAGATCGGAGATCGCGGTCAAGAGCTTCGGGTCCCAATTGACCAGCCGCTTGTCCTTGTAGATCAGCCCCTCGCGATAGAGCTCGACAAAGACCTTGAGCACGGCCTTGGACAGCCCCTCGTCCATGGTGAAGCGCTCGCGCGACCAGTCGCACGATGCGCCGAGGCGCTTCAACTGGTTGACGATGGTGCCGCCCGATTCGGCCTTCCATTCCCAGACGCGCTTGAGGAAGGCGTCGCGGCCCATCTCGCGCCGCCCCGGCAATTGCCGCTCCATCAGCTGCCGCTCGACCACCATCTGCGTGGCGATGCCGGCGTGATCGGTGCCGGGCTGCCACAGCACGTCGCGCCCACGCATGCGCTCGAAGCGGGCCAGGATGTCCTGCAGCGTGTTGTTGAGCGCATGGCCCATATGCAGCGAGCCGGTGACGTTGGGCGGCGGAATGACGATAGAGTAAGGTTTAGCGTCGGCGCGCTCGGGCCGGCCGGCACGGAAGGCGCCGGCCTGTTCCCAGGTCCGGTAAATGCGGCCTTCGACGAGGCCGGGCTGGTAGGTTTTGTCGATCATTGTGTGCACATCATTGCCGCGAACTCTGCTCCACCTCTCCCATAGGGAGAGGTTGGACCGCAAAGCGGTCCGGGTTTAGGGGTTACGACCTAACGAGAGTCACTTGCCCCCTCACCCCGACCCTCTCCCCGCTCGGGAGAGGGAGCGCGCAGTGCTCGCGGCATCTCTTTCATTCCCATCCGCTCGCGCGGTAGAAAGCCCGCCACCCTGTCGAGAGTCAACTTGTCCCCCACCGCCTCCCCCGACCGCGCGCTGACCCGCGTCATCTTCCTGATGGCGGTCGCCGCCTTCGCCAGCGGCTCCTCGTTGCGCGTCTCCGATCCGCTGCTGCCGCAGGTGGCGCGGGACTTCGGCACCAGCCTCGGCGAAACCGCCTCGATCGTGACGGCCTACGCCATCCCCTACGGCATCACCCAGGCCTTCGGCGGCGTCATCGGCGACCGGCTCGGCAAGTGCCAGGCGGTGGCGGCGGCCTGCGCGCTGTCCTGCCTGCTGGTGCTCATCTGCGCCGCCGCGCAATCGGTGCCGCAGCTCGCGCTCGCCCGCTTCGTCTCGGCGATGGGCGCGGCCGTCGTGGTGCCGCTCGGCATGGCCTATGTCGGCGATGTCGTGCCCTACGCGCGGCGGCAGACGGTGCTGGCGCGCTTCCTCGCCGGGCAGATGACCGGCATGATCGCCGGCCAGGTCTTCGGCGGCATCATCGGCGACCATTTCGGCTGGCGCTTCGTCTTTGTCGCCCTCGCCGTCGTCTTCGCCGCCGCGGCGCTGGCGCTGGCGAGCCAGTTCCGCAGCAATCCCTGGACGCGGCCGACCCATCACGAAGCGACGGCGCGGCCGGGCCTCGTGTCCGGCTATCGCAAATTGTTCGCGGTGCGCTGGGCGCGCTTCGTGGTGCTCGCCGTCTTTTTCGAGGCCGGCATCTTCTTCGGCAGTTTCACCTATGTCGCCGCCGATCTGGTGGCGCGCTTCGGCCTGAGCTTCTCGCTCGCCGGCCTTATCATCGGCGCCTACGGCATCGGCAGCGTGATCTATGCCGCGAGCGTCCACCGCCTGGTCGAGGCCTTCGGCGAGCGCGGCCTCGTCATCGGCGGCGGCGTCATCGTCATGCTCGGCTATGTCATGCTCGCCGCCGCGCCGTGGTGGCAGACGGCGCCGCTGGCCTGCGCGCTGCTCGGCTTCGGCTACTACATGGTGCACAACACGCTGCAGACCAACGCCACGCAGATGCTGCCGGAGTCGCGCGCAACCGCCGTCGCCGGCTTTTCCTCGGCGCTGTTCCTCGGCACCAGCGCCGGCGTTGCGCTGTCGGCCGTTGTCGTCGACCGCATGGGCGCGGTGCCGCTGTTCGTGATCGCGGCCGCCTTGTGGCCGGCGCTGGCGCTGTGGATCACGGTGAGGCTCGGCGGGCGAACCGACTATTAGGGCGGCAACTCTCCGTGCCGTCCCGCGCAAGCGGGAAACCGGAATTGCAATCGCGAAGTCGAGATTGGGTCCGGGTCGCCGCTGCCGCGAGACCAGCCGACCGGGCTCAGGGCTTGCCGCGCGAGACGCGCTCGATCTCGGCGCGCACGATGCGCTCGACGAGGCCCGGCAGATTGTCGTCGAGCCAGGACTTGAGCATCGGGCGCAGCATTTCCTTGACCAGGTCCTCGAGCGTGCGCGCGTTCTGCCCGAGCACGGTATGGGCGAGCGCGTTGAAGGCGCTGTCGACGGCGGCGGCGGTGGCGCTCGAGATCAGTCCGGGGTCGGGCGCCGGCGGCTGCACCGGGCGGCGCGGCTCCTCGATCGCGCGCGGCGGCAGGTCCGCCGGGCGGTCGGTGAAGACGACGTCGGGTTCGCCGCCGATGGTGCGGAAGCTCGGCGCCGGGCCCGGCGGCGGCGACGGCGGCGACGGCGCCGCCATGGCCTCGGTCAGATCCAGCACGTCGTTCGCCCCCGGCGGCGCGGGCTTGGGCGGGGCGGGCTTGGGCGGGAGGGGCTTGGGCTTGTCGAGATCGGCCAGCATCGCGTCGATGTCGCTCTGCTTATTGGCGGGGGGCTGTGCAACCGGTGCTGTCGGTGGCATCGGTGGTGGCGCCGGCCGCGCCGGCACCGCCGCCGCCGTCGGCGGCTTCACCTCCGGCGCCCGGCCCGGCTTGTTGGCGTCGTCGTCGGCGATAATGCGCCGAATCGAGGCCAGAATTTCCTCCATCGAGGGCTCTTGGGCCTTCGCCGCCTGGCTCATTCCGATATTTCCCGACCACGCATTGCCGCGACCTCGGCTGCAGATTCGCAGCCCAAAGCGAATCGCCGCCGCTTACCCGTTTATACGCCAGAGCGGTGTGCGGATGGCAGTTGGAAAGTCGTCGGAAAGCTAATGAACTGTGGACACGGCAGCCCTAGCGCCCGTCCGGAATGCGCAAGCCAACCCAGTTGTCGCGCACCTGCTGGTAGTGAACCTGCGGCTGGTAGGTCGGCACCCGCAAGCCCAGAACCTCCGGAGCCAGCCGGCCGACCGCGGCCAGCAGGGTATAGGACGCCACCACGCGGTCGCGCTGCGCGCCGACCAGCGCCACCCGGGCGTTGACCAGTTCCTGCTGCGCGTTGAGCACATCGAGCGTGGTGCGCTGGCCGACGCGCGCCTCCTCGCGCACGCCGTTGAGCGCGATTTCGGCGGCCTGCACCTGCGCCTGCGTGGCGTCGACATTGGCCTTGGCGGCCTCGAGCTGGCCCCAGGCCTGCACCGTCGTCTGCCGCGCCTGATCGCGCGCGACGTCGAGATCGAGCCGGCGCTGGCCGAGCGTCTCCTTGGCCTGGCGCACCGCCGAATATTCGGCGCCGCCCTGGTAGACCGGGATGCTGACAGTGCCGAGCACGGTCGCCTGATAGCTCTTGATCGTGCTGAGGCTGCCGACCGCGCCGTAATTCTCGAGATAGTTGCCGGTCACTGACACCGTCGGCATCAACGCGCCTTCGGCCACCTTCACCGCTTCCAGGGCGGCATCGACATTATACTGCGCGGTCGCGATCGAGGGATGCGTGGTGGTGGCAAGCGTCACCGCCGCCGGCAGCTCGTGCGGCGAAAAGCGATCGACCGGAGTGCCGGCGCTGAGCGTGCCGGGATTGACGCCGATCACCTGGCGATAGGTGGCGACGGAAGCCTTGTAGGTCGCCTCCGCCGTCAGCACTTGCGAACGGCCGGCAGCCAGACGAGACTCAGATTGCGCGACGTCGGTGCGCGTCACTTCGCCGACATTGAAGCGGTCGCGCGTCTGCCGCAATTGCTCCTGCAGCACTTCGACATTGCGCCGTTGCAGATCGAGCACGGCGGTGTCGCGCAACAGATTCATGTAGGCGGTTGCGGCGTTGAGCAGCACCGTCTGCTCGGTCACGCGCAGGGTCGCGCGCGCGCTTTGCACCTGCGACTCCGCCTGACGCGTGCGGTTGGCGGTCTGGAAGCCGTTGAAGATCGTCTGCGTTATGGTGGCGCCGTAGTTGGCTACGCCCCCGTAGCCGCTCTGCTTATCGTAAACCGCGGGGCAATTGTTTTCGAGGCCGGGAACAGGACACGTCCCCGGAATTGGAAATTGACCGAGCGGGCTCGGCGTCCTCGTGATCGACGACACTGACTGTTGTCCGCCGGTCGCCGTAACCGAGATCTTCGGCCGGTAACCCGACAGCGCCTGCGGCACGTTCTCGTCGGTGACCCGCACCGAGGCGCGTTGCGAGTTGAGCGTCGGATTGTTGAGATAGGCCTGCACCAGGGCCATCTCGAGCGTATCGGCGCGCGCGAGGCCGGGCGCAAATAACAGCACGACAAGGCCGACCGCGCTGGCCGCACCCCTGCCCGCCCACCAGCTACCACCACCGATCAACATTCCCACTACCCAACCCACGCGCGCGCGAAATCCTGTCGCGATTCGCCACGCAACATGACCCACGACCATAGGCTTACGGCCCGGGGCTTAAAACCCCCCGCCGGCCAAATCCCCCCAGAATGAGGGGAATGTGCGGATTATCGGCCACGCCCACCCCCGAAATTCTGTGTCAAAATGCGAATTCCGGCGGTTTGACGAAGCCCGGCAGCACCGGCGCCGCCGCATCGAAAATCGCCCGGCCACCGCTCTCCTGACCGCTGCGGCGGTACAGCATGGCCTTGCCGGGGCCCGAACCGAGAACGCAAACCAGCCGGCCGCCATCCTTGAGTTGGCGCAGCAGGTGCTGCGGCTCGACCTCGGTCGCGCCCTCGACGAGGATTGCGTCATAGGGCCCGTCATGCGGCCAGCCTTCGGTCAGCGTGCCGCCCTGCACAGCGACGTTCGGCAAAGCGCCCAACGCGGCACGCGCCGCCTGGGCGAGCCTGGCATCCTGCTCAAGCGCGACCACGTGCCCGGCCATCCGCGCGAGCACCGCCGCGGCATAGCCCGTGCCGCAGCCGACATCGAGCACGCGATCGCTGGCCGAAAGCTCGGCCGCCTGAATGAGCTTGGCCAGCACCATCGGTTTCACGAGGCGGCGTCCGCCGCCGATCGGCGCGTCCAGATCGAGATAGGCAAGTCCCGCCTGATCCTTCGGCAGAAAGGCCTCGCGGGGCACGGCCAGCATGGCGGACAGGATGCGCAAATCGGTCACGTCGGCGGTGCGGACCTGCCCGTCCACCATATTGCGGCGCGCGGCGGCAAAATCGGTCATCGCGATCCCCGGAAAACGAAAGGAAGGGCAGACTTTTGCTGCAAGGCCGGGGCAAAAGCAAGCGAGCGGCGGCGTTGTCGGGACCGCCATGCTCCTATATAGGGCATAGCGCGCGGGGGGCATGCCTCGCGCATGGCCACGTGGCGGAGTGGTTACGCACCGGTCTGCAAAACCGGGTACGCCGGTTCAATTCCGGCCGTGGCCTCCAATTTCATACCGATCAGCCAAGCCCCGGCGGGGGCCGCGAGTTTTGCTTGAGGAACTCGAGATAGTCCGCCGGAAACACCGTCTTGGCATCGAGCGCGACCGCGGGAAGCTTGGCGACCAGCCGCAGGCTGGTCGTATTCGCGCCGTGCGCAATGGCAATGGCGCTCAAGTCGTTGGCGAGCACGGCGATATGCTTGGCCGCTTGCCGGAAGGGCGGCTCTTCGCCGCGTCCCCGCCCCTCCCAGAACTTGTGCCGGCGCCCGTACTCGGCGGTATAGAACATGACGCGGCCGACGATCTTGTTGTTGAAGCGGACAAAGCGGTCGAGCGCGGGAAAATAGAAGGTGACGTCGCAGGTGCCGCCGAAGGCTGCAACGCCCGCGGCAAGCGCCTTGGCGGCGACCGCAAGCCTGCTCGGTGCGTAGTAGTCATCGTCGTCGAAGCAGACGATGACGTCGCCTTTGGCGAGCTTGTTCAATTCATTGCGCTTGACGCCGATGTCGATGCGCGAGGTCGAGTGAAAGTAGCGGATGCGATCGTTGCCGGCGAAAATGCCGGCATTGCTCTGCGGGCTGTCGTCGAGCACGACAAGCTCCTTGTTCGGGTAGGTCTGCCATTCGAAAAAACGCCTGAGATACGGAAGGAATGCACTCCTGGCGAAGGTCGGCGTCACGACGGAAACAAGAGGCGCTGACATCGAGGCTCACGCGGGCTTATCGGCTCAGGCCGCACTATAGAACGATTTTGCCCGCCGTGGCCGACAGGATTAGACTTGGATGCGGCCTATGCGGGGTTCGGCCGGGCTTTCGCAAGCAGAGCTTTGTTCGGGGGGATCGATGTCGCGCCGTTGCGCCAGGCTATTTGCCGCGCTCCTGACCGTGTCGCTGCTGTTCGTGACGGGCTTGGCGCATGCGCTGACCTTTGACGATGCGCTCACCGCCCTGGACAAGAAAGATTACGCCACGGCGTTGCGCCAACTCCGTGCGCTCGCCGAACGGGGCGATGTCCGCGCCCAGCGCGAGCTCGGCCGCATGTATGCCAAAGGCGAGGGTGTCGCCAAGGACGAGGCGGAATCGGCAAAATGGTTCAACCTCGCCAAGGAACAGGCGGACGCGGTCGCCGCCTATAACCGCGGCGACTTCGACGCCGCGCTCAAGGCCTTTCGGCCGGCGGCGGAGAAGGGCCAGGTGCTTGCCGCATACATGCTCGGCCTGATGTATGCCAACGGCCAGGGCGTCGCCGAGAACTATCCCGAGGCGCTGCAGTGGCTGCGCAAGGCCGGCGAGCAAGGCGAAGCCAAGGCGCAATTCGCAGTTGGCGTCATCTACTTCAAGGGTCTCGGCACGCCCAAGAACGATGCCGAGGCCTTCAAGTGGTACCGGCGCGCGGCCGACCAGGGGCTCGCGGTGGCGCAATTCAATCTCGGCGCCATGTACGCCAAGGGCCAAAGCGTGACGGCCGACCCTGTCACCGCGCACATGCTTTACAGCCTCGCTGCGGCGCGCGGCATCAAGCCCGCCGCCGCGGCCAGGGACCAATTGGCGCAATCGATGACCGCCGAGCAGATCGCGCAGGCCGTGAAGCTGGCCAAAGCCTGGACGCCGAAGCCTGAGTTTCAGTGAGGCGGTTAAGGCTTTGCAAAGCCAAACCGGCTTTGTTATAGCCGCGATTCCTGACGCGCCTGTTGTTCCCGGGTAGCTCAGTGGTAGAGCAACCGGCTGTTAACCGGTTGGTCGCTGGTTCGAATCCGGCCCCGGGAGCCACCTTCACACAGCAATCGCGCCGAAAGCCTTCCACGTCCCCGGCGTGCCGCCGGCGATGCAGATCCAGCCGACATTGCCGCCGGCGTCCGGCGCCGCATTGATGACCTGATCGCCGCGCGCCCAATCGCCCGTTTGCGGCGGCGCGGCGGCGACGATGCGCCGCTTGCCAAGCTCGATCTCTTCGTGACGCAGATAATCGCCGTGCGGGCTGCATCGACCGGCGCAGCGCCAGGTGACGCCGCCGTCGGTGACCGTGCCGCCGACCTTCCGCGGCCAGGCTGGTTCGCTCGCCGCCGAGGTGCCGGCGACGATCACCTGATAATAGAAGCCGTTGTCGGTCGTCGGCGCGGCAAAGTTCGGCACGTTGTAGCGGGTGGCCGATCCCTTGGCCGAGAGCGTCGCGGGGTAGGCTTTGTTCGGCTGCCAGACGCCGAACAGGTTCTGCCCGTCCTCCACCTGATAGGTACCGGTCAGCGTCTTGCCGTCATAGCTCTTGATGTAGCGCGCCCAGCTTGCGGTCGCGGCGAAGGCATTGACGATGCGCCAATCCTCGATATCGAACAGGCTGACGATCGCGCTTTCGCGTGGCTCGACGATGCGCGCATGAGCGCCGTCGCGCACCGGGATCGACAGGAAGTAGGCCGCGCCCTCCTCCAGGACATGCGGCCCCTCGCCGATGCCGACGCCGTCCGCCCTGAAGATCTTGTCGCTGGTGGCGTTGCGGATCACGCGAATATTGCTGCAGCCGTTGCCGCCCGGCGCATCGCCGGCGACGCCGACGTTGAAGTTGCGACGGTCGGTGATGTCGGCGGTGCCGGTCGCCTGCACATAGTCGATGAGCGCCCGGTTGCGCGGCGACGCCGCCGAATGCGTCGTGCAGGCGAGCCCGTTGTAGTCGTTGCCTTCGATGGTCGCCGAGCCGCACGCCGAGATGTGAATGTCCGCCCACCATTGCGGCTGATCGCCGGCCACGCTCTCGAAGCGGTTATCGCGGAAGCGCAGATTGGTGATGTTGGTGAAGCAGACGCCGGCGACCAGGCCGTGCAGGAACCATTCCGGATTCTTGGCGTAGAAAGAGCCGGCAAAAGCGTGCTCGAAGCTGTTGCCCTCGACGATGATGGGGCCGGCCTGCACCGAGCCGAACAGGTCGAGGAATATCGCGTAACGGCCGCACAGCGAGAACTCGTTGTTCGCGATCCAGAACGTCGTCGCAAAGTCGCCTTTGTAGTGCTGGAACGACAGCCCGTCGCGGTGGCAGCCGGCGAAATGGCAGTTGCGGATCGTCTGGAACAGACTGTGGCCCTGGTTGACGATACCGTCGTAAAGCACGTTGGTGAAACGCAGATGCTCGAGGACGCAGAAGCGGCCGGTGATGATGCGGATGGCGGAAACATAGCCCGACACCGCCGAGGTGGCGGCGTTGATGCGGCCGCCGCGGCCATTGAAGATGATGCGGCTGAGATGGACGACGGGACCGCCGCCCGACTGCACCGGAGTGCGCCCGGGCGGCGGCGCGCGCAGCGTCGTCTCCAGCCAGAAGTCGAAGATGTAGACCGGCGCGTCGACGGTGCCGCCGCCGGGCCCGGTCCATGTCACCGACGTCGCGCCGGGGCCGAAACGGTCGCTCGCCGCCGCGCCTTCGATGCGGACGCCGGCGAGGTTGAAGGTCACGGTGCGGTTGACGACATAGGCGCCGTTGAGCGCGAGCGCGCCGCAGGCGAAGTTCGCGTCCTTGCCCGCCTGATTGGTCTTGTAGATGTAGTCGGCCGCCGATTGCAGCACCGCCCAGTCGATCTCGTCGCTGAGCGTGACCGGCTTGCCGAGCGCGGCGTGAAAATCAAAATCGAGGTGCGGCAAGGCGGCTTTGACCTGCGCCAGCGTCGCATAGAAATTCGCCAGCGGCCGGCTGGCGCCGGTCGGCCCCGGCACGCCGCGCGGATAAAGGTCGTTGACGCGCAGCACCTCGCCGAAAGCGGCTTCGGCCGCGGCCGCTCCCGGCAGCGACATCGCAGGCAGGGCGGCGGCGGCCGCCAGAACGGCGCGGCGCGTGGTTCGTGCGTCCATGGTGGTTGCTCCCGAGCGCGTTCGTTGCAAGTCAATAAAGGCTAGAGCATAGGGCTGCGGCGAACGAGTGGGTTGACGCGCCCGATGGAGGCCCGTTTATTCAGCCGCTCGCACGCCCGGCCGTTTCGCCGGTGTTTCAACCGGCCCCGCCATGACGCCCGTTACCAGCCCGCTCACCACCGACCTCTACGAGCTCAACATGGTCCAGGCCTATCTGGACCGCGGCGAGAACCGCGAAGCGGTATTCGAGTTCTTCGTGCGCAAGCTCCCGGCCCGGCGCGGCTTTCTGCTGGCCGCCGGCCTCGAGGACACGCTCGATTTTCTCGAGACCATGCGCTTTTCGGCGGACGAGATCGACTGGCTCAGGCACACCGGACGCTTCCGCGACAATCTCATCGACTATCTTGCCGGCTTCCGTTTCGCCGGCGACGTCCACGCCGTGCCCGAGGGCAGCGTGTGCTTTGCGCCCGAGCCGCTCATCCGCATCACCGCGCCGCTGCCGATGGCGCAACTCGTCGAGTCGCGCCTCATCAACATCATGCACTACCAGACGCTGATCGCCTCGAAGGCCGCGCGCATGGTGCTGGCCGCAAACGGCAAGGCGTTGTCCGATTTCGGACTGCGCACCGCGCACGGCGCGGAGGCCGGGCTCTATTCGGCGCGCGCCAGCTATATCGCCGGCTTTGCCGGCGCCGCCAATGTGCTCGCCGGCGTCAACTACGGCATCCCGGTGGTCGGCACCATGGCGCATTCCTACGTGCAGACCCACGACAACGAGATGCAGGCCTTCGAGGATTTCGCCCGCGCCCGGCCCGAGGGCGTCATCCTGCTGATCGACACCTACGACACCGAGGCGGCCGCGCGCAAAGTGGTGGCGCTGGCGCCGAAGCTCAAAGCCGACGGCATCGCCATCCGCGGCGTGCGCATCGATTCCGGCGATTTGATCGCGATGTCGAAGAAGGTGCGGCGCATTCTCGACGACGGCGGCTGCAAGGACGTCGTCATCCTGGTGAGCGGCGGCGTCAACGAGGACGTGCTGCAGCTCATGGTCAAGGAGGGAGCGCCGATCGACGGCTGCGGCATCGGCGTCAGCCTCGACGTTTCGACCGACGTGCCGGCACTCGATTGCGCCTACAAGCTGCAGGAATATGCCGGCAAGCCGCGGCGCAAGAAATCGGAAGGCAAGGCCACCTGGCCGGGGCGCAAGCAGATCTGGCGCGCTTACGACGCCGACGGCCGCATGCAGGGCGACGTGCTTTCGCTCGAGACCGACCGGCAGGCGGGCGAGCCCCTCATCCAGCAGGTGATGCGCGCCGGCAAGCGGCTCGGCCCTGCGCCGACGCTGGCGCAGATCCGCGAGCGTGCCGCGCGCGAACTGGCGCGCCTGCCGGAGCCGCTGCGCCGGCTCGAGGCCTGCGACTATCCGGTGACGATTGCGGACGCGCTCAAGGCGGCTGCCGCCGAGGCCGACCGCATCACGGCGCGCTAGGGCGAGATATAACTACGAGGCGTCGTATAAGAATTCCGTCGCAGGGTCCCCGGCGATTTGTTCGATCGCGTACGAAAACCCTTCCACTGAGATACCGATGGCTTGCGCGGCAACAGGAAGGACTGCCTTGGCCTTCCCCTTGGCATCTGCATCTGCGCTTTTGAGATCGTCAGCGAGGACAAAAAGCTCAAATGCTCCTCGCAAACCATAAGGTCTTAACGTTGGAAGTTTATCACCAAAATAAACCCATGCCAAAGCTTGGCTGGTAATATCGACGACGTAGTCGAAATTGAGGTTAGTTCGCATCGTCAGTTGGATAGGGTCACACCATGCCAACTGTGGGATCGTGGTGATATCGGCCTCTTCTATTCGGTCGGCAATCGAGCGGTCAACGCCGGAAAGTGTAGCGACCTGATCGGGCGCCGTATTCGCACCGATCTCGAGTTTCAATTTATCGTTTACCAGTCTGCGCAGCATCGTACTAATTGTCTCAAGAGGGAAAACGCCAATAGCGAATGCGAGAAAGACGGCGAAGGCTTCGGACAGAGCACTAAAAGCAAATCCCAATGGGACCGCGATTGCGAGACGCAACGCGCCTCGCATGATGTCCGCTGCCGTCAGGTTGCGCCTTTGCACACGTCCGAAAAAGTCCCATGCGACAAACGTATAAGCGCCCGCGATGGCGGCAGAAGCAGTGTCGAGCTTTGGATTTGGACTGACGAGTTGAATAAGCGTTTGCGCAAGAACGAAGTTTTCAATAGTCGCAACGGCAAAGACCAGCACCACAGGAGTTATAAATCGTCGTCGTCCAAACCATCGTTGGTAGAGTTCTGAGAACGCACCATCTACCTTGTCGGCGGCCAATTCCTGACCCAAGTAAACTTTGAAGTAGGTCTGCTTGGCTTCGTCAGTGAGGCTGTTGTCAATTTCCTCGAATTTGCGCGCCCACCCGTAGAGGAGAAAATTGCATAGCGGCCGCACCAAAATCGCCGTGAGAATAAAATCGATTACTATTGGTGCCCAATGTGCGGCAACTGCATTGATCGCAATCGAAATATAAGCGGATAAAGATGCCCACATTTGTGCCCCGCCTCACGGAGCACCATAATACAATCTATGCGTGCGGTAAAGAAGGCGTAGCGCCTAGCCCGCTCTATTCCAGCCGCGCGCGCCGGCGCCGTAGATCTCGTGGCCGGTGTCGGTGACCACCACGGTGTCCTCGAGCTTGATGAAGCCGCGGCTCGGATGCAGCAGCGTGGTTTCGATCGAGATCACCGAGCCGACTTCCAGCGGCAGGTCGGCGTCCGCCGCCGGGTAAGGCACCGGCCCGCGATCGGTGAGCCGCGGCGCCTCGTGGCTGACGAGGCCCATGCCGTGGCCGAGGAATTCGAGATGATTGTGGTGCTTCGATTTGGCGACCAGCGGCCTCGCCGCGGCGTAGATTTCGCGGCCCATGGCGCCGGGCTTGACCGCCTTGAAGGCGGCCTGCTGGACGCTCTCGACTTCGGCGAGCAGATCGACGAGCTCTGAATCCGGCTCGCCCTGGATCGCCATGCGGCAGACGTCGCCGATGTAGCCGTGGTAGTTGCCGCCGGAGTCGATCGACATGATGTCGCCCTTCTCCCACTTCTGATCGGACGGCGCGCGGTTGAGGCTGGTGCCGGCGGTGATCAGGCAATATTCGAAGGTCAGCCCGCGATTGGTCTCCTCGCGCCGCAGCGTCTCGACGACGTCCGCCTTGGTGACGCCGGGCTTGCTCTTGGCGATGGTCGCCAGCATCGAGTCGATGACCGCTTCGGAGGCGTATTTCAACATCTTCAGTTCGGCCGCCGACTTCTTCAGCCGCTGGCGCTCCATGACATAGAGCCCGTCGACCCATTCGGCGTCGGGGAACGCCGCGCGCAGCACCTTGGAGGCGTCGAAAGGCAGGAAGCCAAGCTCGACGGCGATGCGTTTGGGACTCAGTCCCATCTTCTTCATGGTGTCGACCGCCTTCTGCATGGCTTCGGTGGAGGTGTTGGACGCGGTCTGCGTGTCCGGCGTCCACAGCGGCTTCACCTTGTGCTGGAAGCCTTCCAGACGGTGGCCGATATAGGCGGCCTTTTCCGGCTGCCCTTTCGGATAAATGAACACCGGCAGGTAGCGGCTGATGCCGGTCGCATCCATGTAGTCGAAGAAATTGGCGCGGTGGCCGCCGAGGAGATACTGCACATTGTGCTTGGAGGTCGCGAGCAGGACGTCGATGCCCGCCTCCTCCATCAGCCGGTCGAGACGGTTGTGGTCGAAGGGGATGGCGAGGGCTTTGGACGGCTGGGCGTTGACGTTCATGGGCGGCGGCCTCCGGCTGACATCGCGGGGCCAGACTAGAACCGCGCTCCCGCGCTCGCAAGCCGGACGCCTTGCCGCCGTCAAGCCTTCATCACGCCGATGAGCTGCTCGAGCCTGCCGGGATCCCGGCGCAGGGTTTCGCTCGCCCCGTCATAGACGATGCGGCCACGATCCATCACCGCTGCCCGCGGCGCGATGTCGAGGGCAAGGCGCGTATTCTGCTCGACCAGGATAAGCGCCAGCCCGCCGGCCGCCGCCAGCCGCTTCATCGCGCGCGCAAGCTCCTCCACGATCACCGGCGCCAGCCCCTCCGACGGCTCGTCCATCAACAGCACGCTCGGATTGCCGATCAGCGCCCGGCCAATCGCCAGCATCTGCTGCTCGCCGCCGGACAGCTGGTTGCCCATATTGCCGGCGCGCTCCGCCAGCCGCGGGAACAATTCGAACACCGTCGTCACGGTCCAGGCGCCCGGCCGCGCCGCGACCTCGAGGTTCTCGCGCAGCGTCAGCGACGGAAATATCTCGCGCTCCTGCGGCACATAGCCGAGCCCCGCGGCGACACGGCGATAGGTTGCCAGCGTCGATATGTCGGCGCCGTGCAGCAGCACGCGCCCGCCGTGCAGCGTGGTGTGGCCCATGATGGTGGCAAGCAGCGTCGACTTGCCGACGCCGTTGCGGCCGATGATCGACAAGGTCTCGCCGGCCTCGAGCGCGAGGCGGATGTCCTCCAGGACCACGGTTTCGCCGTAGCCGGCGCTGACATTGTCGAGCTCGAGCGCGCGCTCAGCCACGGCGGCCTCCGCGGTGGCTATCCTCGCCGAGATAGACGGCGCGGACATGCTCGTTGTTCATGATCTCCTCGGGTGTGCCTTGCGTGAACACCGCGCCCTGCACCAGCACCGTGATTTCCTTGGCGAAGCGGAACACGACGTCCATGTCGTGCTCGATGATCAGGATGGCGATGTCGCGGTCGAGCGCCGCCACCGCGTCGAGAATGAGGTGGCTCTCCGACGACGGCACGCCGGCCGCCGGCTCGTCGAGCAGAAGCACCCGCGGTTTCTGCGCCAGCGCGATGGCGATTTCCACCAGCCGCTGCCGGCCGTAGGGCAATTCGCGCACCGGCCTGAGCGCGTCGCCGGTCAGGTTCAGCGTGTCGAGATAATCGAGCGCCTCGTCGATCACCGCGCGCTTGGCGCCGGCGGCGCGCCACAGGTTGTTGCAATGGCCGTCGCGCTCGCCGACGGTCATGCAGAGATTTTCCAGAACCGTGAGGCCGCGGAACAGCTGGTTGATCTGGAAGGTGCGGGCAAGGCCCCGCCGCGCCCGTTCCGCCTGGCTCGTCGCCGTGATGTCCTCGCCGTCGAGCAGCACGCGGCCCGACTGCGGCTTGAGCGCGCCGGTAATCAAGTTGATGAGCGTGGTCTTGCCGGCGCCGTTCGGACCGATGAGCGCGCGCCGCGCGCCCTTCTCCAGCACCAGATCGACGTCGCGCGTCACCGGCAGCGCGCCGAAGGTCCGATGCAGACGTTGCACTTCGAGCGCCGGCGTCATGGCTTGCTCCTCCGCCGCCAGCCCGCGTCGGCCTGCTCCAGCAGCCCGAGCAGACCGCGGCGCGCAAACAATACCGCCAGCACCAGCAGGAGCCCGATGCCGAACTGCCAGAACGTCGGACTGAGCTTGGAGAAATAGTCCTCCAGCACCATGTAGACCGTCGCCCCGACGAAGGCGCCGTAGAGCCGCCCGGTGCCGCCCAGGATCAGCATCACCATGACCTTGGCGGAATTGTCGAAGTCGAACACGGTCAGCGTCACATAGGCGTTGGTCTGCGTGAACAGCGCGCCGGCGATCCCGGCGATGGCGGCGGCGATGGTGTAGACCGTCACCAGCCGGCGATGCACCGGCGAGCCGATCGCGTGCATGCGCTGCACGTTTTCGCGGATGCCGGTCAAGGCCTGGCCGAACGGCGAATACACGATGCGCCGCACGAAATAGAAAATGACGGCCAGCACCGCCAGCACGTAGAGATAATAAGTGTGCCCGTAGAGATCGTAGTCGAACACGCCGAACAGCGGCTGGAAGGTGAGGCCCGGCAGCCCGTCATAACCGCCGGAAATGTCGGAACGCAGATTGCCGGCCTCCTGAAGCATGATCGCGGTGGCGAGCGTCAGCATCAGCAGTGTCAGGCCGCGATAGAGCAGCAGAAACCAGCCCGAAGCAAAACCGGCGAGCCCGGCGACGACCGCGGCGGCAACGACGCCGCTGATCGGCTCGCTCCAGCCGAACCGCGCCGCGCTCAAGCCCACGACATAGGCGCCGATACCGAAGAAGGCGGCGTGGCCGAGGGTGACGATGCCGGCATAGCCGAGGATCAAGTCGAGCGACAGCGCGAACATCACCCCGATCAGCACCTGGCTGCCGAAGGTCATGCGGTCGGAGAAGACGAAGAAAGCGGCGATGGCGATGAGCCAGGGCAGCGCCTCCGGCCAGCGGAAGCGATGCCTCCTGACGAGGAATTCGGCGGCGCGGTCGCGCGCCGCCTGCCCCGCCGCTGTCCTGGTTTCACTCGCGGCCATAGAACCCCGCCGGCTTGATCAGCAGGACCACGACGACGACCGCGTAGATGAAGAAGCCTCCGGCATCGGCCATCAGGTATTTGCCGGTGGTGTCGAAAATGCCGAGCACCAGCGCCGCCAGCAGCGTGCCCTTCAGGCTGCCGAGCCCGCCGACTGCGACCACGATCAGAAACAGCACCAGATAGATGACGGCGAAACTCGGCGTCAGCCCGAACAGCTGAATCGCAAGCCCGCCGCCGAGCGCGGCAAGGCCGGAGCCGACGGCGAAAGTGAGGGTGAACAGCCTGTCGACGTTGATGCCGACCGATTCCGCCATGCGCCGGTTGTCGACCGCGGCGCGGATCTTGGCGCCGATGTTGGTCTGCTCGAAGGCGTACCAGAGCACCGAGATGAGCGCGGCGCCGAGCACGATGAGGAAGGCGCGGTAGCTCGGAAAGCTGCGGAAGCCCAGATTGACGTCGCCCTGCAGCCAGGCCGGTAACGGCACCGACTTGGGGATCGGCCCGTAAAAATAGGTGAACGTCGCGATCGCCATGAAGGCGAGGCCGATCGTCAGCAGCACCTGCTCGAGATCGGTCGATTTGTAGAGCCGCCGGTACAGATAGCGCTCGAACGGGATGCTGATGGCGCCGACGGCAAGCGAGGCAATGACCAGCGAGGGCACGAATCCGACGCCGAGCGTGCGCGTCAACGACACGACGAAGAAGCCGCCGCACATGGCGAAGGCGCCGTGCGCCAGGTTGACGAAGCCCATCAGGCCCATCGTCACCGAGAGGCCGACGGACGTGATGAACAGGAACATAGCGTACGCCAGACCGTCGAACAGGATGCTGACGGCGATGTTGGCGAGCTGCGGCACGGGCCCCACTCCCCTGATCGCAAATTAAGACGCCGCCGCGCCCGTTATGCGCGGCGGCGCGTTTTGCTGTCAAACGCCGCGGCGGTCAGGAGCCGCAGCGGCCGACCTTGAGCACCTTGCACTCGTCGCGCACGGCCTTGGTCGTGCCGAGGATGCGCTCGCCGAGCTTGCCGTCGGGCTTGCGATAGACCTCCATCGCATGCTCGTCCTGCACGATGTCGCGCGTTGCCGGGTCGATCATGACATGGCCGCGCGGACCGTCGGCCGACCAGCCCTTCATCGCCTCGACCACCTTGGCGCCGTCGGAGAGGTCGCCGTTCAGCTTTTTGATGGTGTCGAAGATGGCGTGCATGGTGTCCCAACCGGCCGCGGACATGAAGTCCGGATAGGAGTCCGTACCGTAGGCCTTGTGCCATTCGGCGTTGAGCTCCTTGTTCTGCGGATTGTTGAGATCGACCGCGTAGTGGCCCATCACGATGGTGCCGATGGCGGCGTCACCCATGTCCTGCAGCTTGTTGTCGGGGATCAGGTCCATCGGTCCGATCAGCTTGACGCCGGCCTTGCGCAGGCCGAGCTCGCCATAAGCCTTCATGACGCCGGCGGCATGCGCGCCGGACGGAATGAAGACGTACATGCAGTCCGGCTTCTCGTCTTTGATCTTCTGGAAGAACGGCGTGAAGTCCGGCACCTGCACCGGCGAGCCCATCGGAATGGAGTCGACGATCTTGCCGCCGGCCTTCTCGAAACCGGTCTTGAAGGCTTCGGTCGAGTCCTTGCCCGGCGGGAAGTCGGTATAGGCGAGGGCCGCGGTCTTGCAGCCGACCTTGTCGTGGGCGTAGGCGCCCATCGGGAAGGCCGGATGCCACATGCTGAACGACAACCGCACGATATAGGGCGACAGGTTGGTGATCCAGGCGGTGCCGGCATTGGCGATCACCATCGGCACCTTGGATTGCGTGATGGTCGGCGCCAGCGCGATCGCCGACGGCGAGAATACGAAGCCGGTGACGAGCTGCACCTTGTCGTTGGTGATGAGCTCGGTGGTCACCGTCTTGGCGACGGCGCCGGTCGGCGGACCTTCGTCGCGCTTGACGATGGTGAGCTTATGCGGCGCGATGTCCTTCTCGTGCAGCTTCACGTACAGATCGAAGGCTTTGTCGATCTGGTGGCCGAGGTCGGCATTGGCGCCCGAAAACGGCAACACGACGCCGATCTTGACGTCCGCCGCTTGGGCGGTGCCGCCCACGGCCATGGCAAGGGCGGCCAGCCCCAGCCAGCGAAATAGTCTCATCGGGTCCTCCCTTAAAGGCCTGAATTGGTTTGGAATCCCACTATCGGCCGGCGTTGCGGCCCACGGCACTAAACTGGACTAGTTTTGGGTTGTCGGTCAATGCGCGAAAACGCGCTGGCGGCAGCCGAACGCCGCGCCTTGCGATGACAAGGGACGTGGGACTTAGGCCGCGGCGATCTTGCCGGGAGCGGCTGCGGCTGCGGCCGGCTCCTTGCCGACCCCTTGCGCGTCCGGATTGCGCTGCATGACCATGTCGAGCGAAGCGACCTCGACCCGGTTGCGGCCGTTCTCCTTGGCGAAATACAGCGCCTGATCGGACTGCGCCAGCATCTCCGGCACGTCGAGCACGGCATGGTCGCAGAAGGCGACGCCGACGCTCACGGTCGCGCACAGCGGGCGGCCGTCGACTTCCTTGGCGGCGAGCGCGAAGCTTTCGCGGATGCGCTCGGCCACCGCCACCGCCTTGTCGCGGGTGGTGTCGTAGAGCATGGCGGCGAACTCCTCGCCGCCGAGACGACCGAGAAGGTCGGTCGCCCGCACCGACTTGCGCGCGGTGTCGGTGAACATTTCCAGCACCCGGTCGCCGACGGCATGGCCGAAACGGTCGTTGATCGATTTGAAATGGTCGAGGTCGATCAGCAGGACCGCCGTCGGCCGCGGGTTGGCGTGATGCCGTTTGGCGAGCTGGCTCGCGTCCGCCAGGAACGAACGGCGGTTGGCGATGCCGGTCAGCGGATCGAGCATGGCGGCGTTGCGGTGGCGCAGCTCGGTGCGCTCCTTGGCCATGGCCAGCAGGATGAAGGCGACCGAGATGGTGAACAGCAGCGCCTCGAAGGACAGCACCGTGAGCCACACGCTGCCGTACATGCTGTTGTCGGGCGCAAACGGCAGCAGCGAAATCAGCGGCGTGCGCAGCAGATAAAGCGCGCCGTGCGCGAACAGCATGAAGATCGCGGGCCAGCGCGACACCAGCTGCTCGCTGCGGCCGCGCCAGAATTCGTACGCGGTGAGCCAGGTATAGGCGGTGATGATGGCGGAGGCGATGAGCGCCCGCACCGCGACTGCTTCCGACAGCACCGGCAGACGGCAGATCAAGAGCCACAGCACCGCGCCGGTGACGAGATAGACGGGCTCGACCGGCCGGCCGTCGAAGACGCGGGCGCCGGTCCATGTCACCGCAAAGGCGGTGAACAGCAGCGCATTGGCAAGGTCGATGCTGACAATGTCGGGCGCCGAACCGTAGAGGCCGAACAGCACGACCGAGGAGGCACGGATCAGATGGGCAAAGCCCCACCAGCAGACGGCGTGGATCGCCGTGTTCTGCGCCCACGCGAACAGGAGCAGCAGGCCGAGGATCGCCTCCACATAGATCGTCACCATGAAGAGGGTGTTGACGTCGAGTTTCATCGATCTGCTACGCCCAAATTTGCGCCGGGGCTGGTTTTTGCCCTCTGTCCCTGGCGCCGACGAATAGACGCTGCCCCCGTAAGAACTGGTGAATGTGCGGGACCAGCGCGGCACCAATGCGCGGTATGGTTTCGCGGACCTTTCCGCTTTGCCGGGCATTCGCATGATGCGTCCCAGAAACGGACATCGGCGCTGCCTCCGGGGCCGTCTTGTCGCGCCAAAGCCCGTCAACTAGGGTCGAAAGACGCTTGCTGGCGACATATTCGGAGGCCGGAATGCAGGTCCGCGACGGCATTGTTGAGGCGATCGGTCATACCCCGCTGATCAAGCTGGAGCGGGCCTCCGCCGCGACCGGCTGCACCATTCTCGGCAAGGCCGAATTCATGAATCCGGGCGGTTCCGTGAAGGACCGCGCCGGCCGCCAGATGATCCTGGAGGCGGAAAAGCGCGGCGAGCTCAAACCCGGCGGCCTGGTGGTCGAGTCGACTGCCGGCAATACCGGCATCGGCCTTGCCCTCGTCGCCAATGCCCGCGGCTACCGCACGCTGATTGTCATTCCGGAAACGCAGAGCCAGGAGAAGAAGGATTTCCTGCGGCTGTGCGGCGCCGAGCTCATCGAAGTGCCGGCCCTGCCCTACAGCAACCCGAACAACTACCAGCACGTCGGCCGGCGGCTGGCGGAGGAGCTGAAGAAGACCGAGAAGAACGGCGTCATCTTCGCCGACCAGTGGAACAATCTCGACAACCGCAAGGCGCATTACGTCTCGACCGGGCCGGAGATCTGGCAGGAGACCGGCGGCAAGGTCGACGGCTTCATCTGCGCGGTTGGCACCGGTGGCACGCTTGCCGGCGTCGCCGGCTATCTGCGCGACAAGAAGAAGGACATCGTGATCGGCTGCGCCGATCCGCGCGGCGCCGCGATGTATAATCTGTTCAAGACCGGCGAGGCCAAGGCAAGCGAGGGCGGCTCGATTACCGAAGGCATCGGCCTCGGCCGCGTCACGCCGATCATCGAGGGTCTCAAGGTCGACAGGCCCTATCTCATTCCCGACGAGGAGGCGCTGCCGCTGATCTTCGAGGTGCTGGAGCACGAAGGGCTCTGCCTCGGCGGTTCGACCGGCATCAACATCGCCGGCGCCATCCGCCTCGCCAAGGACCTCGGCCCCGGCCACACCATCGTCACCATCCTCGCCGACGGCGGCGCGCGCTATCAGTCGAAGCTGTTCAATCCGCAATTTTTGCGCTCGAAGAAATTGCCTGTGCCGGCCTGGCTCGAGCGCAAGAGCGGCATCACGCCGCCGCTTGTGAAAACCTGACATGCCGACCGACTGCCTGTTCCGCGACGACTCGTATCTGACATCGTGCGAGGCGCGCGTCGTTGCGCTCACCGCGCAAGGCGGCATCGTGCTCGACCGCACCGTGTTCTACGCCACCTCCGGCGGCCAGCCCGGCGACACCGGCACCCTCACCACCAAGGCCGGCGTCACGGTGCCGATCGCCACCGCCGTCTACACCGACGCCGCCAAATCCGAGATCGCCCACCTGCCGGCGCCCGGCGCCCCCGCCCTCGCCGTCGGCGATCAAGTGACCGCGACCCTCGACTGGGACAAGCGCTACGCCCGCATGCGCATGCACACCGCGCTGCATCTGCTCTCGGCCGTGCTGCCTTACGCGGTGACCGGCGGTTCGGTCGGCGAGGCCGAGAGCCGGCTCGATTTCGACATCCCCGAAGCCGGCCTCGACAAGGACGACATCACGCGACGCGTGAACGCCATGATCGCCGGCAATGCCGCGGTCACGGCGCGCTGGATCAGCGACGCCGAGCTCGAAGCCAATCCCGGCCTGGTCAAGACCATGTCGGTGAAGCCGCCGATGGGCACCGGCCGCGTCCGCCTGATCGAGATCGCCGGCCTCGATCTGCAGCCCTGCGGCGGCACCCACGTGCGCGCCACCGGCGAGATCGGCAAGGTGCAGGTGACGCAGATCGAGAAGAAGGGCAAACTGAACCGCCGCGTGCGGCTCGCGTTGGTGTAGCCAAAACGCGCACCCCACGCTCCGTTCGTTCCCGCGCAAGCAGAAACCCAGGAACGACGATTCCAAAGACTCTCGGTCCTCGGCTCTGGGTCCCCGCTTTCGCGGGGGCGAACGGTTCAATGTGCGTTCGCGCCGCGGTAGGTCCCGCCTCGAACTTGCGCCGGCGGAACTCCTGCGCGATGGTCGGCATTGACCCAATCCGATGGTGCAGATCATGTCGCAACCCGCCAGCCCCCGGCTGAAATCCACGCAATGGCTCGCCGACAATCTCGGCAAGGTCACGGTCGTCGACGGCACATATTTCCTGCCGACCGAGAAGCGCGACGCCCGCGCCGAATACCTCGCCGGCCACATCCCCGGCGCGGTGTTCTTCGACATCGACGCCGTCGCCGACACCTCGATCGACCTGCCGCACATGCTCCCAGGCCCGGAGCAATTCGGGGCGATGATGAGCAAGCTCGGCATTTCCGAGACCGACACCATCGTCGTCTACGACCGCTACCCCGCCGGGCAGATTTTCTCGGCGCCGCGGGTGTGGTGGAGCCTGCGCATCTTCGGCGCCAGGGACGTCTTCATTCTCGACGGCGGCCTGCCGGCATGGCAGGCGGAGCGCCGCAAGGTCGAAAGCGGCGAGGTCAAACGCGCGCCGAAAAAATTCAACGCGGTGATGGACACCGCCGCCGTCGCCATGGTGTCGGACGTGCAGATGGCGCTCAACGATGACAGCGCGCAGGTGGTCGACGCCCGCTCGGCCGGCCGCTTTGCCGGCCGCGACCCGGAGCCGCGGCCGGGCGTGCGCTCCGGCCACATGCCGGGTTCGCGCAACGTGCCGTTCACCGCGATCATGGAGAACGGCCGCCTGGCGTCGGCCGCACGCATCAAAGAGGCGTTCGACAAAGCCGGCGTCAACACCGACAAGCCGGTGATTACCAGCTGCGGCTCCGGCGTCACCGCCGCGGTGCTGGCGCTCGGCCTCGACGCGCTCGGCAAACCGCTGCCGCGCATCTATGACGGCTCCTGGTCGGAATGGGGCGCAAGACCGGACCTGCCGGTGGAGAAGGCTTAGCGAAAGGAAATCAGGGGAGCGCCATGTCGGCCGTGCGCGACAATCAGCAGCTTCACCGCTTCGAGCTCGATGCCGGCGGGCACGTCGCGTTTTCGCAGTATCAGCGCGCGGGCGACACCATCACCTTCATGCACACCGAAGTGCCCAAGGCGCTCGAGGGCCGCGGCATCGGCTCTGCGCTGGTGCGCGGCGCGCTGCAAATCGCCAAGGCCGAGGGCCTGACCATTAAGGCGCGCTGCCCGTTCGTCGCGGCGTATATCAAGAAACACCCCGAGCTGACCTGAAGGACATCGGAACTTTTGAGCCCCTCAGAAAGGGTGCGGCGCCAATCCTGACCCGGTGAGAGTGTCTCTATGTCGACCGTGACTTCGAGGGAAAATCTTGTTGCAACAGCTTAGAATTGTAAATGTTGCCCTAGGACATAATTCCGCCCTAATCTAGGACCATATTCCGCATCGCCCGATCCCCGGAGGGGACGCGAACCGGTTGCGCCGTTCGCGGGGATCGGGCCGGCGCCCGCGGGCGTGCCTAGCAGGGCACGCACTCGGGCGGCGCCGGGGCTCCGCCCGGGGGCACTACGACCCCCCGCGAGGAGCTCGCTGACGGTGGGCCGTCGAGGCCCATCCGAGGCCCGGAGCGTGTCGTGGCCCGATGGACCGAAACACGCGAAGGGCGGAGGATGGGACGACACGGACCACGGGCAAAGCGCGGCCCGGCGCCGTAAGGAAGACGCCGGACGGCGCGCCGCAAGGCGCCACGC
>DASRGB010000006.1:0-10737 GCA_035651255.1 Pseudolabrys sp.
TCGTCGATGCGGTCGATCTCCTTGCGCAATTCTGCGAGCGTTGGCGGGTCGGTGCGCGGTGACTTGGTCATGGGCGCACACTATCGCCCAATGGCGGGCTTGTCGCCCCCGCACAAACCCGGCGAACGTGCTATAAGATAAGCTAAATCATTGACATGGCGGGTCTTCGATCCCTACCTACCCGTCAGAAAGGCCGGCCAGCGCCGGGACTGCGATGGTCGAACTCAGCGCTGCTAGAGACGTATCGGTTCGCGCCTCCGAGGCCGACAATCCTCGCGATTCGCTCGTGGCCCGCTTTGGGCCCGACCGACCGCTGAAGCTTGACGCAGGTGTCAGCCTGTCCCCGTTCCAAATTGCCTACCGTACCTACGGGACTTTGAACGCCAATCGCAGCAATGCCATCCTGGTCTGCCACGCCTTGACCGGCGACCAGCACGTGATCGGCACCCATCCGGTGACGCGTAAGAGCGGTTGGTGGGAGACCATGGTCGGTCCAGGCCGTCCAATCGACACCAACCGCTATTTCGTGATCTGCCCGAATGTGGTCGGTGGCTGCATGGGCACGACCGGGCCGGCTTCGACCAATCCGGAAACCGGCCAGCCGTGGGGCCTGGATTTTCCAGTCATCACGATCCGCGACATGGTGCGGGCGCAGGCCATGCTGCTCGACCATCTCGGCATCAAGACCTTGTTCTCGGTAGCGGGCGGTTCGATGGGCGGCATGCAGGTGCTGCAATGGGCTGCGTCCTATCCGGAACGTGTCTTCTCGGCGCTGCCGATCGCCTGCGCCACGCGCCATTCGGCGCAGAACATCGCGTTCCATGAGGTCGGCCGCCAGGCAATCATGGCCGATCCCGAATGGCGCGGCGGCCGCTATCTTCTGGAGAGCACCAATCCGCGCCGCGGGCTTGCGGTCGCGCGCATGGGCGCGCACATCACCTATCTGTCGGACGCGGCGCTGCACCGCAAATTCGGCCGCAAATTCCAGGATCGCGAAAATCCGACGTTTTCGTTCGACGCGGATTTCGAGGTGGAGTCCTATCTGCGCCATCAGGGCATTTCCTTCGTCGAGCGGTTCGACGCGAATTCCTATCTCTATTTGACGCGCGCAATGGACTATTTCGATCTGGCCGCGGATTACGACGGCCTCGTCGCCAACGCGTTCAAGAACACGCCGACACGATTCTGCGTGATTTCTTTCACCTCGGACTGGCTGTTTCCAACGTCGGAATCGCGCGCCATCGTGCACGCGCTCAATGCCGCCGGCGCCCGCGTGTCTTTCGCCGAGATCGTCACCGACAAGGGCCATGATGCTTTCCTGCTCGACGAGCCGGAACTGTTCGCTATCGTCCGCGGCTTCCTCGACGGCGCCAGCGCGGCGCGCGGGCTCAAGGGCTGATGCCATGAAGCCGCCGTCCAATCCCAATTTGACCGCGGCCAATATCGCGCGCACCCCGGGCGGGGCGCGCGTCGACCTCGTGCTGGTGTCCGAGATGGTCGAGCGCGGCGCCAAGGTCCTCGACGTCGGCTGCGGCGACGGCGAGCTGCTGCGGCTGTTGGCGGAAAGCCGCGGCGTCGACGGCCGCGGCATCGAGCTGTCGCGCGAGGGCGTCAACGAATGCGTCGCCAAGGGTCTCGCCGTCATCCAGGGTGACGCCGACACCGATCTCGGCGATTACCCGGACGACGCCTTTGACTATGTGATCCTGTCGCAGACACTGCAGGCGACGCGTCACCCGCGCATCGTGCTCGAACACATGTTGCGCATCGGCCGGCGCGCCATCGTCTCGTTTCCGAACTTCGGCCATTGGCAGGTGCGGCTCCAGCTCCTGTTTGCCGGCCACATGCCGCAGACCGACATCCTGCCGTACAGCTGGTACGACACGCCCAACATTCATCACTGCACGATCAAGGACTTTCGCCAGCTCTGCGGCGAGATCGGCGTGAAGATGGAGCGGGCGGTGGCGCTCAATGCCTGGGGCTCGCCGCTGCGGCTGAATGCGCCGTGGTGGTTCTGGAACCTTTTTGGCGAACAGGCGGTCTTTTTGCTCAGCCGCAGCAGCTGAGCATTGGCGCGTGTGCGGGCCTGTCGAATGCCTGGCAATTAGAAGCTTGTGGCGGGCCGCCGCCGTCATTGCGAATTTGAGCGGGTCGCTTTCGTAGTACTATAGTATTGGGATGTATTCAGTATGACTGAAAACATATCCGCTCTTCGCCAAAAGTATTAACGGGTATAGCTGCTATGCGCTTCATGAAATGACCGCTTCAACATCACGATTATGCCACGCTCTGGCGGCCTCTAACCGCTTACTTACGCCTCTGATTCTTACGAATCGGAGGCGTTGCTTTGTAGAGATGGAGACTAGCCTCATGAAAATATCTAAGAAGCGGACGACATTGCTGTTGTGTTCGGTGGCGCTGGCGGTGCTTGCCGTTTCGGCAGACGCGCGGCCTCGCCATAACGCAGTTGAAGCCGCCACCCCGGTGGATTCCGCCGACCGCGACCAGCGCTATTCGGCGCCGTCCGCCGCGACGGCCAGCGCGTCGGCGCCGGCGCCTGCCTCGCGCCATGCGCGGAGTTCGCTGTCGGCCTATGCCGCGGCGCAGTCCCACTCCAACTCGGCCTATGCCGGCTTCACCGGCAATTCGCTGGTGGAGGAGGCGCGCAGATACATCGGCACCAATCCGACCGGCCGCAGCAGCCTGTGGTGCGGCGCCTTCATGGACATGGTGCTCAGGCGCACCGGCCATCCCGGCGGCGGCAACCTCGCCTGGGGATACTCGCGTTACGGCACGCGCGTCGCCGGCCCGCAGGTCGGGGCGATCGCCGTCATGCACGGCCATGTTGGTGTTGTCAGTGGTGTTGACGCCAACGGCAACCCGATCATCGTCTCGGGCAACCACAACCACACGGTTGCCGAAGCCGTCTATCCGCGCGGCCGCATCGCGGCCTATGTGATGCCCTGACTTCGGACGCCTTCGTCCGCTCTTTGCGCCCCGCCGCAAAAGCGGGGCGCATTTTTTTTGCGCGCGTGCATTAAGGTTACGGGCGGCCGCGCGCGTAAACCATTTCACCGTTAATTCAAACGATCGGCTTTGCAAAAAATCGCCGTGCTAATCCCGTCAGACCGCGGGCAGCAAGCCCGCGCGCACAAGAACACTGGGGCAACGGGGACCCGCCATGCTCTACCGCACGCGCATCATATTGGCGGTCGGCTGCCTGCTTAGCGTGGCGACGCCGGCTGTCACCGAACCGCTGTTCTCGACGCCGTCGCTGGTCAACGAAGCGCGCAAATACATGGGCACCAATCCGACCGCGCGCCGCAAACTGTGGTGCGCCACCTTCATGAACATGGTGCTTGCCAAAGTGGGCTATGCCGGCACCAATTCCGACGCCGCCAAGTCGTTCGCCTATTACGGCCGCCGCATCAATGAGCCGCGCGTCGGCGCCATCGCCGTGCTCACGCGCGGCAAGCGCGGCGGCCACGTCGGTGTCGTGTCGGGTGTCGACAAGAACGGCAATCCGATCATCATTTCCGGCAACCACAACAAGCGCGTCGGCGAGGCCGTTTATCCGCGCACGCGCGTCATCGCCTATGTGATGCCGACCGAGCGGCGCTCGACCACGCAGCTCGCCGCGCGCGGCAATGCGACCACCTCGGAGCTGCCGTTCGATTCCCCGATCGCCGAACTGCTCGCCGCTATCGAAGCCGAGCAGTCGCCGCAGGCGGCGCAGCCGTCGCAAGCGCCGCAGCCGCATCGCGCGCCGCCGCCCGGCGATATCGACCCGTTCCTCGCCAAGCTGCTCGGCATGGTCAAGGAGCGGACGCAGCAGCCGGCCCAGCCGGCGGCGCAACCGGTACAGCCGCAGCGGCCGGCGCAGCAATCGGCGCCGCCGCCGCAGCGTCAGCAGCGCGTGCAGCAGACGCCGCAACGGGTCGCATCCGACAATGCGATGGCCAAAGTTTTCGGCAAGACGCGCTGACGTTCAATCCTCGATCGGGTCGCCGACGGCGATCTCGCCATCGGCGATAACCTCGGCATAGATGCCGCAGTCGGCGTGGCCGAAGGCCTTCAGGAGCGCGCTCGGCACCGGCACGTCGCGGATGCCGGTATCGGGGTCGACCTCGGTCGCCGCGCACCGCGTAATGCGCTTGACCGTCTTCAGGCGTGCACCGCCAAGCCTCAAGTCGCGGTCCAAGAGTTCGAACTCGCGCCAGGCCGGCCAGCCCTCGACATAGACATTGCCGCGAAAGCGCAGCGGGTTGAGCGCCGCACCCGCCGCCGTCTCGATCGCCGCGACCGACGCCAAATTGATGATCGACACCACTTTCCTGGCGACGTCGGAAAAGCTGTGGCCTTCACCGGACAGCACCTTGGGAGGCCCGCGCAGTTCGTCCGGCATGAACCGGCGAAAGAACGCCTCGATCGCCAGCCGCCCCTCCTTGGTCCGCAGGTCGCCTTCTGCCGCCTCGCGGCCTTCGGCATGGATGGTCAGGGTATGGCTTGCCTCGTCGTAATCGGTGCGCAGTGCGGCCAGCCGCTCGTTGCGCATCAGCATCAGGAAGCGCTGCTTGGGGAAATAGGCCGGTCGCGCGGGGTCGAAGCCGGAGGGCCCATTCTCGATGGCGTAGAGCCGGTCGGCCGGCAGGGTCTGGCCGGCTTTCAGGACAGTCCGGGTCAGAGCCTGCGGCGACAGGCCTTTTACGGGGTATCGGTAGATGGCCTGGATGCGGGCGGCGGGCATAAGGTCCTTAACGCTGACTTTGTTCGAGCAAGCCGGGTCTTCAAACTACGATAAGCGACCCAATATAACCCTTTGGCAGGTTGCCTCAGGGGGCCTGCTTTCGTCCGGCGCCATCATGGGCCGAGGGAGTTGAGGCATGAATTTCGAGAAATACACCGACCGCGCCCGCGGTTTTGTGCAATCGGCGCAATCCTTGGCCCTGCGCGAGGGCCACCAGCAATTCGCCCCCGAGCACCTGCTCAAGGTGCTGCTCGACGACCCCGAGGGGTTGGCCGCCGGCCTGATTGACCGGTCCGGCGGCAATTCGCGCAACGCCCTGCAGGCGGTCGAGGCGGCGCTGGCCAGGCGGCCCAAGGTTTCCGGGGGCGGCGCCGGTCAGATCTATCTCGATCCGGCGCTGGCGCGCGTGTTCGATGCTGCCGAGACGGCCGGCGAGAAGGCAGGCGACAGCTTCGTCACCGTCGAACGCCTGCTGCTGGCGCTGGCGCTCGAGAAGGACAGCGAGGCCGGCAAAATCCTGGCCAAGGCCGGGGTCAACCCACAAAGCCTCAATGCCGCGATCAACGCGCTGCGCAAGGGCCGCACCGCGGATTCCGCCTCCGCCGAGAACGCCTATGACGCGCTCAAGAAATACGCCCGCGATCTGACGCAGGCCGCGCGCGAGGGCAAGCTCGATCCCGTCATCGGCCGCGACGAGGAAATCCGCCGCACCATTCAGGTGCTGTCGCGCCGGACCAAGAACAATCCGGTGCTGATCGGCGAGCCGGGCGTCGGCAAGACCGCGATCGTCGAGGGTCTGGCGCTGCGCATCGTCAACGGCGACGTGCCGGAGAGCCTGCAGGACAAGAAGCTGCTGGCGCTCGACCTCGGCGCCATGATCGCCGGCGCCAAATACCGCGGCGAGTTCGAGGAGCGGCTCAAGGCCGTTCTGCAGGAAGTCACCGGCTCGGCCGGGCAATACGTCCTGTTCATCGACGAAATGCACACCCTGGTCGGCGCCGGCAAGGCCGACGGCGCCATGGACGCCTCCAATCTGCTCAAGCCGGCGCTGGCGCGCGGCGAGCTGCATTGCATCGGCGCCACCACGCTCGACGAATACAAGAAGCACGTCGAGAAGGATGCGGCTTTGGCGCGGCGGTTCCAGCCGGTCTACGTCGACGAGCCCTCGGTCGAGGACACCATCTCGATCCTGCGCGGGCTGAAGGACAAATACGAGCAGCACCACGGCGTGCGCATCGCCGATTCCGCAATCGTCGCCGCGGCGACCTTGTCGCACCGCTATATCACCGACCGCTTCCTGCCCGACAAGGCCATCGACCTCATCGACGAGGCGGCGGCGCGGCTGAAGATGCAGGTCGACTCCAAGCCGGAAGAGCTCGATTCGATCGACCGCGAGATCGTGCGGCTGAAGATCGAGCAGGAAGCGCTGAAGAAGGAGAGCGATCCCGGGTCGAAGGACCGGCTGAAAAATCTCGAAGCCGAGCTGAAGGATCTCGAAAAACGTTCTGCCGACATCACCAGCCGCTGGAAGTCGGAAAAGGAAAAGCTGTCCGAGGCGCAGAAGCTCAAGACCGAGCTCGACCAGCTGCGCGCTGAACTCGCCAATGCGCAGCGCAAAGGCGAGTACCAACGCGCCGGCGAATTGGCCTATGGCCGCATCCCGGCGCTGGAAAAGAAACTGAAGGACATCGAGGCGTCCGAGGCCAAGCGCGGCGCCATGGTCGAAGAGACCGTCACCGCCGACCATGTGGCGCAGGTGGTGTCGCGCTGGACCGGCGTGCCGGTCGACAGGATGCTCGAGGGCGAGAAGGAAAAGCTCCTGCGCATGGAGGACGAGCTCGGCAAGCGCGTCGTCGGCCAGAAGGAGGCGGTGCAGGCGGTGTCGACCGCGGTGCGCCGTGCCCGCGCCGGGCTGCAGGACCCGCACCGGCCGATCGGCTCGTTCATGTTCTTAGGTCCCACCGGGGTCGGCAAGACCGAGCTGACCAAGGCGCTCGCGGCCTATCTGTTCGACGATGAGAACGCCCTCATCCGCATCGACATGTCCGAGTACATGGAGAAGCATGCGGTGGCGCGGCTGATCGGCGCGCCGCCGGGCTATGTCGGCTACGAAGAAGGCGGCGCGCTCACCGAGGCGGTGCGGCGCCGGCCCTATCAGGTCGTGCTGTTCGACGAGATCGAGAAGGCCCACCCCGACGTGTTCAACGTCCTCTTGCAGGTGCTCGACGACGGCCGGCTGACCGACGGGCAGGGCCATACCGTCGACTTCCGCAATACCTTGATTGTGATGACGTCCAATCTGGGCGCCGACTTCCTGGTCAACCAGCCGGAAGGCCAGGACACCGATGCGGTGCGCGATCAGGTGATGGCGGTGGTGCGCGCGGCGTTCCGGCCGGAATTTCTAAACCGCGTCGATGAGATCATCCTGTTCCACCGCCTCAAGAAGGCGGAGATGACCCGCATCGTCGATATCCAGATGCAGCGCCTGCAGAAGCTGCTCGACGACCGCAAGATCGTCCTCGCGCTCGAGCCGAGCGCGCGCGAATGGCTCGCCGACAAGGGCTGGGATCCGGCCTATGGCGCCCGTCCCTTGAAGCGCGTCATCCAGAAATCGGTGCAGGATCCGCTGGCCGAGATGATCCTCGCTGGCGCGATCAAGGACGGCGAGAAGGTCGCGATTTCCGCCGGCAAGCAGGGCCTCACCTTCAACGGCAAGCTGGCGCAGGCGGCGTAACTCAATTCGTCATTCCGGGACGACGCGAAAGCGTCGGGCCCGGAATCTATACTCCGCAGCGCCGGGGTTATGGATTCCGGTTTTGCTCGCTTCGCTCGCGTCCCGGAATGACTGTTCAGAAAATTAGCGCGTCGCCACGCGCGGCGCCGGCTTACGCGCCATGATGGCGTCGAGCCGTTCACGCTCCTGGTCGAAGGCGGCCAGCACCGGGCCCTGCAGTTCGCGCCCGCGCGGCAGCTTGATGCGCATCGGATCGACGAAGCGGCCGTTGACGCGGATCTCGAAGTGCAGGTGCGAACCGGTCGACAGGCCGGTCGAGCCCATGAAGCCGATGAGCTGGCCCTGGCGCACATGGGTGTTTTCGTCGACGCCGCGCGCATAGGCGCTCAGATGGCCGTAGGCGGTCTCGTAGCCGTTGTTGTGGCGGATCAGGATGAACTTGCCGTAGCCCGACTCCCAGCCTTCCTTCTCGATTACGCCGTTGCCGGCGGCGTAGACCGGCGTGCCCATCGGGCCGGCCCAGTCGACGCCGGTGTGCATCTTGGTGTAGCCGAGGATCGGATGGCGGCGCAGCCCGAAGCCCGAGCGCATGATGCCGTCGCCGACCGGCTTGCGCACCAGGAACTTCTTGGCACTCTTGCCGGCCTCGTCATAATAGTCGACCAGGCCGTCGTCCGGCGATTGGAAGCGATAGAGCCGCTTGGCCTCGCCGCCGACGGTGAGGGTGGCGAACAGCACGTCGTTACGCGTATCGGCGGCCTGCTGGTTTTCTTCCTCGCCGGCATAGAGCACTTCGAAAGCGTCGCCCGGCTGCACCTTGCGCTGGAAATCGACGTCGTAGGAGTACATGCGCACCAGGTCTTCGATGACCGGACGCGGCACCTGATCGCGCAACGCGGTCTCGTAGATGCTCTGATAGAGCGAGACCCCTCCGGTATCGCCCGCGATGTTGGTGTCCTCGGCGTTGTCGGCGACCTCGGTGTCGACGTTCTTGACGTCGACCTGAACGTATTTGCCGGTGTCGGACAGCGCCGCCGCGGCCTCGACGCCGGCGTCGTTGGCGACGATGACGCGCACCGGCTGCAGCCGCTTGGAATCGGGGACGGGCGACAGCAGCACGCGCAATTTCTCGCCGTCCTTGAGCGCGCCGCTCCTGCCGAAATTGCCCAGCGTCCTGGCGATGGCGGTTAGCTCGTCATTGGTCGGTCCGAGGTCGCGCAGCAGATTGGCGACGCTGTCGCCGGTCTTGGCCAGGATGATCTTTTCGTTGAACGGATTGCCGCCGGTGGTCTGCTCGGTGGTCTTGGCGAGCATCGTGATGTTCTCGGGGATGATGCGCGCCTCGAACCCGGCGTAGGGGTCCGGGTTGGCGGTGCCGGCGTAAGCGAGCTTGATGCCGGTAATGTTCGGGGCGGGGATTTGGCTCGCCGATTTTCCGGTCCACTCGGCGGCTTCGTGCACGCGCGCCATCACCTCGTCCGGCGGCGTGGCCAGCGCGATCTTCAGTTTCGGCAGCATCGGCGCCAGATCGCGCAGCACGAAGGCGACTTCGGCATCCGGCTGCGCTTCCGCCGGCGCATCGGCGGTGGGCTCGCCGGCCGACTCCGCCAGCATGCGCTGCGGATTGAACGGCGGGATGTTGGCGGAAAGATCGGAAACGGTGAGCGACAGATTGCCGGCGACCCGCACGAAGGGACGCACGCGCACGATCTCATGATTGCCGGCGCGCGTCGTGGTGGAGACGCGAATGATCTGCCGCATGTAGCTCGGCTCTTCCGCCGTCGGCAGCCGGTCGGTCTTGCGCGACACGCCGAGTCTGTCGCCGGCGGCGCCGATCGCGCCGCGCAAGGCCACCTCGACGCGCTCGGGCAGCGCCGCGAAATTGGTCTGGCCGTCGAGCGACGTGAAAACGGCGCCGCCCATGAGGGCAGCGCCGCACAGCGCGGTCAGGATGGTGCCGGCAAACCACTGCACCGAAACGCGGCGACGGTCGACAAAGCCCGAGGTGCCGCCGTCGACCGACAGCGGCGGCTCGTTGCCAAGCTCGATGGCCTCGGCATGCCTCGATCGGATAGCGCCGCGCGAGCGTGAATGGTCCAAGCCTGCCGTCCCCTGCGCCTGCGAGCGGAGATGGATCGTCGCAAAGTCAGACAATCACCGTCGGCAGGCCGCTTGAATCACGGTTGGCACGATGCCGGTTGGTCCTGGGCCCGTCAACGACGGGGCTTGAACCTGGTGAATTGAGCTGTCGACGGCGGCGGAGGGCCGCCGTTTGCGATTCCATCCCTCGGAATTAGCTGTAGGACGGCCCAGGAATATGGCCTCAGTGCGGCGCGCAACACCTTGGGCGGCCGGCCAAATCCCGGCAGGCGGCGGGCTGGTCGGGTAATTTTTCGCGTCCCACGGGCCTTTATTTGTTGACATTTGCTCAGGCCGAAGCCTATATACGCCTTCCGGCGCGCCGTCCGCTTACGGCGCGATTGCGCGCCTCTGAAGCTCCTCACTGGAACAGTGAAACCGCACCCGACAGTTTCGGGTGTTTGGGCTTCGACGGCTCTCCGGTTCACCGGGGAGCGGGGACTGCCATGGTCCCCGGGCTGTTTGAAAAGTGAATCGGAAGAAAGAGAAACGTGGACGGCGGAGTCCTTGCGGGCCGCTTCCCGTGGAGAAGCAATTCTCTATTGGGGCGGCTTTGGAAGAGACTTCGGCGGTCTAACGTTTCAAGGTACATCGCGCCGGCTGAGAAATCGGTCGGAGTGGTGGACCTCGTCAATGTAGCGAAGCGCAAGCTTCGCTACGCGCAAACGTTGTGACTTTGCCGGATCAAAAGTTCTCATCCAACTTGAGAGTTTGATCCTGGCTCAGAGCGAACGCTGGCGGCAGGCCTAACACATGCAAGTCGAGCGGCCGTAGCAATACGGCAGCGGCAGACGGGAGAGTAACACGTGGGAACGCGCCCTTCGGTTCGGAATAACTCAGGGAAACTTGAGCTAATACCGGATACGCCCTTACGGGGAAAGATTTATTGCCGAAGGAACGGCCCGCGTCCGATTAGCTAGTTGGTGAGGTAACGGCTCACCAAGGCGACGATCGGTAGCTGGTCTAAGAGGATGATCAGCCTCACTGGGACTGAGACACGGCCCAGACTCCTACGGGAGGCAGCAGTGGGGAATATTGGACAATGGGCGCAAGCCTGATCCAGCCATGCCGCGTGGGTGATGAAGGCCCTAGGGTTGTAAAGCCCTTTCGGCGGGGA
>DASRGB010000007.1:0-45801 GCA_035651255.1 Pseudolabrys sp.
GTGCATGGGGGGAGGGAACAGACGACGGCAAGCGGAGCGGACCTCACCGCGCGGGTGCGCGCGCTCTACGAGGGTTCGGCGGTGCCGGTCGCCGCGATCGCGCGGCTCGTCGGCGTCACCGAGCGCACCGTCTACAAATACGCGCAGAAGGGCGGCTGGCGGCCGCGCTATGCCTGGATCGACCGCGGCGGCGTGGCGCGCCGGCGCGGGCGCGGCGCGCGCCGCTTCGCGCCGGTCAAAGGCGCCGGCGGCCGCTTCATCGCCCGCGCCGACAAGGGCAAGCCGTTCGCGCGCGGCCTCAAGGCGACCGATCCGGCCGGCGCGGCGCAGGCCGGCGCCGATTGCGCGCGGGCCGCAGCCGCCGCGGCATGGGCGCAGGCCGAAGCCGAGGCCGTGCAATGGGACGACGTCAGGGACGGCTGCTGGCGCACGTTGAACCGCGTGCTCGGCTATCTTGTCGAGCACCGCGATGCGCGCCGCAAAGCTCAGCCGACGCTTGCCGCCGACGACAGCGACAGCTACGAGCAGAGTTTGCTCGGCGCGCTGCACTGCACGCTCGATATGATCGAGAACGCCCGCAAGCAGGCCGAGCGCTGCCGCGCGACGGCGCAAGCGCCTGATGGCGCCGCTAGCGCAGCCGGTAGAGCGCGTGGCGGCGGTTCCTGGTGAAGGGCCGCACCTCGGCCGGCCAGCGCCCGGCTTCGACGGCGCGCGCCCAGTCGGGGCTGGTGAGCACCTGCGGCCCGTCGATCTCGTAGAGCGCGCTGTGGCGCGGGCCGTCATGGGTAACGTGCTTGTGCTCGCCGCCGATCGCAAAGGCGAAGGGCTCGCCCTCCATGCGCGACACCGCGCGCACGCCCGGCACCTTCAGCAGATTGGGGATGTGCTCGGTGTCGTAGACCTCGTGGAACAGCGCCTCCTTGTCGGGCGCGACGTCCATGCTGGCGACGAACAGGTATTTCGACGTGATCGGCATCGAGGGTCCCCTTTGTGGATGCTTGCGGGCGCTAGCGCGGCTCGATCGGAAAGTCGTAGGCGCGCGGCGGGCTGCCATATTCGTAGTGCCACCATTCGCGGACATAGTTGCGGAAGCCGCGCGCGCTCATCGCCGCGCGCAAGGTGGCGCGGGCGCGGGCCTGCGCGGCGCTAAGCCCCGCGGCGCCGGTGTGGCTGCGCGTATCGAGGCAGTCATAACCGGTGCCCATGTCGAGCGAAGAGTCGGGGGCGCGCTCGGCCGCAGGCGCGGTGCAGGGCGCGTTGTTCGCGGACGGGGCGGGCGGCGGCGCGCCGAGCGGAATGAGCGTCAGGTCGACGGCGGTGCCGGTCGAGTGCCTGGAGCGCGCGGCGATATAGCCGAGGGCGAACAGCGTCCGCTTGTCGAGGTTGGGGTAGAAGCGCTTGTCGCCGCGCGGGCTGCCGTCATGGGCCCAGCGCCACATCGCCGCGACCGCGCGCTGCGGGCGGTAGCAGTCATAGACCTTGAGCGCGAGATTGGCCCTGGCGAGATCGGCTTGCACGCGGGCGAGCGCGGCGGCCGCCTCCCGCCGCAGGATGCATTCCGGCGCGTCGTAGCCGGGCAGCGGCGCCGCGGTGAAATTGTTCGCCGTGGCGTAGCGGATGTCCTGCGCGATGCCCGGCGCCGCCTCGCGCAGATAGACAAAGCCCGCCGGCAAGTCGCGCGCGGCGGCGGGTAGCGCGGTGAGACCGAGAACCAGGATCAGCGGCAGCCGCATGAGGTCAACGTCGTGTTTCCGGGTCGTGTCATTTCGGGGGCGCAGGGCAGTGCGCCAACCCGGGCTCCAGCGCAGGCTTGCCAATTGTACCTGGATTCCCGGCGCGCCGCTGACGCGACCATGACCGCGCTTGTGCGCGCTCATACCACCCCCGCATTTCCGGGCGTTGCATAAGGCCGCCGCAGGCGGCATCTAGCGCGGGCCATGAGTGCCAAGCCCAGGGCGCAGGCGGCGCCGCTCAGCCACCCCGAGATCCGCACCATCGTCGTCGGCATCATGCTGGCGATGTTTTTGGGCGCGCTCGACCAGACCATCGTCGCCACCGCGCTGCCGACCATCGGCCGGCATTTCGGCGATCTTGCCGACCTGTCCTGGGTGGTGACCGCCTACCTGCTCACCGCCACCGCGGTGACGCCGCTCTACGGCAAGCTCTCCGACATCCACGGCCGGCGCGGCATGATGCTGATCGCCATCGTCATGTTCGTGCTCGGCTCGCTCGCCTGCGCGCTGGCGCCGAGCATGCCGGCGCTGGTGCTGGCGCGCGCCGTCCAGGGGCTCGGCGGCGGCGGCCTGATGGCGCTGGCGCAGACCATCATCGCCGACATCGTCAGCCCGCGCGAGCGCGGCCGCTACCAGGGCTACATCGCCGCGGTGTTCGCCGCCTCCTCGCTCGGCGGGCCGGTGCTCGGCGGCTTTTTGACCGAGCATATCGACTGGTCGCTGATCTTCTGGATCAACCTGCCGCTTGGGCTGGCCGCCTTCGCCATGACCTGGCAGGCGCTCAAGCGCGTGCCGTTCCATGCGCGCAAGCACAGCCTCGATGTCATCGGCGCGCTGCTGATGATGGCGGCGGCGGTCGCGCTCCTGCTGGCGCTGTCCTGGGGCGGGCGCAACTATGCCTGGATTTCGGGCGAGATCGGTTCGCTGCTGTTCGCCTCGGTCATGCTCTGGGCGCTGTTCGGCCTCCGCCTGATGACGGCGCAGGAGCCGTTCCTGCCGCTCGCCGTGCTCGGCAATTCGGTGGTGCGCTGCGCGGCACTCGCCGGGGCCTGCAACATGGGCACGCTGGTCGGCATGACCATTCTGGTGCCGCTTTATTTCGAGGCGGTGCTGCATCTGTCGGCGAGCGAGTCCGGCATGGCGCTGATCCCGCTGATGGGCGCGACGGTGACGTTCTCGACGGTGGCGGGCCGGCTGATGACGCACATCAGGCACTACAAGCGCATGCCGCTTGCCGGCCTTGCCATCGCCATCCTGGCGCTGGCCGCGCTGGCGATCTGGCCGGCGTCGATGCCGACCGCGGCCGTGCTCGTGCTGCTTGCGGTCGCCGGCAGCGGCATCGGCACGGTGTTCCCGATCTCCACCGTCTGCATGCAGAACGCGGTGACCGCGCACCAGATGGGCGTCGCCACGGGCGCGGCCAATTTCTTCCGCGCGCTGTTCTCGGCGCTGGTGGTCGCGCTGCTCGGCGCCATCGTGCTCGGCGGGCTCGGCGGCGGCACCGGCATGTCGGCCGAGATGCTGGCGCGCTCGGCCTCGGCGCAGGACCTGTCGGTCGCCTTCCGCTTCGTGTTCATGGCCTGCGCGCTGGTGCTTGCCTTCGGCATGGTGTTTCTGATCGCGATGGAGGAACGCCCGCTCAAGGGCCCCTCGCTGCACGCCGCGGAGGCCGGCGCGCCCTCGGGCCCGGCGACGCCGATCCCGGCGGAGTGAAGAATGGCGCGTCGACAAGACTTCGATGCCCGCTTCGGCGCAAAACGCGACATATCTGCGCATGATCCCGATGTTCGGCAGGTGTGAACTAGGCCACTGACTCCTGCGGCAGGCGCGTATATCGTCGATTTGCACTTGTCCCGGTAAGCGAGGCCTCGGTGTCGGGGCGGCGGCAAGGCAAGCATTAAGCTGCCGATTATCACTGATCGTCCTTCAATGATCGGCCCCCGGCACTCCAGCCGCAGGCCCTCGACGTGAACTTCGTGCACCAGGGAGCGACGTCATGGCAATATTCAAGATCACCAGCACGACAAGCGTGCTCACGACGGCCAATGCCGACAACGCCTTCGACTCCGACAGCCCCGGCGCAGACACGCTGATCGTCGATCCGGGCGCCTTCCTGATCACGGAGGGGACGAACGCCGTCGGTGCGGCACTCCAGAATACCGGCGCCTGGACGGTTATCGTCAACGGCTCGATTTTCGCAGAGCAAGCCTTCGGCCTGCGTCTTCAGCTGGGAAGCGCCGGCGCCTCGAAGATCACCATCAGCGCGGACGGAGAGATTGGCGGGACCTATGGCATTCTTGCCGACGCTCCCTTCGTCGTCACGAATGCCGGCGTGATCACGGCTGATGAAGCTGGCATCGCCTTCGGCGGCGCCGGCACGCACACGATCACGAACTCGAATATTATCGGCGGATCCTTGAATACCGCGGCGATCAACGACATCGACGGCCTCGGCAACGACAAGGTGACCAACTCCGGCACGCTCGAAGGGGCGATCCTCCTCGGAGGCGGCGACGACACGTTGAGCAATTCCGGTTCGATCCAGGGCCCGGTGGATTTGGGCGACGGCACGAACACGCTCACCGCCACAAGCGCCAGCACAATCGAGGGCGATGTCACCGGCGGCTCGGGCGCCGACACCATGAGCAACGCGGGGCTGATCGGCGGCGGCGTGGACCTTGGCACCGGCACAAACAAGTTCACCAATTCGGGCCTGATCGACGGCGATCTCAATCTCCACGCTGGCACAAACACGTTCGCCAGTTCCGGGGAAATCGGGGGCAGCGTGCTGATGCACGACGGCACCAACAAATTCACCGGGTCGGGGTCGATCGACGACAGCGTGTTTTTCGACGCCGGCACCAACACGTTCACCAATTCGGGGGAAATCGGCAACAGTGTTTTTTTCAACAACGGCATAAACACCTTCACCAATTCAGGGTCGATCGCGGACAGCGTGTTTTTCAACAACGGCACGAACACGTTCACGAACCTGGGGTCGATCGAGAACTCGGTGTTCCTGAACGACGGCACGAACACTTTCACCAACAATGGGACGATCGGCGGCGGTGTCTCGGGCGGCAGCGGCTCCGACACGGTGACGAGTACCGGCACGATTTTCGGCGTCGTCGATCTCGGCGGCGGTAACGACGTTTTCATCGGCGGCGGCCACGCCGAGACCGTTCGCGACGACGACGGCGCCGACACGAGCAACCTCGGCGGCGGCAACGACCACTATACTGCCACGGGCAACAGCGGCGCCGACGGCATCGACACCATCGACGCAGGCGCCGGCATCGACACCTACGATGCGAGCGCTGCGACGGCCACCGTGCGGATCAATCTCGATACGATCGCGCACGACGACATCATTTCCATCGCCGCCAATACGGCCACCGGCGTCGACATTGCCAAAGCGTCTAAGGATACGATCAGCAACTTCGAAAACGTCATCGGCGGAAGCGGCGCCGACCTGATCTACGGTTCCGCCGCCGCCAACAGAATTGACGCCACAGGCGGCGGCGACCGGATTTTCGGCTTAGCCGGCAATGACACGCTGAACGGCGGATCGGGCGATGCGGTGTTGGTCGGCGGTGCCGGCAAGGACGTTCTGACGGGGGGCTCCGGCGCCGACACTTTCCAATATACCGCCACCGCAGACAGCGGCGTTTCCAAAGCGACTCGCGACCGGATCGCTGATTTCCAGCATGGAAGCGATACCATCGACCTCGGCGCCATCGATGCCAATACGGCGAACGGTGCGGCCACAAACGACGCTTTCAATTTTATCGGCAACAATGCCGTGTTTAGCCACGTTGCCGGTCAGTTGCGGGCCTATTGGACGCCAAGCGGCCAGATCATCGAGGGCGACGTCAACGGCGACGCCAAGGCCGATTTCTCGATCGAGTTGACCGATCACGCGCATGCGATCACGCTCAATAGCACCGACTTCCTGCTTTAGAGCGGGCGTGATGCAAAAAGGTCGTATCGGTTGCGTGATAACGGTGCATCGAACCGGCATTAAGACGTAGTCGCCCAAACAATTCGCTGACTTTGGCGCTGGTTGCTGTAGCATCCCCGCCTTGGAGGACCTCGTGGCGTCGGCATTGCGAGCAGCGCAGTCGGACAATGCGGCGCCGCGTTCGCGCGGGCTCGATACGCTGCGGCTGGTGCTGTCCTCGGGCGGGCCGGGGCGCTGCGAGTTCGCGCTCAACAATGCCTGCAACGCCAATTGCGGCTTCTGCAATTTCGCCCGCGACAAGCTGCCGAAGGAGCGCTGGGAGTATGTCGAACGCCAGGGCGCCTTCGACGCCGTCGATATCCTCTACCGCCAGGGCATCCGCTACCTCATCCTGACCGGCGGCGAACCGACGCTGCACCCCGATCTCGTCGACATCATCGGCCATGCCGCCAGGCAGGGCATGAAGGTGATGATGGTGAGCAATGCCGGCCTGTTCAAACCGCGGCGCATCGCCGAATACGCCGCGGCCGGCCTGTCGAGCTTCGTCATCTCGATCGACGCGGCGAGCGCGCCAGCGCACGAGGCCAACCGCGGCCTGCCCGGCGTCTGCGACAAAATCCGCGAGGCCAACGGCGAAATCGAAAGCCTCGGCATGATCGCCACCGCCTCGGTGACGCTGAGCCGGCTGCTCGACATCGATGCGCTGCCGGAGTTCCTCAAGGGCCTCGGCTTCACGGCGGTGACGTTCTCCTATCCGCTGACCAAGCTCAATTCGAGCTTCCTCGGCTATCGCGATTCGGGCCTCGTCGATTTCACGGCCGACGAGTTGATCGGGCTGTTCGACAAGGTCAAGGCGGTGAAGTCGCAGATGCACGTCGTCAACCCGACGCGCTCGCTCGAGGAGATGCAGCGCTTCGTGCGCAACGAGCCGCAGCATTTTCCCTGCCTCGGCGGCTATCGCTATTTCTATCTCGACTGGAAGCTCAGGCTGTGGCGCTGCCATTTCTGGGAAGCGCCGCTGTGCTCGATCTACGACTTCGACGACAGCAAATTGGTGCGCGACAACTGCACGCGCTGCATGATCGACTGCTACCGCGACGCCTCGACCATGCAGCACATCGCCGTCTCGGTGCACGACGCGGCGTCCTCGCTCAGGCGCGGCGATCTCGCCGGCGCGGCGAAGGCGCTCGGACGCAAGGGCAATGCCGGCTCGCTGCATGCCGTGGTCGAAGAACTGCCGTGGTTGATGCGGTTCTGAGGATCCGATGGCCTTGGCGTTTTGAGGTCGTGCCGGATCGCGCGAGCGCTTGTGATATATGTGCAACACGGCGAACTATTCGCCGGTGGATTCCGCGGCCGCGCCTTTTCCCTGGCCGGGCTTGCCGGCATTGTCCCCCATCGGGTGGGTTAGCCAGTCAATTGAGTTGCGATATGTGGTGCACCGTGCCGCGGTGGCGGCAGGCCGTTCTCATCGGTGTGACCGTTTTGTGTGCGGGCGTGATTGCCGAGCGGGCGCGCAGCGCCGACCTGCCGGCCAGCGCCCCTGCATCCGCCGGCTGCACCCAGGCGGTTGACGGGCAGAACGGCAAGATCGCCGGGCTCGGCGGCTCATATGCCAACCACGGCATTTACGGCGCCCTCGGTTCCTATTCGCTGCCCCTCGGGTGCGAATTTGGCCTCCAGATCGACGGCACTCTCGCCAGCCTCGACAGCCGCTTCCTCGGATCCGTTGCCGGGCATCTGTTTTGGCGCGATCCGGCCAAGGCGCTGGTCGGCCTCTATGGCCGCTACACCTACTGGGATCAGGTCGGCGGCGTGCGCGCCGGCTATGTCGGCCCGGAAGGCGAGCTCTACCTCGACCGCTGGACGCTGCGCGGCGTGGCGGGCGTGGAATTCGGCAACCGGGCGTCCGGACTGGTCGGCGGCCTGATCCAGACCTACGACATCAAGACGCGGTTTTTCGACCAGGTCGATGTCGCCTATTACCTGCACGATAATTTCGAAGTGTTCGTCGGCCACCGCTATCTCGGCGGCAAGGACGCCTTGGCGCTTGGCGGCGAATACGGCATCCCGCTGTCGCACGGCGTCATGGCCGCGTTGTTCGCCGAAGGGCGCGTCGGCGAAGACAATTTCCACGGCGTCTGGGGCGGGCTGAGGTTCTATTTCGGCCAGAAGGACAAGACGCTGATCCGTCGCCATCGCGAGGACGATCCCGTCGAGTGGGGCAGCGGCTTTGACGGCACCTCCAACACCGGCACCACCACGCCGCCGCCGTCGCCGCCGCCGTCGGGCTGCGGTCAACAGTGTTGCGGATCAGATTGCTGATCTAGCGGCGGCGCCGCCGCTGACGGCAAGTTTCTGCCCGTCGGCGGTGATGACGAGATCCTTCGGCACCAGCGCGAGCAGCGGCAGGATCAGCGCATAGACCACGGTGATGGCGACGACGCAGGCGCCAAACCCGCCATAGTCCTGGTAAACCTTTGTGCCGATGACGTCGCCGAGGCGCGACACCGTCACGCTGAGCGCGGTCGCCGCCATGAGGATGGTGCCCTGCAGGCCCGGCGGACAGGACCGGATGACGAGGTCGAGATAGGCGGCGGTGGCGACGCCGCCCATCAGGCCCATCGCCACCGCCGCGACCAGCGCCGATGTCGCCGAATGCACGAAGATGAGCGGCACCATCTGCGGAATGGCGACGACGGTGCCCCACAGCAGCAGGTTCTTCAGCGCAATTCGTCCGCACAGCAACCGGAAGACAATGAAGCTCGGAATGTAGGAGAACTCGATGATGGCGTTCCATTGCCCCCAGGTGGCGTCGGTGCCGAGCAGCGTGTTCTGCATGTAGTATTGCAGCGGCGTCTCCGAGCCCGGCGCGAAACTCCACAGCGTCCAGATCGCCAGCGCGGGGTAAATCGGCCAATGCCGGACCAGCGTGCGAATATCCTTGAGCGGCTCGACGGCGCCGGTGCGCTCCTTTTGCAGCTTGCCGAACACGCTTTTCGGCTTTAGCGCGGCGTAGGCGGCGACCATGGTCATGATGGCGGCGCCGCCGAGGAAAAGAATACGGGCGGCCTGCACCGAGTTTTCGGTTTCCAGCAGCACGCTGAGACTGCCGCCGAGCAGCAGCGCGATGGTATTCGGCATCGACGTGAATATGTTCCACACCACGCTGAGCTGGCCGGAAATCGCGTGCTGCTGGCCGAGCACCGAGGTCAGGCCGTTCTGGGCACTGGCGACAAAGAGAAACGACGTGGTCAGCAGCAGGTTGGCGGTCAGCAGCGTGGCGAAAGAGATCGGCGTGAACGCAAAGAAGACGTAAAGGACCGCGGTCGTCGCGCCGAACAGCAGCATGAACCCGCGGTCGCGCATGCCGAACGGGTTCCAGATGTCGCGGATGAATCCGAAGACAAAGGCCAGGTACACGGGAACGGCGGCGATCAGCCGAAAATCCGCGACCTGCTGCGCCGTCAGGTGCAATCTGTTCTTGAGAAAAAACCCGATCGGAATGTTGATCAAGCCGCCGCCCGGATCGCCGAAGGCAAGCAGCGAAATCAGGACCGCGAGATAAAGCGAAATCCGTCCCCGTTCCGACCGCAACAAGGCGGTGTGAGCGGTGACAACGCGGGTCGCGCCAACCGGCGAATCGTGCGTGTCCGTGGGCAAGGCGCCGCGACTACAGCCCGTCGGCGGCTCGATCGCAAGGGCGCAGACGGCGGCGCTAGCCGGACCGCAGCAGCGCCTTGGCCTCCTGGCGGTGCCAGGCCAGCAGGAACGGCACGCCGAGCACGATTTCGGGCACGCGCTTGACCAGCGACAGCGCCACCGCTTCGGCGGGCGGAATGCCGAACACCGCGCAGACCGCGATGAAGCCCGCCTCCTGCACGCCGAGCGCGCCGGGCACCAGGAAGCCGGCGGCGCGCACCGCCTGGCCGAGGCTCTCGATCACCACGGCGTCGACATAGCTCGCCGGGTAGCCCATCAGGTTGAGCGTCACCAGCACCTCGAGCGCGCCGAAGAACCAGAAGGCGAGGTGGACGAGCAGCGCGATGACGAAGCGCGGCACGTCGGCATAGATGCGCACCAGATTGTCGTGCAGCGTCGCCAGATTGGCGAGCGCGCTCCAGCCGGTGCGGTCGGCCAGCGCCATCAGGGCGCGGTCGACGAGCTTGGCGCCGCCGAAGCGCTGGGCGACGAAGAAGCCGGCGAGCGCCACGCCCATCACCGATATGCCGGCCATCATCGAGCCGACCAGCGCGTCGTCGGCGCCATAGGTCGCCAAAATGCCGACGCCGACGACGACGAACAGGAACAGCGACACCACCTGCATCAGCGTGTCGACCAGCAAGGTGGCGCCGGCCAGTCCGGCCGGGCTGCCGGACAGCGCCATGGCGCGCGCGCCGGCGATCTCGCCGCCGACCTGCGCCACCGGCAAGAGCGTATTGATCGCCTCGCGGATGAAGCGGACCCAGATGCAGACGGCGAGCGGCGTCTTGGCGGCGCGCGGAAACACGATCCACCAGGCAAGCCCGGCGCCGGCGAGCTCGCCGGCGCGCACCATGACAATGACGGCAAGGCCGTAGCCGACCGCTGCGAAGGCCCCGGAGACCTCGGCAAAACCCTGGTAGGCGACGATGGCGATCGCCAGGATCAGGCCGAGCCCGGCGGCGGCGATGAGCAGGCGCTTCATAGGCGCCCTTATAAGCGGCCGGCCGGGCCAGAAAAACCCCGGCGGGCGCCGGGGCTTTTCCTGCGGCTTAACGCATAGTGTCAGCGCGTTGCGGCGGGCCGGCGACGCGCGGCATGCGTGCGCCGCGGCGCATAGGCGTAGGCCGAGGCGCCGGCGGGCGCGGCCGAATACATGGTGGCGCCGACGCCTTGCGCGCCGTTGGTCTGCTCGGCAAGCGGCAGATTGATGATGTTGCCGGTGCCGTAACCGGGGCTGTACGACTGCGCCAGCACCGGCGACGCCAGACTTGCCGTGAGGCCGAGCGCGATGATCGTTCTGGTCAACATTGTCGTCTCCTTGTTTCGTCGAGGGCCGAGCAGCCGGCCGGCTCGGCCGGCTGCCGCGATGGCCTCAGCGCTCCTGATCGTCCTGCTGCTGGCGCTGCGTGTTGTGTCTGACGCGCGGCGTGTGCAGGCGTTGCGGCGCGTAGGCGTAGGGGCCGGCATTGCCGGTGGTCGCGTCCGGCGTGCCGAGGCCGGCCGGCGCGTTGTACACGGCGCTCGGCGGCGTCATGACGTTGCCGCTACCGAGATCGGGGTCGTACGACTGCGCCAGAGCCGGCGCCGCCAGCAGCGCCGCAAGACCCAATCCCATGATCATTGTCTTCAGCATCGACGTTCTCCTGTTTTCAGTCCGGCAACATGCCGGGGGCGGCCGTTGCCTTGCGCCGCAGATAGGGAGGCCTCGGCCAAGCGGCTTGTTCGAAATTGCTGCGATGTGCGCCGCCGACGGTCGCGCCCGGCGCAAATCACGCATGCAAAAAGCGGATAAGGTTCACGGAACCGTGCGTTGGCCGTTATGCTTTGACGGCGATAAGAAAAAACAAAAAAGAATCGGGGCGGAGGACTCTCAGGGAGCGGCGATCCACCAAGACGGAGGGATCGCATGCCGAGCCCGCAAGTAACCGACTGCTACGCGAGTTTCACGCCCGGTCACGTCGTCGAGCGCCGCCTCGTGCGATGGCCGGGATTGCACGCCGAAATCATCGCCGCCCGGCAGCGGACGGCGTTCGAATACCGCTACGCCTGCGATCGCCACCTGCTGATCGCGTCGGAACTTTCCGAGCGCGACGATGGCGAGACTTTCGTCGAAGGCCTGCCGCCGTCGACGCGGCGCAAGCTGTCGCGCCGGCTGACCTTGGTGCCGGCGGGTCATTCATTGTACGGCTGGCAGCAGCCGCGCGTGCTGACACGGGTGAATTATTTCTACATCGACCGCCGCGGCCCGTCGCTCGACGACGAATCCGGCTTTGCCGAAATCGAATTCCGGCCGCGCCTGTTCTTTTTCGACGCCGAGCTGTGGCGCATCGCCGCCGCGCTCAAGCAGGAGGCGGCCGGGAACGCAGGGCCGACGGCGCGCGGCGAGGAACTCGGCATCATGCTCTGGCAGGCGCTGCGCAGGCTCAACGACAGCCGCGCGCAAGCTGTGCACGGCGGCCTGAGCGGCTGGCAGCAGAAGAAGATCGCGGACTTCATCGAGGACAATCTGGCCGAGGATATCCGCCTCAAGACGCTGGCCGGGCTGGTCGGCCTCAGCCCGTTCCATTTCGCGCGGGCGTTCAAGCAGTCGTTCGGCGTGCCGCCGCACCGCTACTATAATGAGCGGCGCATGGCGCGCGCCAAGGCGCTGCTCGCCGACCGCACCCGCTCGGTCACCGAGATCGGCCTGGCGTTGGGCTTTGCCGAGACGAGCTCGTTCTCCGCCGCGTTCCACAAGGCGACCGGCACGTCGCCGAGCCGCTTCCGGCGCGGCCTTGGCTGAGACGCAAAAACCCCGGCCGGCGCCGGGGTTTTCGCGGTTCGAGGCGGTTCCGCTACTGGCAGTATTTGCAGGGCGGGAAGTCGCGGCTGTAGACCGGCTGCGCCTTGAACTTCGCCGGGTCGTATTTCCAGTAGGTGCTGACGCCGGTGTAGGTCTTGACCACGGTGTTCCAGAGCTCGTCCTTGTCGTAGCCGAACATCTTCTTCTTCTCGACCTTCTTGACGTAGATGTTCTGCACCGGGCTCTTGGTGGCGAGGTCGAGCCGCACCGGCCCGCGCGGCGGGTTGATCTCGACGCTGGCCATCGCCTTGATGAACTCGGCCGGCCCCGGGTACTTGCCCTTGAACTTGGCCAGCGTCTGGTCGATCCACATGGCGGTGGCGTAATTGGCTTCGGAGTAATACGACGGCACCTTGCCGTATTTGGCGCGGTACTTCTTGACGAAAGCTTCGTTGGCCGGCGTCTCCAGCGCCGCGCTGTAGACGTGGGCCGAGACATCGCCGAGGACCTCGTCGCCCATGAAGGGCAGGGCGAACTCGTCATAATTGGTGCTGCCGCCGAGGATGATGGTCTTGTTGCCGGAGGCGCGCAGCTGCTTGGGGAATTGCAGCGCCATCGGCCCGACCATCAACGAGAAGATGGCGTCGATGTCGGACTTGATGCCGGGAATGTAGGGGCCGAAGTCCTTGTTGCCGAACGGCACCCAGATCTTCTGCACCACCTTGCCGCCGCAATCCTCGAAGGCCTTCTGGAAACCGCCGACCTGTTCGTAGCCGAAGGCGTAGTCGGTGCCGATCGCGGTGACGCGCTTGTAGCCCTGGTCGCAGGCCCATTGCCCGAGCGCATGGGTCGGCTGCGACGACACCCAGGTGGAGAACACGGTGTAGGGGAACTTGTCGGATTGACGCTGGGCGAGGTCGTCGCCGGTGGTGATGGTGCCGATGAACAGCGTCTTTTCCTGGTTGGACACCGGCGCCAGCGCATAGGCCGCGGTGCCGAGCACGGCGCCGACGATCATGTCCACCTTGTCCTGCAGGATGAGCTTCTTGGCCATCGACACGTCGCCGTCGACGGTGCCCTTGTCGTCCTCGACGATGAACTTGACGGTGGCGCCGCCGAGTTTGCCGCCGTGCTCGTCCAGATACATCTGGAAGCCGTTGACCATGTCGGTGCCGAGCTGGGTGATGATGCCGGTGCGCGGCGCCAGGAAGCCGATCTTGAGCTCGGGCGTCTGCGCCGGCGCCGGCCTTGCCGCGCCGAGCACGACGGCACCGGCGAGCGAACAAAGAAGCGAAAGTCGCGATAGCGTCTTGGTCATGATCGTTCCTCCCCAAGAGCCGCGGTTGTTTTTATGATGCGGCGGTTGTCGTGGTGCGGATGCTAGCACCGTGCGCCCGGCGGCAACAAATGATGCGGAACGCCGGTCGCGGGACCATGCCCACGGTCGGACATGCCGTCCCAACGAAAAACCCCGGCCGATGCGGCCGGGGTTTCGGGTCGGAGCGCCGATCGTGCCGCTATTCGCAATTTGTGCAGGGCGGGAAATCGCGGCTGTAGACCGGCTGCTTGAGGAAGGCGTCCTTGCCGTAGGTCCAGAACTGGCTGACGGCCGGGTAGGTCTTGATCACGGTGTTCCAGAGCTCGTCCTTGTCGTAGCCGAACATCTTCTTCTTCTCGACCTTCTTGATGTAGACGTTCTGCACCGGGTTGCGCAGCTCGTCGAACGACACCGGCCCGCGCACCGCGTCGATCTTCAGGCCGGCCATCGTCGCCACGAATTTCTCCGAGCCCGGCCACTTGCCGCCGCTCGTCTTGATGGTCTCGTCGATGAGCTGGGCGGTGGTGTAGTTGCTCTCCGAGAAATAGGACGGCACCTTGCCGTATTTGGCGCGGTAGGCTTTGACGAAGGCTTCGTTCTTCGGCGTCGTCAGCGCCGCGCTGTATTGCAGCGAGGAGACGTCGCCGACGACTTCGTCGCCCATGAAGGGCAGGGCGAATTCGTCATAGCTGGTGCCGCCGCCGATGATCGGCTTCTTGAAGCCGGAGCCGCGCAGCTGCTTGGGAAATTGCTGCGCCATCGGTCCCACCATCATGGAGAAGATGGCATCGGCGTCAGCCTTGATGGTCGGGATGTAGGGCCCGAAGTCCTTGTTGCCGAGCGGCGGCCAGATTTTCTGGATGATCTTGCCGCCGCAGGACTCGAAGGCCTTCTGGAAGCCGCCGACCTGCTCATAGCCGAAGGCGTAGTCGGCGGAGATGGTCGCCACCTTCTTGAATCCCTGATCGCAGGCCCACTGGCCCATCGGGTGCGTGGTCTGCGACGACGACCAGCCGGTGCGGATGAGATAGGGATATTGGTTGGCCTGGCGCTGCGTCAGGTCGTCGGCCGCCGGGATGGACGGGATATAGACGGTCTTCAATTCGGTGCTGACGGGGGCAAGCGCATAGCCGGTCGAGGCCAGCACGCCGCCGATGAACATCTGCACCTTGTCCGACAGCACGAGCTTCTTGGCCTTGGTGACGCCGAGGTCAGGCTTGGCCTGGTCGTCCTCGACGATGAACTTCACGTCCATGCCGCCGAGCTTGTTGCCGTGCTCGTTGAGATAGAGCTGGAAGCCGTCGACCATATCCTTGCCGACCTGGGCGAAAATTCCGGTGGTCGGGGCGATGAAGCCGATGCGCAGTTCGTCTGCGCGCGCCGCGCTATCGAGCCCCGCGATCAGCGCAAGTGCGCCGAACGATAGCGCCGTTACGGTTCGCGACCGTGTCATGGCAGTCCTCCCGTGCCGCCGTGGCCGCCCGTCTTGTCGCAGGCGTGCAACGGCCTGTGATGATCCCGCGGGCAGAACGCTACACCGGCGTCTTTGTGGGCGAAAGCCCAACTTTATTGCAGCGGGCGTCGGGTCATCGCGCCGGCATTTTGCCCGTCGTCGGCGGCGCGAAAAATGCCTGCAAACTGCGCCATTCCGCGTCGTCCTTTCCGCGGGCCGCTGCCCCCTGTAAACTGCCGCCAATGCCGGCCTCGCCCGAAGATCATCTGCAGCGGCGCCTCGCCACCATCCTTGCCGCCGACGTCGTCGGCTACAGCCGGCTGATGGCGGAGGACGAGGAAGACGCGCTGCACACGCTCAAGGCCTATCGCACCGTCATCGATCGCCTGATCGCCCGGCACGAGGGGCGGATTTTCAATACCGCGGGCGACAGCGTGCTCGCCGAATTCGGCTCGGCGGTCGAAGCGGTGCGCTGCGCCATCACCATCCAGGAAGAGCTGCGCGTGCGCAACGCCGAGCGCGAGACAAGCCGCCGCATGGATTTTCGCATCGGCATCAATGTCGGCGACGTGCTGGTCGACGGCATCAATCTCTATGGCGACGGCGTCAATGTCTCGGCGCGTCTCGAAAGCATCGCCGCGCCCGGCAACATCTGCATCTCCGGCAGCGTCTACGCGCTGGTGAAGAACAAATTGTCCTACCGCTTTGAGGATATCGGCCCGCAGGTCGTCAAGAACATTCCGGAGCCGGTACCGGCCTTCCGCCTGACCGCCGGTGACGGCGTGCCGCAAAGACGGCGGGGCGGCAACCGGCTCACGGTCGCGGCGGTACTGGCGGCGGTGCTGTTCATCGTTGGCGTCGCCGCCTTCACGCTGCGGGCGCAGTTGGTGCCGGCGCCGGCGAAGGCGCCGCCGATCGAGAGCGCCCGCGTCGACGCTGCGCCAGCCCCGGCCGCCGGTGCGCCGGCCAAACCGCAGCCATCGATTGAGAGCGCGCGCAATGATCCGCCGGCGGCGGTCAGCACCGCACCTGCCGCGCCCGCCGCGCCCGTTGCGCCAAGCACCCGGTCCGTGACGCCGGCGCCGGTGGAGGCGGCGCCGAAACCGTCAAGCCCGCCGGCGCCACAGACCGCCGCGCTGCCGCCGGCGGCGGGCGTCAAAGCGTTCGACGGCCTGTGGGAATTCCAGCTCACCGGCAGCGACGGCTGCTCGATAAAAACGCTCACCTTTCAGCGCAAGATCCTGAACGGCGTCGTCATGGCGCCGAACAACCGGGTGCTCGGCGCCATCGCCAAGGACGGCAAATTCAACTTCCGCAATCCGTCACTGCTCAACCGCAACGCCATGGTGGAGGCGGAGGGCACGATCAGCGGCGAAACCGGCGAGGGCAGCTACCACGTCACCGGCACCGCCTGCCACGGCTCCTACAAGATCCATCTGCTGCTGCGGCTGTTCAGCTGACCCGCGTCAGGCCTTGATGAAGGTGCCGCTGCGCAGTTCGCTGACGGCCTGTTGCAGTTCGGCCTGCGTGTTCATGACGATCGGGCCGTACCAGGCAACCGGCTCCTTGATCGGCTTGCCGGACACCAGCAGAAAGCGGATGCCGCGGTCGCCGGCCTGCACGGTGATCTCGTCGCCCTGGTCGAACAGCACCAGCGAGCGATCGCCGACCGGCTCGCGGAACAGGATTTCCTCGCCGTCGATCTGCTTCTCGGTGAGCACCCCGAAGGGCTTGGACGACGACGCGAATTTGCCGTCGCCCTCGAACACATAGGCGAAGGCGTGGCGCTCGACCTCGACCTTCAGCGTCTTGCGTTTTCCCGCGGGCACGAAGACGTCGAGATAGCGCGGATCGGCGGCGACGCCATCGACCGGGCCGCGTCTGCCCCAAAATTCGCCGCAGACAACGCGCACGCGGGTGCCGTCGTCGTCGACGACTTCCGGAATTTCGGCGGCCTTGACGTCCTGATAGCGCGGCGCCGTCATCTTCAGCGACGATGGCAGGTTGGCCCAGAGCTGGAAGCCGTGCATGCGGCCTTGCGCGTCGCCCTGCGGCATTTCCTGGTGCATGATGCCGCGCCCGGCCGTCATCCATTGCACGTCGCCGGCGCCGAGCGTTCCATGGCTGCCGATACTGTCGCGGTGCTCGACATTGCCGGCCAGAATGTAGGTGACCGTCTCGATGCCGCGGTGCGGATGCCAGGGGAAGCCGGCGAGATAATCGGCCGGCCGGTCGTTGCGGAAATCGTCGAGCAGCAAAAACGGATCGGTCTCGGCCGTTTCGCCGAAGCCGAAGGCGCGGCGCAGTTTGACGCCGGCGCCCTCGATGGTGGGCCTGGACTGGACGATGCGTTTGACGGGACGGATGGACATAGGATCGACCCTTCTATTTCTCATTCCGGGCCGGCCGAAGGCCGGAACCCAGATGAGCTTTAGGCCGCGGCGGCCGTGCTGCGTGTGACAAAGCGCGCGGCAAAGCCGGCGAACTTGTCGATAAACTCCTTCAGAAACGTGCGCACGGTGTCGTCGGTGACCTTGCCCTGCGCGTCGATCAGCTCGGGCTTGAACTGAATATAGGCTTCGCCGCCCATCACGTGCAGCCCAATTCCGCTGTTGAGCACGGCGCGCAGATGGTGCTGGGCGACCGCCGTCGAAATGGCGCCTCCGGAGGTGCCGATCACCGCCGCCGGCTTGCCGGGCCACGAGCTCTTGCCCCAGGGCCGCGCGCCCCAATCGATGGCGTTCTTGAGCACCGCCGGAATCGAGCGGCTGTGCTCGGGGGTGACGAACAGCAGCGCATCCGAGGCCGCCACCTCGGCCTTGAAGCGGACGACCGGCGCCGGCAGCTGCTGCTCGTTGTCCTGGTTGTAGATCGGCAGGTCGTCGATCTGGATGAAGCGGGCGTCGAAGGCCTCGCCGCCGAGCGCGACCAGCGCCTGCGCCAGCCTGCGGTTGATCGATTCGCGCCGGTTGGAGCCGACGATGACGCCGAGCTTGTTCTTTGCCATGGCAGCCTCTATCTGTGGTTACGAATAGTTACCAGGGCTAGATAGATGACCACGCGCAGGACGCAAGAAGGCACAGCGGTGATACCGGGTTCCCTGCATGAGCCCGAGGATTGCCGGGCGGTGAGCGAGGTGCTTGCCCATGTCGGCGACAAATGGACCGTGCTGGTGGTGACGACGCTCGGCGGCGGGGCCAAGCGCTTCAACGAGCTGCGCAAGGCGCTCGGCTCGATCTCGCAGCGCATGCTGACGCTGACCTTGCGCGCGCTCGAGCGCGACGGGCTGGTGACGCGCACGGTGTTTCCGACCAATCCGCCGCGGGTCGAATACCAGCTGACCAAGCTCGGCCGCTCGCTGCTCGAACCGGTGAGCGGACTAGGCCTCTGGGCGCGCAAGAACCGCGCCGCCATTCAGGACGCGCGGGCCCGTTTCGACGGGGCGCGACAGCGCAGCGCGCCCTGACGGCGGCAACGGCCGAGCGGGCCCCATTCGGCCTGCGGCTCAGGGCGGAGAAAAATTGGGGATGTGCCGGCCCTCGAGGCAGTTGCGGACAAGCTCGGCCAGCGCCGACAACTGATAGGGCTTGCGCAGGATCGGCAGGCCGTGGCGGGCGCCGAGCGCCTTGGCATAGCCGCTGGTCAAGAGAACCGGCAGCCGCGGATAGCGGCTGCGCACGGCCTCGGCGAGGCCGAGGCCGTCGAGGCCGCCGGGCAGCATCACGTCGGTAAACACCAGGTCGACCGGCTGACCGGACTTGAGCACGTTGAGCGCGGCGGCGGCGGACTCGACGGCGATGATGCGGTAGTCGAGTTGCTCGAGCATCGCGGCGGCAACCGATTTGACATCCGGATTGTCCTCCACCAGCAGCACGGTCTCGCCGTGGCCGCGCGCCGGTTTGGCATGACCGGTGGCCGCCATATCGGCGGCAGGCTTGGCGCTGCGCGGCAGATAGATGGTGACCTCGGTGCCGTGGCCGAGCTCGCTCGCGACCGTGATTGCTCCGCCCGACTGGCGGGCAAAGCCGTAGGCCTGCGACAGGCCGAGCCCGGTGCCCTTGGTGGTGAAGAACGGCTCGAACACCCGGCCGATGATATTGGGCGCGATGCCGGTGCCGGTGTCGGCGACCGTGAGCGCGACGAACTCGCCCACCAGACGGTCGGGGATTTCTTCGTCGTCGAGCTCGGCATTGCGCGCCGAGACGGTGATGGTGCCGCCGTCCGGCATGGCGTCGCGCGCGTTCATCACGAGGTTGACCAGCGCCAGCTCGAACTCCGGAATGTCGATTTCGACCGGCCAGATCTCGGGCGCAATGTCGATCTTGAGAGCGATCCGGCCGCTCGCCGACCCCGCCAGCACGTCGCGGAACGCGGCGACCGTCTGGCCGAGATCGACCGTCCTCGGGTCCATCGACTGGCGGCGTGCGAAGGTGAGCAATTGGCGCACCAGCGCCTCGCCGCGCGAGGCCGCCGTCTGGATGGCCTCGAGCGAACGCACGTTCTTGTCGCCGGTCACGCGGCTGAGCAGGCCCTGGGCGTGACCGGAAATGATCATCAGCAGATTGTTGAAATCGTGGGCGACGCCGCCGGTGAGCTGGCCGAGCGCTTCCATCTTCTGCGATTGCGCGAGCTGCTGCTGGGCGCGCTCGAGCCTGTCTTGCGCCTCGCGCCGCTCGGTGATGTCACGGGTGATCTTGGCAAAGCCGAGCAGCGTGCCGTCGTCGTCGCGAATGGCGTCGATCACCACATTGGCGAAGAAGCGCGAGCCGTCCTTGCGCACGCGCCAGGCCTCGGCTTCGAACTTGCCGGCATTGGCGGCAATGGTCAGCGCGCGCTGCGGCAGGCCCTCGGCGCGGTCGGCTTCGGTGTAGAAGCAGGAAAAATGCCGGCCGATGATCTCGCCGGCCTTGTAGCCCTTGATGCGTTCGGCGCCGACGTTCCAGCTGGTGACGATGCCCGCGGGGTCAAGCATGAACAGCGCATAATCGGTGACCCCGGCGACCAGCAGGCGGAATTGCCGCTCGCTCTCCTGCAAACACGCGGTCGCCGGGTCGCTCTCCATGTCGCACTCGACGACGCTCTCACAGCCACGGCGCATTTATGCCCCCAGACTGCGAGCAACGCCGCGGCCGGGCGAAAAGTTCCGCCGAAATGGAGGCAGACAAGGCAACTTGCGGCGCTGCCGGGCGGCCTCGCGGCGGCGGGGCCGATCGGCTAGGCTTTCGCCATGAGCAAGGCCCTGCGTGTGATTCTCTGCCTGGCGGCGCTGGCCGTGACTGGCGCCGGCTGCAGCAAATGCGGCCCGTTCTGGGAGGACGGCCCGCACGCCTGCCGCGCCGAGGCGCCGCGCTAAGCGGCTGGGCCGGCTTGAGATTTGCCGCCGGCCAAAATATTTTTAAATTCCTAGGATTTTCGTCTTGACAGCGCACCGCTCCTTAGGTATGAATTCCGCACGCTCCAGACTTGCGTTCTGACGGCGCAGGGGCTTGGGAACAGCGCCGGCGGCTCGCGCGTTACCCCGTCCAGGCCCCCGGAGCGGACCGGCATGGAACGCGTAGGCCATCGCATCACCGCACAGGCCACCGAAGCCCGCGCCGGGGACGCCGGCCGCAATGCGCACAATGCGCGCGATGTGCCGGCCGGCGGCATCGGCGTCGCCTGTGTTGTTCGCGGCGGCCTGTTTCGATTATTTTGCCTGAGCCGGGTGTCGGCGCTGAGCTTCGAGGCCACAGCGGAGCCGCGGTGCGCGGATTGTAGGAAACTATAATTCGCCCTCATCTGCGGTCTCGAAATTTTGTTGCGCCCTACGGGAGTAAAGGCGGCTTTAGCAATCCGGCGAAGCTATTGACGCAATTGAAAAAAGTCTTACAACTTAGAGTAAAGGGGGATCAAGTTACCCGCGCACGAGCATTTGATCAGTATCAACATGTTTGGCATGGGAACTAATAAAAAGGGGGTATTAGTTGTGCAGGATGCCGATGAGGCACGCCGAATCGCGATTAGAAGTTGTTTACTAAAGATGATGGCTTTAGGTGGCGTCGCGTTTGGCGTGCTTGCCCAAGGTGCGGAAAACCTTGTAAAGTATTTGTATCTTCCAGGTTGGTTCTGGATCATCGGTGGAACTGCCCTTTCAACCTGGTGGGCGTATGAACACTACTGTGTAGGAGATCCACCGACATGAAAAGCAAGCAGCCTTGCGGGCTCTGCGCTGCAATTCGAGCGCATTTGCGAGCGCATTTTGTATTTTACATTCCTTGGGCCATTCTTGTTGCAGGCGGAATTGCTGCTGCTATCCCTACTTCCAACGAAGCATGGGATCGCGGATCAGCATATTTGATTGCTTTTAGTTTAGTGTGGTTCGTGCTCGCGATTTTTTCTCGCAGGTTGCGCGGTATTGAAATTCGACACTAAGTGAATTGAAATTCGCTCTGAATGTGCTGCGGCGGGACGCTTCTCGCCTTTGGGGCCTCTGGGCATTTAACGCATTGTCCTCAGTCGGATTTTGCCGACATGATGCGGGTTGCTTTTGATGTGGTTATAGAGGTCGCCCAATAGTTTATCTACTGCTGGCTTGTCGTGCTTCGGATGCAGCATATTCAGTTCCAGGTCTGTATCGACCACCACAACGATCTCGATAGTACCGTCCATCTGCCCTTCTATTTCAACGTGAGCGCCGATTACATGAGCAATTTCGGTGAGAACCATGGTTCTTCGCATGTTGGCGAGAACATATAGCGGCAGCTGGTGAGATGCGAGAGCCAAGTCATTAGGCCGGATGATCGTCCTATCCAAACTGAGACACTGCCGCCGGCCAAAATATTTTTAAATTCCTAGGATTTTCGTCTTGACAGCGCACCGCTCCTTAGGTATGAATTCCGCACGCTCCAGACTTGCGTCCTGACGGCGCAGGGGCCCGGGAACAGCGCCGGCGGCTCGCGCGTTACCCCGTCCAGGCCCCCGGAGCGGACCGGCATGGAACGCGTAGGCCATCGCATCACCGCACAGGCCACCGAAGCCCGCGCCGGGGACGCCGGCCGCAATGCGCACAATGCGCACAATGCGCACAATGCGCGCGATGTGCCGGCCGGCGGCATCGGCGTCGCCTGTGTTGTTCGCGGCGGCCTGTTTCGATTATTTTGCCTGAGCCGTGATTGAAGAGCCCACAAAACCCGATGCCGCGCCGGCCGCAGCGCCGCCGGCGCGCCCGGCGCCGGTCAGAGTGCAGCCGGTGCTGGTAGCAAGCGTGGTCGCAGCCATCATCCTGATGATCGCGATCGGCGCCTTCTGGACGTCGTTCTGAGGCGTCGCATAGCGCGGCTCGACGCGCTGGTCTTGGCGGTGTCGGCGCTGAGTTTCGGGGCGCGGGCGGGCCACGGGTGAGGGGTTGTGATGGCGAGAATTGCCGAAGAAGCGATCTTGCATGAGATCAAGCGATCCCTGCGGCCCGATTGGCGTCGTTTCTGGAAAGCTGGTCACGAGAATGATCGGCTGTACAAGCTCTATGAGCGCGCCGAGCGCAAGTTCGATCCTAACCAGCCGCGCGTGCCGAAAGGACAGCCGGAAGGAGGGCAGTGGACGAGCGATGGTGAAGGCGACTCTCAGCCTGTGCCACTGGTCCCGCCGCGCAGTCAGCCTGATGGCGATGCGGTCGGCGTCTCGGCTATTCTGGCGAAAGCAAAACAGCTTGCTGCTAGCGGGACTACGCCATACCAACGGTGTTTGAATTTATGCTTTCCTATTTTAGAGAGAGCCTTGCCCTTCCCAGGAAGCGACAGGAACACCTTTGATTTCCACAAATGCATGAACGCCTGTCTCGGAAAATAGGGAGGTTGGGTGATGGATCAACAAACCGCATGGCAGGTCGTGCGCACCAGCTATCGTTGTTCGGCCGATCTGCAAGTTCTGATGAAATTTTTAAAGGAGCGGTGCTCGTCGGAAGATTACAAATCCTTTGCGAAAGCGATAGCGACAGTAATTGATACAATGAATGCACAGCTTGTAGATCGCGCCGTGGCGATCCACCCGGACATTGGAAGACGGATCGAATCCGATATCGAAAAGTTTGGCCACCTCACCTAACTCGTTCTCGCATTTTCAATTATAGGTTCCAGGAGCCTTTAAGGGCTCCCATTCCGGGAAGCAGCCGTGGGGTGTCGATCTATCATTGAGGAACCGACATGGTCATCGCGGGTCGCGTACTGTCGCTGAAAAAGGGGAACGACCCCGTTCCGATTCCAATTCGAATCTTTGCGCCGCAGAAGGAACTCGATGACGCATGGTTTTGCCGGTACGAAATCGATTGGCCGGACAAAAAATCGACGATGAACATCGGCGGTGCCGATTCCACCCAGGCGCTGGTTCAGGCGCTGCAAATCATCGGGGCCGAGATCTACGCGAGCGACTATCACAAGTCGGGCAAGCTAGTTTGGGACAAGCCGGGCAACGGCTACGGATTTCCCGTGGCGCCGAGCATTCGCCGTCTGCTGCAAGGTGACGACGCAAAATACCTCTAGGCGCCGTCCGGCGCCGCGCCTCACATCACAAGGCCAAACCGATGTTCGACAGACTGAAACGCCTGCTCCGCCCGGCGGAGCAGAAAAACTCGCGCATTGCGCGGATCATCGCGCTCGAAGGCTCCGGCCGGCCGCGCTGGACGCCGCGCGACTACGCGGCGCTGTCGCGCGAGGGCTATGCCCGCAACGCCATCGTGCACCGCGCCGTGCGCCTCGTCGCCGAGAGCGTCGGCTCCTTGTCCTTCGTGCTCTACGAGGGTGCGCGCGAGCTCACCGCGCACCCGCTGCTCGATCTTGTGGCGCGGCCGAACCCGCGCCAGGACGGCGCCGCGCTGCTCGAAGCGGTCGCCGCGCATCTCTTGCTTGCCGGCAACGCTTATCTCGAGGCGGTCGGCGTGCAAGGCCCCGGCGAAGGCGGCGGGCAGAGCGTGCGCGAGCTCTATGCGCTGCGGCCCGACCGCATGAAGGTGGTGCCGGGACCGAACGGCTGGCCCCAGGCCTATGACTATACGGTGGGCGGCGCGACGGTGCGCTTCGAGCAGAGCGCGCCGCAGCCGCCGATTTTGCATCTGACCCTGTTCAACCCGGTCGACGATTACTACGGGCTGGCGCCGCTCGAAGCCGCCGCCGTCGCCGTCGACACCCACAACGCCGCGGCCGCCTGGAACAAGGCGTTGCTCGACAATTCGGCGCGGCCCTCCGGCGCGCTGGTCTTCACCGGGCCGGACGGGCTGATGCTGTCGAACGAGCAATATGACCGCCTCAAGGGTGTGATCGAGGAGGAATACCGGGGCGCCGCCAATGCCGGCCGGCCGATGCTGCTCGAAGGCGGCCTCGACTGGAAGCCCATGTCGCTGACGCCGAAGGATATGGATTTCATGGAGGCCAAGCACGCAGCGGCGCGCGAGATCGCGCTCGCCTTCGGGGTGCCGCCGATGCTGCTCGCCATTCCCGGCGACAACACCTATTCGAACTACCAGGAGGCAAGCCGCGTGTTCTGGCGCCAGACCGTGCTGCCGCTCGGCGGCCGCATCGCCTCGTCGCTTTCGCAGTGGCTGGCGCCGAGCTTCGGCGCCGGCCTCGCGCTCGCCGTCGACGCCGACCGCATCGAGGCGCTGTCGGCCGATCGCGCCGCGCTGTGGGAGCGCGTCACCAAGGCGCCGTTCCTGACCGTCAACGAGAAGCGCGCCGCCGTCGGCTACGGCGCGCTCGCCAACGGCGACGGTCTGCAGGCGTGACGGAACCATGACCGCGGCCTGAGGTTCTTCTGGGTGAGGTGCGCGCCGTTGCGGGTGCGGAACCGTAAACCCTATGGAACCCAGAGGTGGATCATGTTGTGGAAACCGATGCTGGCCGTTGCGCTGGCAACCGTGGTGACACTCGGCGCCGGCGGCGCGCTGGCGCAGCGCGCCACGGCCGACAGCGCCAGCAAGAGCTTCATCAAGAGCGCGATCGAGGCCAACTATTCCGAGATCGATATCGGCAAGCTCGCCCAGGAGAAGGGCCAGAGCGACGCCGTCAAGCAATTCGGCAAGATGCTGGTCGAGGATCACAGCGCCGCCAACCAGAAGGCGATCGCCGCCGCGAACGAAATCGGCGTCAGCCCGCCGTCGGGCTCGAGCATCGTCGAGAAGGGCACCTACGCCAAGCTGAAGATGCTGTCGGGCGCCTCCTTCGACCGGAGCTTCGCCAAGTCGATGGTCTCGGACCACGAAGCCGACATCAAGGACTTCGAGAAGGAGTCCTCGAAGCCCGATGCCGCCGGCCAGTTCGCCAAGGCGACGCTGCCGACGCTGCGCAAGCACCTGCAGGAGGCGCAGAAGCTGCAGCAGCAGACGCAGACCACCGGCAGCAGGTAATCGAATAAACCGCTCATTCCCGCGCAAGCGGCAATCCAGCCTGGGGTCCCTGCTTTGGCGGGGACGAGCGGGTGATGAACGAGCAAACGCCCGTCGCGGGGTCGCGGCGGGCGTTTTGTTGTGGGCCTGCACCGATGAGCGAGCTGATCGCGGCTTTTTCCGAGCGCGGAGATCTCGCGCATCTGGCGCTGTTTTTGTGGGCGTCGTCGGCGAGCGCGCTCGCCGCCTTCGCGCTCAGGGAACTCGCGGCGGCCGCGCGCCGCTTCGACGATTTCGTGCGCGAGCTGGCGCGCTTCAACAAGCAATTCGGAGGCAAATGATGGACACGCTGCACACCGTGCTGCGCTCGATCCGCGGCGAGACCAAGTCCGGCGACCGCAGCCGCCGCGATCATATCGAGGTGTTCCGCGAATTTCTCGACCACCTCGATCGCGCCGCGCGCCGCCGCGCCCCCGCGCGCGCCGCCAAGTCCGCCAAGGGCAAGAGCCGGCGCGGCAAGCGCTGACTTTACCCTCTCCCCCTGTGGGAGAGGGCGGTCCTCAGTGGCGGAGCCGCTGAGGACCGGGTGAGGGGGCCGTCTCGCCGCGACGCCTCCCCCTCACCCGCTCGCATCTCGGTGAAGCTCGATGCTCGCCGCCCTCTCCCACAAGGGGAGAGGGCTTTTTGCTGCCTCGCATTGCAAAATCATGCTCGCACCCAATCCAGAACCAACCGTTGCGTCGGTGTTTGCGCAGCGCACCACCATCGAGCCCGACGGCACGGTGGAAGGCTATGCCTCGCTGTTCGGCGAGATCGACCAGGCGCGCGATATGGTGATGCGCGGTGCCTTCGCCGCGACGCTGCAGCAGCGTTCGGTCCAGCGCGTGCCGATGCTGTTCCAGCACGATCCGGCCGAGCCGGTCGGCGTCTGGCTGGAGCTGCGCGAGGACAGCCACGGGCTTTACGCGCGCGGCCGGCTCATTCCGGAAGTGGCGCGGGCCAAGGAATTGCTGTCGCTGGTGCGCGCCGGCGCCATCGACGGCCTGTCGATCGGCTTCAAGACGGTGAAGGGCAGCATCGATCCGAAGAGCCGCATCCGCCGGCTTTATGCCGTCGACTTGTGGGAGATCTCCATCGTCACCTTCCCGCTGCTCGCGGGGGCGCGCGTGCGTGCAGTGAAGGCGTCCTCCCCGCCGTCACCAGCGCGTGCGCGCGCCGAACGGGCGTGGGGCAAGCTCGCCGGCGCGGCGGATGGACCCGCTCCGGCGAGCCTTGCATCGCACCCACGTTCGCCGCGGACGCATGCGCCTGAATATCGCCGCTTCGACGGCAGTCTGATGAGCGGGCGCCTGCGCGGCTGGCGGGCGTGAGTCGATGCAACTCGACGATCCCGAATTGGCGCGCGCGCTCGCCGTGCGCGCGATCAGGGGCCAGTTGCTGCGGCTGAAATGGCTGGCCGCCGCCACGCGCTTCGAACTCGCCATGCGCCGGCACGACCGCGCACTAAGGCGGGCGTGCAAGGCCAACTTCAATCCCGACCAGCCGCGTGTGCCGCGGGGGCAGCCGGAAGGCGGGCAATGGGTAGACGCTAACGGAGATCCAGTTGCGTCACGTCGTGTCAGGCTGGCCGGAGAAATTCCAACCGGCGATCCGCCGGAAATTCCAAAAGAGCGCCACCAACGTCTCGCGCGCGTTCTGTAGCACTTAAAACCGTAGCGCGTTTGCTTGGTCCAATGGCTGCGACTGCGGAAATCGCGAAGCTTGGAGCATGGCTGACCACCTATTCAGCCGAAATTAGCTCTTACAGCGATAGCCCAAAGTCTTTGGAAGAACTGCAACGGGCAGTGTCTGAGCCGGCTTCCGGCTACGAAATCCATCACGTTGTTGAGCAGACCCAAGCAGAACGCGATGGCTTCACGAGAGAAGCCATTGACAGCCCGGACAACCTGGTGCGAATTCCAACGCTTAAACACCAAGAGATCAACGGCTGGTACCAAAGGCGCAATCCAGACTTTGGCTGGGAAACACCGCGTGAATATTTAAGCGGTAGAAATTGGGACGTTAAGCGAGCAGTCGGACTGGATGCCCTAAGAATTCATGGAGTTCTGCAACCATGACGGACGCAGCCCTGAAAAATCTGTCTGTCGCGCAATTGGTCGAACGCTTCACAGCGATTACGCTCGGTCAGTTCCAGGCCGAACTGCATGATGAGCACAAAAAATATAACGACCTTATTGAGGAAATGCTTGCTGTCGAGCAAGAGTTGAAAAATCGGCCGGGCGACCAACGAAGCGCGTTGGTGCCGCTTTTTTTGCACCCGAATCCGCAAGTACGCCTTATGGCAGCCGAACTGACATTAGCGGTCGCGCCGACAACTTCGCGTCAGGTTTTGCAAGAGCTCTGGGATCGAAAAGAATTTCCGCAAGCGGCCTATGCGATGGGAACGCTAAGGGCGCTAGAGCGCCGAGATCGGAGGCCGAGCTAGCTCCGACGTGGCGGCGGATGTACCCGCTCCGGCGAGCCTTGCATCGCACCCACGTTCGCCGCGGACGCATGCGCCTGAATATCGCCGCTTCGACGGCAGTCTGGATGAGCGGGCGGCTGCGCGGCTTCAGGGCGTGAGGCGATGCAACTCGACGATCCCGAATTGGCGCGCGCGCTCGCCATACGCGCGATCCAAGGTCAGTTGCTGCGGCTCAAGTGGTTGGCCGCCGCCACGCGCTTCGAACTCGCCATGCGCCGGCACGACCGCGCGCTAAGGCGGGCGTGCAAGGCCAACTTCAATCCCGACCAGCCGCGCGTCCGGCGCGGGCAGCGGGAGGGCGGGCAGTGGACGGATGGCGAGGGCGGCGGCAGTCCGCGGACTCGGACTGCACAAGCCGGGTTCGGCACGCTGACGGCCGAGATTCCGGTTTCTGGCGGCAGACGGTGCGTCTATAATTTCGGCCTGATAAGCGTCGTAATCCCCGGCCCGACGAATTTTCGTTGTCCGCCGACGTTGCCCATCGCGGCCACGACCCATGGATATCTTTTGAACGACAATCGCAGATGAGCGGAGGTTCTTGATGCCCTCGCCGGAAATCCTGCCGGTCAACTTTACGATTTCAGAAGCGGCCAAACGCGCCGCCGAAGACATCAGGGCGGAATACGATGCCACGTGGCCGGACAATCCCGCTGCGGTGCTTTTTGTCGGCTGGGGCATCACCGTGCCCGAGACAGGGCCGCGCTCTGAAAACGTTGTGCTCGGATATTATCAACAGTCCGACCTTGCCGCCGTAGAGCATGGGATTCAGGAGACCTCGGGCGTGAAGCTCGTGTTCTTCATTACCGATGAGTATCACGCGAAATTCGAAGGCAGGGCGCTCGACTACACGCGTGACCGAGGGTTCTTTCTTCGCGGGCAGTAGTGCGCGTGCGCGCGCCGAAAGCGCGTGGGGCAAGCTCGCCGGCGCGGCGGATGGACCTGCGCCGGCGGGCTTTGCGCCGCGCAACCGCGCGCCGCCGCGCGAAGTCCGGCGCTTCGGCCGAAGCAAATGCTCTTTAAAGGCTCGATCTCTACTTCCCCGCCGCGGCCTTGAGCACCGGCGTCAGGCGCGCGATCTCGCTGTGCACCAGGTCGCCGAGCGCCTTGGGCCCGCGCTGGCTCTGATCGGGGATCTCGGCGCCGAGGTCGGTCAGGCGTTTCTGCACCGCCGGCTCGTCGAGGCCCTTGGCGAGCGCGGCGGCGAGCTTGTCGACAATTGCTTTGGGCGTGCCCTTGGGCGCGAAGATGCCATAGAACGGCGCGCACTCGAATTGCGGCACGCCCTGTTCGGCCGCTGTCGGCACGTCGGGCAGCAGCGGGCTGCGCTTCTTGGCGGCGATCGCCAGCGCCTTCACCGTGCCGGCGCGCACATGCGGCAGCGGCCCGAGCACCGGATCGCAGTCGTAGTCGACATTGCCGGCGAGGATGGCGTTCATCACCGGCGCGGTGCCGGTGAAGGGAATGAGCGTCGGCTTGATGCCGATCGAGGTATTGAGCAGCAGGCAGCCGATATAGGACACCGAACCGATGCCGGCGTGCCCCATGTTGACCTTGCTCTCGTTGGCCTTGGCCCAGGCGGCGAATTCCTTGAGGTTGTTGGCGGGGATGTCTTTGCGCACCGCCAAGAGCTCCGGCTGCGTGGCGGTGAGGTTGACCGGCTCGAAATCCTTCTCGGGGTCGTAGCCAACATTGGGATAGAACAGCGGCGCCAGCGCATTGGTGCCCATGTGGCCGGCGATCAGCGTATAGCCGTCGGGCCTGGCGCGGGCGGCGCGCAGCGTGCCGACGGTGCCACCGGCGCCGCCGACGTTTTCCACCACCGCCGACTGGCCGAGATGGCGCGACAGAATGTCGGCGGCGATGCGGCCCATGACGTCGGCAGGTCCGCCGGCGGCGAACGGCACGATGATAGTGATGGTGCGCGTCGGATAATCCTGCGCCTGCACGCCGCCGATCATGGCGGCGAGCGCCAGCACCGCCGCGGCCCATAGTTTCGTCATCGCATCCTCCCAGCCGTTTTTGCTTGTTGGCCGGGAGCTTGCCACGGCCTCCGCCCGCTGGGGAGAGGGGTCGTGCCGGAGGGAAAAGTCAGCCTGCCTTAGCGCGTGCCGTGGCGCGGCGCGCAGGTCCTTATGCCCAGGAGCGCATAGGCCGGACACCAGCCGATCAGGCCGGTCAGCAGCAGGCTGCCGCCAGCAACGGCCATGATCAGCGCAAAAGCGCCTTCGACCAGGGCGATCGGGCCCTCAATGGAGAAGCCGCCCACCGCCAGCAGGATCGCGCCGACGACGCCGCGCACGATGCGATCGAACAGTCCTTCGTTGCCTTCCATGACGCGCTCCTGGGGGGCCGCAGAGCCGCATATAGGCTGCAGACCATAACCGGCAACATGGGCCGGAGAACCGCGCGGCGCAAGGCCGCGGCGGTTTGCTGCAAGACCTTACGTGATTTGAGCAAAGCCTCGACCCGTCGTCCTGAGGTGCGAAGCGGCGTCAGCCGCGAGCCTCGAAGGATGCGGCCGTCATCCTTCGAGGCTGCCTCCGCTATTGCGGGGGGTCACACCTCAGGATGACGGATCAAACCTGCAAGGAGAACCTGAATGGACATCGATACCACAACCGAACTCGAGACCAAGGCCGGCATCCCGCATGACGCGGTGGTGACGCATGGCGACATGATGCGCGCCTTCGAGGCCTTCAAGGAGGCCAATGACGAGCGGCTTGCCCGCCGCGACAACGACGTCGTGCTGGAGGAAAAGCTCGCCCGCATCAACGCCGCGCTCGACGCGCAAGGCCGCAAGCTCGACGACATCACGCTGAAGGCGGCGCGGCCGGCGTTCGGCGGCGAGCGCCTGCGCAACAGCGCTTCCGCGCTCGAGCACAAGGCGGCCTTCGAGGCCTATGTGCGCAGCGGCGAAACCGGCAATCTGCGCACGCTCGAAGCGAAGGCCATGTCGGTCGGCTCCAATCCCGACGGCGGCTATCTGGTGCCGCCCGAGATCGAGACGCAGATCGGGCAGGGGCTCAAGGCGATCTCGCCGATCCGCGGCCTGGCGAGCGTGCGCACCATCTCGAGCAACGTCTACAAGAAGCCGTTCATGACCTCGGGTCCGGCGGTCGGCTGGGTCGGCGAGACCGACGCGCGCACTCAGACGGCGTCGCCGACGCTTGACGAGCTGACGTTCCCGGCCATGGAACTCTACGCCCAGCCGGCGGCGACCGCGACCCTGCTCGAGGACGCGGCCGTCAACATCGACCAGTGGCTGGCGTCCGAGGTCGAGCAGGTCTTCGCCATCCAGGAGGGCACCGCCTTCGTCACCGGCGACGGCTCCAACAAGCCCAAGGGCTTCTTGAGCTACACCACGGTCGACAATGCGTCGTGGAGCTGGGGCAATATCGGCTACGTGGCGAGCGGCGTCTCCGGCGCCTTCCCGGCCGCCAATCCGTCCGACGCGCTGGTCGATCTGATCTATGCGGTGAAGGCGGGCTACCGGCAGAACGCCGCCTTCGTCATGAACCGCAAGACGCAAAGCGCAATCCGCAAGTTCAAGGACACCACCGGCAACTACCTGTGGCAGCCGCCGGCGGCGGCGGGCGGCAAGGCGAGCCTGCTCACCTTCCCGGTGATCGAGGCCGAGGACATGCCGGACATCGCCGCCAATTCGCTGTCGATCGCCTTCGGCGACTTCGGCCGCGGCTATCTCATCGTCGACCGCGCCGGTGTCACGGTGCTGCGCGATCCCTACTCGGCCAAGCCCTACGTGCTGTTCTACGTCACCAAGCGCGTCGGCGGCGGCGTGCAGGACTTCGACGCCATCAAGCTGATGAAGTTTGCGGCGAGCTGACGACGGGCGGGCGTCAGCCCGCTTCGTCGCCGTCACCGGGCCGGCGTGCATCCTCGCCGCGCCCGGTGATTTTGCGACTGGGAACCATTGGCGCGAATTCCACGTTTAAGACCCATGACGCCAGCACCGACCCGGGACCTCATCTTCGCGCACCAGGGCAATGCCCGGGTGGCGGCGAGCGTGACCATGGGCGGTATCGTCGCCGTGTTGATCGGCGGCGTGTTCATGGCGATCGGGCCGCCGCTCAAGCGCGAGGCGCCTTTGGCGCAACACGCCGGGCAGCGGCCGGCGCCGGTGCGCATGGTCGGCGCGGTGCCCGAGGCCAACCTGCCGTGCGATCGGCAGGTGTGGCCGAACATCGATCAGCGCTGCCTGGTGCGCGCCGACGCCAAGAGCGCGCAGCAGACGGCCCCGCCGAAGCCGGCAAGCGCCGCGGCTCAGGATGCTGCGGTTTGGGATAATGACAAGCTGACGCCGCTCACCGCGGCTTCGGTCGATCACGCCGTGACGGTCAAGGACGACGCCACGTCCGGCAGTGGCGTGCCCGAAGACACCGCGCTGCTGCGCCAGCGCGACGCGCATTTCGACCGGGCGCCGCCGGGGCCCATGGCGGCTAATGACGAGGACGACGCGGCGCCGCCGGTCGAGCCGCCGCGCCGGCGTCACCGCCACGGCATCCACCTGCGCCTCGGACCGTTCCGTTTCTGATTACTGCCGCGCCTCTTTGTGGCGTGCCGAGCGGCGCAGCAGCTTCGCCTCGGCCGGCTGACCGAACCAGCTGAAGGCAGCCGTCTGCTGCACCGTCGCGTCATGGACGCGGCGGCGATGACGGCGCGGCTTTTCCTCTGCTGGCGGCGCGTCCGCGGCGGCGGCCTCGCCCATGCCGGTGACGCGGATCGGCGCCCAGCGCGTATAGTCGCCGCAGGCGATGCGCGGCGAAGGATGCGCGGCGCGGGTGATGATGCCGACCAGTTCGCCGCCGCGCAGCACCGGGCCGCCGGAATCGCCGAAGCAGGCGCTGGCGCTGATGTTGCCGGAGCGGTTGGGATCGACCAGCACGTTGTCGCCGGCGTTGACGAGGTGGGCTTCGTGCAGCTTGCCGAAGCTGCCGCGCCAGCGCTCGTCGGTGGTGCCGTAGCCGGCGATGACGAAGCTGTCGCCGGCGCCGTCGCCGACCGGCGCGGCGGCGACCGTTGCCGGCAGCGGCGACGATAGATGCAGGATGATGGCGTCGCCTCTGACCTCGACGCGGCGGCCGTCATCGAGCACGGCGCTGCGCGAGGCGTGCGAGGCGCCGAAGGAACGGCCGGCCGCGAGCACGCGCATGCCGCGGCCGCAATGGGCCGCGGTGACCACGGCGCGGCGCGCGATCACCACGCCGCTGCAGTAATAGGCGCCGACCAGGCGCACCGTATAGGAGCCGAGCGTCGAGGAGGTGCCCTGCACGATGGCGCCGGCCGGCGCCGCGGCAAGCATCGCGGCCATCGCTGCAAAGAGCGCCGTCGCGCCCGGGCGCGGCATGCTTTGTCCCCCCCAACCCCGCGGCAAGACTAGCGGAGCGGCGGCCCCGGCGAAGCTGGGTCTGTGGAAAACTGGCGCCGGGGCGGTTGGCACGGACGGCCGCGCTGCCGCAGTTTCGCCATGCGCTTCGGGCCTAAGTCCTGAGGTGTGAGCGGGGGCAAAGCCGTGCGGCGGCGGCAATTCATTTCCTTTCTGGCCGGCGCGGCGGTCTGGCCGCTCGAGGCGCGGGCGCAGAACCAGGCCGCGCCTGGCCAAGCCGACCAGCAGCAGGGCGACGACGATTCGATCGGCCAGGTTTCGGCCGTACAGGGCAATGCCACCGTGACGCGCGGCAATTCGCCGGCGGCCGCCTTGAAGGTCAGCGACCCGGTCTACAAGCACGACGTGCTGGCGACGGCCGCGAGCTCGACGCTCGGCGTCACTTTCGACGACGAGACCACGTTCAGCCTCAGCGAGAATTCGCGGATCGCCGTCGACGACTACGTCTATGAGGAAGGGGCAAGCGGCAATGTCGGCGCCTTCACCGTGGCGCGCGGCACCGTCGCCTTCGTCGCCAGCGCGGTCGCCAAGACCGGCAATATGACGATCACCACGCCGACCTCGACGCTGGGCATTCGCGGTACCACCGGCGTCGTCGACGTGCCGGACAATGCCGCGGCCGGTGAAGCCAAGATCAAACTCTATCCGGATGCCGACGGCCGCGTCGGCCACATCGACGTGTTCGATCGGCAGGGCGCGCGGCTCGGTGCGCTGACGCAAGGCTCGAGCGCGTTTTCGATCCGGCGCGGCGCCGGCGGGCGCTTCACCGCCGTGCCGTTTCGCATTCCGCCGCAGGAGGCGGCACGCGACCGCGGCGTGGTGCAGCGGCTGTTCGCCTCGCACAATGTCGGGCGGCGCATGGCGACGCAGCGCCGCCAGCAGCGGCTGCGCACACCGCGGCCGAACAATCAGCGCCGGCCGAACGGTCCGCAGCAGCAAAACCGCAATCCGAATTTGCGTCAGCAGCAGCAAAACCGCGGGCCGGGTGGCCAGCAGCAGAACCGTGGTCCTGGCGGACAGCAGCAGAACCGTGGGCCGGGCGGGCCGCAGCAGAATCGCAATCCGAATCTGCGGCAGCCCGGGCCCGGGCGGCCGGGCAACGTGCCGGGCGGGCCGCAGCAGGGCGGCGGCTTGCGCGAGCGTCTGCGCAATCTCAACCCGTTCAACCGGCGCAAAAAGCCGCCCGATCCGCCGCCGCGCTAGTTGGCGAGCGGCGAATTGAACTTGCGCGCGGTGTCGAGAATCCAGGCGCGGTAGGCAAGAAGTGGCGTGACGCCGGTGAGGCCGCCGCAGCCTTCCTCGTCGCCCGCCGCGGTCGACCAGCTCACCACGCCGATCACCAGCGGGCCTTCGCCGTCATACGCGGGCGCGCCGGAATCGCCGGTGCAGGCGCCGAGCCCGGGCCGCCGGTTGCGCGTCGCGTCGTCGTAGAGGCGGATCTGCAGCGAGCCGGGCTGGCCGGTGACGGTGAGCCTGGCCATGCGCGGTTGGCGCAGGCCGCGGTCGGTCAAGGCGGCGACGGTGCCGAAGCCGGCGATGGTCAGGGTCTCGCCGGCCTTGACGCGGCGCGCCGCGGCGAGCGTCGCCGGCACGATAATGTCGGGCAGATCGCCGTCGAGCTTGACGAGCGCGATGTCGGCGGTGGCGCGGCTCGCCGCGTAGCTTGCCACATCAAAACGCGGGTGCAGCGCGACCGAGCGCACGGCGACGCTGGCGCCGTTCTGATAGGCGCGCACCTCGTAGCGCTGCGGACGCGCCACGCAATGCGCGGCGGTGAGCACCAGGTCGCGCGCCAGCGCCGTGCCGGTGCAGAGGTCGCCGCCGGGGTCGATCACCATGACGATCGGCCGCGCCGCCCAGCCGGTCGCCGGCGGCGCATTGCCGGTGACGGCGAGCGCCGGGGCGCAGAGGACGAGGCAGGCGAGGGCGACGGCGGGACGCATTGCGCCCGTTGAGCCTCGCGACCGTGCATTTGTCAATGACTTGCTCGGCCGTCGTCCAGGCCAAGCGAGCGATAGCGAGCGCGAGCCGGGACCCAGTACTCCGCGTCTGGGCCTCCGCTTTCGCGGGGACGACAGCCGGGAAAATCGATCAATGTCATCCATTCTTCTCACAGCGCCGGCGGCCGAGCCGGTGTCGCTCGACGAGATGCGGGCTTTCCTGCGCGTCGAGCATCATGACGACGATGAAGTGATTGCGGCGCTCGCCGCCGGTGCGCGCCTGCACGTCGAGGCGGCCACCCGGCGGGCGTTGATCACGCAGAGCTGGCGGCTTTCCTTCAATGCCTGGCCGGCGAACGGCCGGATCGAGGTGCGGCCGGGACCGCTGCGATCGCTCGCCGCGGCGCGCGTCTACGATCTCGAGAATGTCGCGCATGACGTCGATACCCAGGCGTTCGTGCCCGATCTCGGCGCCTCGGCATTGGTCTTTGCGCCCTGGGCTGTGCCGCAGCCGGGACGGCCCAAGGCCGGCATTGAGATCGACGTGGCTGCCGGCTACGGCGATGCGGCGACCGACGTGCCGGAGCCGCTGCGCCAGGCCATCCGCTTGCTGACGGCGCATTGGTACGACAACCGCGGGCTGGCCGCGATCGGGCACGAGACGGCGGTGCTGCCGCAGACCGTTGCCGCGCTCATCGCGCCCTACCGGATGCTGTCGCTGTGACCGCGCCGGGGGACTTGAACCGCCGCCTGACCCTGCAGGCGCCGGTGGAAAGCGCGGACGGGGCAGGCGGGGTAACGCGCAGCTTCGCCGACGTTGCAACCCTGTGGGCGCAAGTGACGCCGACCGGCGCCCGCGCCGACACTGCCGCGGGCAGCCTCGGCGCGCTGCTGCGCTACCGCATCGTCATTCGTGCGCGCGCCGACGTCACCACGCGCCACCAATTCGTCGAGGGCGACCGCGTCTATCGCGTGGTCGCCGTGCGCGACAGCGCCGACCGCCGCTTTCTCGAGATCGAGGCCGAGGAGCGCGAGGACTAACAAGGAGGTCCCATGCCGACCGCCGCTTCTGCAGCGCTGCGTGCCGCCGTGCACGACGCGCTCACCGCCAATGCCGCGCTGACGAGCCTGCTCGGCGGACCGAAGGTCTACGACGAGCCGCCGCGCGCCGCGGCATTTCCCTATGTGACGCTTGGCGAGGCTCGCGTCGCCGACTTCTCGACCGGCACCGAAGCCGGCGAGGAGCATCAGCTGACGCTGCATGCCTGGTCGCGGCAGGGCGGGCAGAGGGAAGCGCATATGATCGCCGGCGCGCTGCTGCAGGCGCTCGACGATGCGCCGCTGACGCTCGCCGACAACCATCTGGTCAATTTCCGCTTCGCCGTCGCTGACGTGCGGCGCGAGGCCGACGGCCGCACCTATCACGCACTGGTGCGCTTCCGCGCCGTCACCGAGCCGGCCTAACAAGAGGAACGAGTCATGTCAGCTCAAAAGGGCAAGGACCTGCTGATTAAAATTTCCGACGGGGCGGGGGGCTTCACCACCGTCGCCGGCCTGCGCACGCGCAGGCTCGCCTTCAACGCCGAGACCGTCGACATTACCCACGCCGAAAGCGCCAACCGCTGGCGCGAATTGCTCGATGGCGCCGGCGTCAAGCGCGCCTCGGTGTCGGGCCGCGGCCTGTTCAAGGATGCCGCGACCGATGCGGCGATGCGCCAGACCTTCTTCGACGGCACCATCCTCGGCTACCAGATCGTCATTCCCGATTTCGGCACCGTGGCCGGACCGTTTCAGCTCACCAATCTCGAATTCGCCGGTGAGCACAACGGCGAAGTTACCTACGACGTCGCGCTCGAATCGGCGGGCGAAGTGACCTTCACGGCGCTGTAGCCGCTTATCCCTCCCCCGCTTGCGGGGGAGGGTGGACACGAGCGGTAGCGAGCGGCCGGGTGGGGGAAACTCAGTCGGCCGAAAACCCACCCGGCCGCCTTCGGCGGCCACCCTCCCCTAAAGGGGAGGGATAAGAAAGCAAGAGCATGGCCAACAGGCATCGCGGCGAGATCGAAGCGGAGATCGGCGGCAAAAACCGCACGCTGGTGCTGACACTCGGCGCGCTCGCCGAGCTGGAAGCCGCGTTCGGCGCCGACGATCTCGTGGCGCTCACCGAGCGCTTCGGCTCGGGCCGTCTCAAGGCGCGCGACTTGACGCGGATCATCGCCGCAGGTTTGCGCGGCGCCGGTGAAACGGTGAGCGATGACGAAGTGGCGGCGATGGGCGTCGACGGCGGCGCGCAAGGTTATGTGCGGATCGCGGCGGAGCTGATCGCCGCGACGTTCGGCGCATGACGCGGGCCTTTCCCTGGCGCGAGGCGATCGGCTTCGGCCTCGGCGTGCTCAAGCTTGCGCCGCGGGAGTTCTGGCGCATGACGCCGCGCGAGCTTGCCTATGCGATCGAGGCGGTTCGCGGCCGCGCAGCGCCGATCGACCGCGCCAGTCTGAACGAGATGATGAAGAGATTTCCCGATGTCCGATAGCTACGATCCTGGCGATGCGTTTCTCCCGCAGCAATCGAGCGGATCCGGCGATATCGCCGGGACGACCGAAAAGGTCCGCGCCAGCACCAATGCGCTCGGCATCAGCGCCACCGCCTTCGCGACCGCCATCACCAAGGCCTTCGCGCAGGCGAGCGCGGGCGGCAAGCAATTCGACGACGTGCTGAAGTCGCTGGCGTTGCGGCTGTCAAACCTCAGCGTGCAGGCGGCGCTCAAGCCGCTCGCCAAGGACGTCGCCAAGGGCTTCAGCGGCATCCTCAACACTATCCTCGGCGGCGGCGGGTCGGCCTCACCGGCGCTCACGGCCTTTGCCGCGGGCGGCGTCATCGGTGCGCCCTCGTATTTTCCGCTGGCGGCGGGGGGCCTGGGGCTTGCCGGGGAGGCGGGTCCGGAGGCGATCCTGCCGCTGATGCGCGGCAGCGACGGCAGCCTGGGCGTCAGCGTCGCGGGCGCGGCAGCGCCGGCCAATGTCACGGTGCAGATCGCAACACCCGATCCGGGCAGCTTCCGCCGCTCCGAGGCCTACATCACCGGGCAGATCGCGCGCGCCGTGGCGCGCGGCCAGCGCAGTTTGTGACCATACCCTCCGCCTCTATGGGGGTGGAGAGAGGCAACCATGACCGCCTTCCACGAAATCCTGTTCCCGCTCGACATCGCGCTCAAAAGCGCGGGCGGACCGCAGCGGCGCACCGACGTGGTCGCGCTCGGCTCGGGCGCCGAAGAGCGCAACGCGCGCTGGGCGCATTCACGCAGGCGCTACGATGCCGGTTACGGCGTCAAAACGCTCGAGGCGCTGTCGCAGGTGGTGGCGTTTTTCGAGGAGCGACGCGGCCGGCTCTATGGCTTTCGCTGGCGCGACCGGCTCGATCATTCTTCGGCGGCGCCGGACGCCGCGCCGAGTGCGACCGACCAGGCGATCGGCAGCGGCGACGGCGCGACCGCGGCCTTCACGCTGGTCAAGACCTACGGCACGGTCTACTCGCCGTACCAGCGTCCGATCGCCAAGCCGGTTGCCGGCAGTGTTCGCGTCGCTGTCGCCGGCACCGAAGTGGCGGAAGGCACCGCCTTCACCGTCGATACGACGACCGGGGTGGTGACGTTTCTGGCCGGGCACATTCCGCCTGCCGGCGCCGCGGTGACGGCCGGGTTTCTGTTTGACGTGCCGGTGCGCTTCGACACCGACTATCTCGAGGTCGATCTGTCCGCCTTCGCCGCCGGCGCCATTCCGAAAATCCCGCTGCTTGAGATCAGGGCGTAACCTCTCGCGATTGTCCTGAGGCGCAACGAGCGAATTTCGAAGGACGGCGCCGTTCATTCTTCGAGGGTCGTCTTCGGCAGCCACGTCAGGATGACGGATTAAGGACATCGCATGCGAAATATTCCCGCCGCGCTGCAGGACAAGCTTGACTGCGGCGCGACAACCTTGTGCCGCTGCTGGCTGATCGCGCGCAACGATGGCGTGACGCAGGGCTTCACCGATCACGATGAGGACGTCGTGGTTGGCGGCGTGACCTGCCTCGCCGGCAGCGGGCTTTCCGGCAGCGAGGCGACGCAGAATCTCGGACTTGCGGTCGACGGCTCCGAATTCAGCGGGGCGCTGGCGAGCGACACGCTCAACGAGGATGATCTTGCCGCCGGGCGTTACGACGCGGCCTCGGTCGAGCTGTGGCTGGTCGACTGGAGCGAGCCGGCTTTGCGCGTGCTGCTCGCCAAGGGGACGCTCGGCGAGGTCAGGCGCGAGGGCAAGGCGTTCACTGCCGAGGTCCGCGGCCTGAGCGACCGGCTGGCGCAGGACTCGGGGCGGCTCTACACCACGACCTGCACGGCCGATCTCGGCGACGGCCGCTGCAAGATCGATCTGACCGATCCGGCGTTTCGCGGCAGCGGCGCCGTTCTTGCCGTGTCGGCGACTTCGAGCTTCACCGCAAGCGGGCTCGACGGCTTCGACGACGGCTGGTTCACCGCCGGCAAGCTCGACTTCACTGGCGGCGCCAATGCCGGCCTGGCGGTTGAAGTAAAGAGCCACCGCAAGGCCGGCGCCGTGACCTTCGAGTTGTGGCAGGCGATGCCGCAACCGATCGCGGCGGGTGATACATTCACGGTAACGGCGGGCTGCGACAAGCGCTTCCAGACCTGCCACGACAAGTTCGACAACGTCGTCAATTTCCGCGGCTTCCCGCACATCCCGGGCAACGATTTCGTCATCAGCTATCCGGTGCAGGGCGAGCCGGGGCTCGACGGCGGCAGCAGGCAAAATTGATATGACGTCTCGCAACGACATTGTTGCCGAAGCGCGCTCGTGGATCGGCACGCCATACCGGCATCAGGCTTCGCTCAAGGGCGCCGGCTGCGATTGCCTGGGGCTGGTGCGCGGCGTCTGGCGCGCGGTGATGGGCGAAGAGCCTGAGCGCGCGCCGCCTTATGCGCCGGACTGGGCGGAGGCGGGCGGCGAGGAGGCGCTCGCCAACGCCGCCGCGCGGCATCTGATCGCGGTGCCGCTCGACCGCTTCGAGCCCGGCGACGTGCTCTTGTTCCGCTGGCGCACCAACCTGCCGGCCAAGCACGCGGCCATCGTCACCAGCGCCAGCACCATGGTGCACGCGCATGATGGCGCCGCCGTCGCCGAAGTCGCCATCGCGCCGTGGTGGCGGCGCCGGCTGGCCTATGCGTTCAGGTTTCCCGGAATTGAGTAAGCCTCATGGCAGCCCTCGTCCTTTCAGTGGCAGGCGCCGCGGCCGGCAAAGCCGTGTTCGGGCCGGCCGGCGCCATTGCCGGGCGCCTGATCGGCGCGCTCGCCGGCAATGCCATCGATCAGGTGCTGTTCGCGACGCATCGCGAGCGCGCGCTCGACGGGCCGCGGCTCGCCGACCTGTCGGTGATGGCCTCGACCGCCGGCGCGCCGATCCCGCGCGTTTATGGCCGCGCCCGGCTGTCGGGCCAGGTGATCTGGGCGACCAAGCTGCAAGAGGTCGTCAACACCTCGTCGCAGACCACCCGCACCGGCGGCAAAGGCATGGGCGGCGGCTCGAGCCTGACCACCAAGACCACCACCTATTCCTATTTCGCCAATTTCGCGGTGGGCTTGAGCGAAGGGCCGGTGGCCGCCGTCAAGCGCATCTGGGCGGACGGCAAGGAACTCGATCTGTCGCATGTGACGATGCGCGTCTACAGCGGCGACGAGACGCAGACGCCCGATCCATTGATCGTCGCCAAGGAAGGCGACGCGCCGGCCTATCGCGGTCTCGCCTACGTCGTGTTCGAGCGCCTGCCGCTCGCCAAGTTCGGCAACCGCATTCCGCAGTTGTCGTTCGAGGTGGTGCGCCCGGTCGGGCGGCTTGAGCAGATGGTGCGCGCGGTGACGCTGATTCCCGGCGCCACCGAGTTCGGCTACGAGCCGGCGACGGTGGTGCGTCAGTCCAAGCCCGGCAAGTCGGCGCCGGAAAACCGCCACGTCACCTATGCGCCGTCGGACGTCATCGCCTCGCTCGACGAATTGCAGGCGCTGGCGCCCAATCTCGAGCGCGTCGCCATCGTCATCGCCTGGTTCGGCACCGACCTGCGCTGCGGGCAATGCCGCATCGTGCCGGCGGTCGACAATGCGGTGAAGGCGACGCACGGCGGCACCTGGACGGTGGCGGGGCTCGATCGCACGACGGCGCGGCTGGTTTCGCAGATCGACGGCCGGCCGGCTTTCGGCGGCACGCCGTCCGACGACAGCGTGCGCCACCTGATCGCCGAGCTCAAAGCGCGCGGTCTGAAGATCACGCTCTACCCCTTCGTGATGATGGACATCCCGGCCGGCAATACGCTGACCGATCCCTATACGGGCGCATCGTCGCAGCCGGTCTATCCCTGGCGCGGGCGTATCACCTGCGATCCGGCGCCGGGGCAGGCGGGTTCGCCCGACGGCACCGGCACGGCGGCCGATCAGGTCAACGCCTTCTTCAGCGGCGGACCGGATGCCTGGAACTACAATGGCATGGTCATGCATTACGCCGAGCTGGCGGCCGACGCCGGCGGCGTCGATGCCTTCGTCATCGGCTCGGAGCTGAAGGCGCTGACGCGCGTGCGCTCGGCCTCCGGCGTCTACCCGGCGGTGACGGCGCTTGCGGCGCTGGCCGCGGACGTGAAAGCGATTCTCGGCAGCGGCACCGTTGTCACCTATGGCGCCGACTGGACGGAATATGGCGCGCACGTCGTCGACGCCGGTGCGAGCGAGGTGCGCTTTCCGCTCGATGCGCTATGGGCCTCGCCCGCGATCAACGCCGTCGGCATCGATTATTACGCGCCGCTCGCCGACTGGCGCGACGACGGCAACCAGCTCGACGCGGCATTGACCGACGACCCGCACAGCGTGAGCTATCTCGGCGGCTATGTCGCCGGCGGCGAGGGCTACGACTGGTATTACGCGGACGCGGCGGCGCGCGATGCGCAAGTTCGCACCGCCATCACCGACGGCCTCGGCAAGCCGTGGGTGTTCCGCCAAAAGGACATCTGGAATTTCTGGTCGCAACCGCATCACGAACGCGTCGGCGGCGTTGAACTTGCGACGCCGACGGCGTGGCTGCCGCAAGGCAAGCCGATCTGGCTGACCGAGATCGGCTGCCCGGCGGTCGACAAGGGCGCCAATCAGCCGAGCACCTTTCCCGATGCGCATTCATCGGACGCCGGGTTGCCGCATTATTCCAACGGCCGGCGCGACGACCTGATTCAGCGCCGCTATCTCGAAACCGTGCTCGGCGCCTTCGATCCGGCCTTCGGCGCCGGCGCGCTCAATCCGGCGTCGACCGTCTATGACGGCCGCATGGTGGCGGTCGACGGCATTCATCTGTGGACCTGGGACGCGCGGCCGTTTCCGGTGTTTCCGGCGGCCTCCGACGTCTGGAGCGACGGGCCGAACTGGGCGACCGGGCACTGGCTGACCGGGCGGCTCGGCTCGACCCCGCTCGACGGCCTGGTTGCGACCATTCTCACCGACAGCGGCGTCACGGGCGCCGACACAAGCGCGCTGGGCGAGGGCCCGGACGGCTATGTCGTCGACCGCCCGATGGCGCCGCGCGCTATGCTCGATCCGCTCGCCCTGTGCTTTGCCTTCGACGCGGTCGAAGAAGACGGCAGCCTGCGCTTCCGCCGGCACGGCGGCGCGCCGGTCGCGGAGCTCGCCGAAGACGATCTGGTGCTGCCGGATGACAGCCCGCCGGCGCGGCTGACGCGGGCGCAGGAAGGCGACCTGCCGCGCGAGGTCACGATTGGGTTCACCGATATCGGCAACGACTATCAGCGCGCCGCGGCGGCCTCGCGCCGGCTGGTCGGCCTGTCGTCGCGCAGCGCCCATGCCGACATCGCCATGGTCACCGACGCTGCCGAAGCCGGGCGGCGCGCGGAAATCTGGCTGCAGGATCTGTGGGCGGCCCGTGAGGGCGCCGAATTCGCGCTGCCGCCGAGCCGGCTGGCGCTGTCCTGTGGCGACGTCGTGGCGCTGACGGTCAATGCGCGGCGCCGGCTCATCGAGCTGACCGAGGTCAGCGACAGCGACAGCCGCGCCGTCAAGGCGCGCTCGATCGATCCGGAGGTGTTCGACCTCGCGCTTGCGCCGCCGTCATTGCGCACACCGCCGCTGCCGGCCGCCATCGGCCCGGCGCAGGCGCTGGTGCTCGATCTGCCGTCGCTCGATGCGACGCTGCCGCCGGTCTTGGCGCGCCTTGCGGTGTTCGCCGATCCGTGGCCCGGGGCGGTGGCAATCTGGGAATCGCTCGACGGCTTGAGTTACAGCCAGACGAGCCTGGCGCTGGCACCGGCGCTGACCGGGGTGACGCTCGACGATCTGCCGGCCGGGCCGACGGCGCGCTGGCACAATGCCAGCTTTCGCGTCCAGCTCAACGGCGGCGCGCTGTCGTCGGTGACCGACGCCAGCCTGTTCGCCGGCGCCAATGCGGCAGCGGTGCAGCGCGCCGACGGCGCCTGGGAGGTCATGCAGTTCGCCAATGCCGAGCTGGTCGGCGACGGCGTCTACCGGCTGTCGCGGCTGTTGCGCGGCCAGGCCGGCAGCGAATGGGCGATTGCGCCGACCTTGGCGGCCGGCGCTCCCTTCGTGCTGCTCGACGCCAATATCGTCACCATTGCCAGCGGGCTCGACGCGCTCGAGCGCGCGCTGCAGTTGCGCGTGGTCGCCGCCGATCGCGACATCGGCGACGACACGGCGCTTTCGTTGACCGCGACGCCGCACGCCACCGCGCTCAAGCCGCTCGCGCCCGTGCACGTCAAGGGAAAGCGCGACGGGGCCGGCGTGACCTTCTCGTGGATCCGCCGCACCCGCATCAACGGCGACAGCTGGGAGGGCGAGGTGCCGCTCGGCGAGGACAGCGAATCCTATGCCGTCGATATCCTGTCGGGCGGCGACGTGGTGCGCACTTTAAGCGCGACGGCGCCGACCGCGCTCTACGCCGCGGCCGACGAGCTTGCCGACTTCGGCGCGGCGCAGACCAGCCTCAGCGTGCGCGTGACGCAAGTTTCGGCGACGGTTGGGCGCGGATTTGCGGCGGAAACCATTCTCACACCCTGAGTTCCCATGACCTCCACACCTCGTCTCGCCCTGCCGGCGATCGAAGCCGCGCAGGCGCAAAAGCACGTTACTCACAACGAAGCGCTGACGCTGCTCGACGCGCTCACCCAGCTCGCGGTCGAAAGCCGCGCGCTGACCGCGCCTCCGGGCGCGCCGGCCGACGGCGCCTGCTACATCCCGGCCGCGGGCGCGAGCGGCGCCTGGAGCGGCTGGGACGGGCAGATCGCGCAATTCAGCGGCGGCGGCTGGGTCCGCATCATGCCGGTGTCGGGGCTCAAAGCCTGGGTCAAGGCCGAGCGGCTCACCATCACCTATGAGGACGGCATTTGGCGCGACGGCATCGCGCTCACCGCCAGCGGCGGCCGGGTGACGCTGCGCGCCAAGGAAGAGGAGCTGACGCTCGCCGGCGCCTTCGTCGAGACGGCGGATGCCGCCTTCATCCCCAACCGCGCCATCGTGCTTGGCGTCGCCTCGCGCACCACGCTCGCCATCACCGGCGCCACGTCCTACGCGGTCGGCACCGCGTCGAACACCACGCAGTTCGGCGACCTGCTCGGCGTCGCGCTCGGTTCGACCAATATTGGCGTCATCGGTCCTGCCGGCGTCTATGCCGACACCAAGGCGCGCGTCACCGCCAATGGCGGCAGCTTCACCGCCGGCAAGGTGCGGCTGATCGCCTATTTCCTCGAAATGTCCGCCCCCACCGCCTGAGGCATCATGCAGCCCATCCTTGAAACCGAACCGATCATCGAAACCCGCGGCGATGACTGGATCTGGCCGCTCTCGTTCACCGACGCCAATGACGTGGCCATCGATCTGAGCGGCTGCGCCTTCGACGGAGCCGCCATCAAATGGCGCGGCGGCGTGCTGCCGCTCGACAGCGGCGGCCGGCTCGCCGTCGACGCAGCGGCAGGCCGCATCACCATCACGGTGGCGCGCGGCGATACGGTGAGCGTGCCGGACGGTCAGCGCGCCCGCTGCGTGCTGCCGATCACCGACACGCTCAATCACAAGTCCACGCTTCTCATCATTCCCATTCAGGTGATCGCAGCATGACGCAAGACATCCGCACCATCCGCATCGCGACGCAGGGGCCGGCGGGCCCGCCGGGGCCGGCCAGCCGCGGCGACGTGTTCGACGCCGCCTCGCAGGCGGCGATGCTGGCGCTCGCCGCGGGCAAAGGCGACATCGCCCGCCGCACCGACATCAACCAGACCTTTGTGCTGGCAGCCGACGATCCGACGCTGCTGGCGAACTGGAAGCCGCTGCTGACGCCGCCGGATGCGGTGTCCTCGGTCGCCGGGCTGACCGGCGCAATCGCTGCCGCAGGGCTCAAGGGCGCATTGGCGATCACGGCGGGCGACGTGTCGGGATTGGCCGCATCGGCGACGACCGACACCACCAACGCCACCAACATCACCTCCGGCACACTGCCGAACGCGCGGCTCGCCGCAGTGCCGAACAGCGCGCTGGCCAATTCCTCGGTCACGATCTCCGGCCATGCGGTGGCGCTCGGC
>DASRGB010000008.1:0-40402 GCA_035651255.1 Pseudolabrys sp.
GGCGCTGCGCAAGAGCCTGCCACCGAATGTCGAACCGGCCTATGACAGGATGCAGTTCCAGGCGAGTTAAAGTCGGATGCTCAGATCGTCACAGAAGATTTTGATTAGACGAGCAAAAACGAGCCCAAGACCGATCTATCATCATTTGGAATAGGCATGACTTTTCAGGTGGATATCCGCGATCCTTCAAGTGGCGCGCCTGGGGTGCGTCAAGTGAAACATCGCCTAAAGATAGGCGATGTTTCACTTGACTGACCCAATGGAACGTGCTAATACATAAGCCATTGGAGCTAACCCATGGCAAAATCAGTACTTTCAGACATCCGGTTCCACAATGAAGAGGCGGCTTTCGAGTATGTCGAAAAGCAGCTTTGGCCGAACGGGCCGGTATGCCCCCACTGTGGGGAAACTGAGCGCCTAGGCCGCCTTCAGGGCGTCCGTTCCAAGGCGAGCAAGAAACACCCGGAAGGCGTTGTCCAGCCCGGCTTGTTCAAGTGCTACGCGCCACAATGCCGTTCGCAATTCACCGTTCGGGTTGGTTCCATTTTCGAAGGCAGTCACCTTCCCTTGCGGCTGTGGCTTCAGGCCATTCACTTGATGTGCGCCAGCAAGAAAGGCATTTCGACGCGCCAGCTTCAGCGGATGCTTGGCTGCGGCATGAAAACCGCATGGCATCTCGGCATGCGTATTAGGGCCGCAATGGCACCCGATGCCAACGCCGGGCCGCTTGGCGGCGCTGGAAAGACCATCGAAGCAGACGAGACTGAGTTGGCGCGATCGCGTAAGACGAAACGTCCGGCAGATTTCCGCCGCAGCACTCATAATCCAGTTGTGCTTAGCCTTGTTGAGCGTGGTGGCAACATCCGTTCTGTGACTCTGGACCATCGTGGCATTGGCGTGCGCTTGCGAGAGATGGCGCACAAGGACAGCCGCCTCGTTTCCGACAAAGCTCCGCATTATAAGCTGCAAGGCTTCGCAGCGCACGAAAGCGTTGACCATCATAAGTTTGAGTGGACACGCGGCGACGTTCACACAAACACCCTTGAGGGCTTCTTTAGTGTCATAAAGAGAGGTTTGGTCGGCGTTTATCAGCACGTCGATACAAAGCATCTCGACAAGTATTTAGCCGAGTTCGATTTTCGGCAGAACACTCGTGCCCGGTTAGGCGTTAATGATGTGCAGCGTGCGGCCATAGCGTTGCAGGGTGCCAAAGGAAAGCGCCTGTACTATCGGCAGCCCTCGTGAGGGAGTGTTTTCACGCGAGGGACTCGGGTAGGATGGCTAATGCCCCGATGGAGGCAGCCTGTGGACTTTGACAAAGCGAAGTTCAAGCGGCTTGTCCATTACGTTGCGTGGAAGGCCGGTAAGCGTGATTGGTTCGGTGCTGTAAAACTCAACAAGGTTTTATGGTATGCGGACGCGCGCACGTATGTTTTGCGCGGAACGTCGATCACCGGCGAAACTTACGTCCGCGAAAAATTTGGTCCCGTCCCTCGGCACATCAAACAGATTTGCACCGAGATGGAGCGTGAGGGAACACTCAAAGTATTCAAGGAAGGCAAGCTAACTCGCGTTGTTGCGACTGAGCCTCCTGACGCGAATTGGTTTTCCCGAGAAGAGCTTCAGTCCATCAATTATTGGATTGAGCATATCGACAAGGAGCATACGGCGACCTCAATCAGCGATGCCACGCACGATTACGTTTGGCAGCAAGCAAAGATGTATGAAGAATTGCCGCTGTATGCCTATCGCGTTCTTCGTATCCCCGAAGAATTGCGCGACGAAGATCTGTCGCGCCTGAAGGCTCGCGCGAAGGAATTGGGATTGATCTAAGTGAATCTCTTCGGTCGCACCATCCGTTATGAGGATCGTGCGCACCAGGCGATTCAAGCGGCAGAAGATAAATGGGATGATGTCGATGAGATAATAAATGCGTTCGAATGGATACTCATGCGTGATCCAGAACTCGGGCGCATATTGACTGAGAGCGGTAAAGTGCGGGGCTTTCTATATCCGGGCGCTAAGTCAAAAAACGAACCAGACGTTGACGTGATTTACGAAGTTGATCCACAAACCATCATCATTCATGACCTGACATTTACAGATGCAAAAGCGCAATACGCCGGACAAGCATAAGAGAGACGATGAGGCGCAATCAAAGCGCTTTATTAATGCCGCGCGCGAAGCTGAGGCCGATGAATCGAAAGAGGGCGCTGACGCCGCATTCAAAAAAGTAACGCGCAAAGGAGACAAGAAAGATGAATGATGAAATTCGATTAGAGTTGCTGCGGATGGCAGACAAGAGAGAGCCGACGCGTCCTGTGCGTGACGTAATGACACTTGCGGAGTCATTGGCGAATTGGGTCGAGACGCGCCGGTTCCCTGAAGAGCCGACTAGCCGTTACACGGCGGATTGTACGCCGCGATGAGATCGGCTTCGATCTCAAGGCGTTTCTTCTCGTTAGCCTCGGAGTGAATAAGCAGATGGTCTGCGCCGTGCTCGTCGAAGCAATCCGTCTTATGATGGTTGAGCGGACGCTCTGACAGATCGCTGGTCTGGCCGACGTAGATAATCCGGTAGCGCAGCTCCGTCGTCAGCTTTGACATGACGTAGACTGCGCCGACTGCAAGAAATTCCTGCTCACGCTTGTAGATCGTAAACTCGTAGGTCTTTTTCGATGCACCCGTGAGGGTGATAGTTCCGATACGGTTAGACATGTTTGTTCCTCTGTTTGTTGCCTTGTACGCGTTGCTGCATTGGCTTGAGCGCCGCAGGCAGTTCACGGCTGCCGAACGGTTGCATTCCCAGACCAGTGCTTTGGCTTAGGCGGCGCGATGCCGGGGTCTGAAAAACGGGCCTCGAAATCGAACCAAACTCAAAAATCCCAGAACCAATGGGGAACATGGTACATGATTTGTTCAGGGTTAGTCAAGTGAATCATCGCCTAAAGATATTCCATAATATGTCTTATGCGAATCCGAGACTGGGGCTGCCGGGGGCCGCGGCGTGAAGCCCTCCCGCGACATCGCCCGCCTGATCGAGATCATGGCGGCGCTGCGCACGCCCGGCTCCGGCTGTCCCTGGGATCTGGAGCAGAGCTTTGCCAGCATCGCGCCCTATACGCTTGAGGAGGCCTATGAGGTGGCCGACGCCATTGCCCGCGGCGACCTCGGCCATCTCAAGGACGAGCTCGGCGACCTGCTGCTCCAGGTCGTCTACCACGCCCGCATGGCGCAGGAGCAAGGCGCCTTCGATTTCGGCGACGTGGTCGAGGGCATCACGGCCAAGCTGGTCCGCCGCCATCCCCACGTCTTTGCCGACGAACAGGGCCGCACGGCGGAAGCGGTCAAGGGCCTGTGGGAGCGCATCAAGGCCGAGGAAAAGGCCGAGCGCGGCGAGGCGCCGCCGCAGGGCGCATTGGCCGGGGTTCCGGTCGCCCTGCCCGCGCTGACCCGCGCGCTCAAGCTCCAGGACAAGGCCGGGCGCGTCGGCTTCGACTGGAACGATCCGCGCGCGGTGCTTGCCAAGATCCGCGAGGAAGCCGACGAGATCGAGGCCGCGCTCGATGCCGGCGACAAGGCCGAAGCGGCCAAGGAGGTTGGCGACCTGCTGTTCGCCGTGGTCAATCTGGCGCGGCATCTGGCAGCCGATCCGGAAGGCGTGCTGCGCGACACCAACCTCAAATTCGAGCGCCGCTTCGCTTCAATCGAGCGCGCGCTGGCCGCGCGCGGCAAGCGTCCGCAGGACGCAAGCCTCGAGGAGATGGACGCCTTGTGGGATGCGGCGAAGGCTGCGGAGAAATAGCCTTTTGTCGTCCCCGGCGAGCAAAGCAAGACGCAGGCTCGCCGTTCTCGGCGCGACGTGCATTGCGCTGCGCGGCTAACCGGCGAACCTGGCGCGCACCCGCGCCGCCTTGTCGGGATCGGCGCGCACGGTGACGGCGAGCTGCCCGTCATCGCGCATGTGCTTCTCCAGCACTTCGGAATGGCGGTAGAGCCAGCTTAAGCCCGCGCCGTCCGCCGGGCTCAGCGCAATCTCGAGCGTCTGGCGGCGTTCGGCGAGGCGGTCTTCGATCGCCGCGGCGAGGCGATCGACGCCCTCCCCGCTCAAGGCCGACACCGGCACGGCCCGGCCGCGCCCGGCGCGATTGGCAAGCCGCGTGCGCGCCTCGGCATCGAGGCGGTCGATCTTGTTCCAGACCTCGATCAGCCGCGGATCGTTCGCCGCGATGCCGAGCTCGCCGAGCACCTTCTCGACGTCGCGCGACTGCGCCGCGGTGTCCTCATGGGCGACGTCGCGGACGTGCAGGATGACGTCGGCCTCGATCACTTCTTCCAAAGTGGCGCGGAAGGCCGCCACCAGCATCGTCGGCAGATCGGAAATGAAGCCGACGGTGTCCGACAGGATGACGCGGTTGCCGTGCGGCAGCGCGATGGCGCGCAACGTCGGATCGAGCGTGGCAAACAGCATGTCGGCCGACAGCACGCTCGCCTGCGTCATGCGGTTGAACAGCGTCGACTTGCCGGCATTGGTGTAGCCGACCAGCGCCACGATCGGATAAGGCACGCGCTTCCTGCTCTCGCGGTGCAGCGCGCGGGTGCGCTTGACCTTGTCGAGATCGGCTTCGATGCGGCCGATGCGCTCCTCGATGACGCGGCGGTCGGCTTCGAGCTGGGTCTCGCCGGGGCCGCCGAGGAAGCCGAAGCCGCCGCGCTGGCGTTCGAGGTGCGTCCAGGAGCGCACCAGCCGGCCCTTTTGGTAATTGAGATGGGCGAGTTCGACCTGGAGCGCGCCTTCCCGCGTGCGGGCGCGGCGGCCGAAGATTTCCAGGATCAGGCCGGTGCGGTCGATGACTTTGGTGCTCCAGGCCTTTTCCAGGTTGCGCTGCTGCACCGGCGAGATCGGACAGTCCATCACCACCACCGAGGCCGAGAGGCTCTTCACCAGGCCGGCGATTTCGTCGACCTTGCCCTTGCCGATATAGGTGGCGGGCCGGATCTCGGACAGCGTCACCAGCCCCTCCTGCACGACGGTGAGATCGATGGCGCGGGCGAGGCCCGCGGCCTCGGCCAGGCGCGCTTCCGGCATGCGCAATGGCGCCTCGCGCCCTGCCCGCGCGGCGTTTTGCTTGAGCCATGGCTCGATGACGATCGCGCGGCCGGTCTCGGCGCCCGCGGTCGGCGGGCTCAAGCGATCGGCGCGCGTGTCGCGGCGACGTTGTTCCAACGAGTCTTAAGCCTTCTCTGGCGGTGCGTCCTCGCCGCCCTCGAACAGCTGGATCGGATGACCCGGCATGATGGTCGAGATCGCGTGCTTGTAGACGAGCTGGGAATGTCCGTCGCGCCGCAGCAGCACGCAGAAATTATCGAACCAGGTCACCACGCCCTGCAATTTGACGCCGTTCACCAGAAAGATGGTGAGCGGGATTTTGCTTTTGCGGACGTGATTGAGAAACGTGTCTTGCAGATTTTGTGCGCGATCGGCTGCCATGGCCGTGCCCCGTTTTTTTGCTCGCGTCTGTGCGCGAGACCTTTCTTTGCCCTCGGCTCTGCGCATGCCTAATCGCATGCGCCCGCGTTGCCCCACGCCAGATTGCGGATGCCGGCCTCGGGAGTGATGTATTAGATGGCAGCGCGGCAGCGGGCGCAAGCCAAGGGCCTAAGGCGTTGATATCGCAGGTGATATGGGCCTCAGGACAACTCGGCATAGCGATGGTAATCGCGCCGCAAAGCGGTCGCGATCAGGCCGGGGGCGCCGTTGCCGACCGGCCGGCCGTCGATCGACACAACCGGGATGACGATCTGGCTCGCCGAGGTGATGAAGGCTTCGCGCGCGGCATAGGCCTCCTCGCGCGTGAAGGCGCGCTCTTCGACGGCAAGGCCCTGCGCCCTGATGACGTCGAGCAGCACGGCGCGGGTGATGCCGGGCAGCACGTCGTGGCCGAGCGGATGGGTGAGGATTGTGCCGTCGCGCGTCACGATCCAGGCGCTCGAGGAGGCGCCCTCGGTGATGCGGCCTTGCGCGTCGATGAGCCAGGCTTCGCGCGCGCCCTGCTCGCGCGCCGCCTGCTTGGCCAGCACATTGGGCAAGAGCGCCACCGATTTGATGTCGACGCGGCCCCAGCGGATGTCCGGCACGGTGACCACGGCGACGCCCTCGGCGGCGAGCTGATCGATGCGGGCGCGATCGTTGCCGCGCGCGGTGACGACGAGCGATGGCCTGACCTGCGGCGGAAACGGGAAATCGCGGCGCGCGGCGCCGCGCGTCACCTGGACGTAGACGATGCCGTCGCGCACGCGGTTGCGGGCGATGGTCTCGCGCATGACGACGGCGAGCGCCGCCGGCGCCATCGGCGGCGCGATGCGCAGTTCCTTGAGCGAGCGGTCGAGCCGCGCCATGTGGCGGCGCTCGTCGACGATGCGCCCTGCCCGCACCTCGCAGACCTCATAGACGCCGTCGGCGAACTGGAAGCCGCGGTCCTCGATGGACACGCGCGCCTCGCCCTGCGGCAGGTAGCGGCCATTGACGTAGGCGATGCGGGACATGGGATTACGTCAGTTGTCATTCCGGGGCGGCCCGACGGGCCGAACCCGGAATCCAGATGGAGGCACAGTGCGCGTTTCTGGATTCCGGGTTCGCGCTTCGCGCGCCCCGGAATGACGAATGGTGGTCTGCACTACCCGATCCCCAGCGCCTTGAGCTTGCGGTGCAGCGCCGAGCGCTCCATGCCGACGAACTCGGCGGTGCGCGAGATGTTGCCGCCGAAGCGGCTGATCTGGGCGACCAGGTATTCGCGCTCGAACACCTCGCGCGCGTCGCGCAAGGCCAGCCCCATCAGATGCTCGCCGCCATTGCCGTTCGGCATCGACGGCACCATGGAGCCGACGTCGGGCGGCAGCATCGAGGCGTCGAGCACGGCGTCGGGGTCGCCGCCGGCGAGAATCATCAGCCGCTCGATATTGTTGCGCAGCTGGCGCACGTTGCCCGGCCAGTCGTGGCTTTGCAGCACCGCCATGGCGTCGTCGCCGATGCGGCGCTTGGGCAGGCCGGTGGCTAACGAGATCTGGTCCATGAAGTAGTCGACGAGGCCGGGGATATCCTCGCGCCGCTCGGCGAGCGGCGGCACGCGGATCGGCACCACCGACAGCCGGTGGTAGAGGTCCTCGCGGAATTTGCCTTCCGCGATCAGCGCCTCGAGATTGCGCGCGGTCGAGGAGACGATGCGCACGTCGACCGAGATCTTGTTGGTGCCGCCGACCCGCTGGAAGGTCTGGTCGACCAGCACGCGCAGGATCTTGTTCTGCGTCTCGCGCGGCAGATCGGCGACGTCGTCGATGAACAGCGTGCCGCCGTGCGCCTCCTCGAGCGCGCCGGCCTTGCGGCCGTCGCTGCCGTTGGCGGCATCGACGCCGAACAGTTCCGTCTCCATGCGCTCGGGCGTGATGGCGGCGGCGTTGATGACGATGAACGGCCCGTTCTGCCGCGCCGACAGCTGATGGATGGTGCGCGCGGCCAGTTCCTTGCCGGAGCCGGAGGGGCCGACGATGAGGATGCGGCTGTTGGTCGGCGCCACGCGCTCGACCGCCTGGCGCAGCTGCGCCATGGCCACCGACTTGCCGACCAGCGTCGCCGGCAGCGGCGCCAGCTGCTTGAGCTGCTTGACCTCGCGCTTGAGCCGCGAGGTCTCGAGCGCGCGTTCGGTCACCAGCACCAGCCGGTCGGCCTTGAACGGCTTCTCGATGAAATCATAGGCGCCGCGCTTGATGGCGGCGACCGCGGTCTCGATGTTGCCGTGGCCGGAAATCATCACCACCGGCAGCTCGGGGTGCTCCTGCTTGACGGCGTCGAGCAGCTGCAGGCCGTCGAGCTTGGAACCCTGCAGCCAGATGTCGAGAAACACCAGCGCCGGCCGGCGCGACACGATGGCGGCGAGCGCCTCGTCGCTGTTGCGCGCGGTGCGCGGGTCGTAGCCCTCGTCCTGCAGGATGCCGGCGACCAGATCGCGGATATCGGCTTCGTCGTCGACGATCAGAATATCAGCTGACATGCTCGCTCACGCTCTTCTTGTTGTTGGCATTTTGCGCTTCGCCGGAGGCGGCAAAGCGCAGGCGGACCCAGGCGCCGCGCTGGCCGGGGATTTTCTCGGCGGCGTCGCGCAGCTCGATATGGCCGCCGTGTTCCTCGACGATGCGGCCGACGATGGCGAGGCCGAGCCCGGTGCCCTTCTCCCGCGTCGTCACGTAGGGTTCGAGCAGGCGGCTGCGGTTCTCCTTCGGCAGGCCGATGCCGTTGTCGACGACGTCGATGACGATGTCGTCGCCCTCGCGCGCGGCAAAGACCCGGATCGAGCCCTTGCCGAGCTCGGCCGGCGGCACCGCGGCGATCGCCTCGGTGGCGTTCTTGATCAGGTTGGTGAGCGCCTGCGACACCAGCCGGCGGTCGAACCGCGCCGGCATCGGGTCCTCGGCGACCTCGGCCTCGATGTCGATGTCGGCGTTGCCGACGCGCATCAGGAAGGCGGCCTGCCGCACGGTGTCGGCGACGTCCTCGGCGGCGATGACCGGCTTGGGCATGCGCGCGAACTTGGAGAATTCGTCGACCATGCGGCGGATGTCGTCGACCTGGCGCACGATGGTGTCGGTGCACTGGTCGAACACGCCGCCTTTGTCCTCGCCGACCACCTTGCCGTATTTGCGGCGCAGCCGTTCGGCCGACAGCTGGATCGGCGTCAGCGGGTTCTTGATCTCGTGGGCGATACGGCGGGCGACGTCGGCCCAGGCCGAGGTGCGCTGCGCGGCGACGAGTTCGGTGATGTCGTCGAGCGTCACCACGTAGCCGTGCTCGGCGGCGCCCGACTGTTCGCTGGTGATGCGCACCGACAGATTGCGCTCGCGGCCCTTGCGGCTGATGGTGACCTGATCCTGGGTGCGCTCGCCTGACTGCGCCGCGGCCATGAACTCGGCGAGTTCCGGAAACACCTCGGACAACGGCCGGCCCAGCGCCTCGGCCTCGGTGCAGCCGATCAGCCGCTCAGCCGAGCGGTTGAGGATGGAGACGCATCCCTTGCCGTCGACGCCGATGACGCCGGCGCTGGCGCCCGCCAGCACCGCTTCGGTGAAGCGGCGGCGGCTGTCGATGACGTCGCGGGCGCGCATGATGTCGTCGCGCTGCGTGCGCAGTTCGGCCGTCATGCGGTTGAAGGTCTCGCCGAGCTGAGCCAGGTCGCCCTCGGATTCGCGCACCGGCACCCGCACGTAGAGATTGCCGGTGGAGACGACGTTAGCGGCGCTGATCAGGCGCCGGATCGGCGCCACCATGACGTTGGCGAAGTTGAGCCCGATCCACACCGCCGACAACAGCACGGTGAGCGCGATCACCGTGTACATCAGCGCGAAGGCGACCTGCACGCCGGTGCGGCGCTGCTCGATGGCGGCGTATTCGGTGACGCTCTCGCGGGTCGCCTGCAATTGCGGCACCACGCGCGGATCGAGCAGCCGCGTCACGTAGAGATAGTAGTCGTCGTATTTCTGCAATTTGACGACGGCCGCGACATAATTGGTGTCGGGCAGCAGCACGATCTGCGGCTCCTTGTCGCCGATGCGCGGCAGCGCGTCGCGCGGCGGCATGGCGAAGCTCTCCGCCATCTTGAGATCGGCGCGGGCAATGACGTTGAGCTCCTTGTCGATGACGATGGCGGCGGCGAGCCCGCGCACCGAGGCCTGGAAGGTCAGGAACTGTTGCAGCTTGTCGCGGTCGTCCTTGAACACCGGCTCGTTGCGGGCGATGTCGAAGGCCATCACCATGATGTTGGCGCGCACCAGCTGGGCGTGGTCACGCAAATAGGCCTCCGCCACGATCAGCGAGTTCTGGATGGCGGCGCGCGTGCGCGTCGAGAACAGCCGGTCGAGGCCGCGGTCGAGCGTCACGCTGGCGACGATGGCGACCAGGATCGCCGGCAGCGCGGCGATGATCGAGAACAGGCCGACGACGCGCACGTGCAGCTTGGCGCCGGCGCGGCCGCTGCGGCGCGCCTGCACCACCAGCCAGACCTCGCGCACGATGACCGCGAGCAGCAGCAGCACGGTGGCGGCGTTCGCCAGCAGCAGGCTCACCACGACATTGTGGGTCGGCAGGATCGGCGTCAGGTCGGCAAGGACGACGAAGGTGACGAAGGCCGACAGCATCGCCAGCACGACGGCGAGCGGACCCATGACCCGGGCCCCGCCGCGCCTGGATGCGGACGACGAGGCGAGCACAGTCTCGGCAGTGGCGGCCTGCTCGACGCTCAAGTGACCCCCGGGCGTGTTTTTTGGGGGGCGTTAGGCCCCCTTGGCTGGCGCACGGAAGGGTGTGGCCTTCCGGCACTGATGCTTTTCTACAACAATGTTGCCGAATTGCGACAAATCCGCGGCGCAATAATCACAGGTTCGGTAAACGCCGCCGGCAGGGCCGCCTTGGGGCTCAGCCGCCGCCGCGGAACAGCTGGATGTCCAGGTCGCGGATCTTCTTGCGCAAAGTGTTGCGATTGACCCCCAAAAGGTCGGCCGCCCTGATCTGATTGCCGCGGGTGGCGGCGAGCGCCGCCGTCAGCAGCGGGTATTCGACCTCGCGCAGCACGCGGTGATAGAGCCCCGCCGGCGGCAGGCCCTCGAAGCCGGCGAAATAGGCGGCCAAATGCCGCTCCACCGCCGCGCTCAGGCTCTCCTCGGCGCGCGGCTCCTCGCCGACCGGCGGCAGCGTCGGCTGCGCCAGTTCGCTATCAATCACCGCCGCGGTGATGACCTCCTGCGGATAGAGCGCGGCGAGACGGCGCGCCAGGTTCTCCAGTTCGCGCACATTGCCCGGCCAGCGATGGCGCTTGAGCCGGTCGAGGCCGGCCTGGTCGATCTGCTTGGGCGGCAGGCCCTCGCGCTGGGCCTGCGCGAAGAAGTGGCGCACCAGATCGGGAATGTCCTCGATGCGCTCGCGCAACGGCGGCAGGCGCAGCGGCACGACGTTGAGGCGGAAGAACAGGTCCTCGCGGAACAGGCCCTGCTGGATCAGCAGGCGCAGGTCCTTGTTGGTGGCGGCGATGATGCGCACGTCGCTCTTGATCGGGGTGCGGCCGCCGACGGTGGTGTATTCGCCCTGCTGCAAGACGCGCAACAGGCGCGTCTGCGCCTCCATCGGCATGTCGCCGATCTCGTCGAGGAAGAGCGTGCCGCCTTCCGCCTGCTCGAAGCGGCCGGACGAACGCGTGTTGGCGCCGGTGAAGGCGCCCTTCTCGTGGCCGAACAATTCGGACTCGATGAGATCGCGCGGGATCGCCGCCATATTGATGGCGACGAAGGCGCCGGAGCGGCGCTTGCCGTAGTCGCGCAGCGCGCGCGCCACCAATTCCTTGCCGGTGCCGGACTCGCCGGAGATCATCACCGTCAGATCGGTCTGCATCAGCCGCGCCAGCACGCGGTAGATCTCCTGCATCGCCGGCGAACGGCCGACCAGCGGAATCGAGTCGAAGTCCTCGGTCTTGGCGGCCGCCGCGGCGCGCTTTTCCTTCGGCTCCGACATGGCGCGGCCGACGATGGCGATGAGCTCCTTGAGGTCGAAGGGCTTGGGCAGATACTCGTAGGCGCCGCGCTCGGAGGCGCGGATCGCGGTCATGAAGGTGTTCTGCGCGCTCATGACGATGATCGGCAGATCGGGCCGCGCCTTGCGGATGCGCGGGATGAGATCGAAGGCGTTCTCGTCGGGCATCACCACATCGGTAATGATGAGATCGCCGTCGCCCTGGCTGATCCAGCGCCACAGCGTCGCGGCGTTGCCGGTGGAACGCACTTCGTAGCCGGCGCGCGACAGCGCCTGATTGAGCACGGTGCGGATCGCGGCGTCGTCGTCGGCGATCAGGATACTGCCGGTCGGCATGGGCTACCTCACGGGCTCCGCGGACGGGACGTCCTCGATCGTCTCGCCGTTGCCGCTGTAGACCGGCATCAGCACGCGGAACACGGTGCGCCGCGGCTGCGACTCACATTCGATGATGCCGCCGTGGTCGCCGACGATCTTGGCGGCGAGCGCCAGGCCGAGACCGCTGCCGGTCTGCTTGGTGGTGACGAACGGATCGAATAAATGCGGCATCAGGTCCTCGGGCACGCCGGGACCGTTGTCGCGCACGCAGAATTCGAGCGGCAGCGACACGCGCGCCTTGTTGCCGGGCATCGACAGGCGCACGCCAGGGCGGAATGCGGTGGTCAGCGCGATTTCGCCGTCGCTTGCGGCTTCGCCGATCGCCTCGCTGGCGTTCTTCACCAGATTGAGAAAGACCTGGATCAGCTGATCGCGGTTGGCCAGCACCGGCGGCAGCGACGGGTCGTAGTCTTCGGCGAACTTGATGTGGCGGGCAAAGCCCGATTGCGCCAGCCGCTTCACGTGGTCGAGCACGACGTGGATGTTGACCGGCTCGCGCTCGACCGGGCGCTCGTCGGCGAACACCTCCATGCGGTCGACCAGTTTGACGATGCGGTCGGTCTCGTCGCAGATCAGCTTGGTCAGCGAGCGGTCGTCGTCGGCCGCCGACTGCTCCAGCAGCTGGGCGGCGCCGCGGATGCCGGACAGCGGATTCTTGATCTCGTGCGCCAGCATGGCGGCGAGCGCGATCACCGAGCGCGCAGCGCCCCGGTGCGTCAACTGGCGGTCCATCTTGTCGGCGATGGTGCGCTCCTGCAGCATGACCACGACATGGTTGGGATATTCCGGCAGCGGCGCGACGTGCAGATCGACCAGCCGTTCGCCGGGATTGCGCGGGGTGGCAAGGTCGACCTTGTATTCGTTGACCGCCGCGCCGGTGCGGCGCACCTGCTCGATCAGCGCCAAGAGCGGCGAGCCGAACGGCACGAAGTCGCGCACCAGATGGCGGCGCAGCACCGAGATCGAGGATTCGAAGAACTGCTCGGCGGCGACATTGGCATCGGAGAACTTGCCGTCGGGCCCGACCATGACGACGGGGTGCGGCAGCGCATTGATGACGGCGTCTGCCGGCGAGCCGACGCTCGGCGACACGGCGTGGGCGCGGCTCATGCGGCGGCCCTCCAGGCGAAGGCGTCATAGGCGTCGGCGAGCAGGCGGCGGGCGAGCTTCGGCTCCTCCGCGGTGAGGACGCGGGCGCGGTGGTCCTGCAGCAGCGCCACCGGGGCGCCGACCGTGGCGCTTGCGGTATCGAGCGCCCAGGCCAGGTGCTTGCGGGCGTGGCGGCGGCCGATGGCCGCGCCGTGATGGGCGATCATCTCGTCGTAAAGCGCGGCCGTCATGGTGTGCTGCTCGGCGAGCGTGGGGGTGCGCGGGCGCTGCCCGGTGGCGAGGAAGTGCGCCACCTGCCCCGGCAGCCAGGGCCGGCCTTGCGCGGCGCGGCCGATCATGACGGCGTCGGCGCCGGAGGCCGCGAGCGCGCGCACAGCGTCCTCGCAGCCGGCAATGTCGCCGTTGACGACCACGGGAACTGACACAGCGTCTTTCACCGCGCGCACCGCCTGCCAGTCGGCGCTGCCGTCATAGAACTGGCAGCGGGTGCGGCCGTGCACGGTGATCATGCGCACGCCGGCGGCCTCGGCGCGGCGGGCGAGGTCCGGAGCGTTGATGCTGGCCTGGTCCCAGCCGAGCCGCATTTTCAGCGTTACCGGCACGGCGACGGCGCCGACGGTTGCCTCGATCAGCCGCAAGGCGTGGTCGAGGCCGCGCATCAGCGCCGAGCCGACATGACCGTTGGTCACGTGTTTGGACGGGCACCCCATGTTGATGTCGACGACATCGGCGCCCTGCGCCTCGGCGATGCGCGCGCCTTCGGCCATCCAGCGGGCCTCGCAGCCGGCGAGCTGGACGACACGGATGGCGATACCGTCGCATTCGCTGCGGACGCGCGCCTCGCGCTCGCCCCTGGCAAGCCCGGAACAGGCTGTCATCTCCGAAACGACAAGACCCGCCCCCAGCCGTTCAGCGAGGCGGCGGAACGGTGTATCGGTGATTCCGGACATCGGGGCCAGCAGCACCCGATTGGGAACGCCTACAGTGCCCAGGCGGAGCGCAGCGCCCTGAAAACACGGGTTTTTTCGTGCTCGCTCAGTAATGCCCAGCATTTAGGCGGGTCCCTCAGTTGCTCATAGTTTAGCCAAATTGCACTGCAGCGCAAGTGCTGCAGTGCAAAATATTGTTCATAGGCTTTTCCAATCCCGCCAATACCCTGCCGCAGCGGAACGCGCTAAGGCTTCAAATCGCATCAGGGGAGCGAACTCAGCATGGCCCAAGAGGTCCAAAAAGCCGTCCAAGAGGCCAAAACGGCCCATGTCGCAGCGGTAGTCGTGGCCGCCGGACGGGGGACACGTGCCGGCGGCGATCGCCCCAAGCAATTTCGGCAGATCGGCGACGAGACCATGCTGCGCCGGACGCTGTCGATGCTCATCGATGCGCCGAATGTCGCCCTGGTGCAGCCGGTGATCAGGCCGGACGATCGCGAACTGTTCGAGCACGCCGCCAGCGCGCTTGACGTGCTGCCCCCCGCTTTCGGCGGCGCCACACGGCAGGCCTCGGTGCGGGCCGGGCTGGAGGCGCTCGCCCCGCGCCAACCGGACCTCGTTCTGGTCCATGACGCCGCCCGCCCCTTTGCCACCCCCGCTCTCATTGCCCGCGCAATTGCGGCGGCCGAACGGACCGGCGCGGCGGTGCCAGCGCTGCCAGTCACTGACACCATCAAGGCGGTCGACGACCGCGGCTTCGTCGCCCAGACGCTCGAGCGCAGCCGCCTGCGTGCGATCCAGACGCCGCAGGGCTTCGCCTTCGCCGCGCTGCTCGCAGCCCATCGCAAGGCCGCGGCGCAAGGCCGCGACGATTTCACCGATGATGCCGCGCTCGCCGAATGGGCCGGCATGAAAGTCTCGGTGTTCGAGGGCGAACCGGCCAACATCAAAATCACCAGCGCCGAGGATTTCATCCGCGCCGAGCAAATGCATTTTGCCCATCTCGCTGACGTGCGCACCGGCACCGGCATCGACGTCCATGCATTTGCACCCGGCGATCATGTCACACTCGGCGGCGTGCGCATCGCGCACAGCCGCAGCCTCAGCGGTCATTCCGATGCCGACGTCGTGCTGCATGCCGCAACCGATGCGCTGCTCGGTGCGCTCGCCGATGGCGACATCGGCGCGCACTTCCCGCCGAGTGATCCGCAATGGAAGGGCGCCTCCTCCGACCGTTTTCTCAAGTTTGCCGTCGAGCGCGTCAAAGCCCGTCGCGGCCGCATCGCCCATATCGACATCACGGTCGTCTGCGAGGCGCCGAAGATCGGGCCGCATCGCGACGCCATGCGCGCGAAAATCGCGGAGATCGCCGGCATTTCGCTCGATCGCGTGGCGGTGAAGGCGACGACGAGCGAAAAGCTCGGTTTCACCGGGCGCGGCGAAGGCATCGCCGCTTATGCCACCGCAACCGTTCGCCTGCCCTGGAGTTGATGAACCCGATGGCCGACCGCGAAGTGCTCGATGCCGCGAGCGCGCTGCTCGATCTGTGCAGGACGAAAAAGCTGACCGTGGCGACCGCGGAATCCTGCACCGGCGGCCTTGTGGCGGCGGCGCTCAGCGAGGTTCCGGGTTCCTCGCGGGTCCTCGATCGCGGCTTCGTCACCTATTCCAACCGCGCCAAGCAGCAAATGCTCGGCGTTGCACCGGCGACCATCGATGTCTATGGCGCCGTGAGCAAGGAGTGCGCCGAAGAAATGGCCAAGGGCGCCCTCGCCCTCGCCTCGGTCGACCTCGCCGTGTCGATCACCGGCATTGCCGGGCCGACGGGCGCGGTTCCGGGCAAGCCGATCGGGCTTGTGTTCTTCTGTGCCGCCTCGCGCAGCGGACGCGTCATCGCGCATGACCGCAAATACGGCGATATCGGCCGCGGCGCGGTGCGCCGTGCCTCGGTGCTGCAGGCGCTGGCGATGTTGCGCGAACTCGCCGAGCAGGAAGAGCCGGCGCCGCCGCCTGGGAAAAGCTAGCAGCGCGTGACTCGAATATCGCGGGTGCCGCCGGCCTCCGCGGGCACCGTCACCACCTGCTCGCTGCGTTGGCAGCTGAGAACGCGCGGCGGCTGCACAATGATGGGCTCCGGTGCTGCAACATAGGTGACGGCAGGCTGGTCGCCGTAGGGCGCCGTCGCGATATAGCCGCCGTAATCGCCATACGGAAACGGCGCGACCAACCGATGTGCAAAGCCGTGATGGTGCAGTCTTGGATGGGCGCGGACGATACCCAGCGCCTCCGCCGGCAGCGCGGCAACGAGCCATGCGGCCGCGAAAGCGAGACCGGCGCCGATAGCCGCCGCGGATATTTTCTTCATGGCAGCTCTCCCCGTTTGTTCAATTGCGGTTATCCTAGCGCCGGAAAATCGCCCGTGTCACTGGGGGATAAGCGCCCTTGCCTCGGCAAGCGGATATGGCGGAAACTCGCTGCCAGCCAGGAATCGTTCGGGGGTCACATCATGTTCGCGCCGTTGTTCGCCGTGCCGCTGGTCGTCCAGGTCGCGGCCACCGACGCCGTGCCGCATTGGGATGTCAGCAAAAGCTGCCAAGGCGCGGCGGCCGCCGCAGGCGAAGGTGAGCAGGGCCAATCGCGCCTCAAAGGCTGTCTCGACAGCGAGGCGCGCACGCGGGCTATGTTGGAAAAGAGCTGGACCGGGTTCTCGGCCAAAGACCGCGCCCAGTGCATTAAGTCGATCGAATGGTTCGAGCCGACCTACACCGAGCTCGCGGCCTGCCTTGAAATGGGCCGCGATGCCAAGGGTCAGCCCGTTACGCCGCTCAAGCGCGAGCAGAAAAAATAACGGCATTCGGCGCCGCGCGACCGCGGCGCCGCGCCTCGGTTTGCGGGGCGTCCCGCTCAGCCGATCGGCGCGCCTTCGCGCGCGGGCGCTTCGGCCCTGCGATGTTCCTGCGCGGCGTGAGCGTCGGCCGGCAGCTGCAGCACGGTCGCGACCTGGCCCTCGCACAGCCGGGTGACCAACACGATACGGCCGCTCGGAAATTCAAGCGCGTCATGATGCGCGTCGAGGTGCTCCTCGTTGATCTTGCGGAACCGCGCCACGCGTTCCGTGATGCGGCCGAAGCCGAGGCTCGGCAGCAGCCGTCCGAAGCCATGATCGATCTCGACATCCTGGTCGAACGCAATTTCGGTACCCGGACGCAGGCATACCGCAACGCTCGTGTCGCCGACCGCGGCAAAGCCGCGGGTGAAGCAATTGGTGAAACTCGTCGAAACCAACTTGTCGCCCACGGTGGCGGGCCGCGTCTCGACGGCGTGAAGGCTGTAGTCGCACATCGAAAGCTCTCCTCTTCACTTTGACGAACAGCCGCTTTGGTTGCTCTTCTTGCGGTCGAGCAAACCCTGCCAACTTGGCAAACGTGTGGTATAGGCCGACAAAAATCTCGTGACGGGTATGCAAACCGATTGCGCGGGCGTGATCCTGATACCGCCGTCAGGCGCTGCGGCGTCCGTAGATATGATCGGCGCGCTGCTCAAAGGCGGAAGCCATGCGCCGGAAGACGGTGTCGAAGACCGTGCCCATCAGCATGCCGAGCGTGCGGCTCCTGAATTCGTAATCGATAAAAAATTCGACGTCGCAGGCATTGTCGCCGGCGGGATGAAAGGCCCAGCGGTTCTGCATGCGGCGGAACGGACCGTCGACATATTCAACCAAGATTCTCAAATTCGGCCTGTCGAGGGTGACCCGGCTGGTGAAGGTCTGATGGATCATTTTGTAGGCGACCGTCATGTCGGCGATCAGTACGGTGACACCGTCGGCCTTGGGCGTCCGGCCCTTGACGCGCAAGTCGCTGCACAGCGGCACGAACTTGGGATAGCTCTCGGTATCCGCCACCAGGTCGAACATCTGCGTTGCGCTGTGGCGGACGCGGCGCTTCGTAGAAAATCGCGGCATCAGGTGCGCGCTGCACGCGCGGCCTTCAATCGCGCGAAGTCGTCGCCGGCGTGATGCGAGGAGCGCGTCAGCGGCGAGGCCGACACCATCAGGAAGCCTTTGGTGTAGGCGATGGTCTTGAGCGCCTCGAATTCGTCGGGCGGCACGAAGCGTTTGACTTCGGCGTGCTTGCGCGTCGGCTGCAAATATTGGCCGATGGTGAGGAAGTCGACATTGGCCGAGCGCAGGTCGTCCATCACCTGCAAGACTTCGTTCCGTTCTTCGCCCAGGCCCACCATAACGCCGGACTTGGTGAACATCGTCGGGTCGAGTTCCTTCACCCGCTGCAGCAGCCGCAGCGAATGGAAATAGCGCGCGCCCGGCCGCACCGTGAGATAGAGCGACGGCACGGTCTCAAGATTGTGGTTGAACACGTCGGGCTTGGCCTCGACCACGATCTCCAGCGCGCCGTCCTTGCGCAGGAAATCGGGCGTCAGCACCTCGATGGTGGTGCCGGGCGCAGCGCCGCGGATGGCGCGGATGGTGTCGGCAAAATGCTGCGCGCCGCCGTCGGCGAGATCGTCGCGGTCGACCGAGGTGATGACGATGTGCGCGAGGCCGAGCTTGGCGGTCGCCTCGCCGACACGGGCCGGTTCATTGGCGTCAAGCGCGCCGGGCAGTCCGGTCTTGACGTTGCAGAAGGCGCAGGCGCGCGTGCAGGTGTCGCCCATGATCATGAAGGTGGCGTGCTTCTTCTCCCAGCACTCGCCGATATTCGGGCAGCCGGCCTCCTCGCACACAGTGTGCAAGCCGTTGTCGCGCATGAGCTTCTGGGTGGCGAAATAGCCCGGCGACACCGGCGCCTTGACGCGGATCCAGCCGGGCTTCGGCAACACCGGCGAGTCCGGCCGATGCGCCTTTTCCGGATGGCGCGGACGCTCTTTGTCGATGTCATAAACCACGGCCATGGATGCTACATACGCAGACAGCCCGATCCTCGCAAGGCGAGCACCGCGCTTGCGAGGGGCTCACTGCTTTGCCTATGATCGCCTGCCTGGTGGGTTTTAGAGAGAATTCCGTGTTCGGTAAGCAGCGTCCCCGTTGGCCGCAACGCTTTTTTTGTGCGCTGGCGCTATGCTTTTTGACGACCACAGCCAAGGCGCAAAGCGCGTCGGCGCCGTCATGGGACGGCTTCTATGTCGGCGCCAACGTCGGCCTGCGCGCGACGCAAAGCAAATGGACCGGCCTCGACTTCTTCGGGCCGCCTGTTCCCGGCCTCGAGTCGCAGACCTTCAATGACGCCGCGTTCCGCTATGGCTTCTATGCTGGCTATAATTGGCAATTCGCACCGCGCTGGGTAGCCGGCATCGAGGGCGAATGGGGCGATGCGCAAAAAACCAGGACGCAGCCCGGATTTCTGCCCGGCTTCAGCGGCATATTCTTTGGGATCGTTCCCGGCGACACCGTCAGCGTCCAGACCAACTGGGACGCCGGCCTGCGCGGCAGGATCGGCTATCTGGTGACGCCGTCGACGCTGCTCTATGCCACCGGCGGCGCCGCCTGGCAGGACTTCAAGATCACGTCGGTCTGCGGACCGAGCGATTGCGGCTCGGAGACGCCCGCGAGCGCGCACACGACCCAAGTCGGATGGACGGCCGGCGGCGGCATCGAGAAGATGCTTGCCGGCAACTGGCTGGCGCGAGCGGAATACCGCTACGCCGATTTCGGCACCAGCCGTGAGACGTTGCATTTCGGCGCGCCGATTTTCGGCACGGCCACGGTCGACCTCAAGCTTGCGACCAGCACCTACGTCTTCGGACTTGCCTACCGGTTCGGCGGCAAAGCGCCCTCGGCGCCGCAGCCCGTCGCCGAGGTGCCGCGCTGGAGCGGACCCTATCTCGGACTTGCTGCCGGCGCCCGCTCGCGTGAATTCAAATGGACCACGGTCGTCGGCGGCCCCTTCCCGATTCTGCCGGGCGTCGGCTACGAGTGGTACAACGACACGGAATTTCGCGGCGGCGTGTTCGCCGGCTACAATTGGCAGTTCGCCGAGCGTTTCGTCGCCGGCATCGAAGGTGACTGGGGCACCAGCAACCATACCACCACGCAATACGGCGCCCTGCCCGGCGTCGACGGCGTGTTCGGGCCGATCAACCCCGGCGACATGATCCGGGTCAAGACCAGCTGGGACACCAGCGCGCGCGGACGAATTGGCTATCTGGTCGATCCGTCCTTGCTGATCTATGGCACCGGCGGCATCGCCTGGCAGCATCTGCAAGTGGTCGAAGCCTGTGGTCCCCTGACCTGCGGTGCGACCACATCGGCGACCGATACCATCATGGCGCAAGGCTGGACCTATGGCGGCGGCATCGAAGCCGCGGTCGGCGGCGGCTGGCGCCTGCGCGCGGAATACCGCTTCGCCGACTATGGAACCATGCGGGAGAATTTCAGCGCGCCGCTGTTGCAGGTGCCGACCATCGCGGACCTCATGCTGAAGACGCAGCTCGTGCAGTTCGGGGCAAGCTACGTCTTCAACTAGCGGCGCTCAGGCGCGGCGGATGGCTCGCCAGATCAGCAGAAAGACGACAGCGCCGACAGTCGCGCTGACCAACTCGCCGACAAAGCCCACCGGCATGATGTTCAAGCTGCCGAAAATCAGGCCGCCGACGATGGCGCCGACCAGTCCGACCGCGAGATTGTACAGAAGCCCGCCGCCGCCCCCGCCGAGCAATTGATGCGCGAGCCAGCCGGCGACGAGGCCGACGACGATCCACTCGAAAATGCCCATTGGTCGCCCCCTTTGCGCTCACATTGACGGTGCCGGCGCGTCCCCGCGTCACATATTCAAAACCCGCCCGTAGGCGTCGAGTACCGCCTCTTTCATCGTCTCCGACAGTGTCGGATGCGGGAAGACGGTGTGCATCAATTCTTCTTCCGTCGTCTCCAGATTCATCGCCACGACATAACCCTGGATCAGTTCGGTCACCTCGGCGCCGACCATGTGCGCACCGAGCAGCTGGCCGGTCTTCTTGTCGAAGATGACCTTGACCAGACCCTGGTCCTCGCCGAGCGCGATCGCCTTGCCGTTGCCGACGAAGGGAAAGCGGCCGACGCGGATGTCGAGCTTTTTGTCTTTCGCCGCCTGCTCGGTCAGGCCGACCGAGGCGATCTGCGGCGAACAATAGGTGCAGCCGGGGATCATCGACTTGTTCATCGGGTGCGGGTTGAGGCCCTTGATCGCCTCGACGCAAACCACGCCCTCGTGCTCGGCCTTGTGCGCCAGCATCGGCGGGCCCGAGACGTCGCCGATGGCGTAGATGCCGGGCACGTTCGTCTTGTTGTATTTGTCGACGACGATGATGCCGCGGTCGGTCTTCACGCCGAGCTTTTCGAGGCCGAGGCTCTCGATATTGCCGACGACGCCGACCGCGGAGATGACGCGCTCGACAGTGATCTGCTGGCTCTTGCCGTCGGCCTCGATGGTGGCGGTGACGCTGTCGGCTTTCTTGTCGAGCTTGCTGACCTTGGCATTGGTCAGAATCTTGATGCCCTGCTTCTCGAAGCTCTTGCGGGCGAAGGCCTGAATTTCCTGATCTTCGACGGGGAGAATTTGCGGCAGCACCTCCACGACCGTCACGTCGGCGCCGAGCGCGCGATAGAACGAGGCGAACTCGATGCCGATGGCGCCGGAGCCGATCACCAGCAGCGATTTCGGAATGTTCGGCGGTATCATCGCCTCGAAATAGGTCCAGATCAGCTTCTTGTCCGGCTCGAGGCCCGGCAGCACGCGGGGCCGCGCGCCGGTGGCGATGATGATGTGCTTGGCCTGATAGGAGCCGGCGCCGAGCGCGCCCTTCGGCGCTTCGCTTTTCGACGCCTTCACCGTGACCTTGCCGGGCGCGTCAATCACCGCCTCGCCCCAGATCACCGATACCTTGTTCTTTTTCATCAGAAAGCCGACGCCGTCATTGAGGCGCTTGGACACGGCGCGCGAGCGCTTGACGATGGCCGCGGCGTCGAAGCCGACATTGTCGGCCTTCAAGCCGTAGTCCTTGGCGTGCTGCATGTAATGGAAAATTTCGGCCGAGCGCAGCAGCGCCTTGGTCGGGATGCAGCCCCAGTTCAGGCAGATGCCGCCGAGATAATCGCGCTCGACAATCGCCGTCTTGAAGCCGAGCTGCGCCGCGCGGATGGCGGCGATATAGCCGCCGGGGCCGGAGCCGATGATGAGGATGTCGAAATTGCTGTCGGCCATTCGCCTTTCGCCTCCGCAAGAGACCCCGATTGAACGTCGCCCGGATTGGGCCTGTAATGCTGCCTATAACACCCGGGGAAACATCATGACCAGAAGCGTTATGCGCATTGCCGCCGCGACTTTATTGCTGGGCCTGTCGCAGGCGGCCTTTGCCGCCGAGCTCAAGGTCTACAGCACCATCGGCGTCAAGAGCGCGATCGAGGAGCTGGCGCCGAAATTCGAAAAGGCAACCGGCAACACGCTCAATATCTCCTGGGGACTGATTTCGGGCTTCACCAAGAAAGCGCAAGAAGGCGACGTGCCGGATGTGCTCATCGTGTCGCGCGGCGGAATCGACAGCCTGACCAAGGACGGCAAGATCGCGCCGGGCGGCGTGTCGCTCGGCAAGTCCATTTTTGCCTTTGGCGTCAAGCACGGCGCGCCGAAGCCGGATATCTCGACCGTCGAGGCGCTGAAGAAGACGCTTCTGTCGGCGCGCGCCATCGGCTACACCGATCCGGCCGCCGGCGGCGCCAGCGGCGTCTATTTCTCCAAGATGATCGAGAAGCTCGGCATCGCCGCCGAGATCAAGGCCAAGAGCAAATTTCCGCCGCCCGCGGGTTTCGTCGGCACGCTGCTGACCAGCGGCGAGGTCGACATCGCGTTTCAGTCGAAACCGGAGCTCGTGACGACAGAGGGCGTCGACGTGGTCGGCCCACCGCCCGGCGATCTCGGGCAAACCAATGTGTTCGCCGCCGGCGTCGGCGCCAACGCCAAGGACGCGGCGGCGGCGGCAAACGCCTTCCTCAAATTCCTGACCTCGCCCGAGGCGCAGGCGGTGTTCAAGGCAAAGGGCTTCGATCCGGCGTGACGGTCTAGACGACCATCATCACCGGGTTTTCGATGAGCCGCTTGAACGCGCCGATGAGCTCGGCGCCGAGCGCGCCGTCGACGGCGCGGTGATCGCAGGACAGCGTCACGCTCATGATAGTGGCGACGGCAAGCTGGCCGTTGCGCACCACGGCACGCTCCTCACCGGCGCCGACGGCGAGGATGGTCGATTGCGGCGGATTGATCACGGCGGTGAAATCCTTGATGCCGTACATGCCGAGGTTCGACACCGAGGTGGTGCCGCCCTGGTATTCGTGTGGGCGGAGCTTGTGGGCACGCGCGCGGGCGGCAAGCTCGCGCATCTCGTTGGAGATCGCCGACAGCGACTTCATCTCGGCGTTGCGGATGATCGGCGTGATGAGCCCACCGGGCAGCGCCACGGCGACGCTGACATCGGAATGCTTGTGCTTGAGCATGCCCGCTTCGGTCCAACTCACATTGGCGTCGGGCACGCGCTGCAACGCCAGCGCCAGCGCCTTGATGACGAAGTCGTTGACCGACAGCTTGTAGGCGGGCTTGCCCTCTTTGTCCTTGGGCGCAGCGGCGTTGATCTCCTCGCGCGCGGCCAAGAGCTTGCCGATGTCGCAATCGACCGTCTCGTAGAAATGCGGGATGGTCTGCACCGAGGCGGTGAGGCGCTGCGCAATGACGCGGCGGATCTGGTCGTGCGGCACGAAATCATAGGAACCCTCCGCGTAGAGCGCGCGGATCTGGCTGTCCGACATCGAAGGGGCAATCGCCGGCGCTCCCGCAGGTGCAACGCGCGGCGCCGCGAGGCCCTTTCCGGCCTTCGCTGCGTCGATGTCGCGGGCGATGACGCGGCCATGCGGGCCGGAGCCTTGCACGCGGGCAAGATCGATACCGGATTCCTTCGCGAGGCGGCGGGCGAGTGGCGAAGAAAAGGTGCGGTTTCCACGCGAGGCAGCTACCCCCTCACCCGCCGCCTTTGGCGGCGACCTCTCCCCGCTGGGGAGAGGTGAAGGGCTCTGAGCGCGCGGCACGGCACTGCCTGCTCCCTCTCCCCGTTGGGGAGAGGGCTGGGGTGAGGGGGATACTGAAGCCGTTTTTTTCTCCGGCGGTTTCGCAGGTGAAGCTCTCGCCCCCGCGGCTGCCGCCTTCACGTCCTCGCCCTCGCCGGCGAGCACCGCGATGACCGAATTGACCGCCACGTCCTGCGTGCCTTCCGGCACCACGATCTTGGCGAGCGTGCCCTCGTCGACCGCCTCGTATTCCATCGTTGCCTTGTCGGTCTCGATCTCGGCGATGACGTCGCCCGACTTGATCTTGTCACCTTCCTTCTTGAGCCAACGCGCCAGGTTGCCCTTCTCCATGGTGGGCGACAGCGCCGGCATAAGGATGTTGGTGGGCATTCGAACGGTCCTAATTCGCGACGCGGACGCCCTTTAGCGCAGCAGCGGTAATGGATTTTTGCACGACACCCGAAGCCTTCGCTTCTTTGACGAAAGACTCGATCGTCTCCTTGGCAGCAGCCGGTTTGCCCTTGGGAATGGCGATCGCCATGCTCACCGTACGAAATGCACCGGGTACGATCTTCGAGCCGGGCAAAGCATCAGCCGCTGCCTGCACATTCTCGGCATTCGACCCGTACGCATCGGCCTTTCCACTGCGCAGCGCCTCGACAATTTCGTCTGTCGCACCCGGGACGCGGACGAGGGAGGCCGCCTTCAAAGTCTTGCTGAGATATTGATCGGGCGCGCCATTGACCACGACCGCAATTCTGACGCCGGGCCGATCGACCTCGGCCGCGCTCGCAAATTGCGTGCCGGGCGCGGCGACATAGATGTTGTCCACCTGCATAAAAGGAGCGCTCAAGTCGGCGTTTGCCTCCGCAATCGGCGTGACCGGTCCGATCGCGACGTCCCACTCCTGCGCACCAAAACTTTTCGCGAAGGTTTCTGTGTCGCGATAACGCACGGCTTGGAAACGTGCCCCAAGCTTTTCCGCAAGCCGACGCCCGAGATCTACGGCCACGCCGGCAAGCGTGCCGTCCGATTTTTGCGTCACCAGCACGGGATTGGCCAATAACAATGCAACGCGCAACGTGCCGTTGGGCGCTAGGTCGCTTTTGTCGTCCGCATTGGCCGCAAAAGGGGCGAGCAGCAAGAGAAAAAAGGTCAACAAAATACGCATTGGGCGTCCTCCAACGAACGGTTCTCGGTCACCGATAACAAACGGCTTTGACCGCCTCGATCACCTCGGCGGCCGACGGCAGCGCGAGTTTCTCGAGATTGGCGGCATAAGGCATCGGCACGTCCTTGGCGGCGACGCGCAGCACCGGCGCGTCGAGATAGTCGAAGGCGTGCTCCATGATTTGCGCGGCGATCTCGGCGCCGACACCGGATTGCTTCCAGCCTTCCTCGACGGTGACGCAACGCGCGGTCTTCCTCACCGAGGCGACGACCGTGTCGACGTCCATCGGCCGCAGTGTGCGCAGGTCGATGACTTCGGCGTCGACGCCGTCTTTCGCCAGATGTTCCGCCGCCTGCAACGCATAGGACATGCCCATCGACCAGGCGACAATGGTGACGTCGGAGCCTGGCCGCGCGACGCGCGCCTTGCCGATCGGCAGCACGAAGTCGTCGAGCTTGGGCACCGGCGAGGAGTGGCCGTAAAGGATTTCGTTTTCCAGGAACACCACTGGGTTGGGATCGCGGATGGCGGCCTTCAACAGTCCCTTGGCATCGGCGGCGTTCGACGGCGCAATCACCTTCAGGCCGGGAATGTGCGAATACCAGGACGCGTAATCCTGGCTGTGCTGGGCGGCGACGCGCGCCGCGGCGCCGTTGGGCCCACGGAACACGATCTGGCAGGTCATCTGCCCGCCCGACATGTAAAGTGTCTTGGCGGCGGAGTTGATGATCTGATCCATCGCCTGCATGGCGAAGTTGAAGGTCATGAACTCAACGATGGGCTTGAGGCCGGCAAGCGCCGCGCCGATGCCAAGTCCGGCAAAGCCGTGCTCGGTGATCGGCGTATCGATGACGCGGCCCGCGCCAAACTCCTGCAGCAGTCCTTGCGTCACTTTGTAGGCGCCCTGATATTCGGCAACCTCTTCGCCCATGACAAAGACGTCCTTGTCGCGGCGCATCTCCTCGGCCATGGCGTCGCGCAAGGCTTCGCGCATGGTCATGGTGACCATCTCGGTGCCTTCGGGAATGGCGGGATCGGCGGCGACTTTGACTTCGGGCGCCTGCGGCTCAGCCGGCGCCTGCGGTGCCCTGATGATCCGCTGTTCCTCAACGCGCGGCTCCGATTCCACAACCTCTTCAGTCATTGGCGCCGCCGGCTTCGCCGTAGTTGGCGCGGCACGCGCGCCAGCCTTGATCGCCGACTTGTCCTCACCTTCGGCGAGGATCACCGCGATCGGTGTATTGACGGCGACGTCTGCGGTGCCTTCGGGCACAAGAATCTTGCCCAGCGTGCCCTCGTCCGCCGCCTCCACTTCCATCGTTGCCTTGTCGGTTTCGATTTCGGCGATGACGTCGCCCGAGCGGACCTTGTCGCCCTCTTTCTTCAGCCACTTGGCGAGGTTGCCCTTCTCCATCGTGGGCGACAGCGCGGGCATCAGGACTTCGGTCGGCATGAGGACTGCTACTGGTTTTGGTCTCAGCGATAAACGTCGGTATAGAGCGCGGACGCATCCGGCTCGGGATCGTGGGTGGCGAATTCAGCGGCCTGGTTGATGACCTCGCGCACCTCGGCTTCGATCTTCTTGAGTGCATCCTCGTCGGCGATTTTCCGCTCCAGAACGCGGTGGCGCACCATGTCGATCGGATCGTGCGTGGTGCGGACCTTCTCGACCTCCTCGCGCGTGCGGTACTTGGCCGGGTCGGACATCGAATGGCCGCGGTAGCGGTAGGTGAGCATTTCAAGAATGTACGGCCCCTTGCCGGCGCGGCACCATTCGGCGGCCTTCTCGCCCGCCTGCTTGACCGCGCGCACGTCCATGCCGTCGACCTGCTCACCGGGAATGTTGAACGACAGCCCGCGCCGCGACAGGTTGACCTCGGCCGACGAGCGCGTGATCGCCGTGCCCATGGCGTAGCGGTTGTTTTCGATGACGTAGACGACCGGCAGTTTCCACAGCTCGGCCATGTTGAAGCTTTCGTAGACCTGGCCCTGGTTGGCGGCGCCGTCGCCGAAATAGGTGATGCAGATGCTCTTGTTGCCGCGATATTTGTTGGCGAAGGCCAGGCCGGTGCCGAGGGGCACCTGGGCGCCGACAATGCCGTGGCCGCCGTAGAAGCCCTTGTCGACGCTGAACATGTGCATCGAGCCGCCTTTGCCCTTGGAATAGCCGTGGCTGCGGCCGGTCAATTCTGCCATCACGCCCTTCGGGTCCATGCCGGTCGCAAGCATGTGGCCGTGGTCGCGGTAGCCGGTGATGACCTCGTCGCCAGGCTTGAGCACCATCTGCATGCCGACGACGACGGCCTCCTGGCCGATATAGAGGTGGCAGAAGCCGCCGATCAGGCCCATGCCGTACATCTGCCCGGCCTTTTCCTCGAAGCGGCGGATGGTGAGCATCTGGCGGTAGGCCGCGAGCTCCTGCTCCTTGGTGAAGTCGGCGACCGGCTTGCCGTTGACGGCCGACGCGATGTCGTCGGCGGTTTTCTCGCTTTTCTTGGGCGCGGCCATAGGGACTCCTCGGCGGCGGGCGGGCCAGTTCCGGCACCCCCTTAGCTTAAAACGGCAAGCTGCGAAAGCACACGGGCGCCGGGCAGCCTTGCTCAAGCGCTTGACTGGAAAGGCTGCCCGTCAGGTGGTGGATAACGCCGAACGGCGCGCCGGGATGCTAGCGCGGCTGGGTCAAAAGGACGACGTCGCGCGGGTCGACATAGCCGAGCAGCGCGCGCGCTCGCTCGTCCAGCATATCGGGGTCGATCCTGTCGCTGCGCAAGAGCGCCACCCGCCGTTCCCAGACCGCCCGCTCGGCTTTGAGATGGGCGAGCTCGGTATCCATGGTGGCAAGCTGCTTGTCGAGGTCGGCCTGGGCGCGCAGGCCATGCGCGCCGGTGAAGGCATTGACGCCGAAATAGCCGATGAACAGCGCGGCGAAGGTATAGAGGCCGAGCGCGGTCAGAATGGTGCGGCGGCGGCGATGGACGATCATGGCCCGCGGACAATGCGGGAATCGCGTTAATGGCCGCTAAACGCGCTGCCGGATCTCGTTGAGCAGGAAATTGCCGATCCGCTTGCCGCGGTTGCGCAGCACCTTCAGCGGACCCTGGTCAACGAAATAAGTGAGCAGGATCGAGTCGCGCGTCTTGACGCGATTGTGCACGGGATCGGCGGAGTGCCAGGTATCGTCGCCGACGGCGAAGGCGTAGCCGGTGTTCGGCGCAAAGCGCATCTGCGTCGCCTTCGGCTTGGAGCCGTCGGACAGCACCGAGTGGAAGATGGTGCCGATGTCGGTGTTGGCGTCGTCCTTGGGCAGATAGAGCTGGACGGTGATGCCTTTCCAGCGCGTGTCGGTGTGCGGCGTGATCAGATAGCCGGGGATATCGCGAGTCAGGATCGGGATCGGATACATGCCGACGCGCGCGAAGTTCTCGCCAAAGCGTTTCTTGAGCCCAGGCGCAAGCCGCCGCATGAAAGCCTGTTTCACCTTCTCCGAGCACAGCGCGCGGCCGACGATGTCCCACAGCGCGCGCTTCTCCGGCGGCAGATTGCGGATGTATTCGGGGAACAGGTCGATCTTGACGCGGGTCTGCGTTCCTTCCTTGACCTTGCTCTGGCCGTGCATCGACCGGTAATCGGAATTCTCCGGCATCAGGCCTAGGATCTGCGCGTAGATGTCGTCGGGGAAGACGTGATCGAATTCGAGATGAAAGAACGGCGTCTCGACCGCGCGTGCATTCTCGACCGACTGCGTCACGTAGTCGGCCAAGCGCGCGGCGGCGCGGCGGCGGTCGTTCATGCCAAGCGTCGTGGTCTGGTCCATCGGCTCGCTCTTTCAGGCACAATTTGCGGCAAATTCACCACCGAATGCAAGACGGCGATGCGCGACGAGTTAACGCGCGGCTTTCAGCACACCGCGGCCCGCGTATTTCGCCTGCGCGCCAAGTTCCTCCTCAATGCGCAGCAGTTGATTATATTTTGCGGTGCGGTCGGAGCGGGCCAGCGACCCGGTCTTGATCTGCCCGCAATTGGTGGCGACGGCGAGGTCGGCGATGGTTGAATCTTCGGTCTCGCCGGAGCGGTGCGACATCACCGCGGTATAGCCCGCCTTGTGCGCGGCTTCGACGGCGGCAAGCGTCTCGGTGAGCGTGCCGATCTGGTTGACCTTCACCAAAATGGAATTGGCGATGCCTTCCTTGATGCCTTTCGACAGCCGCGTCACGTTGGTGACAAAGAGATCGTCGCCGACCAATTGCACCTTCCCGCCGATTTTTTGCGTGAGCAGTCTCCAGCCGTCCCAATCGTCCTCCGACATGCCGTCCTCGATGGAGACGATCGGATATTTGCCGACAAGTTCGGCGAGGTAATCGGCCTGCTGTTGCGGCGACCGCGTCTTGCCCTCGCCTTCATAGACGTACGAGCCGTTCTTGAAGAATTCGGTTGCAGCGCAATCAAGTGCCAGGAAGACATCGCCGCCCGGCTTGTAGCCGGCTTTGCCGATCGCCTGCATGACGAAATCGAGCGCGTCAGTCGCCGATTTCAGATTCGGCGCAAAGCCGCCTTCGTCGCCGACATTGGTATTGAAGCCTTTGGCCTTCAACTCGCCGCGCAACGTGTGGAAGATTTCCGAGCCGCAGCGCAGCGCTTCCGCAAAGGTCGGCGCCCCGACGGGCATGATCATGAATTCCTGGAAGTCGATCGGATTGTCGGCATGCACACCGCCGTTGACGATGTTCATCATCGGCACCGGCAGCGTTCGCGCCGCGGCGCCGCCGACGTAGCGGTAGAGCGGCGCGCGCTTGGCCTTTGCCGCGGCTTTGGCGCAGGCGAGCGACACGCCGAGAATGGCATTGGCGCCGAGGCGGCCTTTGTTCGGCGTGCCGTCGAGCGCGATCATGGTCTCGTCGATCTTGGCCTGCGCCTCGGCATCCATGCCGCCGAGCGCGTCGAAGATTTCGCCGTTGACGGCGTCAACCGCCTTGCGCACGCCCTTGCCGCCGTAGCGCGCCTTGTCGCCATCGCGCAGCTCCACCGCCTCGTGCGCGCCGGTCGAGGCGCCGGACGGCACCGCGGCACGGCCCATCGAGCCGTCCTCCAGAATGACGTCTACTTCGATGGTCGGATTGCCGCGGGAATCGAGAATTTCGCGGCCGATGATGTCGGTAATCGCGGTCATTGCGCTTACGGCTCCGGCTTGGATATGGCGGGGCTTCTACACTATGGTGCGGGTCATGGCTAGAAAACGACTGCAACTCGGCCGTCCGACGCCTATCCCCGCCTCGCCGGACAGGGCGAAGCTCGACCGCGTGCCCAACCCGCATCCGGGCACCAACTATGTCGCGCGTTTCACAGCACCGGAATTCACCTGCCTGTGCCCGATCACTGGCCAGCCGGATTTCGCCCATTTCGTCATCGACTACGTGCCGGGCAAGTTCCTGGTGGAGTCGAAGTCGCTCAAGCTCTACCTCAACAGCTTCCGCAACTACGGCGCCTTCCACGAGGATTGCACCATCGCCATCGGCAAGAAACTCGTCGCGCTGCTGAAGCCAAGGTACTTGCGCATCGGCGGCTACTGGTTTCCGCGCGGCGGCATGCCGATCGACGTGTTCTGGCAGGCGGGCCGTCTGCCCAAGGACGTGTGGCTGCCGCCGGACCAAGGCGTGCCGCCGTACCGCGGCCGCGGCTAGAGCGCGGCGTCCGTTTGCGCCGGCCGGCGCAGCCATTGCGCGCAGGTCAATCCGACGGCGATCAGCGCCACGGCGCCGAGCACCAGGACCGGGCCGAGGCCGACGGTGGACAGGCCCGCGCCATAGACGATCGGGCCAAGCGCCTGCCCCAGAAAGAAGAAGAACGAGTGCAGCGCCATAGCAGAGCCGCGCGCGCTGGGCGCAAGCTCGCTGGCATAGATCTGCACGACCGCGTGCAAACAATAGAAGCCGAAGCCGAGCAGCGCGAAATTGAGAAACTCAATCGGCCAATAGAGGCGCAGCGCGATGACAATCAGGCAGAATCCCAACGCGCCGCCGCCGAACCGCATCATGCGCCGCTCGCCGAGCAGCGGCAGCACGCGCGACACCAGCGCGCCGTAGAGCGCGCCGCCGATGCCGAAGCCGGCAATGACAATGCCGGCGATCGAGGCTCGCGGTTCGCCTGCCTGCCGCAACATGGTGGCGATGTAGGGAAAGCAGCCGTACATGAACAGAGCTTCGACGAACACGGTGCCGAAGCAGATCTTTGCCAACGGGTTCTTGAAGATCATCCGATAGTTCGGAATGAAGTTCGACAGGTCAAACCGCCCGGGCCCGTTCTCGCTGTGGCCGCGGAAGCCGACGATGCCGACCGTACAGGCGAGCGCGCCGAGCGAACCGATGACGAAGAACACGCCGCGCCAACCGAGCAGATCGCCGACCACGCCGGCGCAAGTCGCGCCCAGAAGATTGCCGGTCATGATGGCGAACAGCAGCCGGCCCATCGCCACTTGCCGGTCGGCGAACGGCACCAGGTCGCCGACCAGCGCGAACGAGATCGGCACCACACCGCCCGATGCGAGGCCGGCCAGCACTCGCGCGATAAACAGGAATTCGTAGTTCGGCGCCATACCGCAGACGATCGTGCCGGCGGTGACAAGCACCATGCACATGAGCATCAGCCGCACTTTGCTGAACATGTCGGCAAGCGCGCCGAGCAACGGCTGCACCAGCGCGTACGGCAGCGTGAAGGCGGTGGACAGGAGTGCCGCCGTCGCTGGCTCGACGTGCAAGCCGTCGGCGATCAGCGGGATGACCGGGTCGGTCGAACGGATAAACAGAGCGCTTGCAAAAACGACAAAGGCGATGACGTTGAGCGTGCGGGTCACAGCGGGACCAGATCAGCGCTTGGCGAGCTTGTCGAATTCGACGAGTTCACGCAACAGCGGTTCCATCTGCTGCAGCGGCAGCATGTTGGGTCCGTCGGACGGCGCCTTGTCCGGATCCTGATGGGTCTCGATGAACACGCCGGCGACGCCGACTGCGACCGCCGCGCGCGCCAGCACGGGGACAAATTCGCGCTCGCCGCCGGACGTGGTGCCCTGCCCGCCCGGCTGCTGCACGGAGTGCGTGGCGTCGAAGATAACGGGCGCACCGGTGTCACGCTTGAGGATCGGCAGCGCGCGCATGTCGGACACGAGCGTGTTGTAGCCGAAGGAGACACCGCGCTCGGTCACCAGCACATTGCGGTTGCCGGCTTGCGTGATCTTCTCGACCACGTTCTTCATGTCCCAGGGCGCGAGGAACTGGCCCTTCTTGACGTTGACGGCCTTGCCGGTTTTCGCCGCGGCGATCAGCAGATCGGTCTGGCGGCAGAGGAACGCCGGGATTTGCAACACGTCGACTGCGGCTGCGAGCCGCGCGCATTGCTCGGCTTCGTGCACGTCGGTGAGCACGGGCAATTTCAGCTTGTCGCGGATCTCGGCAAAAATCGGTAGCGCCGCGTCGAGCCCGAGCCCACGCGCGCTGCGCGAGGAGGTGCGGTTGGCTTTGTCGAAACTGGTTTTGTAGACGAGGCCGACGCCGGCTTTCGCCGCGATCTCCTTCAGCGCGCTCGCCATCTCCAGCGCGTGCGCTTTGCTCTCGAGCGCACACGGCCCGGCGATCAGCGCCAGCGGCAGATCGTTGCCGAAGCGCACGGTCCCGACGGCCACGGCGGCATTGGGCAGCAGACTCTGATCCATGCGGTGCGGACCATGAAGCGGCCAAGCCGCCCGGTCAACGGCCCGGTTCGAATACCATTACCGCGCCAAACGCATCGTCGGCCCCGACAATCGCTGTATTTTTCTCGTAAATACCGGCAATCCCGGCAAGCTCGGGTACATCCTGCAGCAGGCTCGCGTCGGCGACGGTAAAGCGGATGGCGGCGAGCCGCGCGCCGCGTGCGGTGTCCGGGGCCGCAACGCCATAGCGGCCGGTAAATGCGGCCGGCGTCAGCATCTCGATTGAACCACGCGGCGTGACCATGCTGAAACCATCGTCACCTCGGCTTGCCTCGGCATCGGCAAAGGCCTCCAAGAAGACGCGGTGGCGCTCGGGATCGGCCGCCACCAGCACGACGCCCGCGGTGGCGGTCGTGCCGTTGGCGTGCTTCTGAAGTTGCGGATTCCAAAAGTTTTCCGGGGGGTGCCGGTGCTGGCACGTGAAGAAGCCCACATCCGGCGCATGAGGATCGACGGCGAAAGCGAGCGTGAACGCAAAGCGCAGCGTCGTGCCGTCGAGCCCCCTGCCCTCGCGTTCGAAATCGTAAAGCGCGAAATCGCCGATGCCCTTGGCGCGAAATTCGGCGGCATCGGGCGCGCCGCGCCCCTTCAGCACAAGCATGGACAAGCCTTCCTGCGATTTCAAAAAATCGCGGTTGAAGGCGCCGAAAGAAAAATAATGCGGCGCGGCCGGCGCGATGCCGCTGGCGTCGTCGATGGCCAGCAGTTCGATGAAGGTTTCCGGCGTCTGGATGATGCGGTTCTGCGTGCCCCAGTCGCGCGGATGGCGGTTGCGGCCGCCGACGGTAAAGCCAAGACCGCGATAAAATGCGGCGGCCTTATCGAGGTCGTGGACGGCGTGAACAATGTGATCGATGCCGCGGGGCATCGCGCCGCTACTTCAGTGCCGAGAACGACGTCGGCTGGAGAATTTGACTGACGATGTTCGCGACAATCTCACCGTCCTTCTGCGACTCGGCACGTTTACTGATCCACTCCGGATCGGCCATGAAGCCGTGCCATTTCTGCTCGCGTTCGGCCAATGAATTCCACGCCAGCATGTAGGTGAGTTCCTGATTGGATTCGCCAATCAGCGTGGTCCAAAACCCCACCTGACGGATGCCGTGCTTTTCCCAAAGCCTGAGCGTGGTCGTGTCGAAACGCTTGATCAAGGCCGGCAGCCGGCCGGGTATGCAGCGATAGACGCGCAACTCATAGATCATGAACGTTTCCTCGGGATGGTGTTGTGCGCAGAGTATAGCGATCGCGGCGGAGACTACACCAGCCGGCTCTGCTCCACAGCGGCGCCGATGAAGGAGGCGAACAGCGGGTGCGGCTCGAACGGCCGCGACTTGAGTTCCGGGTGGAACTGCACGCCGATGAACCACGGATGGTCTTCGTATTCGATGATTTCCGGCAGGATGCCGTCGGGCGACATACCGGAGAAGCGCATGCCGCGCTGCTCGAGCCTACCTTTATAGGCGGTGTTGACCTCATAGCGGTGGCGGTGGCGTTCGGAGATTTCAGTCGCGCCGTAGATATTGGCAACACGGCTGCCGCGCGTCAGCGTCGCCGGATAGGCGCCGAGCCGCATCGTGCCGCCGAGGTCGCCGTTGGCCTGGCGTTTCTGCAATTCGTTGCCCTTGAGCCATTCGGTCATCAGGCCGACCACCGGTTCCGGCGTCGCGCCGAATTCCGTCGAGTTCGCCTCCTCGATGCCGCACAGATTGCGCGCGGCCTCAATCACCGCCATCTGCATGCCGAAACAGATGCCGAAATAGGGCACGTTGCGCAGCCTCGCGAATTGCGCCGCCTTGATCTTGCCTTCGGCGCCGCGCTGGCCGAAGCCGCCAGGCACCAGGATGCCGTTGACTTGCTCGAGGAACGGCGCCGGGTCCTCGTTCTCGAACACGTCGGACTCGATCCAGTCGAGATTGACCTTGACCTTGTTGGCGATGCCGCCGTGTGAGAGCGCCTCGATCAGCGATTTGTAGGCGTCCTTCATGCCGGTGTACTTGCCGACGATGGCGATGGTGACGTCACCTTCCGGATTGCGGATGCGTTCGTTGATGGTGCGCCAGCGGACGAGATCAGGCGGCGCGCCCGCCTCCATGCCGAACGCCGAGAGCACTTCGGTATCGAGTCCGGCTTCGTGATAGGCCTCCGGCACGGCGTAGATATTGTCGACGTCGCGTGCCTCGATCACCGCGCTTTCGCGCACGTTGCAGAACAGGCCGAGCTTGCGTCGCTCGCCGGGCGGGATCGGCCGGTCGGTGCGGCACAGCAGAATGTCGGGCTGGATGCCGATCGAGCGCAGCTCCTTGACCGAATGCTGCGTCGGCTTCGTCTTCAGCTCGCCGGCGCTCGGGATGAACGGCAAGAGCGTGAGATGAATGTAGACGGCGTGATGGCGCGGCAACTCATTGCCCATCTGCCGGATCGCCTCGAAATACGGCAGGCCCTCGATGTCGCCGACGGTGCCGCCGATCTCGCACAGCACGAAATCGAAGCCGTCATTGCCCTCGCGGATGAAGTCCTTGATGGCATTGGTAACGTGCGGGATGACCTGGATGGTGGCGCCGAGATAATCGCCGCGGCGCTCGCGCGTCAGGATGTCCTGGTAGATGCGGCCGGTGGTGATGTTGTCATGGCGGGTGGCCGGGCGACCGGTGAAACGTTCGTAATGGCCGAGGTCGAGGTCAGTCTCGGCGCCGTCGTCGGTGACGAAGACTTCGCCGTGCTGGTAGGGCGACATGGTGCCCGGATCGACATTGAGATAGGGGTCGAGCTTGCGCAGCCTCACCTTGTAGCCGCGCGCCTGCAACAGGGCGCCGAGCGCCGCGGATGCCAGACCCTTGCCGAGTGAGGAGACCACGCCGCCGGTGATGAAAATATACCGCGCCATGGGACCTAAGCTTTAGCCTCCCCGGTTCGATTCGACGAGCGCGAAAAATTCATGGGCCGTCTGCGCCTGTGCGTAGCTGTGGATGCTCGGTGTCCTGCACAAGATTGCATCGCTGGTTTCGGCCGCCTCCATAACGCCGAAGGGCCGGTTGCCCGGCCCTTTGTTGAAGTCATGGTCATTTCGACTGCGGCACCGCCGGACCCGAGGGCGCGGCGGGAGCCGACGGCGCGGGCTCCGACCCCGGCGCGCCTTGCTGCAGTTGTTTGAGCAGGCCGCCACCCTCGCCTGCCGGCGGAGTACCCGGCACGGCCGGTACCGAGGGGCCACCCCGGATAATTGCGGTCGGCGCCCGCCCCATGCCGGCGAGGATCGACAGCACCAAGCTGGTGAGGAAGAACAGCCCGGCCAGTATCGCGGTGGTTCGCGTCAGCACATTGCCCGCGCCGCGATTGGTCATGAAGCCGCCACCGCCGCCGATACCGAGCCCGCCGCCTTCGGAGCGCTGCAACAGCACCACCCCGATGAGGGCGAGCACCAGCATCAGATGAATGACGATAACGACCTGCTGCATTCCAAATCCATCCAAAATCCGAGCCGTTCCGGGCGTCCCGCCCAGGCGGCCATGCCGTCCATATAGGAATTCGCGGCGGTCTCTACACGATCATGCGGCGATTTTCCACCCTCGGCGGCATCAGCGGTAAACCGCCGCAATGCCGAGGAAATCGGCGGCTTTCAGGCTGGCGCCGCCAACCAGCGCGCCGTTCACGTCGGCCACCGTCAGCAGGTCCTTGGCATTCGCGGGCTTCACCGAGCCGCCATAAAGGATCCTCATGGCGGCGCCTGTTTCGCCAAATCGCTGGCCAAGACGTCTGCGGATAAAGCCGTGCACCTCGGCCACATCGCCAGGCGTCGGCGTGAGCCCTGTGCCGATGGCCCAGACCGGCTCATAGGCGATGACCAAATCCGCAGCTGTCGTCCCGTCGGGCAGTGAGCCGTCAAGCTGGCGGCCGATGACGTCCAAGGTCTTGCCGCCTTCGCGCTCGGCGCGCTGCTCGCCGACGCAGATAATCGCCGTCAACCCTGCCCGGCGCGCGGCGAGCGCCTTGGCGCGCACCAAAGCGTCGGTTTCATGATGATCGGCGCGCCGTTCCGAATGCCCGACAATGACCGCCCGGGCCCCGGCATCGGCAAGCTGCTCGGCGGCGATATCGCCAGTGTGGGCGCCCGAAGGCTCCGGGTGACAGTCCTGCGCGCCGATTGACACGACCGACCCGCGGGCAGCGGCGGCGAACTCGACAATCAGCGTCGCCGGCGGGCACACCATCAGGTCGCATTTGACACCGCCGCTACCGGCGATGATCTTGGCGAGCTCGGCCTCCGAGGCGGCAAGCCCGTTCATCTTCCAATTGCCCGCCACCAGCGGGCGGGGTGCGGCTACGGCCATCGATTTTAAGCCCTTTTACGGGTGCGGTTATCAGACCCGGTGCGGCAGCGCCAGTCGAGGGCGGAAAAGGCGCGTTCCTTCTTGAGTTGCAGGGATTTGGCCCGCTCCCTATAAGGTCGCCACACCCGAAACACCCTAACGGTTACAAGGCGCCGATGCTTCGCGGTATTCACAAAGCCTCCTCGACCTGGCTCGGCAAGGGCCTGATGGCGGCCGTCATGGGCTTCCTGGTCATCAGCTTTGCCATCTGGGGCATCGGCGACATTTTTCGCGGTTTTGGCCGCAACGCCGCCCTCACCATCGGCGACGTCAGGATTTCCGCGGAACAGTTCCGCGAATATTACAACGACCAGCTGCGCAAGCTCAGCCGCCAGCTCGGACGCACGCTGTCCCCGGATCAGATTCGCGCCCTCGGTTTCGACCGCCAACTGATTGCCCAATTGGTCGCGGAGACGACGCTCGACGAGCAGGCCAAGGCACTCCGCCTCGGCATCGGTACCGGGGAAATCTCGCAGCGCATCACCAGCGATCCAGGCTTTCGCGGATTGACCGGCCAGTTCGATCGCGCACGCTTTGAGGAAACCATCCGCGATCTCGGCTTCACCGAGGCGCGCTTCGTCGAGGAGCAGCGCCGACGCATGCTGCGCCGCCAGCTTGCGCTCAGCATTTCCGGGGACATCAAGGCGCCCGCTGCCGCGATCGCCGCCGTCAATCAGTATCAGAACGAGCAGCGCAGCATCGACTACATCGCCCTCGGTCCGGCGCAGGCCGGCGATGTCGCGGCGCCGCCCGCCGACGTGCTCGAAAAGTATTTTGACGAGCACAAGGTGCTGTTCCGCGCCCCGGAATACCGCAAGCTCACCGTGCTCTCGCTGTCGCCCGCCGACCTCGCCAAACCGGACGAAGTCAAAGAAGCCGACGCCAAGGCCTATTACGAGCAGCATAAAGCGCAGTACGGCACGCCCGAGAAGCGCGAGATCCGCCAGATCAATTATCCCAATGCCGAGGAGGCAAAGGCTGCGCGCGACAAGCTCGGCAAAGGTGCGACGTTCGACGACCTCGTCAAGGATCGCGGCCTGAAACCGTCGGACACCGACCTCGGCATGATGACGAAAACCGCGATCATCGACCCGGCGATCGCCGATGCCGCGTTTGCGCTCAAGTCCGGCGAGATCAGCGAGCCGATCGTCGGCCAGTTCGGCACCGTGCTGCTGACGGTCGGCAAGATCGAACCGGGCGCGCAGAAGGCCTACGAAGACGTGGCGTCGCAAATCAAACGCGAGCTTGCCGAGAGCCATGCGCGCACCCAGGTCGGCGATCTGCGCGACAAAGTCGAAGACGAACGCGCGGCCGGCGCGACGCTGGTCGAAGCCGGCAAGAAGTTCGGCGTCACGACGCGCGTCATCGAAGCCGTCGACCGCGCCGGCAACGGGCCCGACGGCAAACCGGTCGCCGATTTGCCGAAGCAGCCGAATGTCGTTGCCGCCGCGTTCAACACCGATGTCGGCGTTGACAACGACGCGATGCAGCTGCCGAACGGCGGTTATCTTTATTACGACGTCACCGGCATCACACCGTCGCACGAGCGGCCGCTCGCCGAAGTGAAGGATCAGGTCGCCAAGCGCTGGCGCGATGAGGAGATCGGCAAGCGGCTCGCCGCCAGGAGCGCCGAACTGCTGGACAAGCTCAAGGCAGGCGCAGCGCTTGCTGAGCTTGCAGCGAGCGCGGGCGTCAAGGTCGGGAGCGCGACCGGACTGCAGCGCGGCAAGCCAGCCGATAAATTGCCGGCCAATGTGGTCACTGCCGCATTCCAGACGCCGAAGGACGCCGCCGCCAGCGCCGAAGGCGACGACCAGACGCAGCGCTACGTTTTCCGCGTCACCGGCATGACCGATCCGCCGTTCGATGCGGCATCGCCTCAAGGCAAGGCGCTCGCTGCCAGTCTGCAGAACTCGTACGGCGACGACGTCACCGCCGAATACCTGGCGCGGCTCGAAAGCCAATTCGGCGTCGACGTCGACCAGACCGCGATCAACCAGGTGCTTGGCGTCACCGCACGCCAATAAACACCCCATGCAGATCGAGCCGTCGCAAGCCGACTTCGCCGAACGTTATGAGCGCGGCGAGCCGCAGGTGGTATGGACCACGCTGGTCGCCGATCTCGAGACGCCGGTGTCGGCCTATCTCAAACTCGGCAACGGCAAGGCGATGAGTTTCCTCTTGGAGTCGGTCGAAGGCGGCGAGGCGCGGGGCCGTTATTCGATCATCGGGCTCGATCCCGACGTGATCTGGCGCGCCAACGGCGCCAAGGCCGAGATCAACCGTGCCACGCGCGGCAAGCTCAATGGCTTTGCCCCGCTCAACGAGCCGCCGCTCGAGGCCCTGCGGGCGCTGATCAAGGAAAGTCGCATCACCTTGCCGGAAACGCTGCCGCCGATGGCCGCCGGCGTCTTCGGCTATCTCGGCTATGACATGGTCCGCCTGATGGAGGACCTGCCGAATAGCAATCCCGATCCGATTGGCATTCCCGACGCGGTGATGGTGCGGCCGACGTTGATCGTGGTGTTCGACGCCGTCAAGGATGCGCTCACCGTCGTAACCCCGGTCCGTCCGGAAAAAGGCGTCGACGCCAGGTCCGCGCTGGCGCGGGCCTACGAGCGCCTATCCGGCGTCGTGGAGGCCCTCGATCAGCCGCTCGACAAGTCGCTCTCGGATTACAACGAAGGCGCGCTCGACGTTCCGGTAAAATCGAACACCACGGCGGACGAGTACAAGGCGATGGTGCTGCGCGCCAAGGACTACATCGTCGCCGGCGACGCCTTCCAGATCGTATTGGCGCAGCGCTTCGAGGCGCCGTTTTCGCTGCCGCCCTTTTCGCTTTATCGCGCGCTGCGGCGCACCAACCCGTCACCTTATCTTTATTTCCTCGACTTCGGCGACTTCGCCGTTTCCGGATCGAGCCCCGAAATCCTGGTAAAGGTGTCGGGCGACGTCGTCACCATCCGCCCGATCGCCGGCACGCGGCCGCGTGGGCCGACGCCGCACGAGGACAAGGCGCTCGAGGAAGAGCTGCTCGCCGATCCGAAGGAGCGCGCCGAGCACTTGATGCTGCTCGACCTCGGCCGCAACGA
>DASRGB010000009.1:0-92804 GCA_035651255.1 Pseudolabrys sp.
CGCCCAGCACGAGCTCGGCATGAAGTTCTCGCCGCTCACGCAGATGGCCGACCAGATGATGATCTACAAGTACTGCATCCAGCAGGTGGCGCAGATCTACGGCAAGACCGCGACCTTCATGCCGAAGCCGATCTACGGCGACAACGGCTCGGGCATGCACTGCCATCAGTCGATCTGGAAGTCAGGCAAGCCGGTGTTCGCCGGCAACAAGTACGCCGACCTATCGGAGACGTGCCTGTCGTACATCGCCGGCATCATCAAGCACGCCAAGGCGATCAATGCCTTCACCAACCCGACCACCAACTCCTACAAGCGCCTGGTGCCGGGCTTCGAGGCGCCGGTGCTGCTCGCCTACTCGGCGCGCAACCGGTCGGCATCGTGCCGCATCCCCTACACCACCAATCCGAAGGCCAAGCGCGTCGAGGTGCGTTTCCCCGATCCGCTCGCCAATCCGTACCTCGCTTTCGCGGCGATGACGATGGCCGGCCTCGACGGCATCAAGAACAAGCTCGATCCGGGCTCGGCGATGGACAAGGATCTCTACGATCTGCCGAAGTCCGAACTGAAGAACATCCCGACGGTGTGCGGCAGCTTGCGCCAGGCGCTCGGCGAGCTCGACAAGGATCGCGGCTTCCTCACCGCCGGCGGTGTGTTCGACGACGACTTCATCGATTCATACATCGACCTGAAGATGACGGAAGTGATCCGCTTCGAACACACCCCGCATCCGGTCGAGTTCGAGATGTACTACTCGGCGTAAGCGTTCCTCCCTTAGCATCGAACGAGCGATGCCAACTCCAAGGGCGCCCCTCGCGGGGCGCCCTTTTTCGTCCGCCTCGGACGCGATCAGACGATGAGGAGAACGATGACCGCCAGCGCAGCCGCCATCGCCGCCGCGCTGACCAGCATCTGCCGGCGGCGACGCTTCGGACCGTAAACACCGGCAGCGCGCCGTTCGGCGATCAGGGCGGCGTCGTACTCCGCCGATGACGAAAAAGCGCAGGCCCAAGCCGCCCCCGCAGCATTGGCCTCAAGCGCAAGCGACTCGGACTGCGAAACTGCGAACGAACGCGCCATGGAGCAGCGATCCTAGGCGCACAGGGTAAACGAGAGGTTGCCTGCGCTCAGGCCGCGCTATTGCGGCGCAGCATGTCCTTGACCTCGGCCTCGCGGCTGCTGCGCGCGGCGGCGATCAAGCGGGCGCGATCAACCGGCGGCTCGGTCTCGGCCATGCGCAGCCGGTTGCGGCCCTCGCCTTTGGCCCGATAGAGCGCGACATCGGCGCGCGCGATCAGCGCATCGATATTGGTAACGACCTCGGTCGCGGTGGCGGCGCCGATGCTGACGGTGGCGCCGATCTTGATGCCGGCGATTTCGACCCCGGCGGTTTCGAAGCCGGCGCGCACACGCTCGGCGATCATGGCGGCGACATCGCCCGGCTCGTCGACGATCGCGGCAAATTCCTCGCCGCCGAGTCGGCCGATGATGTCGCTTCCGCGCATGCTCTTGCGGATCGTGTCGGCGAACGCGCGCAGCGCCTCGTCGCCGACATTGTGGCCGAAGCGGTCGTTGATCGACTTGAAATGGTCGAGATCGAACATCATCAGCGTCACCGGCTTGCCGTTCTTGGCCTGCTTGGCGCACAGCCGCAAGGCGTTCTCCAGAAAAGCCCGCCGGTTGAGCAGGCCGGTCAGGAAATCGGTCGAGGCCGCGTCGCGGTAGATGTCGACCGCATGGTCCTTGACCATCAAGAGCACCATGAAGGCGGTGCCGACCGCGTAGAGAATGGTCTCGAGCGTGAACACGGTAAGCCAGCTCGCCGCATACACCTCCGGCATCAACGACAGGATGGCCAGCGGCAGCAGGAAGATCGCCGCGTGCAGGCACGGCACCACGATCTGCGCGATGCGCGAATGGACCGATTTGCGGCGCTCTCGCCACAGCTCGAAGGCGATGGAGAAGGTGTAGGCGGCAACGACCAGGATGCCGAGCACGGCGCGCGGCATCGTGCCTTCGGCAAAGAGCGGCAACTGGCACAGCAGCAGCCATACCGCAGCCCCTGCGAAGGCGCCGACCGGCAGCAGCGGCCGGCCGCGGAACAGACGCACGCCGTTCCAGACCATGCCGCAGGCGACAAAAATCATGGCGAAGGGAACTTCGCGCGGCAGATGGATCCATTGATGCGGCGCCGCCCATAGCGCGAGCGAGGAGGCGCCGATCAGATAGGCCGCGCCCCACCAGGCGAGCGCGCGCATGTCGCGCTGCTGCAGCCAGGCAAGCACGAGAAACAGGCCGAGCAGCGCGACGATGCACACGGTGACGAAGGCCAACGTCGGACCGTCGAGAAAGGAAAGCTCGAATTGAGGATCGGGCATGCCGGCTCCGCTGACCGCTCGCCCGCGCAAGGGCGGCGGTGCCGGTAAAATAGTCGGGCCGATTGCAAAAACTGTTGCGGGCTTGCGCGCGCTTCGATGAAACTGCGGCGACAATTATCGTTAAACTTGCAGCAAAATCGGTGGGATTGCGTCAACAAACAAAAAGGGCGCCGCGACCGGCGCCCTTTTGCAGCCGTTATCGTGCCTGCTAGCGCTTGGAGAACTGGAACGAGCGGCGGGCCTTGGCACGGCCGTATTTCTTGCGCTCGACCACGCGCGGATCGCGGGTAAGGAAGCCGCCGCGCTTGAGCGCGCCGCGCAGTTCCGGCTCGAAATAGGTCAGCGCCTTGGCCAGGCCGTGGCGCACCGCGCCAGCCTGTCCCGACAGCCCGCCGCCGGAGACGGTGCAGGTGACGTCGTATTGGCCGGCGCGGTTGGCCGCGACCAGCGGCTGCTGAATCAACATGCGCAGCACCGGACGGGCGAAGAACTGCTCGACCGCCTTGGTGTTGACCAGGATCTTGCCGGAGCCCGGCTTGATCCAGACGCGGGCGACCGCGTTTTTGCGCTTGCCGGTGGCATAGGCGCGGCCCTGGGCATCGACTTTCTTCTCGTGCTTGGGCGCTTCGGGCGCGGCCGGCTTCAGGCTCGCCAATCCTTCCAGCGACTGTACGGTCTCGGCCACGGTCAGGCACTCCTCACGTTTTTGCGGTTCATGGCGGCGACATCGAGCTTTTCGGGCTTCTGCGCCTCGTGCGGATGCTCGGCGCCCGGATAGACGCGCAGGTTGCCGAGTTGCACGCGACCGAGCGGTCCGCGCGGCAGCATGCGCTCGACCGCCTTCTCGACGATGCGCTCGGGAAACTTGCCGTCCATGATCTGCTTGGCGGTGCGATCCTTGATGCCGCCGATATAGCCGGTGTGGTGGTGATAGACTTTCTGCTCGCGCTTGCGGCCGGTGAAGACGGCCTTGGCGGCGTTGATGACGATGACGTTGTCGCCGTCATCGACGTGAGGCGTATAGCTCGCCTTATGCTTGCCGCGCAGCCGCAGCGCCACGATCGAAGCAAGCCGGCCGACCACGAGCCCGGTGGCGTCGATGGTCACCCATTTCTTCTGGATGTCGGCGGGCTTGGCCGAATAGGTCTTCATGTTGGATCCCTGGATGGGCGCGGGCCAGGCCGCGCTTGAAATTTGCGGTTCTGTAGCGGAGCAAACCCGACGGGTCAATGCACTTGCGATGATATTTGCCACGTAATATCAATTACTTATGTGAAAGGTAATTTGATACCCAAGGCTAATTAGCGGCCATTAGGAATAGAATAGGTCGACGTTACATGGGCGACCGGCTCGTCCAGGCCCACCGAATAGATCGTCACCTCGCCCACCGCCAGGCGCTTGCCGACCTTGAGCAGCCGCGCATCCGCAATGAGGTCGGAGGGGCCCGGCTTGCGCAGGAAGTTGATGTTCAGGTTGGTCGTCACCGCCAAAGGCTGGCGGCCGATCGCCGAAAACACCGCGACATACATGGCGAAATCGGCAAGCTCCATCATGGTCGGACCGGACACCGTCCCGCCGGGGCGCAGATGGTCTTCGTGGAATTGCCGCCGCACGCGAATATCGCCATAGGCGACGCGCTCGATCGACAGGCCGCAACCCGGATAGAAGGCCTGCGGAAACACCTCGTGCAGCAAGTCGCCGATCTGTTCGGCATTGAGGGCCGGTGCCGGCATCTCTCCCCCGCGCAGCCGGACACCCGGCGCGCCCTCTGATAGCCAGGACTAGGCCCTGCCGTAAAGCGCGCGCAATGCGTCCTTGGCCTGTTCGAGCGTTTGCTTGCGCGACTTGGACAGGCCCTTGCCGCCGCGGTTGATATAGAAGGTCAGCATCGACATGGCGGAGCGATAGGGTGCGGACTTGCGACGGCTGCTGCGCTCGGCTGAGCGCTTGAGCGAGCGCGCGATCGCACCCGGACTGGCCTTGTTGAACACGCCCTGCTCCAGCGTCATTGCATCGCTTGTCGCCGTGACGCGCTGCGACCATTTGCGGCCGTTGCGTTTCGACTTGGCCTTGGTGCTGCGCCTGCGCCTTGCCATGCGCGCCTCCTAGCGCCGTCAACGCCGGCTTTTGCCGTCCGTTCCAATGCCTTGCCAGCCGGGCCCCACCGGTTAAGTATCCTGCAACGCAAGGGATCGGGACAACCCTATGAACGTCCAGACGGCCAGCCCGGTGCTGCTGCGCGAGCGTGACAAGGACGTCGCCGTGCTGGTGCTCAACCGGCCCGCCGCGCGCAACAGCCTGTCGGAAGCGCTGCTCGGCGCGCTCGCGGCCGCCTTCACCGACATCGCCGCCGACACCTCGGTCCGTGCCGTGGTGCTCGCCGCCAACGGCCCCGCGTTTTGCGCCGGGCACGATCTCAAGGAGCTGACCGCACGGCGCAGCGACGCCGACGGCGGCCGCGCCTATTTCAGCCGGATCATGGCAACCTGCAGCGCCATGATGCAGCAGATCGTCAAGCTGCCGCAGCCGGTGATCGCGGCCGTGCAAGGCCCGGCGAGCGCCGCCGGATGCCAGCTCGTTGCCAGCTGCGATCTTGCTCTTGCATCCCCGGCCGCGAAATTCGCAACCCCCGGCGTCGACATCGGTCTGTTCTGTTCGACGCCGATGGTGGCGCTGTCGCGCAACGTCGCCCGCAAGCATGCGATGGAGATGCTGCTGACCGGCGAGATGGTCGCGGCCGAGGACGCAGCCCGCATCGGCTTGATCAACCGCGTGGTCGCCGCCGGCGCCGAGCGCGTCGAAGCGATCAGGCTGGCGCAAGACATCGCCTCGAAGTCGTCCTACGTGCTCAAGATCGGCAAGGAAGCCTTCTATCGCCAGGCCGAGCTGCCGCTCGCCGACGCCTACGCTTACGCCTCACAGGTGATGACCGAAAACATGATGGCGCGCGACGCCGAGGAAGGCATCTGCGCATTCATCGAAAAACGTGATCCGAAATGGCAGGACCGTTGATGCGTGCTTCACGCGGCCTTGATCGGCGCACGGCTTATTGAGGTCGGCATGGCCGCCTATCTTCAAGGTTCCCGCCGCACGGACCCCGCGCCATGAACAACGCTTCCATCGTGTTCACTCCCGCCGCGCAGAAGGCGCAAAGTCAGCGCGGCTCCGCCCAGCATTACGAACGCCGCACCGCCGAAGGCTTTCCCGACAAGGTGACGCCGGAGCTCGCCAAGTTCATCGCCGAGCAGGACACCGCGTTCCTTGCCACCGCGACCGCCGACGGCGCCCCCTACATCCAGCACCGCGGCGGGCCAAAAGGCTTCATCAAGGTCATCGACGACAAGACGCTCGGCTTTGCCGATTACCGCGGCAACCGGCAATACATCACCCTCGGCAATCTGTCGGAGAACGACCGCGCCTTCCTGTTTTTGCTCGACCCGGCGCGGCGGCAACGCATCAAATTGTGGGGCCGGGCGCGCGTCGTCGAGAATGATCCGGCGCTGGTGGAAGCGCTGTTCGACCGGGGCTACAAGGCCAAGCCCGAGCGCGCCATCCTGTTCACCATCGAGGCCTGGGACGCAAACTGTTCGCAGCACATCGTCGCCCGCTTCACCGAGGCCGAGCTCGAGGATGCCTTCGGCAAGGTGCAGGCCATGATCGCCGAGCTGCAGGCGGAGAACGCGCGGCTGCGCGCCGAACTCGCCAAGACCTCCGAAGCGGCGAAATGAACCACGACCAGTATCCCGACAGCTACATCCGCGGCATTCTCAACACCGTGAAGACGATCGCCATGGTCGGCTTCTCGCCGAAGGACAACCGGCCGAGCTACTTCGCCTTCAAGTATCTGTTGGAGCGCGGCTACCGCGTCATCCCAGTCAATCCGGGCCACGCCGGCAAGGAGGCACTCGGGCAGAAGATCTACGCCAAGCTCGCCGATATCCCCGACCCGATCGACATGGTTGACATTTTCCGCGGCGCGCAGTTTGCGCTGCCGATCGTTCAGGAAGCGCTGGCGCTCGAGCCGAAGCCGCAGGTAATCTGGATGCAGCTCACCATCCGCAACGACGAGGCGGCCAAGCTCGCCGAGGACGCCGGCCTCAAGGTGGTGATGAACCGCTGCCCGAAGATCGAGTACGGCCGCCTGTCCTCGGAAATCTCGTGGATTGGCGTCAATTCGCGCACGCTGTCGTCGAAGCGCGCTCAGACGCTCGGCAAGGGCGTGCAGCGCATGAGCCTCGGCTCTGAAAAGAGGCGCGACAGCTAGGGCGGCATCCCTCACGCGCTCATCGCCGCGCGAGCGGGGCCTTAGGGAAACAATCTTCTAATTTGCGTCGCATTGCTGGATTCCCGCTTGCGCGGCAATGCCCGGGCTTAGGCTTGCCTCGCCTTGACGGCGCGCCTTGCCGCCCCGATAAGCTTTGCCCACAACGCGAGGAACGAGGCCATGGCCGACGCCGAACGCATTCCAGGATTTGCCACGCTGTCGATTCACGCCGGCGCCAAACCCGATCCGACCACCGGCGCGCGCGCAACGCCGATCTACCAGACGACGTCTTTCGTGTTCGACGACGTCGACCACGCCGCGGCGCTGTTCGGCCTGCAGACTTTCGGCAACATCTACACCCGCATCGGCAATCCGACCTGCGCCGTGCTGGAAGAGCGCGTCGCCGCGCTGGAAGGCGGCACCGCGGGGCTTGCGGTCGCCTCCGGCCACGCCGCACAGGTCATCGTCATGCACGCCCTGATGACGCCGGGCGACGAGTTCGTGGCGTCGAAGAAGCTGTACGGCGGCTCGATCAACCAGTTCAACCATTCCTACAAGAATTTCGGCTGGAACGTGGTGTGGGCCGACCCCGACGACATCGGCAGCTTCGAAAAGGCGGTGACGCCGAAGACCAAGGCGGTGTTCATCGAATCGATTGCCAATCCCGGCGGCGTCATCACCGACATCGAGGCGGTCGCCACCATCGCGCGCAAGAACAACGTGCCGCTGATTGTCGACAACACGCTGGCGACGCCCTACCTGTGCAAGCCGATCGACTACGGCGCCGACATCGTCGTGCATTCGCTCACCAAATTTCTCGGCGGCCACGGCAATTCGATCGGCGGCATGATTGTCGACGCCGGTTCGTTCAATTGGTCGCGCGACAAGAAGTACCCCATGCTGTGCGAGCCGCGCCCGGAATATTCCGGCATCGTGCTGCACGAGACCTTCGGCAATTTCGCCTTCGCCATCGCCTGCCGCGTGCTGGGCTTGCGCGACCTCGGGCCGGCGCTGTCGCCGTTCAACGCTTTCCTCATCCTCACCGGCATCGAAACGCTATCGCTGCGCATGCAGCGCCATTCCGAGAACGCGCTCGAGGTCGCGCAATGGCTGTCGAAGCGCCCGGAGGTGGCCTGGGTCAGCTATCCCGGGTTGCCGGGCGACAAATACAATTCGCTCGCCAAGAAGTATGTGCCCAAAGGCGCCGGCGCCGTCTTCACCTTCGGTCTCAAGGGCGGCTACGACGCCGGCGTCAGGCTGGTGTCGAACGTCAAGCTGTTCTCGCACCTCGCCAATATCGGCGACACGCGCTCATTGATCATCCACCCGGCCTCGACCACGCACCGGCAATTGTCCGACGCGCAGAAGGTCCAAGCCGGCGCCGGCCCCGATGTTGTGCGGCTTTCGGTCGGGCTTGAGGACGTCGCCGATATCATCGCCGATCTCGAACAGGGATTGGCGGCGAAGTGAGCCGCTTGGTCACGCCGTCCCTGACAAACAGGTATCGTCACTTCTTCAACGTGCGCTGCACATAGGCGCGGATATAGGCAAGCGAGGCCGGCGCGCACCAGATGTCGGTCGCCGCCTTGTCGATCGCAGCGCCGTGGCGCGCATACCACTCGGCGACCGGCTGACGGATCTGCGCCTTGCTGTGGGCAAAGGCCGCCGGCGACAGCGCGGCAAGCTCCTGCGCCACCGCCCGCGCGTCTTCCAAGAGCTCGCCCGGCTCGGCAAGCTCGTCGACCCAGCCGCGGGTAAGCGCGGCATCAGTGTCATAGGTCGCGCCGCTGTAGATCACCTCGGCCAGATAGCGCGGCGGCACGGTGGCGCGCACCGCTTCGAAGGCCATCGACGGAAACGGCAGGCCGACCTGCAATTCGGTGACGCCGATACGGCCCTGGCCGCGCGCCATGATGCGGCGGTCGGCGCAAGCCGCGAGCACGCAGCCGCCGGCAATGGCATGGCCGTTGACGGCGGCCACCACGGGCTTGGGATGGAAGAACACCGTCTCGTAAAGCTTGTGCAGCGCCGGCAGGAAACGGCGGATGTAGCTTTCGCCGCCTTCGCTCAGCTTGATGAGCTCGACACCGGCGGAAAAGGCCTTGCCCTGCCCGGTCAGCACCACCGCCTTCGCGTCGGATGCGCGCAGTTCGGCAAAACGCGCGGCGAGCGCTTCGCAGAATTCGGTGTCGAGCGCGTTCACTTTGCCGTAGGCGAGCGTGATGACGGCGATGCCGTCGGTGACCTTGGTGTCGATCATGTTGCCTCCGCGATGACACCGCGACGATGCCACAGCCGCTCGGCGTGGGCCACGGCCACGGTGAAAACCAGGATCGCCACCACCTGATGCGCCAGCGCAAGCTCGATCGGCGCCCGATAGACGAGCGTGACGATGCCAAGCACGGCTTGAGCCGTAACCCCGCCGGCAAGGATCAGCGCGCCGGATGTTTCATGCCGCGCACGCCAGCAGTCATTGGCGTGCACCATCACGGCGAGCCAGACGACGTAGGCCAGCATGCGATGGTCGAACTGCACGGTGAGGACGTTCTCGAAAAAATTGCGCCAGGCCGGTTCCAGGAACAACAAATGCGAGGCCTCCGGCACGAAGGCGCCGTCGATCAGCGGCCAGGTATTGTAGGCAAGCCCGGCATTGGTGCCGGCGACCAGCGCGCCGAGATAGATCTGGCAGAGCACCAGCACCGCGATCGCGACGGCGGCGAAGCGCAGCCGCGGCGCCGCAAGGACGGGCCGCTGCGGCGCCAGTTCCTGCGCGGTCCACAGCACGAGGGCGTAGATCGCGGTGGCGAGCGCCAGATGGAAGGCGAGCCGGTATTGCGAGACGCTGACGCGGCCGGAGCCGGCAAGCCCCGACGACACCATCCACCAGCCGACGATGCCGAGCAGCGCACCGCCCGCGAATATCCCCCACAGCCGTCCGCGCAACGCCTGAGGCACCATGCCGCGCCAGAGGAAAAACAAAAACGGCAGCAGGAACACCATGCCGACCGAGCGCGCCAGCACGCGGTGCGTCCATTCCCACCAGTAGATCACCTTGAAGTCATCGAGGCTCATGCCGCGATTGCGCTCCTGGTACTGCGGGATCGCCTGATAGGCCTTGAATTCCGCCTGCCAGGCCGCATCCGACAGCGGCGGCAAAATGCCGCTCACCGGCTTCCACTCGGTGATGGAGAGCCCGCTTTCGGTGAGCCGCGTCGCCCCGCCGACCACCAGCGTCAGAAAGATCATCGCCGCAACCAGCAACAGCCAGGCGCGCAGCGCCGGCGGATTTTCTGGGGCGAAGGATTGCGCGCTCATGGAATGAATAGGATGCATCACTTGCCGGAGGCCGCGCGGACCATATAGTCAGCCCTGTCCGCCTGCAAATGACCACGCCATGACCGACGGCGCCCGTAAATCTCCAAGCCGTCATCGTCCGCGAAAGCGGGCGATCCGGTAGTATCGGTGCCTGTCGATCCGATGACTCTGGTGGTTCGTGGATGCCCCGCTTTCGCGGGGCATGACATCGGAATGGATTGATGAAAGTCCGAGCCCGCAAGCTGATCGGCACGTTCGGCCTTCTCGTCCTGGCGTTGACATGGACGCTTCTCGCCATGGCGCTGGCGCAGTCGGTGCTGACCAGCATCAACGGCTTGGTCGCGACGATCTATTACGTCGTTGCCGGACTGGGCTGGGTGCTGCCGGCCATGTGGCTGGTGAAGTGGATGGTGCGGCCCGACAATCCTAGGCCGCGTTGACGCGGCGGAAGCCGTTCCAGAACGCCGTGCCTGCCCCCGACATCAGCACTTTCAGATAGCGCTGCTGCTGGAACTCGCCGTTGACCGAGATGCGCGGCAGCGCGGTCAGGTGGTCGCGATGCGCCTTGAACAGCACGCCGGGCCGCGTCGTCACCGCGGTCTTGAAGCCGAGCTCGGCGGCGATGCGGAATTCACGCGGGCCCGCCGACGTGGCGTCGCCGACCGGATAGGCCAGATGTTGCGGCCGCCGGCCGAGCGCCGCTTCCAGCACCGCGCGGCTCATTTCCATTTCGGCGCGCACGGCGGACTCATCCGGCACCTTCATCAGCATCTTGTGGTTGACGGTGTGCGCGCCGATGGTGACCAGAGGATCGGCGGCGAGATCGATGATTTCCTGCCAGTCCATGCACAGCTCGCGGCAGAACGAGACGATGTCGACGCTATAGGTCGCGCACAGGTCGCGTACCAGCGCGCGCACCTCGTCTTCCGTCTTCATGCTGCGCAGATAGCCGTAGATGGCGTCGTACAGCTCGCGCTTCTCGCGCACCGTGGCGCATTCGAAGAACCTCTGCTCGCCGTTGATCAGGAGGCCGACGCGGGTGTTGCGCGCAATCACCGCCTCCAGCGCCAGCCACCATAGTTCGCCGAGCCGGTCCGGGAAGCTGGTGGCGATATAGGCGGCAAAGGGCATCTGGTACTTGCGCAGCAGCGGATAGGCCCACTTCATCAGATCCTTGTAGCCGTCGTCGAAGGTGATGCAGACGAAGCGGCGCTTGAACTTGTTGGCGATGAAGCGCTGATGCATCTCGTCGAGCGAGATCACCTCGGTGCGCGAGCGCTTGAGCCGTTTCAGCAGGCGCTCGAGGAACACCGGCGTGATCTCGAGCAGGCGGTTGGGCTGGAAGGCATCGGGCCGCGGCGGCCGCACATGATGCAGCGTCAGGATGGCGCCGACGCCGCCGACCAGCGGCCGCATCAGATGATGCAGGCCGCTGAAATAAAGCGTCTCCAGGCCGCCCCGGATGATGGTTTTCTTCAATATTGCCACGCTGTGCTCGTTCCCGGACCAATTGGGTCCAATATTCCAACCCTTTATTGAGAAATCTTTGCGACGCTGCGGCCGACATTAACCAACTTGGCCGCCCCCGTCGCCATGAACGTCCTTGCCCTGCGCCCCCGCGAAAGCCACGGCCGCCCGCCTGAGCCTGCTGACGGGCATATCGCGCGGGTCGAGGTCATCGACGACATGGCCGCCGCCGAGCCGCATTGGCGGGCGCTGGAAGCGGGCAACAGCGTCAACACCCCCTACCAGCGCTACGATTTCCTCAAGCTCTGGCAGCGTCACGTCGGCAGCGCCGCCGGAATCACCCCGTTCATCGTTGCCGGGTTCAGCGCCGCCGGCAGGCCCCTGTTCGTCTTGCCGCTCGGCTGGCGCGCCATCGCCGGTCTGCGCGTCGTCGAATTCCTCGGCGGCAAGCATGCGAATTTCAACATGGGTCTGTGGCGGCGCGACGCCATAGACGCCATCGGCGCGGCCGACCTGCAGGCGATGCTCCAGCACCTCTCCGGCCAGGCCGACGCCCTGCGGCTGACCAATCAGCCGCTGACCTGGGCCGGCACCACCAATCCTTTCGCCCTGCTGCCGCACCAGCGCTCCGCCAACCACGGCTACAGCGGCGCGCTGATTGCGGATTTCGACGCGCTGCTGCGCGCCCACACCAATTCCGCCACCCGCAAGAAGATGCGCAAGAAGGAGCGCGCGCTGGCGAGCTTCGGCGACGTCCGCTTCACCCAGGCGCGCAGCGTCGAGGAGGTGCGCCATCTGCTCGACGTGTTCTTCAAGCAGAAGAGCGCGCGCATGCGCCTGCTCGGCGTCACCGACGCCTTCGCCCCGGCCGAAGTGCGCCGCTTCGTCGAAGCCGCCGCCACCGAACACGTCGGCGGCGAGCCGTTGATCGAGATCTACGCCCTGTCGGTCGACGACATCGTGGTGGCAACCTACGGCGGCATCGTCGGCGACGGCCGCTTCTGCGCCATGTTCAACTCGATCATCCAGGATCGCTACGCCGCCGAAAGCCCTGGCGAGCAGTTGCTCGTGCGCCTCGTCCGGCATTGCTGCGAGCGCGGCCTCGACAGTTTCGATCTTGGCATCGGCGAAGCCAACTACAAGACGCTGTTCTGCAATGACGCCGAGCCGCTGTTCGACAGTTACTTGCCGTTGAGCGCGGGCGGCCGTCCGCTTGCCGCCGCGTTCGCGGCGGCGGCCGCGGTCAAGCGCACCATCAAGGGGCACGAGGCTTTCTGGGCGATGGTTCGCGCGACGCGGCGATTGCGCGCGCGGCTGTCGGCCTGATCCTAAGCGGCCGCGGCCTGAGCGCCGCCGGCCAGAACAGAAACGTCGCCGAATCCCGACATCGTCAGCCGGTCGCGCAGGGCGCGCGTCGCCGCATCGGCGGGGGCGCCGGTCACCAGCACCGCATTGCCGGCAAACGGCGCAAAGCGCTCGACGGCGGCGTCGGCCGCCGAGCCGGCATCGATCACGACGTGATCGTAGCTGCGCGCCAGCGCCTCAATGACCGTCATGAGCATCGGCGATGCGCTCAGCGCAACGGCGTCGCCGCCGACAGCGCCGGTCGCGACCAGGTGCAGGCGCGAATATTGATCGCGCGTGATGATGTCGCCGAACGATGCCGCACCGCGGATCAGTTCGGCGATGCCCGGCGCCTTCGGATCGGTGGAGATCACCGACAAATTGGGCGCGTTGAACGCAAGATCGACGAGCACGACATTGCTGTCCTTGGCGAGTGTGCGGGCGAGCGTGATCGCGGCAAACGTCGTGCCGACATTGCGCATGGTGCCAACCACGGCGACGCGCCGCCCCGCCTCGCCTGCCTGCCGCAGCCGCGCCGCGATCTGGTCGAGCGAACTAGGCGTCACCGGCGCGGCTGTGTTCATGACCGCCGGCGCAGGCACCAAAGGCGGGGCGGCGACGCGAGGCATCACCGACGACATCGGCTGCACCGGCTGCACAGGCATTGCCGGCGGGGCGTAGCCGTGGGCGGCGTAGCCTGCCGGCGCATAGCCGTAGCCGTAGGACGCCGCCGGCGCCGCCAACAGCGCGCCGGTCACGGTGAAGCCCGACGACAGCATCAGCGCGGCGAAGGCGGCGACCAGAACGGTGGCGAGCTTCTTCGGATAGGACGGCTTGATGGCGGGCGAAGCGCGCGAAATGATGCGCGCCTCGGGCGGCGCGGCGTTGATGCTGTCGCGCGCGGAGGCCTCGCGATATTTGGTCAGGTAGGACTCCAGAAGGTCGCGCTGCGTCTTGGCCTCGCGTTCGAGCGCCCGCAGTTCGACGTCCTGCTCGTTCGACTGCGAGGCGAGCTTCTTGACCTGGTCGAGGCTCGCGGTCAGCGTCTGCAGGCGGTCGCCGGCGACCTTGGCGTCGTTGTCGAGCTGGCGCGCCAGCCGCTCGCCCTCGACGCGGATGGCGCGGTCGGTCTCGGCGACCTGCGCGTTGAGCTCCTTGATGCGCGGGTGCTGCGGCAGCAGCGTGGTCGACTGCTCGGCAAGCTGCGCGCGCAAGGCGATGCGCTGCTCGATCAGCCGCCGCATGGTGTCGGAATTGGCGATGTCGGAGGAATCGATCGACTTGCCGGAGCGGATCAGGTCGCGCAGCTGCCGCGCCCTCGCCTCGAGGTCGGCCTTCTGCCCGCGCGCCGCGGAAATCTGCGAGTTGATCTCGGTGAGCTGCTGGCTCGGCAGCGAGGTATTGTTGGTGCCGGCGAACAGATTGGTCCGGGAGCGGTACTGCTCGACCTTGGCTTCGGCGTCGGCAACTTTCTGCCGCATCTTGTCGATCTCGCCGGCGAGCCAATTGCCGGCGGCGCGGGTCTGGTCCTGCTTGGCCGTCTGCTGCATCTCAAGATAGGTCTCGGCGATCAGGTTGGCAACGCGCGCGGCAAGCTCGGGATTGGCCGAGGAGAAGTCGATGCCGATGACGCGCGACTTGTCGACGGCGAAGACGTTGAGACGCTCGTAATAGGCTTCAAGCGTGCGCTGCTCTTGCGACATCGCGCTGCGGTCGCGGCCGAAAAAATTGAGCAGCCCTTCGAGCGGCGCCAGCGCGCTGAATTCTGGGTTGGCGGCGAGGTTCTCCGCCTTGATCACCTTGCGGGCGAGATCGCGCGACAGCACGATCTGCATCTGGCTGGTCACCGCCTCCTGATCGATGGTGCCGCGGTCGATCTGATTCTTGTCGGCCTCGGCGCGCAGGAAGACGTTCTCGCGCGCCTCGAGCAGCAGCCGCGATTCGGAGGTGTAGCGCGGGGTGATGGCGTTGACGACGACGAAGGCGCCGGCCGCCGCGATCAGCGTGACGCCGAGAATGGTCGCCTTCTTGCGCCACAAGGCGCGGCCGAGACCGTGCAGATCGGCTTCGCCTTCGAACGCGGCCGGTGCCGCAACCGGCGCCTGGGCGGCGGCCGCTTTCGACTTTGAACGGAAGAACATTCGCACTCCAAACGCAGACTCTGTGGCGCCAGCGTGATGACAAACTATTATGGTTGCCACCGCGTTAATTGCCGCCCGGCCGCCGCCGAAGGTGAGGTTTTGTTAACCATCCGCCCGCCTAATCCGGGCGATGGCGCCATTGAACATCCTGCACGTGTTTCGCGCGCCGGTCGGGGGGCTGTTCCGCCACGTGCGCGACCTGGCGCGCGAGCAGGCCTCGCGCGGCCACCGCGTCGGCATGATCGCCGACAGCGCCACCGGCGGCGCCGATGCCGAGCGGGCGCTCGGCGAGCTTGCGCCATCGCTCGCGCTCGGCCTGACACGGGTGGCGATGCACCGCCCGCCCCACCCGACCGATCTCTTCGTCCTCGGCCACGTCATGCGCCGCATCGGCGCGGCCAGACCCGACATCCTGCACGGCCACGGCGCCAAAGGCGGCTTCTATGCGCGGGCGGCGCTCGGCAGCGGCGCGCTGCGCGTCTACACCCCGCACGGCGGCAGCCTGCTTTTCGACAACGCCACGCTGGCCGGAACAATCTATCTCGGCACCGAGCGCCTGCTGATGCCGCGCGGCGACCTTTATCTGTTCGAAAGCGCCTTCAGTTCCGACACCTTCCACCGCAAAATAGGCACGCCCGCCGCCGCCGTGCGCGTGGTGCATAACGGCGTCACGCGCGCCGAATTCGAGCCGCTGGCGCCGGCCGCCGACGCCGCCGATCTCGTCTTCTTGGGCGAATTGCGCGAACTCAAGGGCGTCGACCTGCTGATCGATGCCGTTGCCCACTTGCGGCGCCAGGGCCGTGACGTCACCGCGACGCTGATCGGCGCCGGCCCCGACAGCGCCCTGTTCCAGGCGCAGGCTCAGCGCCTCGATCTCGGCCGCCTCATCCGTTTTCTGCCGCCGATGCCGGCGCGCCAGGCGCAGACGCTCGGCCGCATCATGGTGATGCCGTCGCGGCTGGAATCGCTGCCTTATGTCGTGCTCGAAGCCGCGGCCTCCGCCAAGCCGCTGATCGCGACCCGCGTCGGCGGCATCCCGGAGATCTACGGCCCCCTCGCCGACGCTTTGGTTCCGCCCAATGACGCTGCGGCGCTCGCCCGCGCCATTGCCGCGGCCATCGACAACCCCGCCGCCGCCGCCGAAACGGCGCGCCAGCTGCGCGCGCGCGTCGCCAGCGCCTTTACCGTCGAGGCCATGGTCGACGGCGTGCTGGCGGCCTATGCCGCGGCACTTGAGGCCAAACGCCGTTAATACATTTTTGAGTATCCCAATAAGCCTTTCTTGAAGGTTGTTGCCTACAAATTTCGGGGAATTTCGCGGACTGCGGCCGGCTTGGGCCGCGGGCCGATTTGTGGCGTCGGTACCATGAGTGAGACCCACCTCTCCGAACCGGTGATGGCCGCGCGCACGGGCGCCGCGGTCAAGCTGGCGCGCGAAATGCCGCGCGCCGCCGCGACCAAGCCGCAGGCGCTGTCGCCGGAAGCGCTCGCGGTTGCCGCCAGACCGTCGGCCGCGCCGATCTCGCCGATCGTGCTCGCCGGTTTCGTGCGCATGGGCGAGTTCGCGCTCATCATCGTCGTCGGGCTCGCGATCTATGCGGCCTACCTGCACGAATTCGGCGGCCTGATCTGGCGCTACGCGGTCGCGACCGTCACGATCGCGGTTCTGTCGATGCTGGCGTTCCAGACCGCCGACATCTACCAGGTGCAGGCCTTCCGCGGCCACGAGAAGCAATACATGCGGCTCGCCTCGGCCTGGTCGCTGGTGTTTCTCATCGTCATCGGCGGCTCGTTCTTCGCCAAAGCCGGCGACATGTTCTCGCGCGTCTGGCTGAGCTCGTTCTACGTCGGCGGGCTCGCGGCGCTGATCGCCTGCCGCCGCATGGTTTTCTTGCTGGTGCGCAAATGGACCGCGGCGGGGCGGCTGACGCGCCGCACCGTGATCGTCGGCGGCGGCGAGCCCGGCGCCCACGTCATCGAGGAACTGCGGCGCCAGAAGGACACCGGCGTCGAGATCATCGGCCTGTTCGACGACCGCGGCGACGACCGCGCCAAGCCGGAATGCGCCGGCCAGCGCAAGCTCGGCACCGTCGACGACCTGGTCGAATTCGGGCGGCGCACCCGCGTCGACCTCGTGATCTTCTCGCTGCCGATTTCGGCGGAGGGACGGATTCTCCAGATGCTGAAAAAACTGTGGGTGCTGCCGGTCGACATCCGGCTCGCCGCCCACGCCAACAAGCTGCAGTTCCGTCCCCGCTCCTACTCCTACATCGGCAAGGTGCCGGTGATCGACGTCGCCGACCGGCCGATCGCCGACTGGGACGTGGTGATGAAATGGCTGTTCGACAAACTGATCGGCGGCGCCATGCTGATCTGCGCCCTGCCGGTGATGGCGGCGATCGCGGTCGCCATCAAGCTCGACAGCCGCGGCCCGGTGCTGTTCAAGCAGAAGCGCTACGGCTTCAACAACGACCTGATCGAGGTCTACAAGTTCCGCTCGATGTATGTCGACATGGCCGACGCCAAGGCCGACAGGCTGGTGACCAAGGACGACCCGCGCGTCACCCGCGTCGGCCGCTTCATCCGCAAGGCCAGCCTCGACGAACTGCCGCAGCTGTTCAACGTCGTGCTCAAGGGCAACCTGTCGCTGGTCGGCCCGCGCCCGCACGCCGTCAACGCCAAGGCCGAGGCGCGGCTCTACGACGAGGCGGTCGACGGCTACTTCGCCCGCCACCGCGTCAAGCCCGGCATCACCGGCTGGGCGCAGATCAACGGCTGGCGCGGCGAGACCGACACGCACGAGAAGATCCAGCAGCGCGTCGAGCACGACCTCTACTACATCGAGAACTGGTCGCTGCTGTTCGACCTCTTCATCGTCGCGCGCACGCCGTTCGCGCTGTTCAAGACCGAGAACGCCTATTGATCACCGCCCGGGACATCGCGCTGCCGCAATTTGCGCCGTCCGTCTCGGCCGCAGCGGCGGCGCCGGCGGCGTCGCTGCGCGAACGCCTGCTGCTGATGGTGCTGTTCGCCACCACGCTGGCGAGCGCGGTCGCCTTCATCGAGCCGTCGCCGCATGACGCGCTGATGGGTCTTTTGGCGCTCGCCGGGCTGATCGCCGGCGCGCGCTTCGACCGCATCCTGCTGGTGCCTTTGCTGCTGCTGCTGCTCTGGAACGTGGCGGGACTGATGGCGCTCACCGGCGTGCTCGAGCAGGACAAGACGGTGCAGTACGCCGGCACCTCGGTCTATCTGGCGCTCGCCGCCCTGGTGTTCGCCTGCCTGTTCTCGACCAACACCATGCCCCGGCTCGCCGCCATGCGCAGCGCCTACATTCTGGCGGCGCTCGCCAGCGCGCTGGCCGGCGCCGCCGGCTATTTCCATTTGTTCCCGCGCGCCGGCGACCTGTTCACGCTCTATGACCGCGCCATGGGCGCGTTCAAGGATCCCAACGTCTACGCCACCTACCTGATCTGGCCGGCCCTGTTCGTGATCGACCGCATGGTGGCGCGGCAAATCCGGCTCCGGGACATCGTCATCATGGCCGTGCTCATGCTCGGCCTGCTGCTGAGCTTCTCGCGCGGCGCCTGGTTCAACTTCGCCGTCGGCGCCCTGGTGGTCGTCGCGCTCGCCTTCGTCACCGCCCACGACGTGCGCGAGCGCTGGCGCGTGGTCGGCCTCAGCGCCGCGGCGCTCATCGCGCTCGCGGTGTTCGTCGCCTTCCTGCTGTCGTTCCACTCGCTGTCGGCGATGTTCGACACCCGCGCGCAGCTGATCCAGTCCTACGACGTCGGCCAGGGCGGCCGCTTCCGCTTGCAGGAGCTCGCCTTTGGCGCGCTGCTCGACAATCCCGGCGGCATGGGCCCCTTCGAGTTCGCCCGCGTCCACGGCTTGCAGCAGCACAACGTCTATCTGCAGGCCTTCCTGGTCTACGGCTGGGCCGGCGGCGTCGCCTATCTGCTGTTGCTGTGCGCGACGGTGACGGTCGGCCTGCGCACGGCGCTGGCGCGCACGCCCTGGCAGCCTTACGCCATCACCGCGCTGGCGGCGCTGATCGGCGACATTCTCGAAGGCTTCGTGATCGACACCGACCACTGGCGGCACTTTTTTCTGCTGCTCGGCATCATCTGGGGAACCGCGGCCGCGACCATGCGCGCACGGCGGCGATATTGCGCCGCCGCGGGGCCGTCCCTATAGTCCGCGCCGTTCCGGTCGGGGCGTGGCGCAGCCCGGTTAGCGCACCAGTCTGGGGGACTGGGGGTCGTGGGTTCAAATCCCGCCGCCCCGACCAATTCCCCGCAAACTCGCAAAGCGGAAGGATCTGCCGGCGGCCTAGCGGCCCCTGCGGCCGTTATCCGTCGGCGGGGCGTGGGTGATGATCTTGAGCTGTTCGGCGATGATGGCGTTGAGCTGGTCGATGCTGCCGATCTGCGTCGGCGGCAGGCCGTTGGGCGGCGGCTCGCCCTGGAAGTACCAGCCGTAGAGCGGGAACGAGACGTTGCCGCCGACGCTGACGATGGTGCCGTCCCACTGCACCGGGCCCTGCACCTGGCCGTTGCTGCCGATGACAAAGGCCGTGCCCGGCTGCGTCAGGTTGAGCACCTGGCCGTTGGGCAAGGTGATGATCGCGCTGCCTTCCACCAGAATCACGGTCAGGGTGTAGCCGTTGATCGGATCGCCCGACATCAAAAGGTCGAGGATGGTGCCGCGGATGCCGAGCGTCGCCACCGGCGTCTTGATGGTGTAGCTCGTCGGATTCATCGAGCCGGTGATGAAGCGCAGCGCGCCCTGCGTCGCGTTGATGACGACGTGGCCGCGGCGCTTCGGATCGTAGAGGAAGCGGTCGAGCACCACCTCGGCATGGGGGCCGAGGCTGAGGCTGGTCTTGTCGAGGAACAGAAGCTGGGCGGTGCTGGCGTCGCCGGTGCGGATGTGCTCGTTCTCGAAGATGGCGCTGCCGACCGCGAGCGACTGGCGGTTGCCGCCGGACACGCCTTCCACCTGGTTGACCACGGCGGACGCCACGCCGACGCGGTCGGCCGATGCCGCGCCGGGCGCGAGCAATGTGGCAAAAAAGAGCAGTCCGGCGGCGGTATGTCGGTATGTCTGCACTGGCGGCTATACCCCCATGAATTTGTTCATTATAGACCGATGGCTGTTTCCGCAACAGCGTCGATCCAAGTATACTCAATGGAATTTGTAGCGGGCTGGGAATGAATGGTTCAAATCGTTAAGCGTGGTCTGTGCGCGGTCGTCGCCGCAGTCCTTTCGGTTGTCGTGCTTGGGGCGGCGGCGAAGGCCGCGGTTCCCGCGCAGCTCGACGCGCTGTACAGCGAGGTGCTGCGCCGGCCGCAGGATACCGAGCTCAACCTGCGCTTTGCCCGCGCCGCCGAAGAGGCCGGCATCCTGCGCTGGGCGCTGTCGGCCTATGAGCGCGTCAGCGTCAACGATCCCGGCAACCTCGAAGCGCAAGCCGGGCTGCAACGCATCCGCCGCAAGCTGCAGCCCGACGTGTCGCAAGTGACGCTCGAACTCGGCGGCGGCTATGAATCGAACCCGCGCTATTACATCGGCCCGCGGCGCGACGAGGCGATCGCGCTGGCCTCGGCGATCCTGTTCGACGAGCGCGCCATCAGCGCCATGCGCTGGCGCACCACCGGCGCGGTGACCGGGCTGTTCTACAGCCAGAGCAACGATCTCAATTACGGTCAGGCGACGCTCAACACCGGGCCGGTGCTCGACATTCTGCCGGGCTGGGCCGTGGTGCCGGCGATCGGCGGCACCGCCGCCTATTACGACCATCATTTCTACTACGGCGAGGGCGCGCTGACGACGACCTTCGAGTCGGCGACCCAGGCGGCGATCAAGTCGCTGCAGATCAAGACCGCCTATCGGTCCTATGACGACTTCTTCCCGTCGGGCAGCGGCTTCTACACCGAGGTGCGCGGCCGGCTCGCCCTGCCCAACGCGCTCGGCGCCGGCAGCGTGCTGATCCTGACGCCCTGGGTGCTGTACAGCGACATCTCCGGCACCGCGATCTCGCCGGTGCTCGGCGACATCCAGCCCGGCGCCTATGTCGAGTACGCCGGCAAGGTCGAGCTCTTCAAGAGCCTCACCGACAGAATCGTGCTCGGCGCCAATTTCACCGCCATCGACCGCCGCTATCGCACCGACATCGTGCTGCAGACCGGCGGCAAGCGCGTCGACACCCTGACGATCCCGGGCGGCAGCCTGATCTTCCCGCACCTGTTTTCCTACGCCGCCGACCTGCGCTTCGACTACCGCTACATCCTCGACCACTCCAACGATCCGTCGAAGAGCTTCAACGACCACGTCGTGACCGGCACGCTGGTCTACCGCTTCGATCCGACGCAGAGTTTCTGGACGCAGGCGCTCTACAGCCCGGCGCGGTGAGGCTCAAGCCCGCCGCAGCAGTCCGGCGGCCGCGCGCGCGCGGCTGAACGCCGCCCACAGCAGCGGGTTCTGCTTGATCGCGCGCTTGATCGCGGCGCGCGCCGTCAGCCGCGCGGCGGCGAGCGCCCCGCGCCACGTCGTCACCGCGACGTGGTCGTAGAGCGGGTCGGCGCGCTCGCACCAGTCGCGCTTGTAGGGCTCGTCGCCGATGGTGAAGTCGAACACCGTGCAGCCGCGCTCGATGGCGTAGCGGAACAGCTCGTGCAGATGCGCGGCGCCCGGGCCGAAGCGCGCCATGTCGCCGTCGGTATAGCTCGACAGCACGTAGTAGTAGCGGCCCTTGAAGGTGAGCGCGAAATTGGCGGCGGCGGTCTCCTGCCCGACCTTGAGCGCGCTGACGTGGACGAGATCGCGCGCCGGCGCGGCCGCGGCCAGCGCGCGATAGAATTCGGCATAGCCCGGCCGCGCGAAGATATTGCCGATGCCGCGCTTGGCGAAGGCGGCCGCCTTCTGCGTCATCAGCACGTCGAGCACGGCGTTTGCCGAAGCGGCGTCGGCGGCGGTGACGAATGCGATGTCGCCGCAGGCGGCGAGCCGCTTGCGCTTGCTGCGGTCGCGCGCCCGCGTCGCGCTCGAGCGCTTGGCCTCGTAGAAGCTCTGGAAGTCGGCGCCGAGCGCGGTGGCGTAGCAGCCGCTCGGATTGAGCGTGACGGCAAGCGCCGTCATCGGGTTGGCCTGGGCGCCGACCGCGGCCGGCATTTTTTCCAGCCGCACGATGTCGAACGGGGCGCGCGCCGCAATCGCCTCCAGCACGCGCCGCCACAGCGCGGCAAACGCCGCCGCATCGAGGCGCCTTGCGAAGTCCGGGGCCAGCAGCGGCGCATTGTAGTCGCACAAATCCGAGCCGAGCCACGTCAGCTCGCGCAGCAGGCCGCGCCGCACAACCGCCAGCGGCAGCATGGCGAGGACGCCGCCTTGGTCCCGCGCCACGACGATCTGCGGGGCAACGCCGGCCGGCGCGCCGACATGGCGCTGCCAGGCCGAAAGCCATTCGAAGCTCTGAAACGCCGTGCAGTCGGCCGCGTCCTGGAACGCGCGCCACGCCGCCTCGACCGGCGGCAGCTCGCCGTGCACGGCAATCGCGATATCGGCCGCCCGTCCGCGCAGCGCCGCCGCCGCAGGCGCCGCGGCTGCCCGCACATAGGGCTCGGCTTGCAGCAGATGTGCGGGCGCGTTCATCAGTGGCCCGCCGGCGCGCCGTTGCGGCGCGCCGCGCTTGCCGGCCGCAGCGGCCGCAGCTTGCGCAGCTTGCCGCGGGTATAATGCACGGCGAATTTCAGCCGCCGGTTCCATTGCCAGCGCAGGCCGGTGTCGATCGAGAAGGCCTTGAGCCCGAAGGCCTTGTTGTAGGAGAAGCGGTCGCAGGCCTGCTTGACCGGGTCGCGGTAGAAGGCCGCGATCTTGTCGGTGCCCATGCCCGGCGTCTTCAGCCAGCGCGGGATATGGACGTTGCACAGCCGCTCGACGTCGGTCAGCACCTTGCGCGCGCCGTTGCCGGCGGCCGGGCACGAGGTCGAGAAGGCGTCGCCGACCAGCACGACACCGGGCTGCATGTGGCCGTGGGTGACGTAGAGATCGACCGGCCGGATCTTGACCTGATCGGTCACGGTGAAATCGCCGACCAGCTTGCGCAGGCCCGGCATCAGCTCGTAGAGCGCGGCCTGCGGCGCGGTGCGCATATGGTGCAGCCAGGGGTCGTCCATGTCGCGATAGACGAACAGGTTGGCGCGCATCGCCGCCCCGATCGGGAACATGGTGATCAGCGCGGCGCGGTCGCCCGGCCGCTCGGCATAATAGGTGAGCGCGGGAAAATCGAAGCTGGCGCGGCCGGCCGGCGCCATGTCGAAGCCGATGCTGATGGAATGGCACGGGCTGATGACTTCGCGCTTGAGGTTGAGCTGGTCGCGCAGCCCGACATTGAGCCCGTTGGCGAGCACGATCAGCCGGGCGGAAATGGTGTCGCCGGTCGAGGTGGTCACGGTCTGGCGTTCGGTGCCGGTGGCGAGGCCGACGGCCTTGGCGACGATGAAGCGCGTCGCTTTCGGGATTTGCGCGCGCACGGTGTTGACCAGCGGCGCATAGTAGATGCCCTCCTGGTCCCCCGGGCGCTTGTCGACCAGCCGCCCGTGCCGCGCCACCCAGGACACCTGATCGGGCGTCGAGGCGCGCAGCACCGCGTCGAGCAGCCCGGTGCGGGCGAGGATATTGACCTGGTCGCCGTCGAGCTTCTCGCAGCGGAAGTCCGGCGGATATTCCGAGCGCGGATCGATCAGCACCGCGTCGATGCCGGCGCGGCCGAGCATGGCCGCGGCGAGCGAGCCGGCAAGCCCGCCGCCGACGATCGCAACGTCGGTGGTGATGACGGGACGCGGCGCCGCCTCCTCCTGGCGCGGCGGCTCCGCCGTCCTGGTTGCGCGTTCGAGCACTAGATCCTGCACAGCCGCCTCCCCGCGAGATAGGCGCTCTTGGCGACGGCGCGCAGGCGCACCAGCGCCTTCTGCAACCGCGCCAGAACGAAGAAATTCAATGAGCCGCCGCGCCTTGCGTCGAACCAGACGCGCGCGATGGCCTGCCGCTCGCTCCACCATGCCGCCATGAAGCTCGACGTGTCGTAGGCGCAGGAATCGACGCGGGCGACGGTGTCGTCGTCGAGAAATGCCTTGGTGTAGTCCTCGAGCAGCAGCACGCCCGGCGAATAGTCGCGGAAGGCTTCGTCGTAGGCGGTCTTCCAGGTGTAGGCGACGGCGCCGGCGCGCAGCACCACCTGAATGCTGATCGGCTTGCCGTCGAGGTCGAGCGCATAGATCGCGGCGTCGCCGCGCCGGGCGAGCGCGACCACCATCTCCTTGGCAAAGCCCGCCTCGCTGTCGGAGCAGACAATGGCGCTGCCGCGGCGGCCCTTCCAGCCGGCGGCTTCCAGCGCCAGGAATTCGTCGAATGCCGGCGCCACCGATTCCGGCGTCTCGCAGCGCCTCACCGTCAGCGCGCCCTTTTCCTCGAGCCGGCGGCGATGCTGCCGCAGCTTGCGGCGGCTCGAGCCCGACATGGCCTTCTCGAAATACTGCTTTGCATCGAGGTCGGATTGCAGCATCGGCCGCTCGCTCTGCGCCATGACGAAAGCTTCGCCGCCGCGGCGGGCAAGCACGCGCGCGAGCGCCGCCATCGCCTCGCCGTCGGCCGCGATCGGATCGAGCGCGATGGTTTTCGGCAGGCCGGCGTCGCGCGCCACGAAATCGAGCATGGCGTCGATGGCATCCTCGGCCGCGCCGGGGTCGAGCACCGGCGTCGCCAGATAGCCGTGCGGCGCCGCCGGCGCGCGCAGCACCGTGACCGGCAGGATCGATTGCTCGGGCGCGCCGAGGGAAAAACTCCAGAGCCCGACCAGCGTCGGTGCGCCGGCGCCCTGCCGCCAGGCGAGCAAAGTGACGAAGCGCAGGCCCCGGCAGTGGCGCTCGGCGGCGCCCATCAAGGCCGGGTGCATGAACACATTGGGTTCGGGCGCGCGGCCAACCAGATCGCGCCAATCCGCCTCGATCTCGGCAAGGCGCGCCGCCCCGGCGCGCTCGACGGTGAGCGCGGCCTTGCGCGCCTCGAGCCGCGGCGCCGCGGCCGGCACGCCGACGACGGCAGGCGCCACCCGCTCCGCCACGAAGGCCGTCGCCTCCGGCATGGTCATGTCGTGCGGCACCAGACGCTCCCACGGCGGGCCGCTGCGCCCGCCTCTGCATCGCAGCGTGTATTGCAACTGTTTTGACGGCCGGTTACCGGCGGCACGAATGCCTCCTTCACTTTAATTAACCATGTGCGCCGCGCGCTTCGGCTTGCGCGGATGCCAGATGAACATGTGCAGGCCGAGGCCGCGCTTGGCGATCAGGAACAGGCACACCGACTCGACGAGGAATGCGCCGGCGGTCGCCGCCGCGGCGCCGAGCGCGCCGAACGGCGGCGCCAGCAGCAGGCAGGCGACGATGTCGAACGCGAAGGCCGCGGCATAGGCGATGGCGCAGGCGCGCTGATAGCCGAGGACATTGAGCATGCGCTCGGCCGGCCCGACCGCCGCCCGCGCCAGCTGGCCGACCGCGAGAATGACGATCACCGGATAGCCGGCAACGAAGTCCGGCCCGAACAGGCGCAGCAGCGGATAGCCGAAAACGATGATGAACGAGCACAAGGCAAGCGACGGCCAGAACACCCAGCGCACGGTGCTCGCCGCGAAATACGCAAGCCCCTCATGGTCGCCGGCGACGTGATAGTCGGTGTAGCGATGCGCGGTGGTCGCCGCGACGGCGAAATAGATGAAGCTCACCAGCGCCAGAATCTTGGCCGCCGCGTAGTAGTGCGCGACCTCCTCCTCCGGGCGGAATTGCTTGAGCAGCAGCACGTCGATCGAGGTCAGCAGCGTGTAGAGACCCCACACCAGGATGATGGGGAACGCCGTGCCGAGCCAGCGCCGCAGGTCGTAGCTCTTGCGTCCCGGCTCGACCACCGTCTTGAGCCTGCGGTTGAACTGCACGAGCTGCAACAGCGCGGCCAGCCATCCGGCGAAGGCCAGCGCGCCCATGGCCGTGGTGGCGTTCAAGGCGAAGCCGCCGAAGTGCAGGCCGAAAATGGCGGCAAAGAAGATCAGCGGCCGGATCACGTAAGCCGGCAGCAGCGCGACGTCGATCCAGTTATAGGAGCGCGCCAGGCCGTCATGCATGAAGGTCAGCGCGTAGAACGGCAGCGCCGCGGCGGCAAAATAGAACGGCAGGATCAGATGGGAGCCGATACGGTCGCCGAGACTGACGACGATCGCGGCCCCGCCAAGCGCAACCACGGTGCCGGCGCCGAACGTGAGCCAGCGGCTGCCGTCGAGATAGCCGCGCAGCCGGCCGAAGGCTTGGGTCTGCGTGTATTCCGGGATGAAGCGCTGCGCCGTGAGCGGCAGGCCGAGATGCACGACATCGCTCGCCAGCAGCAGCCAGGTCCAGACGTAGACGAACGAGCCGAACTCGTAGCTGCCGATCCAGCGCGCGATCAGCACCTGCGTGACGAAGGCGATCACCGCGCTGAGGACGCGGATGGCGAACACCGCGCCGGCCAATTTCTTGGTGGTGGAGTGCTCGCCGGAAATGAACTGGGCGAGTTGACGCCACAGTCCGGCAACGGCACTCCCCGGCGCCGCCGCGCGCGCCCGGACAATGTCGACGAGTGTCATCTCGGTCCCCACCTGATGGCGGTGACCGTAGCGGCAAAAGGTGATTTATCCCTCAAGTTCCGCGCGCAAAGTCGCGGCTATCGGGTCGCAATCCGTTAACTTTAACGCTTGGCAAACCGCCCCGGCGCAACGCTCAAGCGTCGTGGCGCACGGCGGTGTCGAGCAGCTTGCGGCACTCGGCGAGCTCGTGCAGCGCCGCATGCAGCCTGCGCAGATCGTCGCGCGGCAGCCGCGCGGCGGGCGGCGGCGCTGGCGCACGCGGCGGTTCCGGCGGCTGCGGCACCGGCTCGGCGGGGCGGTCATCGGTCTCGATGCGCGGCATCGGGGCGCTGCGCAGCGGCGGTTCCTGCCGGCCCTCGTCGCGGCGCTCGCCGAGGTCGCGGCCGATCAGCCCGGCGATGCGGCCGCGCAGGCCGCTATCCTCTTCGAGCAGGTCGGCGGCGGAGACGGTCTCCTCGGCAAAATCCTCGTCCTCGGTGGCGCCATGCGGCGGCTGCGGCGCGCCTTCCTGCCACACCGCCTGCACGAACTTGACGCCCTGCTCGCGCAGGATGCGCTGCACGCCGCGAATGGTGTAGCCCTCGCCGTAAAGCAGATGACGGATGCCGCGCAGCAGGTCGACGTCGTCGGGCCGGTAATAGCGCCGGCCGCCGCCGCGCTTCATCGGCCTGATGTCGCGGAAGCGCGTTTCCCAGAACCGCAGCACGTGCTGCGGCAGATCGAGCTCGTCCGCCACTTCGCTGATGGTGCGAAAGGCATCGGGCGCCTTGGAATCCAAAGCGGCACACTCCCTAAAGTTTTAATTGAACGCAGTACGCTTACCGACGCTTACACCAACACGCGCGTTAGGCCGGAGTGTGACCTTCACCCTGGCCGTTGATGCGCTGCTTGAGAATCGCCGACGGCTTGAACACCATCACGCGGCGCGGCGAGATCGGCACTTCCTTGCCGGTCTTGGGATTGCGGCCGATGCGCTGGCCCTTCTTGCGCACGACGAAGGAACCGAACGAGGATAGCTTGACGGTCTCGCCCCGCTCCAGGCAATCGGTGATCTCTTTCAACACCAGTTCCACGAGCGCCGCGGATTCGGTGCGTGAAAGGCCCACCTTCTGGTAGACCGCCTCGCACAGGTCGGCACGCGTCACAGTTTTTCCGGTCATCGCCTGCCCTGCCCCGGCGAAGATATCTCGCTGAAAATTCAACGATATTAGTATCTTCTGCGGGGGTCAACGGCTTTTCGCGTGGTCGATCCGGTGGCGACTGGCGACCGGCAGGCTCACCAGCGCAGCAGCGTCGAGCCCCAGGTGAAGCCGCCGCCCATGGCTTCGAGCAGGATCAGATGGCCGCGCTTGATGCGGCGGTCGGCGACCGCGTCGGCGAGCGCCAGCGGGATCGAGGCCGCCGAGGTATTGCCGTGGCGGTCGACGGTGATGACCACTTTTTCCGGCGCGATGCCGAGCTTGTGGGCGGAGCCGTCGATGATGCGCTTGTTGGCCTGGTGCGGCACGAACCAATCGATATCGGCGGCGCTGTAGCCGGTCGCCTTGAAGGCGTCCTCGATGACGTCGGTGATCATGGCGACGGCGTGCTTGAACACTTCCCGCCCCTCCATGCGCAGGTGTCCGACGGTCTGGGTCGAGGACGGGCCGCCGTCGACGTAGAGTTTGGCCCGGTGCCGGCCGTCGGAGCGCAGGTGGTTGGTCAGGATGCCGCGATCGTCGCGCTCGCCAGGTGAGGCTTGCGCCTCCAGCACCAAAGCGCCGGCGCCGTCGCCGAACAGCACGCAGGTGGTGCGGTCGCTCCAGTCCAGGATGCGGGAGAAGGTTTCCGCGCCGATCACCAGCGCCCGCTTGGCGCCACCCGACCTGAGCATGCCGTCGGCCACGGCGAGCCCATAGACAAAGCCCGAACACACCGCCTGCAGGTCGAAGGCGGCGCCGTGGGTGATACCGAGCCCGGCCTGCACCGTGACCGCGGTGGCCGGGAAGGTCTGGTCGGGCGTCGAAGTGGCAAGCACGATGAGATCGATGGCGGCGGGCTCGAGATGGGCATTGGCGAGCGCGGCGCGCGCGGCGTGCAGCGCCAGATCGGAAGTCAATTCGCCGGGCGCCGCGATATGGCGCTCGCGGATGCCGGTGCGCTGCACGATCCATTCGTCGGTGGTTTCCACCGAGCGCGCCAGTTCGTCATTGCTGAGAATCCGGGTGGGGAGATAGCTGCCGCAACCGAGCACCACCGAGCGCAAGACGGTCACGGGGCTGCTCCGCTCGCCAGCAAGGCCTTTTCCGTCGCGCGCAGGTCGCGGGCGATGGTCTCGCCGATCTTGGCGAGCAGCGCATAACGCACCATGTCGTAACCCATGTCGATGGCCGCGGCGAAACCCTCGGCATCGGCGCCGCCGTGGCTCTTGATGACGATGCCGTTGAGGCCGAGGAAGACGCCGCCATTGGCCTTGCGCGGATCCATCTTGTCGCGCAGCGTGCGGAAGGCCTGGCGGGCCAGCAGATAGCCAAGCCGCGCCGCCCAGGTCCGGTTCATCGCGGCGCGCAGATATTGACCGAGCTGACGGGCGGTGCCTTCGGCGGTTTTCAGGGCGATATTGCCGGCAAAGCCCTCCGTCACCACGACATCGACCGTGCCTTTGCCGATATCGTCGCCCTCGACGAAGCCGTGGTAGTCGAAATGGGGGAAGTTGCCTTCGCGCAGGATGCGGCCGGCCTCGCGCACCTGCTCGAGACCTTTGACCTCCTCAACGCCGATATTGAGCAGCCCGACGGTCGGCCGTTCGACATCGAACAGCACCCGCGCCATGGCGCTGCCCATGGCGGCCAGGTTGACGAGATGGGCCTCGTCGGCCCCGATCGCCGCGCCAACGTCGAGCACGATCGATTCGCCTTTGACCGTCGGCCATAGCGCCGCGATGGCCGGACGCTCGATGCCTTCGATCATTTTCAGGTTGAATCGCGCCATGGCCATCAGCGCGCCGGTATTGCCAGCGGAGACGGTGGCGTCGGCCTCGCCTTTCTTGACGGCATCGATGGCCAGCCACATCGACGATTTCCAGCGTCCGTAACGCAAAGCCTGGCTCGGCTTGTCGTCCATCCGGATCGCGACATCGGTATGCACCACCCGCGACTTGGCCTTGAGGCGCGGCAGGCTGTCGCGGATCGGCTCCAGCACGGCGCGGTCACCGAACAGGATGTATTCGATGTCGGGATGGCGGGTGACGGAAATATCCGCGCCCGGCAGAACCACCGAAGGCCCATGGTCCCCGCCCATGGCGTCAAGCGCAATGCGGACCTTATCGGGCATGGACTGACCGGCTTAAATGCAAGGCGGCGACCTTACAGTTTGGGCCACGGCAGACAAGGCGGTTGTGAATGCGGTTCACCGCTTGTCGTGCCGTCACGATTTGCCGCCTCCGAGGCCCTTTTTCAGCGTCGCCAGCGCGGCAAAGGGGTGTTCGCCCCCCTCCTCGATCTTGGGCGGCTCGAAGCGGACGCCCGCCTTGCGCGGATAGGGGTCGATGGCCAGCAGCAGGAATTCGGTGGCGACCGCACCGAGATCAAGGCTGCCGTCGATCAGCGGCTCCGGCGCCTCTTCCGCCTCCGTCGGCTGAGCCGCGGCCGGGGCAAAAGTTACATCGACGTCCTCCTCGACCTTGCTCTCCATCGGCTCGAGGCTGACGACGCAGGTCTGGCCGACCAGGGCGCTGACCCGGCCAGCCACATGGGCGCCGGCACCGCGCCGCGTCAGATCGAACACGGCCGACAGGCGCGGCAAATCGCGCAGGCCGGCGAGCTGCGCCACCGCGGCGCGCGCCGCCGCCGGGGCCTCGACCTCCATGTGCAGGCCGCTGTCCGGAATATCGTCCACCGTGACCGGCACGCTCCAGGGCGATTTATCCATCAGTTCAAACTCTTATCGAAGCCGGCTCAGGCAATACTAGAGCCCCCTCGGCGACCAGTGCATCGTCCAGGGCTCGGAGGTGACCTACCGCCTCCCGCATATAGGCTGCAAGCCGGTCGGCCTGAGACCCCCTCCCGCCGTAGATATTGCGCGTCAAAGCCTCGACCAGGGCCTCATCGCCCGGCGCCGCCAGCGCGCTCCGATAGGCCTCGGCGCGGCCGTAGAAGGCCTCGCCGAGACGGCGCATGTGCTTGGGCACTGCGAGGTCGCCGACGCCCATTTCGCGCAAATTATTGTCCATGTCCTCGCAGAAGCGGTCGAAAACACCCTGGCCCAGGCCGCGCAGCGAAGGGGCGGCGGCGAGCCGTTCCAGAACCATGGCAAGATGCAGCACAATCAGCTCGAAACGGCCTTCCACGGTGTCCGGAACGCCGTAGTCGCGGTAAAAGCCCGGTAACCGGGCCTGTGCCACGATGGCGCCATAGAGCGCCGGGATGGTGCCGACCCGCGGCGAGCGGCGAAAGAGGGGGAAAATCATCGTCTTGGTTGGCCGATCGGGGATGCCGGTTAGGGCAATGGCGCAAGCGATGCAAGACCAAATGACACTGCCGGTATTTTCCTCAAAGACCCTGCGCTGCGGCTTGCTGCTGGGGCTCGCGCTTGCCGTCGCCGGCTGCGGCGCCTTCACCGAGACGTTCCGGCGCGGCTACGTGCTGCAGGAAGGCGCGCTCGAGCAGATCCCGATCGGCTCCTCGCAGGAGCAGGTGCTGATCGTGCTCGGCACGCCCTCGACGGTGGCCACCGTCAACGGCGAAGTGTTCTACTACATCTCGCAGAAGGCCGAACGCGCCGCCGCCTTCCTCAATCAGGAGGTGGTCGACCAGCGCGTCATCGCCGTCTACTTCGACCAGAACCGCAGGGTGCGCCGGCTCGCCAATTACGGCCTCAAGGACGGCAAGATCTTCGACTTCGTCTCGGAGACCACGCCGACCGGCGGGCAGGATCTCAATTACCTGCGCGGCGTGTTCAAGAGCCTGACGACGTTCAAGGACTAGGCGCGCGCCAAGAAAAAAGGGCTCGCCTTGCGGGCGAGCCCTCGGGTGTTGGGCGTGGCCGCCGCTAGTGCGCGAGCACGGCGAGCAGCAAGAGCGCCACGATGTTGGTGATCTTGATCATCGGGTTGACGGCGGGACCGGCCGTGTCCTTGTAGGGATCGCCGACGGTGTCGCCGGTCACGGCGGCCTTGTGGGCATCGGAGCCCTTGCCGCCGTAATGGCCGTCCTCGATGTATTTCTTGGCGTTGTCCCAGGCGCCGCCGCCCGAGGTCATCGAGATCGCCACGAACAGCCCGGTGACGATGACGCCGAGCAGCATGGCGCCGACCGCCGAGAAGGCCGCCGATTTTGCCGCCGCGATCTTGGCGGCATCGCTGCCAAGCCCGCCAGCGATGACAAACACCGCGAAGTACACCACGATCGGCGACAACACCGGCAGCAGCGACGGCACGATCATCTCCTTGATCGCCGCCTTGGTCAGCATGTCGACGGCGCGGCCGTAGTCCGGCTTCTGCTTGTACTTCATGATGCCGGGCTTCTGGCGGAACTGGCGGCGCACTTCCTCAACGATGGCGCCGGCGGCACGGCCGACCGCGGTCATGCCCATCGCTCCGAACAGGTAAGGCAGCAGGCCGCCGAACAAGAGGCCGACCACGACGTAAGGATTGGTCAGCGCGAAGTCGAGCTTGATGCCCTGGAAATACGGATGCGAGGCGGCCTGGCTGGTGAAGAAAGTCAGGTCCTGGTTATAGGCGGCAAACAGCACCAGCGCGCCGAGGCCGGCCGAACCGATGGCGTAGCCCTTGGTGATGGCCTTGGTGGTGTTGCCGACGGCGTCGAGCGCGTCGGTATATTTGCGCACGTTCTTGGGCAGCCCGGCCATCTCGGCGATGCCGCCGGCATTGTCGGTAACCGGGCCGAAGGCGTCGAGCGCCACCACCATGCCGGCCAGCGCCAGCATCGAGGACACCGCGATGGCGATGCCGAACAGGCCGGCAAAGCCGTAGGCGGTAAGGATGCCGGCGATGATGACCAGCGCCGGCAGCGCGGTGGCCTCCAGCGACACGGCCAGCCCCTGGATGATGTTGGTGCCGTGGCCGGTGACCGACGCGGCCGCGATCGACTTCACCGGGCGGAAATTGGTGCCGGTGTAGTATTCGGTGATCCAGATGATCAGGCCGGTCACCGCCAGGCCGACGACGGTGCAGACGAAGAGGTCCATGCCGCTGAAGGCGACGCCCTGGACCGGGCCCATGCCGATCAGCTGATCGGTCAACAGCCACATCGCGCCGAGCGAAAGGATCGCGGTGGCGATGAAGCCCTTGTACAGCGCGCCCATAATCGACTTTTTGGCGCCGAGCCGCACGAAGAAGGTGCCGATGATGGAGGTGATGATGCAGGCGCCGCCGATGGCGAGCGGATAGGTCATCATCGTCAGCAGGATCGGCGTGCCGGCGAAGAAGATCGAGGCCAGCACCATGGTGGCGACGATCGTCACCGCATAGGTCTCGAACAGGTCGGCCGCCATGCCGGCGCAGTCGCCGACATTGTCGCCCACATTATCGGCGATGGTCGCCGGGTTGCGCGGATCGTCTTCCGGAATGCCGGCTTCGACCTTGCCGACCAGGTCGCCGCCGACGTCGGCGCCCTTGGTGAAGATGCCGCCGCCGAGACGGGCGAAGATCGAGATCAGCGAAGCGCCGAAGCCGAGCGCGACGATGGCGTCGATCACGGTGCGGTCGTTGGGCTTCATGTGCAGCGTGCCGGTGAGGAAGCCGAAATAGAGCGTGACGCCGAGCAGCGCCAGGCCCGCCACCAGCATGCCGGTGATGGCCCCCGACTTGAAGGCGAGCTCGAGACCGCCGGCGAGCGATTTGGTGGCGGCTTGCGCCACGCGCACATTGGCGCGCACCGAGACGTTCATGCCGATGAAGCCGGTGGCGCCGGACAGGATGGCGCCGATGGCAAAGCCGATCGCGACCAGCCAGCCGAGCGTCAGGCCGATGATCACGAAGATGACGACGCCGACAAAGCCGATGGTGGTGTACTGGCGCTTGAGATAGGCCTGCGCGCCCTCGCGCACGGCCGCGGAGATTTCCTGCATTCGCGGGGTGCCTTGATCGGCGCCCATCACCGAGCCGGTCGCCCAGATCCCGTAAAGGATCGCGAGCGCGCCACAGCCGACGATTATCCACAATGTATTCATGGTGGCCCTACCCTCGATTTTTGAATGGCTGGCGGGAGGAACGCTCCCGCCGGTGCCAGGAGCGTCGAGGATGGCCGCTTTGAAGGCGCTTCACCCCGACCGGGAAGCGCGCGGATATAGCCAAAAACGGACGGTCCGCGCAACGCGGAAAAAGCGGGCGCAAACGGTATTCTTCGGCCCCGGCGCGGCCTGGCCTGGGGCCGCGCCGCACCCAAAACGGCTTCCCAGGCGGGCAGCGCCGCCGCATAATATGGCCATGAATGCCGGGGTCTTTGCCGTCCTGATGCTGCTTGCCGCGGCCGCGTTGCCGGCGGCCGCTTTGGCGCAAGTCGGGCCGCCCGGATCGAACCAGGAAGCCCCCCTCTTCCAGACGCCGGGGCTCGACCTCGGCGGCAATACCCAGCGCACCTACACGCCCGAAGAACAAGAACGAATGAAGGAAATCGACAAGGACTACCGGGCGACGTTGAAGAAGCTGCCGGACAAGCCGCAGGCCTACGACCCCTGGGCCGGCGCGCGGCCGGCAAAAAACAAGTAAGCCTCGGTCGAGATCCGCTAGGCCGCAGCCGCCTCCGCCCGCTCGCGCAGGCTGAGCCAGCCGAGCAGCGCGCCGGCAACCGCGATGGTCGGGAAAATCACGCCGTTGATCGTCTCCCAGCCGAAATTTGCCAGCAGCAGGCCGGAGGAGAACGACGCCAGCGCCATGCTGCCGAAGATCAGAAAATCGTTGAAGGCCTGAACCTTGTTGCGCTCCTCGGCGCGATGGCATTGCGTCACCATGGTGGTGGCGCCGATGAAAGCGAGATTCCAGCCGAAGCCGAGCAGCACCAGCCCGGTCCAGAAATGCGCGACGCTGACGCCGGCCAGACCGACCCCCCCGGTGAGCGCGACCACGGCCAGACCGATGCCGGTGATGCGCTCGACGCCGAAGCGCGCGATCAGGCTGCCGGTGACAAAACTCGGCGCATACATCGCCAGCACGTGCCATTGGATGCCGAGAGCGGCATCGGTGACGCTGTGGCCGCAGCCGACCATGGCGAGCGGCGCCGAGGTCATCACCATGTTCATCATGGCGTAGGAGGCGACGCCGCAGGCCACCGCCACCAGAAAGCGCGGCGCGCGCACGATCTCGGCGAGCGGCCGCACCTGGTGGCTGCGCACTTTGCCGAGCGGCGGGATCTTGACCAGCGTCAGCACCGCAGCGGCGAGCAGCGCGCACGCCGACTGGCCGAGATAGCTGGCGGCGAAGATGTAGGGCGCGAGCAGGTCCTTGGTCTGGATGACGAGCTGCGGTCCGATCACCGCGGCAAAGACGCCGCCGGCCAGCACCCACGACACCACTTTCGGCCGGTAGGCTTCGCTTGCGGTGTCGGCCGCGGCGAAGCGGTAGGACTGATGCGCGGCGGCATAGAGCCCGCCGCAGAAGGTGCCGGCAAGCAGCAGCCAGAAATTGCCGTTCAGCACCGCCGAGTACGAGATGAGGCCGGAGACGATGCCGAACGCCGAGCCGGTTTGCAGCGCAAAGCGCCGGCTGAAGTGCCGCGCCAGGAGACCGACCGGCACGGTGCCGAGCCACATGCCGAGCACCATGGCGGTGATGGGCAGCGTGGCGAGCCCCTTGTCGGGCGCCAGCACCGCGCCGGCGATCGAAGCGGTCGAGACGATGACGGTGTTGTTGCCGCCGGCGAGCGCCTGGGCGACCGCGAGCACCATGGCATTGCGGCGTGCCAGCGCGTCATTGACGGCGGCGTGCTCTTCCTCGACTGCGATGGTCTCGGCGACGGCCGACATGACGGGTTCCCGGCAAGCCGTCCCTTCTAGCGGGCCATGCCATGAATCGCCACTGCACTAAACGCAACGCAGCGTTGCCCCGCTTCCGTTCATTCCCGCGCCAGCGGGAATCCAGTGCTATTTGGCAAAGACTGGGTCCCCGCTTCCGCGGGGACGAACGGATGAAAGCCTAGCGCTTCGCTCGCTTGGCCGCCGGTCGCTTCGCAGGTGCCGCAGACGGCGCAAAATCGATGGCGCCGGGATGGTGGATGGTGGCCTTGCGGGCCTCGGCCGGCGAACTGGCGCCGATCTGCCCGAGCGAGGCCCGCAGCTCGTCGATATAGAGATCGATGAGATGGGCCGGCCCCTCGTCGCCGAGCGCCGCCACCGCCCACAGGAACGACTTGCCGGCCATCGCGGCATCGGCGCCGAGCGCGATGGCGCGCATGACGTCCTGGCCGGAACGCACGCCGCTGTCGAGGATGATGGTCGCCTTCTTGCCGACCGCTGCGGCAATCGCCGGCAGGCAGTCGATCGACGGCGTCAGCGCCTCGATCTGGCGGCCGCCGTGGTTCGACACCCAGATGCCGTCGATGCCGAGCGACACCGCCTTTTCGGCGTCGGCCGGATGCAGCACGCCCTTCACCGCCATCTTGCCTTTCCACTTGTCGCGGTAGCGCTTGACCTCTTCCCAGGTGAAGGCGCCGCCCATGTGCTGGCGCGCATAGGCGATGATCTGGTTCGAGCTCGACCCCGGCGGCGCGTATTGGCCCATGGTGGCAAAGCGCGGGTAGCCCTTGCGCATGAGCGCCCACAGCCAGCGCGGACGCACCAGCATCTCGTAGATCATGCGCGCGTTCGGGCGGAATTCGTGCGCCAGCCCCGCATAGGTCTCGCGCGAGCGCGTGGTGCGCACCGGCACGTCGAGCGTCAGCGTCAGCACCTTGGCGTCGACCGCCTCGGCGCGCCGCATCAGGTCGAAGCCGAATTTGTGGTCGTCGCGCCAGAACCGGTAAAGCTGCAGCCAGAACACGTCGGGCGCGGCTTCCGCGGCCTGCTCGATGGTGGCGCCGCCGGCGACGCTGAGATTGTACGGCACGCGGGCGCGCTGGGCGGCGCGCGCCATGGTCAGATCGGCGCCCGGCCAGACCAGCGACGGCCCGCCCATCGGCGCGATGCCGAGCGGCGCGTTGTAGCGGCGCCCGAACAGCTCGACCTCGACCGGCGGCGGCGACACCACGACGCCGTAGCGCGGCGTGATCTTGATGGCGTCGAAGGCCGCCCAATTATCGGCGATGCCCCGATCATTGCCGGCGCCGGTGTCGCCGTATTCGAAGGAGAACAGCGGCACGTGCTTGGGCGCCTCGCGCCGCAGCCAGGCGCTGGTCGGATAGAGCTTGTGGTATTTCGCGAAATTCGGGTGCGGCGTGTAGGCCGAAAGCGCCGCCGTCTTGGCCGTCATGTCGTGCATGGGGGGTCCCTTGGATCGGGCGAACTATACAGCGGATTCAGAAATGGCTGAAGGCCGGGCGCGTGAAGGCGAGCGCTGCGCCGTCGGCGCCGAGGAAGCGCACGCCCTCGCCGGCTTCGACCGCGCCGATCTCGGTCACCTGAACCTTGGCCGCCTGCGCCGCGGCACGGAAGCTTTCCGCCTTGTGCGGCGGCACCGTGCAGACGATCTCGTAGTCGTCGCCGCCGGTCAGCGCCGTCTCGAGCAGCGCAGGCTCGGCGGCGATCGCCGCTTTGGCGGCGTCGGACACCGGCACGCGCGCCGCCGCGATCGCCGCGCTTACCCTCGAGGTGCGGCAGAGCTTGGCGAAGTCGCCGGCCAGCCCGTCCGAAATATCCATGGCGGCGCTGGCATGGCCGCGGATCGCCTCGGCCAGGCCATTGCGCGGCTGCGGCAGCAGATAGCGCGACAGCAGGAACTGGCGCTGCGCTTCGGCGAGCTTCCAGCGCTGGCCCAAATTCGCATTCTTGCGCACGGCAAGCCCGAGCGCGGCGTCGCCGATGGTGCCGGACACGAAGACGCGGTCGCCGGGTCTGGCGCCGGCGCGGCGCACCATGGCGCCCTCCGGCACGCTGCCGAACATCGCAACCGACACCGTGATCGGGCCGGGCGTGCGGTCGGTGTCGCCGCCGAACAGCGGGCAGCCGTAGAGCACGGCGTCGCTGCGCAGGCCTTCGGCAAAGCCGGTCAGCCAGCGCTCGCCGATATCGGCCGGCAGCGCCAGCGACAGCAGAAAGCCGAGCGGCCTGGCGCCCTTGGCGGCGAGATCGGACAGGTTCACGCGCAGCGCCTTGCCGGCGACGTTCTGCGGCGCGTCGTCGGTGAAGAAATGCACGCCGCCGATGATGGCGTCGGTCTTGAGCACGAGGTCGTGGCCCGGCGGCGGCGTGATGAAGGCGGCGTCGTCCGACAGGCCGAGCGCGCCGGGATGCACCGCGATCGGCGCAAAGTAGCGCGCGATCAATTTGTCCTCGGCGGACGGCTCGTCGGTCATGGCGTCAACCCTTGAACTCGTCGGCGCGCAAGCTGCGCGCCAGCTGGTCGAGCACGGCATTGACCATGCCGACTTCGTTGGCATCGACGAAGGCGGCGGCGACGTCGGCATATTCGGCAATGACGGCGCGCGCCGGCACGTCGCGGCGGTGGCCGAGCTCGTAGGCGCCGGCGCGCAGTGCGGCGCGCAGCACCGTCTCGATGCGCTTGAGCGGCCAGCGTTCGGCGAGCGCGGCGTCGATCAGCGGATCGAGCGCGCGCTGCTCGCGCACCACGCCGGTGACGATGTCCTCGAAAAAGGCCTTCTCGGCGGGCAGGTATTGCGCGCCCTCGACCTCGCGGCCGATCCAGTGGCTCTGAAACTCGGCGAGGATCTCGTTCACGCCGGAGCCGGCGAGATCCATCTGATAGAGCGCCTGCACCGCGGCAAGCCGCGCCGCGCCGCGCTTGTTGGCCTTGCGCGCCTCTTTGTCCTTGGCGGGCGCGTTGCGGGCCATCATCGCAGGTCGCGCTTGAGCTGCGCCATGACGAGCGCCGCGCGCGCGGCGTCCGCGCCCTTGTTGCTGATCTTGCCGGAGCGCGCCCGCGCCTGGGCTTCGGTGTTGACGGTGAGGATGCCGTTGCCGATGGCGAGGCGCTCGCGCACCGCAAGGTCCATCAGGCCGCGGCCCGATTCGTTGGCCACCACCTCGAAGTGATAGGTGTCGCCGCGGATGACGCAGCCGAGCGCCACCACGCCGTCGTAGCGGCCGGCGTCGAGCGCCATGGCGATCGCCGCCGGGACTTCCAGCGCGCCCGGCACGGTGATGATGTCGTAGGCGCAACCCGCCTTGTCGAGCACGGCGCGCGCGCCGGCGAGCAGCGCGTCGGCGATGTCGTCGTAGAAGCGCGCCTCCACGATCAGCATGCGCAGCGCGTTGCGTTTCGCCTTGCTCTTTGCGCGTTTCCGGACCATGCCGCGTGGTAGCAAGCGGCCAAGGCGCGAACAAGGCCTAGCCGGCCTGCATCAGCCGCGCCACATAGCGGGCCACGGTGTCGACTTCGAGATTGACGTCGTCGCCTTGGCGCAGGCCGCCCAGCGTCGTGACCTTGAGCGTGTGCGGGATGACCAGCACCGAGAAGGTGTCGCGCTCGACCGCGTTGACGGTCAGCGACACGCCGTCGAGGGCGACCGAGCCCTTGGCCGCGATGAAACGGGCGAGATCGCCCGGCGCGCGCAACACCAGCCGCGCCATGTCGGTCAGGTCCTCGCGCGCGATCACGCTCGCCAGCCCGTCGACATGACCGAGAGTCAGGTGTCCGCCAAGCTCGTCGCCGAGTTTCAGCGGCCGCTCGAGGTTGAGCCTGCTGCCCTCGCGCCAGCGGCCCGCCGTCGTCCTCGCCAGCGTCTCGGCCGCCGCGTCGACCGCGAACCAGGCGCGGCCGCCGTCCTCGCCGGCGCCGACCACGGTCAGGCACACGCCGGAGCAGGCGATGGAATTGCCTTCCACCAGTTCGCGCCGCGGGTACGAGCAGGCAATGACGATGCGGTGCAGCGTGTCGGCTCGCGGCTTGACCGAGCGCACCGCGCCGACATCGGTGACGATCCCGGTGAACATCTAAGCCCGCTCGTAACGTTCGAGCGTATCGGCGCCCAGCGCTTCGCTGCCGCGCGCGTGCAGGCGGGAGGTGAGCGCGTCGAGCGCCATGCCTTCGAGCGGCAGGACGCCGTCCTCGCCGATGATTTTGTCGGAATTGATCAGCGCCGCCTCGTCGACCAGATCGGCGGCGACGAAGGACGCCGCAACCGTCGGGCCGCCCTCCACCATCAGCCGGGTGATGCCTTCGCCGGCAAGCGTCTTGAGCACGCCGTCGAGGTCGAGCCGGCCGTTGTTGTCGTCGTCGACGCGGAACACCCGGCAGCCGCGCTGCTCGAGGATTTCCTGGGCGATCGGCGAGGCCTTGCGCGAGGCAAAAATCCAGGTCGGCGTCTCGCGCACCGTCGCCACCACCGACAGGTTCAGCGGCACGCGCAATCGGGCGTCGAGCACCACGCGCACCGGCGAGCGCTCCATCATGCCCGGCAGGCGGCAGGTGAGCTGCGGATTGTCGGCGAGCACGGTGCCGATGCCGACCAGGATGGCGTCGCTCTGCGCGCGCAACTGGAAGACGCGGGCGCGCGCGGCCGCGCCGGTGATCTGCGCCGGCTTGCGCCCGGCAAGGCCGACCTTGCCGTCGGCCGAGATCGCCATCTTCAGCAGCACGTGAGGACGCCCCTGCGTCACCTTCAAGATGTGGCCGGCGTGGGCGCGGCGCGCCTCCTCGGCGCCAAGCCCGACCTCGACCGCGATGCCTTTGGCGCGCAGCCGCTCATGGCCGCGGCCCTGGACTTCCGGGTTGGGATCCTCCAGCGCCGACACCACCCGCGCGATGCCGGCGCGGATGATGGCATCGGCGCAAGGCGGCGTCTTGCCCTGGTGCGAGCACGGCTCGAGCGTGACGTACATGGTCGCGCCCTCGGCGGCCTTCTTCGCCCGCTTGAGCGCCTCGACTTCGGCGTGCGGCCGGCCGCCGGCCTGCGTCCAGCCGCGCGCCAGGATGATGCCGTCTTTGACGATGACCGCGCCGACCGCCGGATTGGGCCAGACCCTGCCCAGCCCGCGGCGGCCAAGGTCGAGCGCCAGCGCCATGAAGCGGGCGTCGTTCTCTTCGATGTCATTCCGGGGCGGCCCGTCAGGCGCGGGCCCGGAATCCAGAGCCCCTGTGCTCATTCTCCAGCTCCGGCGGTTATGGATTCCGGGTTCCCTCGCTTCGCTCGGGCCGCGGAATGACGAACGATAATCATTTGCGCGCTGAGGCCGCGGGCTTGCCGGCTTCGTCGCCCGACAGCTCATCGAGCGCGGCGCGGAAGTCCTTGGGTTCGCGGAAATTGCGGTACACCGAGGCAAACCGCACATAGGCGACGTCGTCGAGCTCGCGCAAGTGCTCCATCACCAACTCGCCGATGGTCTCCGACGACACCTCGTTCTCGCCCATGCTTTCCAGCTCGCGCGTGATCTTGGACACCATCTGCTCGACGCGCTCCGGATCGACCGGCCGCTTGCGCAGCGCGATCTGCACCGAGCGCATCAGCTTGTCGCGGTCGAAGGGCACGCGCCGGCCGTTGCGCTTGATGACCGTGAGCTCGCGCAGCTGCACGCGCTCGAAGGTGGTGAAGCGGAAATTGCAGGCGAGGCAGACGCGGCGGCGGCGGATGACGGCGGAGTCCTCCGTCGGCCGCGAATCCTTCACCTGGGTGTCGAGGCTACCGCAGCTTGGGCAACGCATCGGTCCCCCCTATCCCTTGGTCATTCCGGGTTCGCGCGCTCCGCGCGTGCCCCGCAACGACAATCTGACGATCGGGCCGGCATGGGCTCGCTCATCCATAAATCGGAAACCGTGAAATCAATGTCTTCACCTTGTCGCGCACCTTGCCTTCGGTGAGCGAGTCTTCCTCGGCGCGTTTCTGCGACAGCACGTCCAGCACCTCGACGATCATGTCGCCCACCGCGCGGAATTCCGCGATGCCGAAGCCGCGCGTGGTGCAGGCCGGCGTGCCGAGCCTGATGCCCGACGTCACCGTCGGTTTTTCCGGATCGAACGGAATGCCGTTCTTGTTGCAGGTGATGTGGGCGCGGCCGAGCGCCGCTTCCGCCACCTTGCCGGTCAGTTGCTTGGGCCGCAGGTCGACCAGCATCAGATGCGTATCGGTGCCGCCGGAAACGATGTCGAGGCCGTGCGACTTCAGGTTTTCCGCCAGCGCCTTGGCGTTCTCGACCACGTTCTTGACGTAGATGCGGTAGCTCGGCCGCAGCGCCTCGCCGAAGGCGACCGCCTTGGCCGCGATCACGTGCATCAGCGGACCGCCCTGCAGGCCGGGGAAAACCGCCGAGTTCATTTTCTTGGCGATCTCCTCGTCGTTCGACAGGATGACGCCGCCGCGCGGCCCGCGCAGCGTCTTGTGCGTCGTCGTCGTCACCACATGCGCATGCGGGAACGGCGAGGGATGCACGCCGCCGGCAACGAGCCCGGCGAAATGCGCCATGTCCACCATCAAGAGCGCGCCGACCTCGTCGCAGATGTCACGGAAGGCGCGGAAGTCGATGATGCGCGGATAGGCCGAGCCGCCGGCTATGATCAGCTTCGGCTTGTGCTCGCGGGCAAGCTTTGCCACCTCGTCCATGTCGATGCGGTGATCGTCGCGCCGCACGCCATAGGGCACCGGCTTGAACCATTTGCCCGACATGTTGACCGGCGAGCCGTGGGTGAGATGGCCGCCGGCGGCGAGATTGAGGCCCATGAAGGTGTCGCCCGGCTGCATCAGCCCGAAGAAGACGGCGGCATTGGCGGAGGCGCCGGAGTGCGGCTGCACATTGGCGAACTTGCAGCCGAACAATTTGGTCACCCGCTCGATCGCCAGCCGCTCGGCAATGTCGACGAACTGGCAGCCGCCGTAATAGCGTTTGCCCGGCAGACCTTCGGCGTATTTGTTGGTCAGCACCGAGCCTTGAGCCTCCAGCACCGCGCGCGAGACGATGTTCTCCGACGCGATCAGCTCGATCTCGTCGCGCTGGCGGGAAAGTTCGAGCCCGATCGCCTCGGCGATCTCGGGATCGCTGTCGGCCAGCGTGGCCGTGAACAGCGAGGCGTCACCGCGTTGCGCGGATGTGGGGCTCGATAGCGACATTCACGGTCTCCTGGCGCCCGCAAAGGGCCGCGGCGCCGCGCGAAAAACAAAGTCCGGGATTGCCCCGCAAATAGCATATTGGTCACCGACCGCCAAGCTTTGGCATGTGGATGGCTGGGGGAACGCAATATCTAGTCCCGTCCGCTCGTCCCCGCTTTGCCGGGAGGGCTGTCAGAAACGACAAGACCCCGGCCGCTCAACGCAGCCGGGGCAAGTCTTCCGCCAGTACACCGTGAGTTACAGGCGATAGAGAATCTGATCGGTCCAGAAGCGCTCGAGCCGGTGCAGCGACTTGTTCAAGGTCGCGAACTCGTCGGCGTTGATGCCGCCGACCTGCTCGACGGTGCGCACGTGCTTCTGATAGAGCGCCTCGACGATGTCGCGCACCTCGCGGCCCTTTTCGGTGAGCTTGATGCGCACCGAGCGGCGGTCGACGCGGCTGCGCTGGTGGTCGAGGAAGGCCATCTCGACCAGCTTCTTGAGATTGTAGGAGACGTTGGAGCCGAGATAGTAGCCGCGCGTGCGCAGCTCGCCGGCGGTGAGTTCCTTGTCCCCGATATTGTAGAGCAGCAGCGCCTGCACCGAATTGATATCGGCGCGGCCGCGGCGATCGAATTCGTCCTTGATGACGTCGAGCAGCCGGCGATGCAGCCGTTCGACCAGCGTCAAGGCCTCAAGATAAAGCGGCCGAATGTGGTCGAAGCGCGCCTCACGTTCGGCGGGCTCGACCGTCTTGGCAACGGCTTTCATGTTCAACGCCCCTTGCGTTTTATTTGTTACGCATCGGAACCAGGGCCCTGTCTTCCCCACTCCGATTGCCGGCAACCTTAAAAGGGGCAGTCTAAAATCGGCTTAAATAACACCATAAAGATTAGGTTTATTTGCAACGGTGAATGCGGCGTTGAAGGCGCAATTGAATCGAACCGCGTTACGCTTCGTTCACCACGCCGCGCGCTGCATTCCCGCTTCGTTCGCCACTCAGCCACGAATGAACTGAACGATCCCTGAAAAATCTTTGCCGGCGCCGCCGCTCTCGGCATAGCGTTGATAAAGCCTTGCCGCCTGCGCGCCCATCTCGGTGCGCGCGCCGGAGGCCTTGGCCGCATCCTGCGACAGCTTCAGATCCTTGAGCATCATCGCCGCGGTGAAGCCCGGCTGATAGTCGCGGTTGGCCGGCGAGGCCGGCACCGGCCCCGGCACCGGGCAATAGCTGGTCATCGCCCAGCACTGGCCGGACGATTTCGACGAGATGTCGAACAGTTTCTGATGATCGAGCCCGAGATGTTCGGCGAGCACGAAGGCTTCGCTGACCGCGATCATCGAAATGCCGAGGATCATGTTGTTGCAGATCTTCGCCGCCTGGCCGGTACCGGCGCCGCCGGCGTGAACGATGGTCTTGCCCATTTTCTGCAGGATCGACTCGGCGCGGGCGAAGGCCTGCGCCGAGCCGCCGACCATGAAGGTCAGGGTCGCCGCAGCCGCGCCGGCAACGCCGCCCGACACCGGCGCGTCGAGCATCATCAGGCCCTTCCGCTCGGCGGCCGCGCCGACCGTGCGCGCGGTCTCGACGTCGATGGTCGAGCAGTCGATCAGCAGCGTGCCGGGATTGGCGTCCTCGATGATGCCGCCGGTGCCGAGGTAGATGTCGCGCACCTCCTTGCCCGACGGCAGCATGGTGATGACGACGTCGGCGCGCGCCGCGGCGATCTTGGCGGTCTCGACGGCGACGCCGCCTGCGGCCTTGAGCTTCTCGACCGCCGCGGGATTGACGTCGACGCCCTCGACCTGATGGCCGGCCTTGATGAGGTTCTGCGCCATCGGCAGACCCATGTTGCCGAGGCCGATGAATCCGATGCGCGCCATGGCGCCCTCCCCTTCTTGCGGTCCTGTTACAGCGGATGCTCTTTCGCCGACTTCAGCGCCAGCCAGAGGTAGACGGCCAGCAGCATTCCTTCCGCCAGCCCGACGATCAATCCGCCGCCGAACACCTGCGGGAAAAATATTTCGAAGGCCAGCATCGAGGCAACCGACATCAGCCAGATTACCGCGCCCCAGGCCGCCGCGAGCCAGAGCCCGACCGCGGCGACCAGATCGATGACCGCAAAAAATATCGTCGCCGCCTGCCAGGCGATCGACTGGTCCTCGAACAGATCCTCGCCGACGCCGATGCCGCAGACCCGCGTCCAGTGATACAGGCCCTTGAGCATGGAGATCGCCGCCATCATGCGCAGGAACAGGACAAGCCGCCGCGTCCAGCGGCCGACATGCGGGCCGCTGTCCGCTTCCTGCACCGGTTCGAGCGCCTGGATGTCGTCGTTGACGAAGGGCTCGGTCATGGTCGGCTCACGGCAGCCTGAGCTCGTCGCCGGCCCGCGGCGCGAAATGGCGCTCGACCTCGGCCTCGCCGACGTCGGCGAGCGCCGCCGGCCGCCAGCGCGGCTTGTTGTCCTTGTCGACGATCACGGCACGCACGCCCTCGTAGAAATCGTGGCCTTCGACGATGCGCGACACTATGCGGAATTCGGCGCGCATGCACGCCGCAAAATCCCAGGCTTTGCCGCGCCGCACCTGCGCCAGCGCGATCTTGAGGCTGAGCGGCGATTTGGCGCGGATCGTGGCGGCGGTCTTGCGCGCCCAATCATCGCCCTCGCGGTCGAGCGCGGCGACGATGTCCTCGACCCGGTCATGCGCGAACAGGCGGTCGATGGCGGCGCGATGCGGCGCCAGCCTGCCCTCGCCCGCCGGTTCAGCGAAGGCATTGAGAATGGCGTTGACCGGCACGGTGCCGCAGAGGCCGTCGAGCAGCGCCGGGAGGCGCGCCGACGGAATACGATGGGTGGCGACGCCGGCGGCCAGCGCGTCGGCGGCATCGAAGCGCTCGCCGGTGAGCGCACAATAGGTGCCGAGCTCGCCCGGCATGCGCGGCAGGAACCAGGTGGCGCCGACATCGGGGAAGAAGCCGATGCCGACCTCCGGCATGGCAAACTGGAAGCGGTCGCCGGCCACGCGATGCCCGCCGTGCACCGACACGCCGACGCCGCCGCCCATGACGATGCCGTCGATCAGCGCGACGTAGGGTTTGGGGTAATTCTTGATGAAGGCGTTGAGCGGGTATTCGTCGCGCCAGAATTGCAGCATCTCGTCCTTGCGTCCGGCGCGGCCAAGCTCGGTGAGCGCGCGGATGTCGCCGCCCGCCGAGAAGGCGCGCTCGCCGTTGGCCGTGACCACGACACGCGTGACGGCGTCGTCGGCCGCCCAGGCCTCGAGCTGGGCGCGCAGGCGCAGCACCATGCCGTGGGTCACGGCATTGAGCGCCGCCGGCCGGTTGAGCGTGACGACGCCGGCGGCGCCGCGGCGCTCGAACAGGATTTCGTCAGTCATTACGCGCCTTCAAGTCCTCTCCCCCACGGCTCTTGTGAGTGGTGAAGAGGGGTCAGGGGTAGAGGGCAGGAAACCTTCGACAACAAAGTCGACATGCAGCCTCTTAAGGACCCCCCACCCCGCTTCGCATCGCTCACGCGACGCGAAGCGACCCTCCCCACCGCTTCGCGGGGGGAGGGAAGAAAGCAAGCAGCGCTCCGGCTCATCAAATTCACGCCTTCGGCGGCCAGACGCCGGCTTTTTCCAGGCGCGCCATGGCCTGATCGGAGAATTCGGCCTGCGGCGCATCGCCGCCGATGACGAACATCAGGATCGACTCCTGGTTCGGGTCGCCTTTGGTGACGTTCTCGAAGCGGCGGATCATGCCGGGCGGAAACGAGATGACGTCGAGCGGCTCCAGGTCGACATAGTCGACCTTGCCTTTCTCGTCCTCCCAGCTCGCGCGCCAGGTGCCGGTCATGGCGATGAAGGTTTCGTTGGTGTCGTGATTGTGCATCTCCGGCCCGTGGCCGGGCTTGGCCTTGCAGTAGCCGAGATTGAAGCCTTCGCGGATCTTGATCGCCGCCATGCGCGCCGCCTCGTCGCCGACCGGCGAGGTCGCATTCTCGCCGACGTCGGCCGGCGGCTGGAAGCCGATGACGTTGTAAAGCGTGCGCTCGCAGCCCGGCATCTTGCTGTCCGGCAGGCCGCCGTCGGAGCCTTTGAGATCCTTGAAGCGCGCGACGCGCTTCATCATTTCCTCGCGTGTCAGATAACGCCGCGGCAAACGTTCCATCGTCTTCTCCCTCACCTCTTCTAATTGCCCAGCATAGCGCGGGACACGATCATGCGCATGATCTCGTTGGTGCCTTCGAGGATCTGGTGCACGCGCACGTCGCGCAGCACGCGCTCGATCGGATGATCGCGCAGGTAGCCGTAGCCGCCGTGCAGCTGCAGGCAGCCGTTGACCACCGCAAAGCCGGTGTCGGTGGCCAGCCGCTTGGCCTGCGCGGCAAGGCGCGTGGCGGCCGGCTCCCCCTCGCCCACCGCGACCGCGGCGCGATAGAGCAGCAGGCGCGCGGCGTCGAGCTCGGTCGCGTAGTCGGCGATGCGGAATTGCAGCGCCTGGAAATCGGCCAAGCGCGAGCCGAACTGCTTGCGCTCCTTCATGTAGGCGACGGTGCGGTCGAGACAGAACTGCGCGCCGCCGATCGAGCAGGCGCCGATATTGAGGCGGCCGCCGTCGAGCCCGGCCATGGCGATCTTGAAGCCCTGGCCCTCCTTGCCGATGAGATTGGCAGCCGGCACGCGGCAGTTCTCGAACATCACCATGGCGGTCGGCTGCGACTTCCAGCCGAGCTTCTTCTCCTGCGCGCCAAAGGAGAGGCCCCTGGTGCCGTTCTCCACCACGATGCAGGAAATGCCGCGCGGCCCCGCCTCGCCGGTCCTCGCCATCACAACGTAGATGTCGGAGCGGCCGCCGCCGGAGATGAAGGCTTTGGCGCCGTCGAGCACGTAATGCTCGCCGTCGCGGCGCGCTTTTGTCGTCAGGCTCGCGGCGTCGGAGCCGGCGCCCGGCTCGGTCAGGCAGTAGCTCGCGAAATGCTCCATGGTGCAGAGCTTGGGCAGGAATTTGCGGCGCTGCGGCTCGCCGCCGAAGGCGTCGATCATCCAGGCCGCCATGTTGTGAATCGAGATATAGGCGGCGGTCGAGGTGCAGCCCTGCGCCAGTTCCTCGAAGATCAGCGCCGCGTCGAGCCGGCTCAAGGCCGAGCCGCCGACGTCGTCCTTGACGTAGATGCCGCCAAAGCCGAGCGCCGCCGCCTTGCGCAGCGCAGCCTCTGGAAAGATTTCTTTCTCATCCCAGTCACGGGCATAGGGCATCATCTCGTCCCGCGCGAACTGCCGCGCGGTCGACTGGAAGGCCCGCTGCTCGTCGGTCAGGGAAAAGTCCATGGCATCGGCCCCGTTTCGTCTTGGGCTTAGCAAGGCCGGCCGGATCGCCGCAACCGCTGCCGCCCGTCCGGCATTGCCGGCCTGGCCCGGAATTTTTTCGCCGCCAGAGCATCTAACGGCGGTAAGCTCAACCAGGAGGACACCATGGCCGAACACGGCAAAGCGCCAGGCGGGCCCGATCTGGCGGCCGGCATTCCATCGGGCGATCTCGTCGAAGGCGGCCTGCTGACGGGCCGCGTCGGCGACGACGAGGTGCTGCTGGTCCGCCGGGCCGGTACGGTCTCGGCCATCGCCGCCCATTGCACGCATTATCACGGGCCGCTGGCCGACGGCCTGGTCGTCGGCGACACCATCCGCTGTCCCTGGCACCACGCCTGCTTCGATCTGCGCACCGGCGACGCGCTCGCCGCGCCCGCGCTCAGTCCGCTGCAATGCTGGCGCGTCGAGGAGCGCGGCGGCAGGATCGTCGTCGGCGCCAAGATCGGGGCGCCACCGCCCAAGCCGACCGGCTCGGCGTCCGAGAGCGTCGTCATCGTCGGCGGCGGGGCTGCCGGTTTTGCCGCCGCCGAGATGATGCGCCGGCGCGGCTATGCAGGCCACATCACGATGCTGAGCGGCGACGATGCGGCGCCCGTCGACCGGCCGAACCTGTCGAAGGACTATCTCGCCGGCAGCGCGCCGGAAGACTGGGTGCCGCTGCGCGGCGACGACTGGTACGCGGACAACCGCATCACGCTGCGCCTCAACACCGAAGTTGCCGCGCTCGACGCCAAAATGAAAGAGCTGACCCTCGCCGACGGCGGCAAACTGGCGTTCGACAAATTGCTGCTCGCCACCGGCGCCGAGCCGGTGAAGCTCGACATCCCCGGCGCGTCACAGCCGCACGTTCACACCTTGCGCTCGTTTGCCGACTGCCGCGGCATCATTGCGCAGCTGCCGCAGGTCAAGCGCGCGGTCGTCATCGGCGCGAGCTTCATCGGGCTCGAGACCGCGGCCGCCTTGCGCGCCCGCGACATCGAGGTTCACGTGGTGGCGCCGGAAAAGCGCCCGCTTGAGCGCGTGTTCGGCCCGCAGCTCGGCGACTTCATCCGCGCGCTGCACGAGGAGCACGGCGTCACATTCCATCTCGACAACGGCGTCACCGCGATCGGCGCGCATGCCGTCACGCTCAAGGCCGGCGGCACGGTCGATGCCGATCTGGTGGTCATGGGCGTCGGCGTGCGCCCGCGCATCGCGCTGGCCGAAAAGGCGGGGCTTGCGATCAACAAGGGCGTCGTCGTCAACCCGTATCTGGAGACCAGCGCGCCCGGCATCTACGCCGCCGGCGACATCGCGCGCTGGCCCGATCCTGTTTCGGGAGATGAAATCCGGGTCGAGCACTGGGTCGTGGCCGAACGGCAGGGCCAGACCGCGGCGCTCAATATGCTGGGCGAGCGCAGGCCGTTCCGCGCCGTGCCCTTTTTCTGGAGCCAGCACTATGACGTGCCGATCAACTATGTCGGCCACGCCGAAAGTTGGGACAGCATCGACATCGACGGCGACGTCATGAAGCGCGACTGCGTGGTGCGCTACAAGAAGGCCGGCAAAGTGCTGGCGGTTGCCTCCGTTTACCGCGACAAGGAGAGCCTGGAGGCGGCGGCGGCGATGGAGCGCGCGGCTGCCTGAGGCTCGCTCAGTTCGCCGGCCCGCGCCTCGAGCAGCGCAGTTCGCGCACGTGCTTTATCGGCCCGTGCGCACCTGCCGGTGCCGATGCTTTTGTTCGTTGAGGCGGCGAGCATTCCGCACTGCGCCGATCCCGACAAAGGCGGTGATCAGCGCAAAAATCATTGCGATGACCGACAAATACCCGGGAGCCTGCGTCATATCTCGAACCATTGGCCCAAGGCCTGCCACCCGGCCATTTGACGAGGCGTCAAAGCCATCCGCTCCCCCAGACATCATATTTTCCCAAAAGTGCCGCTCGGTTGCAATCGGTCTTGAAACCACCTGGCCGGGTGGCGCGATTTCATTCACAATCGCGGCCAGCCTGCGGCGTGCGATCTTTCGGTTGGTGCGGCACCATCGGCCCGCGCCTCGCGACGCGCACGCCGGTGTCCAGGTGTCATGCGTTCGTGCGGGTAGCGGGCCTGCCCCGGACCGGCTAAAAAGGCGCCCGGAGACAAGCATGGCGATCAAATTCGGCCGCCCTCTGGAGCGCAAGATCGGCTTTGTGCCGGTCGAAGCCGACAGCAACGAGGTTGCGCGCAACCCGCTCGACCTGACGGTGCGCATGCGCCGCAACCGGCAGCACGACTGGGTGCGCCGCCTGGTGCGCGAGGCAACGCTCACCGCCGACGACCTGATCTGGCCGCTGTTCGTCATGGACGGGCAGAATGCGCGCCAGCCGGTGCCGTCAATGCCCGGCGTCGACCGCCTCTCGGTCGATCAAATCGCGCGCGAGGCCGAGCGCGCGGCCAAGCTCGCCATCCCCTGCATTGCGCTGTTCCCCTATACCGATCCCGCCTTGCGCGACGAACAGGGCAGCGAGGCGCTCAACCCGGACAACCTGGTCTGCCGCGCCATCCGCGCCATCAAAAAAGAGGTGCCGGAGATCGGCGTGCTGTGCGACGTGGCGCTCGATCCCTTCACCAGCCACGGCCATGACGGCCTGCTGCGCGACGGCGTCATCTTGAACGACGAGACGGTCGCGGTGCTGGTCAAGCAGGCGCTGGTGCAGGCGGAAGCCGGCTGCGACATCATCGCACCCTCCGACATGATGGACGGCCGCGTCGGCGCCATCCGCAAAGGGCTCGATGCCGCGAATTTCACCGGCGTGTCGATCATGTCCTACGCCGCCAAATACGCCTCCGCCTTCTACGGCCCGTTCCGCGACGCCGTCGGCTCGGCCAAGACGCTGCAAGGCGACAAGCGCACCTACCAGATGGACCCGGGCAATTCCGACGAGGCGCTGCGCGAGGTCGCGCTCGACATCGAGGAAGGCGCCGACATGATCATGGTCAAGCCGGGCCTGCCCTATCTCGATATCTGCCGTCGCGTGAAGGACGCCTTCGGCGTGCCGACCTTCGCCTACCAGGTGTCGGGCGAGTATGCGATGATCATGGCTGCGGCGCAGAACGGCTGGCTCGACGGCGAGCGCGCCATGGTCGAGAGCCTGATCGCCTTCAAGCGCGCCGGCTGCGACGGCGTGCTGACATATTTTGCGCCGCGTATCGCCGAGAAACTTCAAGCCGCCCTCTAACGTCCCCTCCGGTCATCCGAACCAGTTAACAGTCGAGCATTGCGATGGGTGAATTCGCCGTCGGCCAAGGTGTTTCGCGTTTCGAGGATCCGCGTCTGGTGCGCGGCGCCGGTCACTACACCGACGACGTCCAGATCCCCGGCATGGCCTATGGCGTGGTTCTGCGGGCGCAGCACGCACACGCGAAAATCCTGTCGATCGACACCGCGGCGGCGAAGGCATCGCCCGGCGTGCTTGCCGTCATCACCGGCGCCGACTGGAAAGCCGCCGGCCTCGGCGATCTTCCCTCGCACAGCGGCCTCAAGCGTCCCGGCGGCGCCCCGATGCACAAGCCGCGCTACACGGTGCTGGCGGAAGATCGGGTGCGCTGGGTCGGCGATCCGGTCGCCTTCATCGTCGCCGACACCCAGGCGCAGGCGCTCGATGCCGCGGAGAAGATCGCCGTCGATTACCAGGAGCTTCCCGCCGTCGTCTCGACCGCGGAGGCTTTGAAGCCCGGCAGCGCCAAGGTCTACGACGACTGCCCCGACAACATCTCCTTCATGGAGCCGATCGGCGACAAGGCCGCGGTCGAGGCCGGCTTCGCCAAGGCCGCGCACGTCGTCAAGCACCGCTTCGTCGTCAACCGCGTCACCGCGGTGACCATGGAGCCGCGCGGCGCGGTCGGCCGCTTCGACCGCGGCGACGGGCGATACATCATCCATACGCCGACGCAGCGCCCGCACGGCTTCCGCGCCGAACTGGCGGCGATCCTGCGCGTTCATGAAACCGCCGTGCACGTGATCACCGGCGACACCGGCGGCTCGTTCGGCATGAAGACGCCGGTGTTCAACGAAATCCCGCTGGTCTGCTACGCCGCCCGGCTGACCGGCCGGCCGGTGAAATGGATCTCGACGCGCACCGAAGCCTTCCTGTCCGACGCGCAGGGCCGCGACAACGTCACCGAGGCCGAGCTTGCGCTCGACCAAGACGGTCATTTCCTCGCCATGCGGGTCAAGACCGCCGCCGCGGTCGGCGCCTATTTGCAGAACAACATGCCGGCCTTCTTCCTCAATGCCGGAACGCTTGCCGGCACCTACCGGACGCCGGCGATTTATGTCGAGGCCTCCGGCGTCTTCACCAACACCAATCCGGTGCGGCCCTATCGCGGCAACGGCCGCCCGGAAGCGGCCTACATCATGGAGCGCATGGTGGAGCTTGCCGCTCGCCAGCTGAACATCGACAGCGTCGCGCTGCGCCGGAAGAACTACATCAGGCCGTCCGAGATGCCGTTCAAGACCGGGCTGACATTTACCTACGACTGCGGCGAGTTCGAAAAAAACATGGATCTCGCCATGGAGCTTGCCGATTTCGCCGGCTTCGAAAAGCGCCGCCAGGAGGCGCGCAAGCGCGGCAAGCTGCGCGGCATCGGCCTGTCCAACACCATCGAACGCGCCGCGGCGCCCGGCACCGAGGGCGCCGAAGTGCGCTTTGACAAGTCCGGCGGCGTCACTTTGTTCGCCGGCTCGAACAGCCAGGGCCAGGGCCACGAAACCGTGTTCAAGCAGATCGTCGCCGACCGGCTCGGCATCCATCCCGACGACATCCGCTACGTGCAGGGCGACACCGATCAGGTGTTCTACGGCGAGGGCACCGGCGGCTCGCGCTCGGCGACCATGGGCGGCTCGGCCTTTGCCGGCGCCACCGACAAGGTCGTCGAGAAGGCGACCGCGATCGCCGCGCACGCGCTCAAGGTCGATGCCGCCGACATCACATTCGCCGACGGCGTGTTTTCGTCGCCGAAAACCAACCGCACCATGACCATCAAGGAGGTCGCCGCCGACGCCCAGGTGCCGGCCAAGCTGCCGCCGGCCATGGAGCCCGGCCTCGCCGCGACCGCGGTCTACAAGGCGCCGGTGCAGAATTTTCCCAATGGCTGCCACGTCTGCGAGATCGAGATCGACATCGAGACCGGCGAGCCCGAGATCGTGCGCTACAGCGTGGTCGACGACGTCGGCACCGTGCTCAATCCGCTGCTGCTGCACGGCCAGATCCACGGCGGCGTCGCGCAAGGCGCGGGCCAGGTGCTGATGGAGGACATTCGCTTCGACGCCAGCGGCCAGCTCGTCACCGCCTCCTTCATGGATTACGCCATGCCGCGCGCGCATAACCTGAGCGCCATCCACGTCGAGAGCAATCCGGTGCCGACCAAGACCAATCCGCTCGGCACCAAGGGCGCGGGCGAAGCCGGCTGCGTCGGCGCGCTGCCGGCGGTCGCCAACGCCGTCGTCGACGCGCTCAAGGAATTCGGCGTCAGCCACATCGAGATGCCGGCCACCGCCGAGCGCATCTGGCGGGCCATGCGCGGCGCGCAATAGGCCCTATACTACCGGCTGATTCGACTTCCCCGCCGTATTGCGTCCCGTCTCATCCCGGAGATTGCCATGCGCAATGTCGGCCGCAAGCTCGCCTTCGTGCTCGCCGCGTCCAACCACGGCGCCATGATCCTCAACCGCTTCGACTACCGCATGACGGGCGCCGACAGCGGCATCGGCGTCGGCCACCAGCTGCTCGAGACCGGCAGCTTCGATCCGATCGAGGTCGAGCTCGCGCTGCAATTGCTCGAGGCGCGCCGGCGCGTCCACGGCGACGGCGTCGTCGCCATCGACTGCGGCGCCAATATCGGCGTCCACACCATCGAATGGGCGACCGCCATGACCGGCTGGGGCTCGGTGATTGCGGTCGAGGCACAGGAGCGCATCTACTACGCGCTGGCCGGCAATATCGCCATCAACAACTGCTTCAACGCCATCGCCATGCATGCGGCGGTGGCCGCGGCGCCGGGCGTCATGGGGGTGCCGGTGCCCGACTATTTCCAGCCGTCGAGCTTCGGCAGCCTCGAACTGAGGCCGCGCGCTGAAACCGAGTTCATCGGCCAGGCCATCGACTATTCCAACACCGTCGCGGTGCAGCAGATCTCGATCGACGCCTTGACGCTGCCGCGCGTCGACCTCGTCAAGCTCGACATCGAGGGCATGGAGCTCGAGGCGCTCGCCGGCGCCGCCGCCACCATCGCGCGCTGCCATCCGATTTTCCTGGTGGAGTCGATCAAGACCGGGCGCGAGACGCTGCGCACCTTCTTTGCCGACCGCGGCTACAAGATCGCCGACGCCGGCATCAACCTGCTGGCGATCCACACCGGCGACCCGGTCGCCAGCCAGCTGCAAATTCCCGATCTGCCGGCGCAGTCCTCGGCGGCCTAGCCGCCGCGCCGTTGAAGGTGCAGGCCGCACTCCTTGTGGCCGTCGCCTTCCCACCACCAGCGGCCGCTGCGTTCCGCCTCGCCGGGCGCGATCGCCCGCGTGCAGGGCGCGCAGCCGATCGAGGCGAAGCCCCGCGCGTGCAGCGCGTTGATCGGCACGCCGTTGGCGCGGATCGCCTCCAGGACGGCGCCGCGCGTCCAATCGAACAACGGGTTGACCTTGAGCAGGCCGCGCGCCGCATCGAACCCGACCAGCCCGGCCTCGCGCCGGGTCGACGACTGATCGGCGCGCAAGCCCGTGATCCAGGCCCTGGCTCCGGCAAGCGCGCGGTCGAGCGGCCTGGCCTTGCGCACGTCGCAGCACGCGAGCCGTGCGGCCCTCGACTCGTAGAAGCCGTCGATGCCCTGCGTCTCGACCAGCGCCTCGACCGCCGCCTGATTGGGGTAGATGGCGCGGATGCGGCGACCGTAGCGGCGCTCGGTCTCGGCCCACAGCGCGTAAGTTTCCGGAAACAGCCGGCCGGTGTCGAGCGTCACCACGTCGATGTCGAGGGCGCGCTCGCAGATCCAGTGGAAGATGAGCTGGCCCTCGACGCCGAAGCCGTGGGCGAAGACGATCGGGCCTTGCACCGCGTCGCGCACGAACGCGATACGGTCGGGCGGCGCCAGCCTTGCCAAGGCGGCCGCGTCGACGGCCGGGCGGTCGTGGCGTTCACTTGGCGCCAGCGCGGCGCCGGAGACTGCGGGTGCCAACATGCCGCCGTTATGCGGACCGCGCACGCCGACACAAAGCGAAAAATATTATTCGTGCCAATCGCTTCGCGACGCATCCCGCGTCTTGCCCGGCGCGCGGCAACAAAATGAATGTCCTCCCGGAGCCATGCTCCGCCTTGAGAAAATGTCGGTCGCCGATCGCGCCGCCGGCAGGCGATCATTGTCGATTGCGCGCCAAAAATGAAATGACCTTGCCGCCGGGAGGCGTTTTTTCTTCGCCGAGCCATCGCCGCACGGCGAATGCGCGCGCGGCCGCTTGCCGCGGGGAATGGGCATCCCCGGCGCTCACTCCATCGCCGCGCCCGGCTCGATCATGGTCGGCTGATAGCCCTCGCGCGACAGCGCCGCCAGAATTTCCCGCGCGTGCTCGCCGTCGCGCGTTTCCATGGTGACGTCGAGCTTGGCGCCCTTGGCCGGCACGTCGAGGAACAGCCGGCGGTGGTCGACCTCCAGAATATTGGCGCCGAGCTCGCCGAGCCGCGTGGCGATCTGACCGAGCACGCCGGGACGATCCGGGATGACAAGCCGCACCGAGACGATGCGGCTCTCGCGCTCGAGCTCGCGCACCATGATGGAGGCAAGAATGCGCGGATCGATGTTGCCGCCGCACAGGATCAAGCCAACGCGCTTGCCGGCAAAGCGTTCGCGCTTTGCCAGCAGCGCGGCGAGCCCGGCGGCGCCGGCGCCCTCCGCCATGGTTTTCTGCAACGTCAGATAGGCGTTGACCGCGCGCTCAAGCTCCCCCTCGTCGACCAGGACGATCTCGCCCACCAGCTCGCGCACCACCGGCAGCGTGAGCTTGCCGACGTTCTTGACCGCGATGCCCTCGGCCAGCGTCGGGCCGCCGATCGGCCGATGGTCGTTGTTGAGCGCGTTCCACATCGACGGATAGAGCGCGGATTCGGCGCCGATGATTTCGATCGCCGGCTTGACGGCGCGCGCGGCGATGGCGTTGCCGGCGATCAGCCCGCCGCCGCCGATGGGGATGACCAGCACGTCGAGATCGGCGACGTCCTCGAGCATCTCGAGCGCGATGGTGCCCTGCCCGGCGATGATGCGGGCGTCGTCATAGGGGTGGACCAAGGTCAGTCCGCGCTCGGCCAGAATCGTTTCGCAGCGCGCCTGCGCTTCCGACACGGTCTCGCCGTCGAGCACGACCTCGGCGCCGTGCGAGCGCGTCGCCGCGACCTTCACGAAAGGCGTCGTCACCGGCATGACGATGGTGGCGGGGATCTTCAGGCGCGCGGCGTGGTAGGCAACCGCCTGGGCATGATTGCCCGCCGACATGGCGATCACGCCGCGCTTGCGCTCGGCCTCGCTCAGCGAAGCAAGCTTGACCAGCGCGCCGCGATCCTTGAACGAATTGGTGACCTGGAGATTTTCGTATTTGACGTAGACTTCGGCGCCGGTGAGCGCCGACAGCCGCGGCGCCGGCAGCATCGGCGTGCGCAGCACCGCGCCTTTGATGACGCGGCGAGCGGCCTCGATGTCGGCCATGGTGACGCCCATGCGCCGCACAATGCCGCAACAGCGCCCGCCGTTCCAGCCCGCGGGGCCCTTGCGCGCGGCCGATTCTTTCTCCATGTCGTCTGCTCACGGGACGAGACATCGGCCATGCCGATCGACATCAGACCCCATGCCTATGATCCGGCCAAGCAGCCGGAACTGTTCGAGGGCGTGCTGCCGCGACGGGTGGTCGCCTTCGCCATCGATTTCCTCATCATCGCCGTCCCGATCGTGGCGGCGGCCATGGTCATTTTTGCCTTCGGGCTGGTGACGCTCGGGCTCGGCTGGGCGCTGTACTGGCTGCTGCCGCCGGGCTCGGTGATCTGGGCGATCTGTTACTTCGGCATCACGCTCGGACAGCCGCAGTCCGCCACCATCGGCATGCGCGTCATGGAGCTCGAGATGCGCACCTGGTACGGCGCGCCGGCCTATTTCGTGCTCGGCGCCGTACACGCCATCGTTTTCTGGTTCTCGATTTCGGCGCTGTCGCCGTTAATCCTGTTGGTATGTTTTTTCAACGAACGGCGCCGCCTGCTGCACGATATCGTGCTCGGCACGGTCGTCATCAACAACGAGCGGCGGGCGGCGATGGTGCGTGCCGCAAGCGCCCCCACGCCCCTTTGACGAGGGTCGCGCCGCAGTGCGATGCTAGGAGCAAATCCGCCCTGACATGACGGCCGGCCAACCGTGACCCAGCACTCCCGCGACACCCCGCAGTTCTATCTGACGGCGCCGTCGCCCTGTCCCTATCTGGAGGGCCAGGAAGAACGCAAGGTGTTCACGCATCTGGTCGGCGATCGCGCCGGCGAGCTCAACGACCTGCTCACCCATGGCGGTTTCCGCCGCAGCCAGTCGATCGCCTATCGCCCGGCATGCGAGACCTGCCGGGCCTGCGTTTCGGTGCGCGTGGTGGCGGCGGACTTTACGCCCTCGCGCAACATGCGCCGCATTGCCGAGCGCAACGCCGACATCGTCGGCGACATGCGCACGCCGACGCCGACCTCGGAGCAATACTCGGTGTTCCGCGCCTATCTCGACGCCCGCCACCGCAACGGCGGCATGGCCGACATGACCGTGCTCGACTATGCGATGATGATCGAGGACAGCCACGTCGAGACGCGGCTCATCGAATATCGCCGGCGCGGACCGGACAGCGGCATCAACGGCCGCGGCGACGGGCGGTTGTTGGCGGTGGCGCTGACCGACGTGCTCTCCGACGGGCTCTCGATGGTCTATTCCTTTTTCGACCCGGAAGAAGCCGACCGCTCGCTCGGCACGCTGATGATCCTCGACCACGTTGCCCGCGCCAATAAAATGGGCCTGCCTTACGTCTATCTCGGCTATTGGGTGCCGGGCTCCCGCAAAATGGACTATAAAGGCCGTTTCCTGCCGCAGGAGCGGCTGATGCCGTCGGGCTGGAGCCGGGTGGAGCGCTAGAGGCCGGTCCGGCCCTTCCCCCGATGACAAGGCCACGGCGGTTGGCTAGTATTTGACCACCCGCAGCAAGAAGCCGTCATAAGAACCGTGCGGATGAAGAGGAAATGCCATGGCTTGGACGACGCCTACGCTCGTTGAGATCTGCGTTGGACTCGAGATCAACGGCTATCTGCCGGCCGAGTTCTGACGTTAGACATCCTGGTACCGGGCCCGTGCCCCGCCCGAGGGGCTGATGGGGCGTCTCACCGCGATCGTTCTCGGATCGGCGGCGGGCGGCGCTTTTCCGCAGTGGAATTGCCGTTGTCCGGTCTGTGATCTCGCCTGGAAAGGCGACCCACGCGTCAAGCCGCGCACCCAGGCAGGACTTGCGGTCTCGGCCGGCGACGGCCGCTGGACCTTGCTCAACGCCTCTCCCGATCTCGGCCAGCAAATCCGCGTCACGCCGGCCTTGCAGCCGAAAGACGGCATGCGCGGCAGCCCGATCGACGCCGTCATCCTTACCGGCGCCGAGATCGATCAGATCGCCGGACTGCTGTCGCTGCGCGAGGGCACGCCGTTCACGCTCTACGCCACTCCCGCCAGTCATGCCGCGCTGTCGTCGAATGCGATGTTCGGCGCCATGCAGGCCATGACCCGTCGCGCGGTTAATCCCGGCCAGCGCTTTGCGCTCGCCGGCGGCATCGACGCGAGCCTGTTCATGGTGCCCGGCAAGATGCCGCTTTATCTCGAAGGCGATACGCCGCAGCTCGACGCCGAGACCGCGGCCAATGTCGGCGTCGAATTGCGGCGTGACGGCGCGACGCTGATCTTCGTCCCCGGCGCGGCCGAGGTGACGCCCGCTCTGCGCGAGCGATTGGCGCGCGCCGACGTCGTTCTGTTCGACGGCACGCTGTTCGACGACGACGAGATGATCCGGGCCGGGGTTGGCGAGAAAACCGGCCGCCGCATGGGCCACATGCCGATCAACGGCGCCGCCGGCAGCCTGCGCGCGCTCGACGGCTTGAAGGCGCGCCGGATTTTCGTTCACATCAACAATACCAATCCGATCCTCATCGAGGGCTCGGCCGCGCGCGGCACGCTCGAATCCGCGGGCTGGCAGGTGGCCGAGGACGGCATGGAGATCGTGCTGTGAAGCTGCTGTCGCCGACCGAGCTTGAAGGCGCGCTGCGCGACATCGGCGCCCGGCGCTACCACCGACTGCACCCCTTTCACACGCTGCTCCACGGCGGCAAGTGCACCAAGGGTCAGGTGCAGGCCTGGGCGCTCAACCGCTACTACTATCAGGCCATGATCCCGATCAAGGACGCGAGCCTGATCGCGCGCTGCGAGGATCCCGCGATCCGGCGCGAATGGCGCTCGCGGCTGGTCGACCATGACGGCGAGCGCGACGGCGACGGCGGCATTGCGCGCTGGCTCAAGCTCACCGACGGGCTCGGCCTCGACCGCGACCTGGTGACATCCTTGAGGGCCATCTTGCCGGGCACGCGCTTTGCCGTCGACGCCTATGTCCGCTTCGTGCGCGAGAAGACGCTGCTCGAGGCGATCGCCTCGTCGCTGACCGAAATGTTCTCCCCCGCCATCATCAGCGAGCGCATGGCCGGCATGCTGGCGAACTACAGCTTCGTCACCCGCGACACGCTCGCCTATTTCGACAAGCGTCCGCCGCAAGCCGCCCGCGACGCCGATTTCGCGCTGAACTACGTCAAGCACAACGCCCGCACTGCGGAGCAGCAGCAGGCCGTGCTCGGCGCGCTCGAATTCAAGTGTTCGGTGCTGTGGGCCATGCTGGACGCGCTCTACCACGCTTATGTCGATCCCAAGCAGGTGCCGCCGGGCGCCTTCGTGCCAAACGACCAATGAACACGCCGCGGCAGATCGCCGATACCGCGCGGCCGCGCCTGCCGCGCGGCGTGCGCCTTGCGCATAACGAGGCGCAAGGCGGTTGGGTGCTGCTCGCGCCGGAGCGCGTGTTCAAGGCCGACGCCGTCACCGCCGAGATCCTGAAGCGCTGCACCGGCCAAGCAAGCTTGGCGCAGATCGTCGACGATCTGGCCAAGGCCTTCACCGCGCCGCGCGACCGCATTCGCAGCGACGTCGCCAATCTCCTCGGCTCGCTCGCCGACAAGAAATTGCTCGAGCTCGATTGATGCCGCCGCACGATGCAGCGATCCCCGCCCCGCTCGGCCTGCTCGCCGAACTGACGCACCGCTGCCCGCTCGGCTGCCCCTATTGCTCCAATCCGCTCGCTCTCGACAAACGCGACCTGGAACTTGACGCCGACACGTGGGGCCGCGTCTTTCGCGAAGCCGCAGCGCTTGGCGTGATGCAAGTCCATCTGTCCGGCGGCGAGCCGGCGGCGCGGCGCGACCTGGCCGACATCGTCAGGCATGCGCGCGATGCCGGCCTGTACAGCAATCTCATCACCTCGGCGGTCGGCCTGACGGCGGAGACGCTGGCAAAGCTCGCCGAAGCCGGGCTCGACCATGTGCAGATTTCGATCCAGGACAGCGACGAGAGATCGGCCGACCGCATTGCCGGATATGACGGCGCTTTCGCGCGCAAGCGGGCGCTCGCCGCCGAAGTGGTGCGGCTCGGCCTGCCGCTGACCGTCAACGTGGTGGTGCATCGCGCCAATATCGAGCGCATCGCGCCGATGGTGGAACTGGCGCTGGCGCTCGGCGCCTCGCGCGTCGAGATCGCGCATGTGCAGTATTACGGCTGGGCGCTGAAGAACCGTGCGGCGCTGATGCCGGCGCGCGAGCAGGTCGAGCAGGCCTTGCGCGAGGTCGAGCGGCTGCGCAGCGAACATCACGGCCGGATCGTCATCGACGCGGTGGTGCCGGACTACTACGCCCGTTACCCGAAACCCTGCGTCGGCGGCTGGGGCCGCCGCTCGCTCAATGTGACGCCGTCGGGCAAGGTCCTGCCCTGCCATGCCGCCGAAGTCATTCCGGGCCTGGAATTCTGGAATGTGCGCGAGCGCGGCCTTGCCGCCATCTGGCGCTCGTCCCCCGCCTTTACCGCCTTCCGCGGCACGGACTGGATGATGGCGCCATGCAAAACCTGCGAGCGGCGGGCACAGGATTTCGGCGGCTGCCGCTGCCAGGCCTTCCTCATCGCCGGCGATGCCAGGGCGGCCGACCCGGTCTGCCATCTCTCGCCGCATCATGGCCTGGTCGAGCAGGCCGTTTTGACGCGGCAAGATCAGCCCTATCGGTACCGCCGCCTCTGACCGGCGCGCCGCCCGACTCCCCGATTGCAACCTCGGCAAAACTGGCGGACAATTGCCGCCGATGGGGGCGCGCTTTGTGGCCGTTCTCTTCCGGCCGCGGGGTCAAGTGCCTCCACGTCAGGGAGGACTTTCATGATTTCGCGCGCTCTTCTGCTCGCCGGCAGCATCGCCGGCCTGATGGCCGCTCCGGCTTTCGCCCAGCAACCCGCCTCCGCGCCGCCTGCCGCGCCCGCCGCCGCGGCGCCGGCGCCGCTGCCGCCGGGCTCGCCGCTGATCGGCCGGCCCGAAGGCAATGAGGCCGCCGCCAAGCTCGCGCCGGTCGCGCCGCCGCCGATCCCGACCCCGGCCGACAAGCTGCCGACCGCGCAACTCAAGCTGCCGCCGGGCTTCAACATCGAAGTCTATGCCAGCGGCATCGCCAATACGCGCTCGCTGCGCGTCGGCGACAAGGGCACCGTGTTCGTCGGCACCCGCTTCGGCAACAAGGTCACCGCCATCGTCAAGAAGGACGGCAAGACCGAGATCAAGACGGTGGCCTCCGGCCTGTACCGGCCGAACGGCCTCGCCTATCACAAGGGCACGCTCTACATCGCGGAGCTGTCGCAAATTTCCAAGATCGACAACGTCGAGAACGTGCTCGACAATCCGCCGAAGCCGACGGTGATCTACACCGATCTGCCCAAGGACGAGGCGCACGGCTGGAAGTTCATCGGCATCGGCCCCGACGAGAAGCTCTACGTGCCCGTCGGCCAGCCCGGCAACAACGTGCTGCACGACAAGGACCACGGCCAGATCCGCCGCATCAATCTTGACGGCACGGGCCGCGAAACGGTCGCCCTCGGCATACGCAACACCGTCGGCTTCGACTGGAACCCGGTGAACAAGCAGCTCTACTTCTCCGACAACGGCCGCGATTGGATGTCCGAGGACGTTCCGCAGGACGAGCTCAACCGCGTCACCAAGATCGGCCAGCACTTCGGCTCGCCCTATTGCTACCAGGGCGATCTGCCGGATCCGGAATTCGGCTGGGGCCACAAGTGCAGCGAGTTCACGCCGCCGATCGCCTTGACCGGTCCGCACTCGGCCGGGCTCGGGCTGCGGTTCTATACCGGCAGCATGTTCCCGGCGAAGTACAAGAACGCTATCTTCCTCGCCCGCCACGGCTCATGGAACCGCTCGAACAAGTTCGGCGGCGACGTGGTCGTCTATCATCTCAACAAGGACGGCACGGTGAAATCGTCCGAGCCGTTCATCACCGGCTTCCTGGTCGACAACAAATATATCGGCCGCCCGGTGGACGTGGAGTTCATGAAAGACGGCTCGATGCTCTTGTCCGACGACTGGAACGGCGCCATCTACCGCATCACCTACGGCAAGGCGAAGACGGCCAGCCGCTAAAAGCACGCGCCGGGAACGCTTGGCGCGTTCCCGGCATTTCCCTTGTCATGACGATCTTGCAAGCCAAAGGTTGGGCGCGGCGGCTTGCTGCCGCGCTGGTGTTTGGTTGCCTCGCGGCCGCGCCGTCGCGCGCCGAAACCCTCGCCGAACGCATGCAGCCTTGCCTTGCCTGCCACGGCGAAACCGGCCAGTCGGAAACACCGAACGTGCCCTCGCTCGGCGGCCAGCCGGCGCCCTATCTGCTGATTCAGCTATACCTGTTCCGCGAAAATCAGCGCGCCTCGACCTTCCTCAAGGACGATCAGCTGATCCAGGTCATGACGGAGATGACCAAGGGCTTCACCGACGACGACCTGCGCGCGTTTTCCGACGCCCTGGCAAAGCTGCCCGCGCCGAAGCCGCCGGCCGACGCCGGCGACCCGCAGCGCATGCAGCGCACCGCCGCGCTGATCACGCAGTTCCGCTGCAACAGCTGTCACGGCCTCGACCTCGCCGGCAAGGACAACGTCGCCCACATCGCCAACCAGCGCGAAGATTTCCTCGCCAAGACCCTGCACGAGTACAAGGCCAATATCCGCCACGGCTACGACGGCGCCATGGCCGAAGTGCTGGCGCCGGTGAGCGAAGCGCAGATCGCCGACCTTGCCTATTACATCGCGCGCTTCCGCTGACGGCTAGAAGCCGGGGATTTTCACGCCGAAGGTCTCGAGAATAAGAAAGGCGTTGAGACCGAGCACCACCCCGGTGCCGAGGACCGCGATCACATTGGTCATGGGCTTGTTGACGAACACGCCCATCAGATCGGGCCGCCGCGTGAAGATCACCAGCGCGATCATCGGCAGCGGCAGCGCGATGCTCAGGATCACCTGGCTGACCACCAACGCCGTCGTCGCGTTGACGCCGTAGCCGACCACGATGAAGGCCGGCGCCATGGTAATGACGCGCCTCAGCCAGATCGGGATGCGGAAGCCGACGAAGCCCTGCATGATCATCTGCCCGGCCATGGTGCCGACCACCGACGACGAAATGCCCGACGCGATCAGCGACAACAGGAACACGCCGGCGGCGCCGATGCCGAGCAGCGGCGTCAGGGTGTGATAGGCGGTTTCGATTTCGGCGACGTCGGAATGACCGGCATGAAAGGCGCTCGCCGACATCATCACCATCGCCAAATTGACGAGCCCGGCGGCGGCCAGCGCCGCCAGCACCTCCCAGTTCGAGATGCGCACCACGACGCGTTTCTCGCGGTCGGTGTGGGCCGGGATGCGCCCCTGCGTCAGGCCGGAATGCAGATAGACCGCGTGCGGCATCACCGTCGCGCCGATGATGCCGACCGCGAGCAGCAGCGCCCCGCCATCGGCGATCTCCGGTTTCACCGTGCCGAGCAGAGCCGCGCCCCAATCGACATGGGCGATGAAAACCTCGACGAGATAGCACAGCGCGATGATCACCACGAAGCTGCCGATGATCAGCTCGGCCGGCCGGAAACCGCGATCCTGAAAGGCCAGGATGGCGTAGGTGATGACCGCGGTGACCGCCATGCCGGCAAGCAGCGGCATGTGGAACAGCAGCGACAGGCCGATCGCGCCGCCGAGAAATTCCGCGAGATCGGTCGCCATGGCGGCGACCTCGCTCACCACCCACATCGCCCATACGATCGGTTTCGGAAAACAGTCGCGGCACATTTCCGCAAGGTTGCGCCCGGTGACGATGCCGAGCTTGGCCGACAGCGCCTGAAACAGCATGGCGATCAGATTGGCGAGCAGCACGACCCACAGCAGGCTGTAGCCGTATTTGGCGCCGGCCTGGATATTGGTGGCGAAATTGCCGGGGTCCATGTAGGCGATCGAGGCGATGACCGCCGGTCCGGCGAACGCGAAATAGGCGGCAAAGCCGGGGCGCTGCCCGCGGATCAGCGCCTGCGCAGTTGCCACCGTCCGGGCGGTCAGCGACTCGGGGAGCGGCGCATCCATCATCTTAAGCCGTTAAGAGAAAAAGACTTTTTCGCCCTGTTGCGGGTTCCGGCAGGATAGCGTTGTTGCGAATGGTTTGCAATTGCAATTTACGGACGCCGGACGCTTTGGCCGCCCGCGGCGCTGAGCGCTTTGCCGCTCGCTCGTGTTCGTGGCGAGCTAGTCGTCGCCGCCCTCTTGGCCGTTTTGCGCCTGGCCGTTGAGCGCCGCGAACTTGTTGTTGGTGAGGAAGCGGTCCGGCCGGATGCGGCCGGCATCGCCGCGGCTGCCGCGCCAGTTGCCAAGCTCCTTCAGCGTCATGGTGAAGCTGCGGCCCGCGGTGTCGAGCCAGGTGAGCCCGTCCGCGGCCTTGAAGGTGGCGACGTCGGCAAGCCCCTTCTCCTTGTAGCGCTGCAGCCGCACGCCGCGGCCGCGATTCATCTCGGGCACCTGGTTGATCGGGAAGATCACCATCTTGCGGTTCTCGCCGATCGCGGCGACGAGTTCGCCATTGACCGTCGTCATCGCCGCGGCCTTGTCCGGCGCCTTCAGGTTCAGCACCTGCTTGCCCTTGCGCGTGGTGCCGAGCGTCTCGTTCTCCGGCACCACGAAGCCGTTGCCGCCGTAGCTCGCCACCAGGAATTTGCGACCGCCCTGATAGGCGAGCGCGGCGACCACTTCGGCGTTCTGGTCGAGGTCGATGAACAGCCGCAGCGGCTCGCCGTGACCGCGGCCGCCGGGCAGCTTGGCGCCGTCGATGGTGTAGAAGCGCCCGTCGCTGCCGAAGATCAGAACCTTGGCCGTGGTCTCGGTCGGGAAGGCGAATTTCAGCTTGTCGCCGGCCTTGAAGGCGACGTTCTTGAAGTCGCTGACATGGCCGCGCAGCGCGCGGATCCAGCCTTTGTCGGAGACGACGACGGTGATCGGCTCGCGCACCGCCATCGCCTCTTCGATCGCCGCCTCGTCGTGCTCGGGCGCCTGCGCAAAGGTCGTGCGTCGCTTGCCGAGATCGGTCTTGGCGCCGAATTTCTCCTTGAGCTCCTTGATCTGTCCGGAGACCGTCTTCCATTGCTGCGCCGGCGAGCCGAGCAGCGACTTGAGCTTGGTGCGCTCCTCGCGCAGCGCCTTGTCTTCGGCCCTGATCTCCATCTCCTCGAGCTTGCGCAAGTTGCGCAGCCGCATATTGAGGATGGCGTCGGCCTGGACGTCGTTGAGCCGAAAGGTCTTCATCAGGACGGGCTTGGGTTCGTCCTTGGTGCGGATGATCTTGATGACCTTGTCGAGGTTGAGATAGGCGACGAGATAGCCGCCGAGCACGACCAGGCGGTGCTCGATCTCGGCGAGGCGGTGCTTCGACCGCCGCAACAGGACGTCGCGGCGGTGATCGAGCCACTCGCGCAGCACCTCCGCAAGCCCCATCACCATCGGGATGCGGCCCTTGGACAGCACGTTCATGTTGAGCGGCACGCGGCTTTCGAGCTCGCTGAGCTTGAACAGCGATTCCATCATGATCTCGGCGTCGACCGCGCGCGAGCGCGGCTCGATGACGAGACGAATGTCCTCGGCCGATTCATCGCGCACGTCGGCGACGAGCGGCAGCTTCTTGTCGTTGAGCAGCTCGGCGAGCTTCTCCACCAGGCGCGACTTCTGCACCAGCCAGGGGATTTCGGTGACGACGACGACATAGGTGCCGCGTCCCGTCTCCTCCTTGTGCCAGCGCGCGCGCACGCGGAACGAGCCGCGTCCGCTGTTGTAGGCTTCGGCAATCGCCGACGGCGGATCGACCACCACGCCGCCGACCGGAAAGTCGGGGCCCTTCACCCATTTCAACAGCGTGCGGCTGCGCGCCTTGGGATTGTCGATGAGGTGCAGCGCGGCCTCGCACAGCTCGGCGACGTTGTGCGGCGGGATCGCGGTCGCCATGCCGACCGCAATGCCCTGCGAGCCGTTGGCGAGCAGATTGGGAAAGGCCGCCGGCAGCACGACCGGCTCCTGGCCGGCGCCGTCGTAGGTCGCACGGAAGTCGACGGCGTCCTCGTCGATGCCCTCGAGCAGCAGCCGCGCCACTTCGGTCAGCCGCGCTTCGGTGTAGCGCATGGCGGCGGCGTTATCGCCGTCGATATTGCCGAAATTGCCCTGCCCGTCGACCAGCGGATAACGCTGGGCGAAATCCTGCGCCAGCCGCACCAGCGCGTCGTAGATCGCCTGATCGCCGTGCGGATGGAAGTTGCCCATCACGTCGCCGACCACCTTGGCCGATTTCTTGAAGGCGGCGTTGGGATCGAGCCGCAGCATGCGCATGCCGTAGAGGATGCGGCGGTGCACCGGTTTGAGGCCGTCGCGCGCATCGGGCAGCGCGCGGTTCATGATGGTGGACAGCGCATAGGCGAGGTAGCGCTCTTCCAGCGCCTCGCGCAGCGCGACTTCCTCGACCTCGCCCTTTTCGGGGGGAATCAGTCTCTTGCCCATCCGAGATAGCTAATGCCTTGCGCCACAATGAACAAGCGATGAACGGGTCGGCCATCACTTCTTCCAAATCGCCCCGCTAGATTTGAACCAGAACCTGCGCGGCGCGTTGACTCGCGCGCTATTGCGCCGGGGGTGACCTGAGTTGGAGGAAACGACGATGCGCCGGACTATGCTTGTAGCGGCTGCCGCGCTCGCCCTTAGCGCGGGCGCGCTGCTGCCGGGGCGCGCCGAAGCGATGACCGTGGCCGCGCCGGTCGGCATGCAGGCCGCGATCGGCGACACCCTCACGCAGGATGTCGCCTATGTGTGCCAGCCGGTGTGGCGCTGCGGCTACTGGGGATGCGGGTGGCGCCGCGCCTGCTGGTGGACGGGCCCGGGGCCCTACTACTGGCGGCACCGCTATTGGCGGCGCCATTACTGGCGCTACTGGTAGCTGGCCTCGACGCGGACGAACGGCCCGGTCACACCCCGGGCCGTTTGCCTGTCGGGGCCGCTAGGCGAGGCTCGGCAGCGACCGCGTCAGCGCGGCGATGAAATGCGCGCGCTCGTCGGCGAGCGCCAGGCCGCGCGGCTCCAGCACGTGGCGCGACAGAAAATATCCGGTCAGCGCAAAGCCATCCGCCAGATCGGGGCCGGCGGCCGCCGCGTCGGCCTCGCGCAGGAATGCCGGCAGCCGCAGCATCTTGTCGGCCCAGGCTTCGCCCGCCTGGCGCGACACCGCCCGGCCCGATTTTGGCGAGACATAAGCAAGGTCGCTGGCGGTGCCGGTCGCCGCGCAGGACGCGAGATCGAGGCCGAAGCCGAGTTCGGCCAAGAGCTGCAGCTCGAAGCGCACCACCATCGGCGCCGCCGCGCCCGCGTCGTCGAGCCTGTCGAGGATCGCGGCGAGCGCGCCGTACAAATTTTCATGCGGGTCGCGCTCCGGCAGCAGCCGCATCAGCGCCGCAAGATGGGTGACGCCGTAGACCGCGTGCGAGGCGGCAAAAAAACCGGCGGCGCGCAGCGCCAGCGGCTCGACGGTGAAATTGCCGAGGTGCTCGTCGAGCCGCGCGCGCCACGTCGCGCTGATACTGTTGCCGGGCTGCAGGATCGGCTTGAGCCGCGAGGAGAAGCCGCCGCGCACCAGGCCGAGATGCCGGCCGTGCGCCCGCGTCATCAGTTCGAGGATGCCGCTGGTTTCGCCGTGGCGCTTGACGCCGAGCACGATGCCTTCGTCGGTCCAGTGCATGATGTTCTTTAATGTCATTCCGGGGCGCGGGCGCAAGCCCGCGAACCCGGAATCCAGATGCAAATCCCGCATTTTTTCCGGATTTCCGGGTTCGCTCCGCTGACGCGAGCGCCCCGCAATGCCAAAGGCTAGTCCTTCGGAAATTCCAGCCCCATGGCGCGATAGCGCTCGGGATCCTCGCCCCAGCCTTCGCGCACCTTGACGAACAGGAACAGGTGCACCTTGGCCTCGGCCGCCTCGGCGATCTCCTTGCGCGCCGCCTCCCCGATCGCCTTGATGGTGGCGCCGCCTTTGCCGAGCACGATCTTGCGCTGGCTCTCGCGCTCGACATAGATCGTCTGCTCGACGCGGATGTCGCCCTTGCGCAGCTGCTTCCACTGGTCGGTCTCGACCGTGGAGTGGTAGGGCAATTCCTGGTGCAGGCGCTCGAACAGTTTTTCGCGCGTGATCTCGGCGGCGAGCTGCCGCAACGGCACGTCGGACATCTGATCGGCCGGGTAGAGCCAGGGTCCCTCCGGCACGCGGCCGGCGAGCCAGCGCTTGAGGTCGCCGACGCCGTCGCCCTTGAGCGCCGATATCATGAACGTCGCCTCGAAGCGCGCCTTGTCGTTGGCCGCCTTGGCCAGCGTCAGCAGCATTTCCTTGGCCACCACGTCGACCTTGTTGAGGATGAGCAGCTTCGGCTGCCTGGCCTCGGCGAGCTTGGCGACGATCGCCTCGGCCTCTTCGTCCAGGCCCTTGCGCGCATCGATGAGCAGGGCCACCAGATCGGCGTCGTGCGCGCCGCCCCAGGCCGTCGTCACCATGGCGCGGTCGAGCCGCCGCCGCGGCGAGAAAATCCCCGGCGTGTCGACGAAAATGAGCTGCGCCTTGCCCGCGACGGCGATGCCGCGGATGAGCGCGCGCGTGGTCTGCACCTTGCGCGACACGATGGTGACCTTGGCGCCGACCAGGGCGTTGAGCAGCGTCGACTTGCCGGCATTGGGCGCGCCGATCAGCGCCACAAAGCCGCAGCGCGTGTCCGCCTTATTGTCCATCAACGTGATCGACCGCGACGCCGACCTGGCCGAGCATGGCGGCGGCGGCGGCCTGCTCGGCGGCGCGCTTGGAATTGCCGATGCCCTCGGCCGGCGGGCGGTCGGGCAGCACGACGGTGACGCTGAACTTCGGCTTGTGGTGCGGCCCGGTGCGCGCGACCTCCCGGTAGGCCGGCGTCGGCAGCCCGCGCGCCTGGGCCCATTCCTGCAGCATGGTCTTGGGATCGCGCAGCGCGCGCAGCGGCTTCTGCATGCGGTCCTTCCAGAATTTCTCGACGAACTTTTCCGCCGCCTTGTAGCCGCCATCGATATAGACCGCGCCGATCAGCGCCTCGCAGGCGTCGCCGAGGATCGTGGTGCGCAACCGGCCGCCGGCGTTGTTCTCCGACGAGCCGAGCTTGAGCGCGGGACCGATGTCCATGACGCGCGCGACGTCGGCGCAGGTCTCCTTGCGCACCAGATCGGACAGCCGGCGCGACAGTTCGCCTTCGTTGCCGCGCGGGAAGGCGCGGTACAGCATGTCGGAAATGACCAGGCCGAGCACGTGGTCGCCGAGGAATTCCAGCCGTTGATAGCTGTTGGTGCGGCTGCCCCCCGACAACGCCGAAATGTGCGTCAGCGCGCGCTCCAGCAAGGTCTTATCGGCGAACTTGTAGCCGATCCTGTCTTCGAGTGCGGCCCGGTCCTTCGCCTTGCTGCGGCTCATCTGACGATCTGAAACAGCCTTCCCCAGCGCACCGAAACCGGCCAGCGCCAGAATTCCCAGGCGCGCTCGCCGTCGTAGACGGAGAAGAAGATGATCTGCGCCTTGCCGACGAGGTTCTCGAACGGCACCATGCCGACCTGGCTGAAGCGGCTGTCGGTGGAGTTGTCGCGGTTGTCGCCCATCATGAAATAATGTCCGGGCGGCACCGTGTAGACCTGCGTATTGTCGGCAAAGCCGTTGTCGACGAGGTCGAGCGTGTAATAGGAGACGCCGTTGGGCAGCGTCTCCTTCCAGCGTTTCACCGGGGCCTGCGGCGCGCCCTCCTCGGTCTCGACGAAATCGTCGGCGCGCTCGCGCTTGACCGCAACGCCGTTGATGTTGACGACGCCGTCGATCACCTGGATCTTGTCGCCGGGCAAGCCGATGACGCGCTTGATGTAGTCGGTCGAGGTGTCGCGCGGCAGGCGGAACACCACGACGTCGCCGCGCTCGGGCAAGAAGCCGCCGGGCACGCGGCCGGAGAAGATCGGCGGCGACAGCGGCAGCGAGAAATGGCTGTAGCCGTAGGAGTACTTCGACACGAACAGGTAGTCGCCGACCAGCAGCGTCGCCTTCATGGAGCCGGAGGGGATGTTGAACGGCTGAAACAGGAAGGTGCGGATCACCAGCGCGATGATCAGCGCGTGAAAGACTACGCGCGCCGTTTCGCTGATGCCGCCTTCTTTCCGTTTTGTTCCGGATGTCACGCTCATCGGCCTCGCATCCCGCCCGAAAGGGCCAACGCTCCCCCGGGCGCCCTTGTAGCGGCTGGCACCACGCCGCGCAACGCAGAAGGCCATGACATAAGCGCTTGGATGAATTGCAATTCTCAGCTTCGGCCGGCACCCGCCGCAGCCGCCTTGGGCACCGCCGAAATGATGACAATGGCCTGCGCGGTCGGGCCTTCGTCGGTCAAAGAGAGCTCGATCGACGCCTCGCAGCCGGGCGGCGTGATCGCGCGCAGGCGCTCGAGCGCGCCGCCGGTGAGCGTCATCGACGGCTTGCCGCCGGGCAGGTTGACCACGCCGAGATCGCGCCAGAACACGCCGCGGCGGAAGCCGGTGCCGAGCGCCTTGGCGCAGGCCTCCTTGGCGGCGTAACGCTTGGCATAGGTTTCGATGCGGTTCTTGCGGCCGTCGGCCTTGGCGCGTTCGGCCGGCGTATAGATGCGGTTGAGGAAGCGCTCGCCGTATTTGTCGATGACGCGGCCGATGCGCCGCGCATCGATAATGTCGGAACCGAGCCCGATGATCACGTTTTCACCTTCTTGCGTCCACGGTCCATCGCCGCGCGCATGAATTTTACCGTTTCGGCAAGGCCCTCGAACACCGCCTCGCCCACCAGAAAATGTCCGATGTTGAGCTCGACCACCTCGGCAAGCGCCGCGATCGTCTCGGCGGTGCCGTAATCGAGGCCGTGGCCGGCATGCACCTCCAGGCCGTAGCTCTTGGCCAGCGCCGCGCCGGCGCGGATCAACTCCCATTCGGCCTTGGCCTCGGCCGTGCGGCCTTCCATCAGCGCATCGCACCACGAGCCGGTGTGCAGCTCGACCACCGGCGCGCCGATCGCCGCGGCCGCCTCGATCTGTTCAGCCTGGGCGCCGATGAACAGCGAGACGCGAATGCCGGCGTGCTTGAGCTCGTGCACCACCGGCTTGAGCTGGGCCTGCTGCCTGGCCGCGTCGAGACCGCCTTCGGTGGTGCGCTCGGTGCGTTTTTCCGGCACCAGGCAGGCGGCGTGCGGCTTGGTCTTGAGCGCAATGGCGGTCATTTCCGCGGTCGCCGCCATCTCGAAATTGAGCGGCTTGTCGATTTCGGCCTTGAGGCGGGCGATGTCGTCGTCGCGGATATGCCGGCGATCCTCGCGCAGATGCGCGGTGATGCCGTCGGCGCCGGCGGCGATCGCGAGCTTGGCCGCGCGCACCGGATCGGGGTGGCGGCCGCCGCGGGCGTTGCGGATGGTGGCGACGTGATCGACGTTGACGCCGAGACGCAGGTGCTCGAGCTTCATAACAGCTTAACCGTTGACCCGCTCGGCCTTGGCCACCATCGGCTTGGCGCGCAATTGCGCGAGAATGGCGGTCAAATGCTTGAGGTCGTAGACCTCAAGGTCGATCAGCACGTCGGTGAAATCGGGGGCGCGGCGCGTCATGCGGATATTGTCGATGTTGCCGTCGTGCTCGGCGATCACCTGCGCGATGTTGGCGAGCGAGCCGGGCTCGTTGACCGACTGCACGGCAATGCGCGCCGGGAACCGCCGCGGCGTGGTCTCGTCCGAATCCCAGCGCACGTCGAGCCAGCGTTCCGGCTGGTCCTCGAAATCCGACAGCGACGGCGACTGGATCGGATAGATCGTGATCCCCTCGCCCGGCGTGACGATGCCGACGATGCGGTCGCCCGGCACGGCGCCGCCCTCCGGCGCAAAGCGCACCGGCAGGTCGCCCTGGATGCCGCGGATGGGGATGGCGGGCCCTTGCGCGTCGGGAACGCGGAATTTGACCGAGGTGAGCTTCTTCAGCCCGAACCAGCCGCTCTCCGACTTGGGCTTCACCGCCATGGCGGCGGCGCGCTCTTCCTTGTAGTCGGGATACATGGCGCGCGCCACGTCGGACGCCTTCAACTCGCCGCGCCCGACCGCCGACATCACTTCTTCGACCGAAGCCCGCGCCAGACGCGGCAGCGCGCCGGTCAGCTTCTCGTCCGAGTAGGCGATCTTGGCGCGCTGGAACAGGCGCTCGACGATGCGGCGGCCGAGACCGGCATATTGCGTGCGCACCGCCTGGCGGGTCGCGCGGCGGATCGCCGCGCGCGCCTTGCCGGTGACCACGATCGACTCCCAGGCCGCCGGCGGCGCCGTCTGCGCCTTCGAGTTGATGATCTCGACTTCGTCGCCGTTGACGATCTCGGAAGTCAGTGGCGCGATCTTGCCGTTGATCTTGCAGCCGACCGCGGTGTTGCCGACGTCGGTGTGCACCGCGTAGGCAAAATCGATCGGCGTCGCCTTGCGCGGCAGCGCGATCAGCTTGCCCTTGGGCGTGAAGCAGAACACCTGGTCGTGGAACAGCTCGAGCTTGGTGTGCTGGACGAACTCTTCCGGGTTCGAGCCCTCGGCCAGAAGCTCGATGGTACGCCGCAGCCAGGCATAGGCGCCCGACTCGCGCGACAGCATCTCGGTCGGCGAGCCGGCGTGATCCTTGTAGAGGGCGTGCGCGGCGATGCCGTATTCGGCGATCTCGTGCATTTCGGTGGTGCGGATTTGCAGCTCGACGCGCTGCTTGCCGGGGCCGATCACGGTGGTGTGGATCGAGCGGTAGTCGTTGGCCTTGGGCGTCGACACGTAATCCTTGAAGCGTCCCGGCACCACCGGCCAGGTGGTGTGCACGACGCCGAGCGCCTGGTAGCAGTCGCCGAGCGTCTTGACGACGACGCGGAAGCCGAAAATGTCGGACAGCTGCTCGAAGCCGACCGACTTGCGCTCCATCTTGCGCCAGATCGAATAGGCGCGCTTGCGCCGGCCCTGCACCTTCGCGGCGATGCCGCGGTCGGCGAGCTTCTTGGTCAGCTGCTGCTCGATTTCCGCAATGAGATGCTTGTTGCGTTCGGCCAGCGCATTGAGCCGGCTGCTGACGACCTCGTAGGCCTCCGGGTAAAGCTCGCGGAACGCCAGGTCCTCGAGCTCCTCGCGCATCTCGTGCATGCCCATGCGGCCGGCGAGCGGCGCATAGATTTCCAGCGTCTCCTCGGCGGCGCGCTTGCGCGCCTCGGCCGGCATGTAGTCGAGCGTGCGCATGTTGTGCAGCCGGTCGGCGAGCTTGATGAGCAAAACGCGCACGTCGTCGGCGATGGCCAGCAGCAGCTTGCGCAGATTTTCCGCCTGCTTGGCTTCCTTGGTGACCAGGTCGAGTTTTTTCAGCTTGGTCAGGCCCTCGACCAGCGCACCGATGTCGTGACCGAACAGGCTGTCGATCTCGGCGCGGGTTGCCTCGGTGTCCTCGATGGTGTCGTGCAGCAGCGCCGCGGCGATGGTGGCGTCGTCGAGCTTGAGGTCGGTCAGGATGGCGGCGACTTCGATCGGATGGGAGAAATACGGGTCGCCCGAGGCGCGCCGCTGCTCGCCATGGGCCTTCATGGCGTAGACATAGGCGCGGTTGAGCAGGGCCTCGTTGGTCTTGGGATTGTAGCGGCGCACGCGCTCGACCAGGTCGTATTGCCGCATCATGGTCGGCTTGCGTGCCGGTCCGGTTTTCTCCGCCGGCTCCATGACAGCAACATTCGGCTTGAGCGGGGCCCGGGCGGGCGCCTGCTTCTGCATGCGCGGCAGATCCGAACGCGGCTGCGCCATCAATACCTCGTAACCGCCGAATCGGGCCGAAATCGGCGTCGGCGGCTATTCTAGTTCAAGATATCACGCCGTTTCGGCGCGCCCGCAAGGGATCGCTCTCACGTGGTTGCCAAATAACAGAAGGCCCGGCAAACGCCGGGCCTTGCAAGCAAATTCGCCGTCGATGAGGCTATTCCACGTCCTCTTCCGGCGGCTCCTCGGGCGGCGCCAGGCCTTCCAGGCCCTTGAGCAGCTCTTCCTCGGTCATGCGGTCGGCGGTCACCTCGGTATCGTCGGAATCGACGCCGGCGCCTGCGCCCGCCCCGATCAGCGGCACTTCCGGCTCCGGCTCGTCCACTTCGACGTATTTCTGCAGCGAATGGATCAGGTCTTCCTTGAGGTCGCCCGGCGACACCGTGGTCTCGGCGATCTCGCGCAGGGAAACGACGGGATTCTTGTCGTTGTCGCGCTCGACGGTAATCTGCGAACCGGACGAGATCATCCGCGCCCGGTGGCTGGCCAGAAGCACAAGCTCGAAGCGGTTCTCAACTTTGTCGATGCAGTCTTCTACGGTGACACGGGCCATCGGCTCGCCACTCCTTAAAAGGGAACTTTGTCCTGAATTGACCCGCTAGGTATCCCTTGCATGCGCAAATTTCAAGCATTTTTGTCTTGGTTTGGCCGCACCCGTCTGTTACCGAACATAAATCGCAGTTAGGCCCACCGGACCGGATTTCCTCGGGAAGGGCATGATTGCGGGGTACCGGCTGATTTGATCGAAGGTGCCGCCAACCGCCAATGCCGATCTCATTCCGCGCGCCTCGCGCCCGTCGCGTGGCCGCATCCGGGATCTGGAGATTTATTGCCAGCCAGTGAGACCACACCATGACCGTACCCGGCGAAAAAATCGCTTTGTTCATTGATGGCGCCAATCTTTACGCCACCGCCAAATCCTTGGGGTTCGATATCGACTACAAGCGGCTGCTGCGCGAATTCCAGTCGCGCGGCTACCTGCTGCGCGCCTTCTATTACACCGCGGTGATCGAGGATCAGGAATATTCCTCGATCCGCCCCTTGATCGACTGGCTCGACTACAACGGTTACTCGGTCGTCACCAAGGCGACCAAGGAGTTCGTCGACCAGACCGGCCGGCGCAAGGTCAAGGGCAACATGGACATCGAGCTCGCGGTCGATGCCATGGAGATCGCGCCCACCATCGACCACATGGTGCTGTTCTCCGGCGACGGCGACTTCCGCTCGCTGGTGGAAGCCGTGCAGCGCAAGGGCGTCAAGGTCACCGTCATCTCGACCGTCTCGACCCAGCCGCCGATGGTGGCGGACGAACTGCGCCGCCAGGCCGACGTCTTTGTCGACATCGTCACGCTGCAGGGCAAGATCGGCCGCGACCCGGCCGAGCGCGCCGCGCGCGAGGCGAGCCGCGGTCCGCGCGAGGAGCGCGAGGGCGCCCAGCATACGCCGCAATTCCTGCAGCGCCCGGCGGTGCCGCAGCGCGCCGGCGCGGGCGCCGATGACGACGAGGAAGGCTTCGAATAGATCGCGGACTTTTATGGGGCGCGTGATCTTGTCCGACAACCGGTGCCCGCTTCTCGGGATCACGCGCTAGTGGCTGCGGCTGGCGAGCCTGGGCGCAACTGCCCGCGCTGTCCGCGGCTGGTCGAATTCCGCCAAAGCTGGCGCGCCAAGGAGCCGGCCTGGTTCAATGCGCCGGTCGCCTCGTTCGGGCCGAGAGATGCGCGGCTCCTGATCGTCGGCCTCGCCCCCGGCCTGCAAGGCGCCAACCGCACCGGCCGCCCCTTCACCGGCGACTATGCCGGCGTGCTGCTCTACGACACGCTCGCGCGCTACAACTTCGCCCGCGGCGAATACAAGGCCGATCCCGACGACGGCCTTGCGCTCCTCGACTGCCGCATCACCAACGCCGTGCGCTGCGTGCCGCCGGAGAACAAGCCGACGCCCGCCGAGATCGCGACCTGCCGCGATTTCCTCAAGGCCGCCATCGCCGAGATGAAGCGGCTGCGCGCCATCGTCACCCTCGGCCGCATCGCCCACGACAGCACGCTGCGCGCCCTCGGCGCCAGGCCGGCCGAAGCCGCGTTCGGTCACGGTAAAAAACATGCGCTCGACAACGTGACGATTTTCTCGAGTTATCACTGCTCGCGCTACAACACCAATACCGGCGTGCTGACGCCGGAGATGTTTCGCGAGGTTTTCCGCGCGGTGCGCGCCTATCTCGGTTAGCGTTTTGGTGCCGGCGCCCGGCAAACATCGACCGTTTATCGAGTCTTGTTTTATTTAAAATCGTTCCGGCCGGTTGAGAAGTTCCCAACAGCCACACCCCAGTATGGCCGCCGCGGCAAAGCCGTCGCCAGCAAAGGGGGTTCCCCGTGAACGAGGTCATGTCGCCGCCGTCGGACGCGGACATCCTGCCGTTTCCGCAGATCACGCGCGAAGACGAGAAGCTGCTGCAGGTGGTCCTGAACAACCTCTCGCACGGCGTCGTGCTGTTCGATGCGGACGCGCGGCTGATTTTCTGCAACCGGCGATACGGCGAAATGTACGGGCTGACGCCGGAGCTGGTGCGCCCGGGGCGCCAGCTGCGCGACCTGCTGCGGCTGCGCGTCGACACCGGAACGTTGTGCGAGGACCCCGACGAATACGCCGCGCGCCTGCACGAGCACGTCGCCAGCGGCAAGACCTTCATGCACATCGCCACCTTGCCCGACGGACGCAGCTTCTCCGTCGAGAGCAAGCCGATCGCCGGCGGCGGCTGGATCGACACCCATGAGGACATCACCGAGCGCCAGCGCTCCGAAGAGCGCGTCGCGCACATGGCGCGCCACGACGCGCTGACCGACCTGCCCAACCGCTCGCTGCTGCGCGAGCGGCTCGAACACGAGCTCAAGCGCGTCAAGCGCGGCGAATGCCTCGCCGTGCTCTGCCTCGATCTCGACCAGTTCAAGGGCGTCAACGACGCGCTCGGCCATCCGATCGGCGACCAGCTCCTCAAGCTCGTCGCCGACCGGCTGCGCGGCTGCACGCGCGAGCCCGACACCGTGGCGCGGCTCGGCGGCGACGAGTTCGCCATCATCATGACGCAGATGAACCAGCCGACCGACGCGGCCGCGCTGTCCAAACGCATCCGCGAGTCGGTCGCCAGGCCCTACCAGATCGAAGGCCACACCATCATCACCGACATCAGCATCGGCATCTCGGTCGCCCCGTTCGACGACACCGAGCCCGATGCGCTGCTGCGCAACGCCGATCTCGCGCTCTACGGCGCCAAGGCCGACGGCCGCGGCACCTACCGCTTCTTCGAGCCGGAGATGAACACGCGCATGAAGGCCCGCCGCGAACTCGAGATGGACCTGCGCAAGGCGCTGGTCAGCAAAGAATTCGAACTGCACTACCAGCCGCTGGTCAGCCTGGAATCGAGCGAGGTCAACGCCTTCGAGGCGCTGCTGCGCTGGCGGCATCCCAAGCGCGGGCTGATCTCCCCGGCCGACTTCATCCCGATCGCCGAGGAGACCGGATTGATCGTGCCGCTCGGCGAATGGGTGCTGAAGGCCGCCTGCTACGAGGCGGTCGAATGGCCCGATCACATCAAGGTCGCGGTGAACCTGTCGCCGACCCAGCTCAACAACCGCAATCTGCTCAACGTCGTCACCGGCGCGCTCGCCGAAACCCGCATGCCGCCCTACAAGCTTCAGCTGGAAATCACCGAAACGGTGCTGCTGCAGAACACCTTCGCCACCCTGCAGACCCTGCACGAGCTGCGCAAGCTCGGCGTGCAGATCGCGCTCGACGATTTCGGCACCGGCTATTCCTCGCTCAGCTATCTGCGCAGCTTCCCCTTCGACAAGATCAAGATCGACCGCTCCTTCATCCAGGACCTCGCCAACGGCGACGAGCCCGTCGCCATCGTGCAGGCGGTGGCCAACCTCGCCAAATCGCTGAAGATGGCGTCCACCGCCGAAGGCGTCGAAACCCAGCAGCAGATGGACATGTTGCAATCGATCGGCTGCACGGAAATGCAGGGCTACCTGTTCAGCCAGGCGCGGCCGGCCAGCGAAATCAGGCAGTTCTTCGGAAGCCGCCGCGACGCGGCAAAGAGCACCGTCGCCTAGCGGGCCGCCCGCAGCCAGGCAACGACGTTCTGCGCGTTCTTGTCCGGCGGAAACACCGGATAGAACACCTTGACGATCGTGCCGTTATCGATGACCCAGGCCATGCGCTTCAACAGCGTCATGCCGGAGGTGGTGAAGGTCGGCAGTTTCATCGCCTTGGTCAGCGCCAGTGTCGCGTCGGAGAGAATGGCGAAGGGCAGATGCAGCCGCGTCGCCGCTTCGCGCTGATAGGCGGTATCCTGCGTCGACAGCCCGTAAATCTGGGCAACGCCGAGCCCCTTGAGCTCGGCGAAATGATCGCGGAAGCCGCAGGACTGCGGCGTGCAGCCGCGCGCGCCGGGGATGTCGTCCCAGCCGGGCGGCAGCGCCTGCCCGGGCACGCCGGTGCGCGGATAGACGTAGACCACCGTGCGGCCCTTGAGTTTCGACAGGTTGACCGGCCCGCCGGACGTGGCGGGCAGCGCCAGGTCGGGCAGCTTCAGGCCGCTGAGATGGCGCGCGGCGCCGTCGTCCTGCGGGGCCGGAATATTCGGCGGCAGGACGTTCGGATCATGCGTGCCGGGCGCCTCGGTCATGTCGGCCTCATTTGCAGGCGGCGAGAAAGGCCGCAACCTTAGCCTTGAGGCCTTTCGCCGGCCAAGTGGCCGTCTTGATCGATCCTGCGACTGTGATCGGCTGGCCCGCCGCAAGCACTTTGAACAGGGCATCGTCCCGGGAAACCTGGGTCTGCAACTCGGTGCCCGCGGTCATCTCAAAATTCATGCTTTTGCGGGAGCGGCCGTTGACGGTCGCGCGCGCGCCGGCGCTGGTCAACGTGACGCTCACCGGTTCGCCCTCCCCTTTGCCGACATTGCTGTCCGCGCCGATACCAACTTCGATCGCGCCGCCGGCGCGGCACAGCGCCCAGAACTCGTTGTCGGATTCACTTTCGTCTGGCATGCCCTGTAAATAAGGCTGCCCATGCTGTTTGAGCAATCGCCATTGGACCTCGGCCGAGGCCATGGCAGGCGCCAGCGCCAGCGCGGCGGCAATGACGATAGGGAGCGCGCGCCTCATGTCGCGTAACTCATGAATTCCATCAGCGAGCCGTCCGGATCGCGGAAATAGACGGAGGTGCCCGGGCCCTTGGCGCCGAAGCGCTGCAAGGGTCCGCGCTCGACGGCGACGCCATGGGCCTTGAGATGGGCCATGGCGTCCTCGATCGGCCCGTCCCACTCGAAGCACAAGTCGGAATTGCCCGGCTGCACCGGCAGCCGCGCCACTTCCGCGGGCTTGACGCCAGGCCCATGGACGTTGAGCTGCTTGTCGCCGAAACGATAGGCATAGCCGACCGGCCGCGGCACCAAGGCCGCGCCCATCACCTCGACATAGAACGTGTTGGAGCGCTCCCAGTCGGAGACGTGGATGACGCAGTGATCGAGCTTGGTCGGCACCGCCATCGCTCACACTCCGAGCTTCTTGCCGACGCGCGCGGCAACCGTGTGCCGCGCCTGCGACAATCGCGCGCCGCGCTGACGCAGCCGCTCGACCATATCGGCGGGCGCCTTCTTGGGCGAGCCGACGTCGAAGGGCGGCGCGGGATCGTACTCGATCTGCAACTGGATCTCACGCGCCGCCTGCTCGCCTTCGAGAATGGCGGCAAGCCGCAGGGCAAAATCGATGCCCGAGGTGACGCCGGCGCCGGTGACGACATTGCCGTCGACGACCACCTTTTCGCTGACCGGAATGGCGCCGAGCAGCTTCAGGTGCTCGAGCGCGTTCCAGTGGCAGGTGGCGCGCTTTCCCTTGAGCAGTCCGGCGGCGCCCAGCACCAGCGAGCCGGTGCAGACCGAGGTGACGTATTGCGCGCCCGCCGCCTGCTCGCGCAGGAAGCCGAGCGTCGCCTCGTCCTCCATCAGCTCCTGCTGGCCGGGCCCGCCCGGCACCATGATGACATCGAGCGGCGGGCAGTCGGCATAGGTCACGGTCGGCACGATGCACATGCCGCGGTCGGTCTTCACCGGCTCGAGCGTGCGCGCAACGAGATCGACGGTGCTGTTGGGCGTGCGCGCCAGCACCTCGTAAGGCCCGGTCATGTCGAGCTGGGTCATGTTGGGAAAGATCAACAGTCCGATCCGGCGCATGATTTATCCCTTCTGCCGCATCAGCCGGCCGCGCTCGCGCTCCCAGGAGCGCTTCTTCAGGGTCTCGCGCTTGTCGTGCAGCTTCTTGCCCCGCGCCAGCGCGATCTCGACCTTGGCCCTGCCTTTGTCGTTGAAATAAAGTTTGAGCGGCACCACCGTCATGCCCTCGCGCTCGACGGCGCCCGCCAGGCGGTTGATCTGGCGGGCGTGCAGCAGCAGTTTGCGCGGCCGCTTCGGCGCGTGGTTGAAGCGGCCGGCCTGCTGGTATTCCGGGATATTGGAGTTGATCAGCCACAGCTCGCCGCCGCGGGAATCGGCATAGGATTCGCCGATGGTGGCCTTGCCGGCGCGCAGCGATTTGACCTCGCTGCCGGTGAGCACGATGCCGGCCTCGAAGGTCTCGCCGATTTCGTAGTTGAAGCGCGCCCGCCGGTTGTCGGCGACCACCTTGAAGCGGCGCTCGGGTTTGCCAGCCATGCCGGGGTTTTAGCGCGATTTCAGCAGGTCGCGGATTTCGCCGAGCAGTTGTTCCTGCTTGGTCGGCGGCGCCGGCTTCGCGGCCTCTTTGGCCATCAACCGGGTCATGCCGCGCACCGCCAGGAACAGCACAAAGGCGACAATGATGAAGTTAATGACGAGCGTAATAAAATTGCCATAAGCCAATACGGCGCCTTGCTTTTTTGCTTCAGCCAGGCTCGTCGCAGTGACCTTTGCCGACAGCGGAATGAAGTAGTTGGAAAAATCCAGGCCCCCGGTCACGGCGCCAAGCAGCGGCGTGATGATGTCGCCGACCAGCGAATTGACGATGCCGGTGAAGGCGGCGCCGATGATCACGCCGATGGCGAGATCGACGACGTTGCCGCGCAGCGCAAACTTCTTGAAGTCGTCGAGCATGGCTTCCTTCGCTCCTTCCCGCGCCAGCGATACGACCACGATCGGCGGCGTTTGCCCCGGTCCCCGCTTTCGCGAGGACGGGCAGAACGGCGGCTCGCTAGTTGATCAGGCCGGCGTGCACCATTGCCTCGCGCACGGCCTTCTGCGCCTTTTCGGACGCCGGCACCATCGGCAGCCGGAGCGTATTGGCGCACTTGCCGATCAGCGACATGGCGTACTTGATCGGCGCCGGGCTGGTCTCGACGAACAGGTTGATGTGCAGCGGCGCCAGCTTGTCCTGCAACTTGAGCGCCGTGGCGAAGTCCTTCTTCAGGCAGGCGGCCTGGAACTCGGCGCACAGCCGCGGCGCCACGTTCGAGGTCACCGAGATGCAGCCGTGCCCGCCATGGGCCATGAAGCCGAGCGCGGTGATGTCCTCGCCCGACATCTGGTTGAAGTCCTCGCCCATGGCCGCGCGCTGCTGCGAGACGCGGCTCATGTTGGCGGTGGCGTCCTTCACGCCGGCGATGTTCTTGAGCTCGTAAAGCCGCTTCATGGTGTCGACCGACATGTCGACGATCGAGCGGCCGGGGATGTTGTAGATGATGATCGGGATGCCGATGGCGTCGTTGATCGCCTTGTAGTGCTGGTAGAGCCCGTCCTGCGTCGGCTTGTTGTAGTAGGGCGTCACGATCAGCACGGCATCGGCGCCGGCCTTCTCGGCGTGCCTGGAAAAGTCGATGGCCTCGGCGGTCGAATTGGAGCCGGCGCCGGCGATGACTGGGACGCGGCCATCGGCCTGGTCGATGCACCACTCCACCACCTGCTTGTGCTCATCATGGCTCAGCGTCGGGCTCTCGCCCGTGGTGCCGACCGGCACCAGCCCGTTGGTGCCCTCGGCGATCTGCCAGTCGACCAGGTCGCGGAACGCCTTCTCGTCGAGCCCGCCGTTTTTGAACGGGGTCACCAGTGCGGTGAATGAACCACGGAAGCTCGTCTTGGCGGTCATGGCACGCTCCACGGCAGGGCTCGGAAAACCATAGATATCGGGTCGCGGCAGGGCTTGAAAGGCCCGCTTATAAATGGGTTCATGAAATGGGCTGATAGGTGGCCTATCGCCGCGCTTTTGCCCCTGTCCCCGGCTATGCCCGCCGCTCATTTTCCGGGTATCGCTTCATCAAGTTTCTTGGCCTAGCCGGGCATCTCTAGGATAAAGGCGTAAGTCCCGAATCGCGCCGGCCGGGCACGTCAGGTAAGGGATTGAATGGGCTGCGTTAAACAGACCTCGCCGGGCTTTGCCCGGGCGCTTGCGGCGCTTGGCGCAATGGGCGCGGGTCTGGCCATGGCCGAGCCGCTGCAAGTTCCGCCCGAGGCCTTTTCCCCGACCACCCTGACGGCCAAGCCGGCCCCGCAGCCTGCGGCAAATGGGCCCCTCCAGCCGGCCGTAAAGCCCAAGCCCGCGGCCAAACCGGCCGCCGCCGGCTCTGCCAAGCCCGCAGAGGCCAAGCCTGCGGCCGCCAGGACCGCCGCCGCCCCTGCCCCTCTGGCAGGCCCGGTGCCGCTGCCGCGCCCGCGCCCGCCGGACATGTCCGCCTATGCCCAGGTCAATGTCGGGCTGCGCGGCGCGCTCTTTGCCACGCGCGCCCGCTTCAAGCCGCTGGCGCGGCCGGCCGCCGCGCGCTTTGCCGTGGCCTCGACGACAACCACCTCCCCGGCCGATATCGAGCAGCTCAAGCGCGTCATCGAGGCGACCCGCAAGGGACGCGAGGCCGACGCCAATGCCGCCGAAAACGCCATCGTCGACCCGCTGGCGCGCAAGCTCGCCGAATGGGTGATCCTGCGCTCCGACAACACCAGTCCGAGCTTCCCGCGCTATGCCGCCTTCGTCATGGCCAACCCGGCCTGGCCCCACGTGCCGCTGTTCCGCCGCCGCGCGGAAAACGCGCTGTGGAACGACGGCGTGCCCGACAGCGCGGTGCTCGCCTTCTTCGCCAACAATCCGCCGACCACCGCCAAGGGCCGCTACATGCTGGCGCACGCGCTGCTCGCCAAGGGCGACCGCGCCGGCGCCGCCGAGCTGGTGCGCTACGCCTGGACCCGTCAGGACGCCAGCGCCGACGTCGAGAGCAAGGTGCTCGAGCTTTACGGCGACATGCTGACGCGCGCCGATCACAAGATGCGCATGGAGCAGCGCTTCTATCTCGACGACGTCGAGGCCGGCATGCGCGAGGCCAAGCGCCTCGGCGGCGATGAGGTGGCGCTCGCCAAGGCGCGCGCCGCCGTCATCAAGGGCCTCAACAACGCCAAGGCGCTGCTCGACGATGTGCCCGCCGCGGCCCGGCACGACGCCGGCTACATTTTCGCGCTGGCGCAGTGGCTGCGCAAAAACAAAAAGCCGGACGAAGCCAAGAACGTGATGCTGACGGCGCCGCAGGATCCGGCGCTGCTGGTCGATACCAATCAATGGTGGCTGGAGCGGCGCATCTTGGTGCGGCAGCTGCTCGACGAGAACAACGCCAAGGCCGCCTTTCTGGTCGCCGCCAATGCCGCGCCGCCGACGCAGGGCAATTGGCGCGTCGACCGCTATTTCACCGCCGGCTGGATCGCGCTGCGCTTTCTGCACGATGCCAAGACCGCGGCGGAGCAGTTCGCCCATATCACCGAAGGCACCGCCAATCCGCATGCGCTGTCGCGCGGCGGCTATTGGCAGGGGCGCGCCGCCGAGGCCATGGGCAAGCCGGCCGAAGCCAAGGACTTCTACGAGCGGGCGGCCAGGCACACCGCGACCTATTACGGGCAACTGGCGCGGGCCCGCCTCGGCCTCAAGGATCTCGGCCTGATCGGGCCGCCGGCGATCCCGGAGGCCGAGCGCAAGAGCTTGAACAATCTCGAGATCGTGCGCGCGGCCGAGCTGCTCTACGGGCTCAACGAGCGCACCATGCTCGCCGCCATGTTCGCCGAGATCGGCGAGAGCGGTGCCGATGTTGCCGGTATGGCCGCTCTGGCCGAGGTTGCCGCCAGGTACAACGACCCCCACGCCATGGTCTTCCTCGGACGCTTCGCTCATGCGCGCGGCCTGCCGCTCGACTACTACGCCTATCCGACCTTCGGGCTGCCCGATTACAAGCCGATCGCGCCGCCGATCGACCCGGCGGTCGCCTATTCTATCGTTCGTCAGGAGAGCGACTTCGATCAGTCGGAAATTTCCTCGGCCAATGCCATGGGACTGATGCAGGTCACGCCGGAGGCCGGCCGCGACACGGCGCGGCGGTTCAAGGTCGCCTATGACGGCAACAGGCTGCGCAAAGATCCCGTCTACAACATGCAGATGGGTGCGGCCGAACTTTCCAACCTGCTGCACTACTACCGCGGCTCGTATCTACTCACCTTCGCCGGCTACAACGCCGGCATGGGCCGCGTACGGCAATGGTTGGCCGCCTACGGCGATCCGCGCGATCCCCATGTCGATCCGATTGACTGGGCCGAGCGCATCCCGCTTGCTGAAACGCGCAATTACGTTCAGCGCGTGATGGAGAATATGCAGGTCTATCGCGCGCGCTTCGGCGGCGGCACCAAGCTCGCGATCGAGGCCGACCTCAAGCGCGGCGCGAACTAGCGGCTTCGAGCTTGGCCCGCTCGGCCAGCCACAGGTCGCCGTAATCCACGTTCTGCCACTGCTCGAACCACGGTCCGCCGCGCGTGAAGTGGACGATCGAAGGCGTACCCTGCGCCGGCTTCTTGTTCCAGCCCTCCAGCCAATTCCACTCGACCGGCAGCGCGCCGATATCCGCATCGGCAGCCCATTGCATGCGATGCAGGTAGGCGCCCGTCTGCGTGTTGACGACCTCGGGCGTCAGCGCGCGCACCGAAGGATGCTCGCAATTGAACAGCATCAGCGACGACCAGTTCTTGCGCGGATAAACGGTCTGCACCGCGCCGTCCATTTTGACCTTCTCGGTCGGACGGTAGTCGTGTTGAACGCAATACACCGCCTTGTCGCCTTTGGCATAGGCGGCAAGGCCGGCGATGTCGGCGAGAAACAGGAAGTCGCAATCGCAGAACAGCGCCCAGCCGCGATAGTTCGCGAGCTTCGGCGTCAGGAAGCGCGTATAGGTGAATTCCGTCGAGGCCAGCGGATCTTGATCGCGCCAGTAAAGCTTTTGCGCACGCAACTCGTCGATCTTGATCGGGGTGACCTCGACCGGAATCGAGGCCCGGCGCTCGAGCGAGAATTTTGCGACGTCGTAGGCAACAGGCTCGCGCTTGTCCCAGCCGATGAAGACGCGGAACGGACTTGTCATTTTGACCCCAAGAGATTCTCAATTTCCGGAACGCTCAACGAAATCGCGCTCTCCCAGGATTGACCGCCGGCCTGGTGGTTCACCCTAACCCGCGCATACCATGGGCTGTTCTTCTTGCCCTCAAACCAATACCAGATCTGCGAATACCCGAACGGTACGAAGACAAAAGTCGGCCTGCCCAGGGCGCCGGCCAAATGCGCATTGGTATTGCTGACCGACACGACTGCGTCACAAGCGCACATGAGTGCGGCAACCCCGTCGATGTCCTGTTTGTTATCGACATCGTCGAGGTGCGCGATCTTAATCCCCGTGGCGGCTTCGAACTCGGCCCGCTCCGCCGCGGTGTCGCCGTACTGCAGATCGACAAAGCGCACGCCCGGCAGCCTCAGCACCGGCAGGAAATCGGTGAGGCGGGCTGTCTTGTGGCGGCCGAATTCCGAGCCAACGCTGCGCCACGACACGCCGACGATTTTCTCGCCTGCCGCAGAGAGGCGGGCCCGCAATTCGTCAGTGCGGCCCTTGTCCGCGATCAGATGGCCCTTGTCGCGTCGCGGAAAGGCATCCCATGACAAACGAAAGTATTGGCCAAGACCGGGCAATGAAATTTGCGCCTCGGCGTTGTCGCGCGGGAAATCGGTCCCGAATGGAACAACGCGCGCTCCCGGAAATGAACGGGCAAAGAGCGCAACCAGGCGCGGCTCGACTTCCACGATAACCGACGGCAGCCGAGCTTGCGCATCCTCGATCATGCTGGCGTAAAGGATTTGGTCGCCGAGCCCCTGCTCGCCCCAGATCCATAAAGCGCCTTGCAGCGTCTGCCCGTGCCATTCCGGCAGCGGCGGCGGCTGCCGAAGGGCGGCGAGGTCCTTGCCCGCGCGATACTTGCTGTAGAGCGGCCAGCCGACGGCGAAACTGCCGCGATGCAGGTGCATCAAGCTTTTGAGTTTCTTCGCTTCCTGTCCGTCCAGGCTGTCATCCTGCTCCGCGATGACTCGATCGAAGATTCGATCGGCCTCCTCGTCCCGGCCCAAGGTTTGCAGCGTCGCCGCGCTCTGCAGCTCGGCCGTGACGGCGAAATCGGCAGGCAAGCCAAGCTCGAGCGCGCGCTGATAGTGGCTCAACGTGTCCTCATAGGCGTTGAGCGCATAGCTAGTCACGGCGAAGTTGAAGTGAGCCATGGCGACATTGCCCATGCGCGGGACGACCTTGCGATGCCACTCGATCGCCTCTTCGTAGCGGCCGGCCGCATGAAGCGCCGCGGCATAATGAAACTGCAATTCAACGTTTGACGGATCGTGGGCGAGCCCTTCCTCGCAACACTTGATCGCCTCGGCAATGCGGCCGAGTTCACGCAGCGAGTAGACGAGCCCAACATAGGCCGCAATCGGCTGCGGGCCTGCGGCAATGGCGCGTCCAAAGTGAATCGCGGCCGCTTCATTGTTCTTGTCCGCCACTTCCAGCTCGGCCAGGTTGAAGTGCGCGACGGGATGGCTTGGCTGCAGGGCCAGCGCCGCCTTGAGCTGCGTCCTTGCCGCCGAGTTGCGACCGAGCTTGGCGAGCGCGATCCCGAGATTGATGCGCGCCTCGATATCATTCGGATTGATGAAAATTGCTTTTTCGAAAACCGGTATCGCCTCTTCGTAGCGGTGCATCGACTGCAGGATCAGCGCAAGATTGAAATGTGCGCCCGGCAAACCGGGCTCCAATGAAATGGCTTGCTTCAGCAGCGGTTCGGCCTTGGTGGGCTGTCCACTCTGAAAATAGGCAAGGCCGAGAAGTTGAAGAATGCCGGGATGCTTCGGGGCGAGTTTGATGGCGCGCTCGTAACCCTTGACGGCGCCGGCAAGATCGCCATTTTTGTGCAGTTCGACCGCCTCGCTCATCATCCGGTCGAGGTGCGAAGTTGGCCGAGGATTTTGGCCGCGGGATAACGACATATCCGGTGCCTCAGCCGTTACTTGCTCTGATCGCGCACGCTGACGGCGAAATGATGCAGGCTGTGCGGAGCGCGCCGGTCCGCGCGAATCTTGAAAGTCTGCTCAGCCAAGTGCTGTTGTCCCCGGTTGGCGGCACACGCCGTGCCCGCGCCTGAAGGGATCGTTACCAGCAAATACCCGCATTGTCACGGTCGGGACAATCGCGATCGTGCCAGCGCCGGGCGCATGTGCTAACCAGAGCGCATGGTTTCGGAACCGGCAAGCATCTTCCTCAGCGCCCCCGACGGGCTGCGGCTGCACGTGCGCCGCTATGGCCGGCCCAGTTCCCAGGCGCTTCCGGTTCTGTGCCTGCCGGGGCTTGCGCGCACCGCCGCCGATTTCGAAACCTTGGCGCATGCGCTGTCGGCTGACCCCAAGCACTCCCGGCCGGTGTTCGCCCTGGATTATCGCGGGCGCGGCCAATCCGACTACGACCGCGACGTCTCGCATTACTCGTTCCAAACCGAGCTCGCCGACATCATGGCGGTGATCGCCGCGCTTGAATGCCAGCCGGCGGTGATCGTCGGCACGTCGCGCGGCGGCATCTTAGCCATGCTGCTCGCCGCTGCGCGGCCGAGCAGCATTGCCGGCGTCGTGCTCAACGACATCGGCCCCGTGATCGAGCCGCAAGGCCTGATGCGCATTAAAGGCTACGTCGGCAAATTGCCGCAGCCGCGCAATTTCGAGGAAGGTGCCGAGATCCTGCGCCGGCTGTTCAGCGGTCAATTTCCCAAGCTCGGCCATGACGACTGGCTCGCCGCTTCGAAGCGCACCTTCAAGCAGGCCGACGATGCGCTGGTTCCGACCTACGACGTGCGCCTCGCCGAGACGCTTGCCGGCTTCGAGCCCGAGCAGCATCTGCCCGCGCTGTGGAAGGAATTCGATGCGCTGGCGCAGCGCCCGCTGATGGTCATTCGCGGCGCCAATTCGGACCTGTTGTCGCCGCTGACCGTCACCGCCATGCGTGCGCGCCGTGCCGAGATGGACGCCATCGAAGTGCCCGATCAGGGCCACGCGCCGCTTCTGGCGGAGCCGGACATCATCGGGCGCATTTCCGCCTTCGCCGCCGGCTGCGATGCGGCGCATTAGCGACCCTGAATGACGCCGATCGAGCAAGCCATTGCCGCGCACAAGTCGGGGAAGCTTGACGAAGCCGAAACCCTTTATCGCGCCGTCCTGGCGCGCAACCCGCGCGAATTCGACGCTCTGCATCTGTTCGGCATATTGTGTGCGCAGCGCGAGCGTTTTGAGGAGGCGGAACGTCTGCTGAGCGCGGCGCTCGCCGTCGACCGCAAGCTGCCGCCTTGCCTGCACAATTACGGAAACGTCCTGAGCAAGCTCGGGCGCTATAGCGATGCCATCGCCGTCTATAACGAAGCCCTCGCGCTGGCGCCGAACTACGCGCCGCTCTACTCGGATCGCGGCAATGCGCAGAACGAGCTGGGCCAGACCGAGGCCGCGGTGACAAGCTACCGTAAGGCATTGTCACTCAATCCAAATTCACCGCCGATCCTCGGCAATCTTGCCCAGGCCTTGATGGCGCTCGACCGCATCGGCGAAGCGGGCCAGCTGTTGCAGCGCGCACTGTCGCTCGATGCGAAAAATCCCCAGGTCTTGAAGCTCTTGGGGCAGCTCGCCTTCCGGCGCGGCGAATTGGATGCGGCGCTCGATTTGCTCGGCCGTTCCCTCGCCGTCAAACCGGACCAGGCCGACGCACACAATCTGACGGGCATGGTGCTGAGGGACAAGGGCCGCATCGACGACGCGATCGCGGCGTTCGACAGGTCGATCGCGCTCGCACCCAAGGACGGCTCGCTCTATTTCGGTCTTGCCGAAACCAAGACCTTCAAGCCCGGAGATCCGCATCTCGCGGCCATGCAATCGCTTGCCGACAGTCCAGGTACGCTCTCGCCGCGCCAGAGGGTCAATCTCGAATTCGCTCTCGGCAAAGCCTATGCCGACATCAAGGACCATGGGCGCTCGTTCCGCCATCTCCTGGCCGCCAATGCCGGCAAGCGGGCAACGCTCGCCTATGACGAGACGGCCGAATTCGCCTTTTTCGCGGACATCGAAGCCGTCTTTTCGCCCGCGCTGCTGGCGGCCAAATCGGGCGGCGGCGATCCATCGCGGCTGCCGATCTTCGTGCTTGGCATGCCCCGCTCGGGAACGACGCTCGTCGAGCAGATTCTGGCGAGCCATCCGGCGGTGCACGGCGCCGGCGAACTTGAAACGCTCAACCAGATCGTGCAAGCGCGGGCCGAGGTGCAAAGCCTGCCGTTTCCGGCATTCGTGGCCGCGCTGACGCCGGCGGATTTGAACGCCATCGGGACGCAATACACGGGGGCCTTGTCAGGGCTTGCGCCAGCCGCCGAACGCATCACCGACAAGACGCCGCGAAATTTCTTTTTTATCGGCCTCATTCATCTGGCGCTGCCCAATGCCGTCATCATTCATACCGTGCGCGATCCGATCGATACCTGCCTGTCCTGTTTCTCGAAGCAGTTCATGACCGGCCAGCTGTTCACCTACGACCTCGGCGAGCTCGGCCGCTATTATCGCCGCTACCGGTCGCTGATGGCGCATTGGCGCCGGGTGCTGCCGCCGGACCGTATCCTTGATGTGCGCTACGAGGACGTGGTGGCCGACCTTGAAGGACAGGCGCGACGCATCCTTGAGCACTGCGGTCTGCCGTGGGACGAGCGCTGCCTCGCGTTCCATCGCAACGAACGCCCGGTGCGAACGGCAAGTGCCGCGCAGGTTCGCCAGCCGATTTACGGCGGCGCGGTCGGACGCTGGCGCGACTACAAAGATTTCATTGCGCCGCTGCTGAATGAACTCCGCGTCTCAGAGTTCGATGCAGGGACAAGCGGCTCTGAAAACTCCCGATAAAAGTGCCCGCTCGACAGTCGCCGCGGCAAGGCCCCCGTCAAAGCGTAAAGCTGCTGGCAATCTGCACCGAGCAATTCATCCAATTGCGAGGCGCGATGCCCTCCGGCAATTCGCAGCGGCCGTGGAAGGAATTCTGCGTTTTCATGAAAAGAAATAGACTGTTCGGCACGAACGGTATCTTCGTGCATTCCTCAAACAACTCGAACGGATACTGACGCCCCGAATCATCGACAAAACCGGCCTCTTTCGGTGCATACATCGAGGTGCCGAGATCGGCTTGCGAGTTGTCCGCGGGCAAATAGAACAGCCCGGTGAAAACCTTATGTGGCGCGTCGGTGTGCGGACCGATGGCATAGCCGGAGCTGTCGCGCATCAACTCCAGCCTGACGCGCACGTCGGGAAATTTCGACCCGTAACGCTGCGCCAGCGGCGCCGCAAACTTGTCATACAGCGCCGTGACAAATTCAGGGCTGGCGATGCTCTCGCGCACGGTGTGCCAATATGCGCGCGCCGAGGGATCAATCCGCTCCATATCCCTCGTCAGATTGACCCGGCGGCGGTGGCGTCCATGCGGATTGCCGGAGCGATCGACGTTGACGTAGATGCCGTCGGCCGGGAAATGCGCCATCAACGCCCGATAGAAGTCGGCAGGGAAGATGCCCTCGATAAAGATATGCGGGGAAGGATCCGACCTCAGTTCGCTCGCGCGCACACACGCGGCAACGGCCGCTCTAATGTCGTCGACACGATGGGATAATTCTGCCGCCGCAGTGCTCATGGCGTCCCTATCTCACGACGATGGGTCATTTTAACCTATACGATTGTGCTTTGAAAACAGTCGCCTGACGCTCGAATCGCGGCATTCGCACGCTCGATATCGGGCAATTGCGCGTTTTTGCCCGCGCCCGGGGAGACCTGCCGCAGCGCCGACGCCAAAAACCGCCGACTCTTCGCTTCGGAGCCGACGCTTGCGCGCCCCCTGAAATGAAAACCCCCGGCGGTTTCCCGCCGGGGGCTTCGACTAGACATCCATGATCAGGCGATCAGGGATAGAAGTCCTTGTGGACGCGGAACTTGACCTGCCAGGCGTCCTGCTTGTCGTCGACGAGCGGAGACACCGCGGTGCCGCCGATCGCGATACGCGGCGTGGTCAGGCCGTTGAACGTGCTCGCGCTGTCCATCGACATGTACATCACGTCGACGCCCATATAGAAGTCGCTCGTGACGTTCCACTGGGTGCGGGAGCCGAGCCACCAGGTCGACCAGTCGTTGTTGCAGCCAGGCGTGGCGACCGCGGTGCTGCCGGCGCCGGTGGCGTTGCCGCCGGCGATGATCGCGCACAGGATCGCATTGGCCTGCTGGTTGTAGCTGACTTCGCCGTAGCCGCCGTAGATCGACGTGCGCCACTGAGCGTTCCAGAAGTGCTCGTAGGCCGCGTCGACGTGCCAGGCGGTCGTCAGGTTGAGCCCGGTGTTGTTGGTGTTGCCGTTGGTGCCGGCATACACCGCATCGCTCAGCACGCCGAAGGTGTTGGCCATACCATCACGCGCACCCCAGTTGTTGTTCGGGTTGCGGAAGATGTAGCGGGTCGCACCTTCGCCGTAGGCGAACTCGGCTTGCAGATAGTCGCCTTTGCCGATCATCGGAGCGTTGATCTTGGCAAACACGCCAGCCGCCCAGCCCGACTTCGCAGTGGGGCCGCCGGCGATCGAGTTCAACGTGCCGGTCGCATAGTAGCCCGGGTTCACGTAGTGCCACGCAGCCATTGCCTGCAACGAGCCCCAAGCCTGGTCGAGGCGGAGGTTGCCGACGACGTCCGGCGCCTGCCGGCCACCGTACGAGCCGACGCCGGGAGCCACGGACGTCAAGCCGTTGCCGA
>DASRGB010000010.1:0-40839 GCA_035651255.1 Pseudolabrys sp.
AGGATTGTTTTTCTGGATCATAGAATGCATTGTGCCCGCGCTGTCGGCAAGTCGGAGGTCGCGTTTGCATATCCTGGTGCTGCCCGGTGACGGGATCGGGCCCGAGATCACGGCCGCCACCCTGGAGGTGCTGGGCGCGACCGGCCTCGACCTCACCTTCGAGACGCGCGACATCGGCCTGGCGAGCCTGGCCGCCAAGGGGACGACTCTGACCGATGAGGTGATGCACCTGGTCCCCAAGGCCGATGGGGTGATCCTGGGGCCGGTCTCGCACTACGACTATCCGCCGCGCGCCGAGGGCGGGATCAATCCGTCGGCCGAGCTGCGCACCGTCTTCGAGCTCTACGCCAACATCCGGCCCTGCCGGTCGCGCGCCGACTTCACCGTGCTGCGCGAGCCCATGGACCTGGTGATCGTGCGCGAGAACACCGAGGGCTTCTACGCCGACCGCTCGATGTTCATGGGCAACGGCGAGTTCATGCCGACGCCGGATCTGGCGCTCGCGGTGCGCAAGATCACGCGCCAGGGCTCGACGCGCATCGCCGAAAGCGCCTTCCGGCTGGCGATGCAGCGGCGAAAAAAGGTGACGGCCGTGCACAAGGCCAACGTGCTGCGGGTGTCGGACGGGCTCTATCTCGACTGCGTGCGCGCGGTGGCGAGGAATTATCCGCAGGTCGCCTACGAGGAGCGCATCATCGACGCCATGGCGGCGCTCCTGGTGCGCGACGCCGGCGCCTTCGACGTCGTCGTCACGACGAACATGTACGGCGACATTCTCTCCGACGAGGCGAGCGAGATCGCCGGCAGCTTGGGGCTGGCCGCTTCGCTCAACGCCGGCGCCGAGCACGCGGTGGCGCAGGCCCAGCACGGCTCGGCGCCCGACATCGCGGGCAAGAACGTCGCCAATCCGGCCTCGCTGATCGGCTCGGCGGCGATGCTGCTCGGCTGGCTCGGCGAGCGGAGGAAGGACGACCGGCTGGTGAAGGCCGCCGCCGCGATCGAAGCTGCGCTCGACAGCACCATCGCTGATCCGGCAACGCGCACGCCCGACATGGGCGGCAGCCTGGGAACAGACAAGTTCGGCGCGGCGGTGGCGGACGCGATCAAGTAATTTTCTTGTCATTCCGGGGCGCTGCGCAAGCGGCGAACCTGGAATCCAGGGCAAGATGTGCCGTGCGCGACGGCCCCTGGATTCCGGGCCCGCGCCTTCGGCGCGTTCCGGAATGACAATTAAGAGAACCCGTAAAGCCTCGCCGGGTTCGTCACCAGCACGCGCGCGATCAGCGCCTCGTCCTCGAGCCAGCGCGGCAACAGATCGAGCAGGCCGCGGGTGTCGATATCCTGGAACGGCGATTCCTGGTCGAGCGGCTTCTGGATGGTGTGCGGCGGCGTATGCGGCCAGTCCGAGCCCCAGACGATGCGCTCGGCATTGGCCTTGACGAGCGCGCGCGCCAGCGGATCGATTTGACGGTTGTTCGGATCGCTGGCGATGCGGTAGGCGCCGGAAATCTTCACCCAGGTCTTGCCGGTTTCGAGCAGGCCCTGCAGCGCGCGCAACGGGCCGCCGCTGGTGCCGGGCGCGATCAGGCCGAAATGATCGATGACGCTGTCGACCGGCAGCGCGCGCAAGAGCGGCGCCAGCGGCGCGATGACCTCGGCGGCAACGAACAGCTGCACGTGCCAGCCGTGCCGCTCGCACAGCTTTGCGGCGGCGGCGAGCTTGGTCTTGATGTCGTCGAGCGGCGCGCCGCCGAAGGTGGCGATATTGATGCGCAGGCCGCGGATGCCTTGGCTGTGCAAACTATCGAGCTCAGCCGCCGGCACCTGTGCCGGCAGCACGGCGACGCCGCGGGCTTGGCCGACCTGGGCGATGCCGTCGAGCGTGCAGGCATTGTCGGTGCCGTAAAAGCTCGGCTGGATGATGACGACGCGGCTCATGCCGAGGCGCTTGAGCATGGCGGCAAGCTCGGCGGCGGTGGCGTCCGACGGCGTGTAGCGGCGGTTCGTGGGCAGCGGAAAGCGCGCCTTCGGCCCGATGACGTGGACGTGGCAGTCGCAGGAATTCGGCGGCGGAAACATTTGTCGCTCGTCAGATTGTGAAAGAACGGGATCGCCGCGAGCCCAGCGTGCTCCCTCGCCCCTGTGGGGAGAGGGTTGCGGTGAGGGGGTCGTGACTCTCCGATAGACCGTGACCGCTCACCCGGCGCGCTGAAGCGCGCCGACCTCTCCCTATGGGAGAGGTGAAGCGAGCATGTGGCGCGACCGTCAACACGCTCAGCGGCCGGTGAAGTTGGGAACGCGGCGCTCGGCCACCGCCTTGACGCCTTCCTTGAAGTCGTCGGTCTTGCGCAGCCGCGTCTGCTCGGCAAGCTCGTGCTGCGTCGCCTTGAGCACGCGGTCGGCGAGCGTGCCGCGCATCGAGTTGCGCGTGGCGACGAGGCCGAGCGGCGAATTCTCGGCGATCTCGGCGGCGAGCGTGAGCGAGGCCGCGCGCACCTCGCCCTGCGGCACCAGCACGTCGGCAAGGCCCCATTGGTAGGCGACGTCGCCGGGCACGCGGCGCGAGGTGTAGAACATCAGCGCCGCCTTGGTCTCGCCGATGACCGCCGGCAGCGTCACGGTCAGGCCAAAGCCCGGATGGAAGCCGAGCCGCGTGAAGTTGGCGGCAAAGCGCGCCTCGGGGCAGGTGACGCGGAAGTCGGCGACCATGGCGAGGCCCAAGCCGCCGCCGACGGCGGCGCCGTGGATCGCAGCGATAATCGGCTTCTTGGTGCGGAACAGGCGGTTGCCCTCGATATAAAGCGACTGCACGCCGGGCATCGGCTCGCCGGGGCGGCGGCCTTCCTTGTCGAGCGTGGCGCCGTCGCCGAAATTGGCGCCGGCACAGAACGCCTTGCCCTGCGCGGCCAGCACGACGGCGCGGATGGTGCCGTCGGCGTCGAAGTTCTCGAACGCGGTCGCGATCTCCTTGATCAGCGGGATGTCGAAAAAATTGTTGGGCGGACGCCTGATTTCGACCAGCCCGACGTGACCGTGCGTCTCGATGCCGATATCGCTCATGTGACAAATCCTCTATTCGGCCGCGGTGCGGCGCGCGGCTTGCGTCTTGCGCTTGATGATGAGCGCGTCGACGACGGAGACGCCGTCGCCCTTGGCGTGCACGATCACCGGGTTGAGATCGATCTCGGCCACGTCCTCGGCATGATCCACGGCAAATTGCCCGAGCTTCACCATTAGGTCGGCAAGCGCCCCGGTATCGGCTTCGGGCATGCCGCGCCACGGCCCGAACACCACGGCGCCCTTGAGGCGCGCGAGCAAGGCCAGCGCCTCGTCGCGCGCAAGCGGCAGCGGACTCAGCGCGACGTCGCCCATCGCCTCGACCAGGGTGCCGCCGAGGCCGAGCATCAGCAGCGGTCCCCAGCGCTCGTCGCGGCTGACGCCGAGGATGACCTCGCGGCCGGGCTTGACCATCGGCTGCACCAGCACGCCGTCGATCTTGGCCTGCGGCGCAAAGCGCCGCGCATTGGCGAGCACGGTGTCGTAGGCGGCGGCGGCATTGTCCGCGGCGATGGCGAGCGCCACCGCGCCGGCCTCGGTCTTGTGCGGGAGCTGCGCCGATTGCACCTTGAGCGCGGCCGCACGGCCGAGCGCGCGCGCGGCCTTTTCTGCTTCCTTGGCCGAGCGCACCAGGGTGCCGGCGTCGTCGCCGATGCCGTAGAGCGCGAGCAGCGGCCGCGCCTGCCATTCGGCGAGCACCTCGGCGCTGGCATCGAGCACGCCGCGCACCTGATCGCGGGCCGCATGCGGTGCCGCCGCGGCCGGCCCATTCGTCCCCTTGGCGCGCGCGCGTTCGCGCCGAGCGCGATACTCGGCCATCGCCGCCATGGTACGGGCGCAGCCGTGCGCGCCGGTGAACAGCGGGTAGCCGGCTTCGTTGAGGATCTCGACGCTGCGGTCGGACGGCAGCGTGTAGGTCCACATGAAGACGGGCTTGCCGCTGTCGCGCCTGAGCTCCTTGAGCTTCGGCAGGTCGCCTTCGAGGAAGGCCGAGCGGCGCGCGGTGACCACCACGACAACGCCGTCGATCAGCGGCGAGTTCGCCACCAGCCGCGCGAAGGTGGCGTAGCCCATCTTGTGCACGCCCTGCGCCGTCGAATCGACCGGGTTCTGCGAGGTGCCGTAGGACGGGATATGGACGTCGATCGCCTTGCGCGTCTCGGCGTCGAGCACCGGCATTTCAAGCCCGGCCGCGGCGCAGGCATCCGCCATCCACACGCCGGCGCCGCCCGACGACGTGCAGATGCCGACGCGCTTGCCGGCCGGCAGCCGGTCGCCGCAGGCGAGAAAGCCGACGGCAAGGTCGAGCATCTCGTCGAGGTCGCGCGCCTCGATCAGGCCGTAGCGCTCGAACATGGCGCGGTAGGCGGCCTGGGAACCGGCGAGGGCGGCGGTGTGCGAGGCGACGGCGCGCGAGCCCGCCTCCGACTGGCCGATCTTGCCGACGATGATCGGCTTGCCCAGGCGCAGCGCCTTGTCGGCGGTGCGCCTGAACTTGTCCGGCGATTTGACGTCCTCGAGCAGCAGCAGGAAGACGTCGCTGCCGCCTTCCTCGAGCAGGTAGTCGACGACGTCGAACACTTCGAGCGCCGCCTCGTTGCCGGTGGTGACGATGTGGCGGAAGGCGAGATTGCGCGGCCGGGCGCGGTCGAAGAAGGCAAAGCCGAGCCCGCCGCTCTGCGAGATCACCGAAACCTGGCCGGAGCCGAGCGCGCGCGCCGGCCTGATCGGCCCGGCGTTCCTGTCGAGCGCCGGCGAGAATGTCGGACAGAGGCCGGCTTCGATGTTGGCGAAGCCTTCGGTGTTGGGCCCGGTGACCGCCATGTCGTAGCGGCGCGCGATCGCGGCGATGTCCTGCTGCATGGCCGCGCCTTTACCGCCTTCCTCGGCGAAACCGGAGGATAAGATGACGGCGGCCCTGATGCCGGCTTTGCCGCAGCGCTCGAGCTCGGCCGGAATGTACTCGGCGGGAATAATGAGAATGGCGAGGTCGACCGGCTCGGGCAGGGCGTCGACCGACGGATAGGCCTTGAGGCCCTGCACTTCGCCTGCGCTGCGGCTCACCGGATAAATCCGGCCCGCATAGGGGTGGCTGAGCATGATTTCGAGGATGCGCCCGCGCAGACCGTGAAGATCGGAGGAGGCGCCGACCACGGCGACCGATTTCGGCCACAGCATTTTGCCGATGTCGGGCATCAGCGCAGCCCCAGTCCTCGGGCGATGATGCCGCGCAGGATTTCCGTGGTGCCGCCCTGGATGGTGAGCTTGGGTGCGACCGTGGTGGCGAAGGCAAGCTGTTCCTCGAGCGTGACGCGGTTGCCGATCTCGGGCGCGAGGAAGGCGGTCAGCTCGCGCACGCGATGCGGCAGCTTCTGCTCCCAGATGGTGCCGAGGTCCTTGACGATCGAGCCTTCCACCACCGGTTCCTTGCCGGCCTGCAGCATGCCGGCGACGGAGACCGACATGCGGCGCAAGGCGTGAAGCTGCGCGGTGAGGCGGCCGAGGCCCTCGGCGCTGCGCAGGTCCGGTTCGGGACCGAGCGCGCGGATCAGTTCGAGCATGACGTAGAAGGTTTCGAGGAAGCGCTCCGGCCCGCTGCGCTCGTAGGCGAGCTCGCTGGTCGCCTGCTTCCACGCGCCGTCGATTTCGCCGAGCAGGTGGTCGTCCGGCATGAAGGCGTCGTCGAACACCACTTCGTTGAAGTCGTGCTGGCCGGTCATCTGGTAGATCGGGTTGACCGTGATGCCGGGCGCCTTCATGTCGATCAGGAACTGGGTGAGGCCGTGGCGGCGGTTCTCCTTGGTCGGCGGCGAGGTGCGGAACAGGCCGATCATGTAGTCGGCGACATGGGCGTTGCTGGTCCAGATCTTGCTGCCGTTGAAGCGCCAGCCGCCCTCGACCTTGGTCGCCTTGGCCTTGGCGGCGAACAGATCGGAGCCGGAACCCGGCTCGCTCATGCCGATGACGAAGCACAATTCGCCGCGGCAGATGCGCGGCAGGATGTTCATCTTGATGTGCTCGGGCGCGTATTTGAGCAGGATCGGCCCGCTCTGGCGGTCGGCGACGAAATGTAAACGAACCGGCGCGTTGGCGACGCGGAATTCCTCGGTGACGACGTAACGCTCGAGAAAGGAGCGTTCGTGGCCGCCGTATTTTTTCGGCCAGGTCATGCCGATCCAGCCCTTGGCGCCGATGCGCCTGGAAAAGGCGCGGTCGTGCGAGTCGCCGTGACCGGGGCGATGCGGATCGAAGGTGCCCTTGGCGATCTCCTCGGCGAGGAAGTCGCGCACCTCCCGCCGCAAGGCCTCGCATTCGGGGGGCAGACGGATCTGATCGAAGTGCAGGGCCGTGCTCATCGCGCCGCCACCATCGGCCAGAATTCGTCGGCGCCGCGCCTGGCGACGTGCCTGCCGAGTTCGGCCGCCCACCAGCTTTCGTTGCCGAAATCGTCGCGCCAGGCGAGCATGCGCGTGGTGAAGCGGTGCAGCACGTGCTCCTTGGTGAAGCCGATGGCGCCGAACACCTGGTGGGCGATGGCGCTGCCTTCGGTCGCGGCCTCGGCGCAGCGGATCTTGGCGGCGGCGGCTTCGAAGAACGCGGCATCGTCGAAACGATCGCCCTGCGCCAGCGTGTCGGCGGCGGAGCCCGATACGGCGAGCGCAACGGCGACTTCGCCGGCAAGCCGTGCGAGGTTCTGCTGCACGGCCTGGAACTTGCCGATGCGGCGCTCGAAGGCGACGCGGTCATTGGCGTAGGCGACGCTCATGGCGAGCACCGCTTCGAGCGCGCCCGCGGTCTGCACGCTGCGCACGGTCGAGCCCATCAGCATCAGCGCCGTGCGCTCGAGCGGCGCGGCGGCGCTGCGCAGCGGCTTGACGCGGTCGAAGCTCACGGCATTGCACGGATCGCCGGCCGGGGTCTTGCCGTCGTCGAGCCGGCAATCCTTGCGCGCGACGAGGGCGACGACCGCGCCTTTGGCGCCGTCGGCAAGCACCGCGATGTGTTCGGCGTCGGCGGCGAAGGCAATGCCGAGCGCGCGGCCGGCAAGCGTGCCGTCGGCGGCGAGCGTGATGCGGTCGAGCGGCCGGGCAGGGGCGATGGTCATCGCGCCCGCAGGCGACGGCAGGCCTGCGCGCGACAGCAGCCAGCCGGCCATCAGCGTCTCGGCCAGCGGCGCCGCCAGCGCAAAACGCCCGGCGGCGCCGAGCACGGCAAAACCGTCGGCGAGGCTTGCGCCCGAGCCGCCGAGATTGTCCGGAACCCAGGCGAGCGGCAGCCCGGCCTCGGCGAGGGCCCGCCACAGCGGCTGTTTCCAGGCGCCGTCCGCCGCCCGATTGACGGTCTGAGGATCGGCGAGGTCCGCGAAAATCCGCGCCGCCACCTCGGCGACGATATGGTCGCTCTCGCCTGTCACGATCACGCGTGTTCCCGGCCGTTACGAAGGGCCTTTGCCGTCATGGTGGGGCCAAGACGGACTATTGGCAAGACGCGAGCAGGATTGGGCTTTCTGTCCGGTTGATCGGACCATACACACCGGCTAGCGTTGCCGCCAAGAAACGAACAGCAGCGGCGGCCGAACGGCTGACCGCGCGGGAAATGGGGAGGATTTCATGACTGCAAAGCTCACCGCTTTGACGGCGGCGGTTGCGGTAATCGCCGGTCTTAGCTGCGCGCAGGCGCAGACGCCGAAGTCCGGCGGCATCCTGCACATCTATCATCGCGAAACGCCGCCCTCGCTGTCGATCCACGAGGAGGCGACCTTCTCGGTGAACGTGCCGGCGATGCCGCTCTACAACAACCTGGTCGTCTACGATCAGCACAAGCCGCAGAACTCGATGGGCACCATCGTGCCCGAGCTGGCGGACAGCTGGAGCGTCAGCAGCGACAACCTGGCGCTGACCTTCAAGCTGCATCAGGGCGTCAAATGGCACGACGGCCAGCCGTTCACGGCCAAGGACGTCAAATGCACGTTCGACATGCTGCAGGGCAAGGGCGAAGCCAAGTTCCGCAAGAACCCGCGCAAGGACCTGTTCAACAACATCTCGGAAGTCACCACCAACGGCGACTACGAGGTGACGCTGCACCTGAAGCGGCCGCAGCCCTCGCTGATCGCGATGCTGGCCTCGGGCTATACGCCGATCTATTCCTGCCACATCTCGCCGGCGCAGATGCGCACGCACCCGATCGGCACCGGGCCGTTCAAGTTCGTCGAGTTCAAGCAGAACGAGTCGATCAAGCTCGCCAAGAACGAGAACTACTGGAAGAAGGGCCTGCCCTATCTCGACGGCATCGAGTTCACCATCATCAGCAACCGCGCCACCGCGGTGCTGGCCTTCGTCGCCGGCAAGGTCGACATGACCTTCCCGACCGAGATGACCAAGGCGCTGATCGCCGACATCAAGAAGCAGGACCCGACCGCGATCTGCGAGATCGCGCCGATCAACGTCTCGACCAACCTCATCGTCAACCGCGAGAATCCGCCGTTCAACAATATCGAACTGCGCAAGGCGATGGCGCTGGCGCTCGACCGCAAGGCCTTCATCGACATCATCTTCCAGGGCGCCGGCGACGCCGGCGGCACGCTGTTGCCGCCGCCGGAAGGCGTCTGGGGCATGCCGCCCGAGATGCTCAAGACCATCCCCGGCTACGGCGACGTGCAGAAGGACCGCGAGCAGGCGCGCGCCATCATGACCAAGCTCGGCTACGGGCCGAACAACCCGCTCAAGATCAAGGTGTCGACGCGCAACCTCGCCACCTATCGCGATCCGGCGGTGGTGCTGATCGACCAGCTCAAGACCATCTGGATCGACGCCGAGCTCGATCCGGTGGAGTCGAGCCAGTGGTTCGCCAAGGTGGCGCGCAACGACTACTCGGTCGGCCTCAATCTGACCGGCAACGGCATCGACGATCCGGACCAGGCGTTCTACGAGAACTACGCCTGCGGTTCCGAACGCAACTACACGCACTACTGCAACAAGGATCTGGAGGCGCTGTTCGACAAGCAGTCGGTCGAGACCGACTTGCAGAAGCGCAAGCAGCTGGTGTGGGAGATCGACAAGAAGCTGCAGGAGGACGTGGCGCGCCCGATCCTGATGCACGCGCGCTCCGGCCTGTGCTGGAAGCCCTACGTCAAGAACATGACGGTCATGAACAACAGCGCCTACAACGGCTACCGCTACGAGGACCTCTGGATCGACAAGTAAGCGCCCGGAGATGTGCGGCGCGCGTCGAGGGGACGCGCGCCGCTGCCATTCTTGAGGGGAGGAGCGAGTGGGCACCTATCTGATCAGGCGCTTCTTCCTGATGCTCCTGACGCTGTTCGGGATTTCGGTGCTCATCTTCACGATGCTGCGGCTGGTGCCGGGCAACATCGCCGACATCGTGTTCAACGCCGCGGGAATGATCGACGTCGCCGAGAAGGCCAAGCTCGAGAAGGAACTCGGCCTCGACCGGCCGATCCCGGTGCAATATGCCGAATGGGTGAACGGGCTGGCGCACGGCGACCTCGGCTATTCCTACGTTTCGGAGAAGCCGGCGATCCAGGAAATCCTGCCGCGCATCCCGATCACCGCCAAGCTCGCGGGGCTGGCGCTCGCCTTCGCCGTCATTTTCGGCGTGCCGCTCGGGGTGTTGAGCGCGGTCAAGCAGAACACCAGGCTCGATTACATCTTGCGCGTCATCAGCCTGAGCGGGCTGTCGCTGCCCTCGTTCTGGCTCGGCCTTCTGATCCTGATGGCCTTCGTCGCCTTTTTCGGCACCATTCCCATCTATACCGATCCGCCCAAGGGCTTCTGGAACACGCTTCTGCTGTTCAGCATTCCGGCCGCGGCGGTCGGCTTCCGCTCCTCGGCGCTGGTGATGCGGCTGACGCGCTCGTCGATGCTGGAGGTGCTGCGGCAGGACTACATCCGCACCGCGCGCGCCAAGGGCGCGCCCAACCAGACCGTCAACTACAAGCACGCGCTGCGCAACGCCATGCTGCCGGTGGTCACCGTCATCGGCATCGAGGCCGCCTTCCTGATGGGCGGACTGATCGTCACCGAGACGGTGTTCAATATCCCCGGCGTCGCGCGCTTCCTGGTGGAGGCGATCCGCTGGCGCGACTATCCGATCGTGCAGAACCTGGTGATGTTCATCGCCGTGGTGGCGGTGTCGATCAATTTCCTCATCGACCTGCTCTACGCGGTGCTCGATCCGCGCATCCGCTACGCGAGCTAGAGCCGCCATGTCGATCGTCGATATCCCGCTGACCGAGGAAAAGACGGAGCGCCCGGAGAGCATCTGGTCGAAGCTGCGTTACCATCTCGCCGCGCATCCGCTCGGCATGATCGGCGCCGCCATCATGGTGGTGTTCGTGTTCTGCGCCGTCTTTGCCGACTTCATCACGGCCTACAGCCCGACCGCGACCGATCCGGGCTTGCGCCTGCTGCAGCCGGGCGCCGGTCACGCGCTGGGCACCGACCAGATGGGCCGCGACATCTTTGCCCGCATCATCTACGGCGCGCGCATCTCGCTCGCCGTCGGCCTCGGCTCGACGCTGCTCGGCAGTCTGTTCGGCGTGGCGCTCGGGCTTGCCTCGGGCTATCTCGGCGGCTGGGTCGACCTCATCATCCAGCGCATCACCGACGTGCTGCAGTCGGTGCCGCTCCTGGTGCTGGCGCTGGTGATGGCGGCGGCGCTGGGGCCGGCGCTCGACAACACCATCGTCGCCATCTCGATCCCGCTCATTCCCTATACCGCGCGCGTCATCCGCTCCAACACCCTGGCGCTGCGCGAGCAGCCCTTCGTCGAGGCCGCGCGCGCCGTCGGCATGAGCGAGTTTCGCATCGCGGTGCGCCACGTGCTGCCGAACACGGTCGCGCCGCTCATCGTCATCGCCACCGCCCAGCTCGGCGCCGCCATTCTGACCGAAGCCTCGCTGTCCTTCCTCGGCCTCGGCGTGCCGGAGCCGCACCCGTCATGGGGCCGCATGCTGTCGGAATCGGCGGCCGAATACGTCCGCACCGCGCCGTGGCTGGTGATCTTTCCCGGCGTCGCCATCAGCCTTGCCGTGTTCGGCACCAATCTGTTCGGCGACGCGCTGCGCGACATCCTCGATCCGCGGCTGCGTGATTGATGGCGATGGTGGCCGAGACGCGCGCAACCGAGGCGGCGGCCGACGAGCCGCTGCTCGTGGTCGACGACCTGCGCACCTATTTCGACCTGCGCCACGGCATCGTCAAAGCAGTCGACGGCGTCGGCTTCACGCTCAAGCCGCGCGAGACCCTGGCGATCGTCGGCGAATCCGGCTGCGGCAAGAGCATCACCGCGCTCTCGCTCATGAGACTGGTGCCCGATCCGCCCGGCCGCATCGCCGCCGGCTCGGTCAGGCTCGAGGGCCGCGACCTGCTCGCGCTCGACGAGGAGGCGATGCGCTCGGTGCGCGGCAAGGATATCGCCATGATCTTCCAGGAGCCGATGACCTCGCTCAATCCGGTGCTGACCATCGGCAGCCAGATCGCCGAAGCGGTGCTGCTGCACGAGAAGGTCGGCAAGCGGCAGGCCTGGCAGAAGGCGGTCGACATGCTGCGCCTGGCGCGCATCCCGGAGCCCGAGCAGCGCGCCGGCGAATACCCGCATCAGCTCTCCGGTGGCATGCGCCAGCGCGCCATGATCGCCATGGCGCTGGCCTGCAATCCGAAGGTGCTGATCGCCGACGAGCCGACCACCGCGCTCGACGTCACCATCCAGGCGCAGATCCTCGACATCATCCTCGACCTGCAGCACAAGCTCGGCACCGCGGTCATCCTCATCACCCACGATCTCGGCGTGGTGGCGGAAACCGCGCAGCGCGTCATCGTCATGTATGCCGGGCGCAAGGTCGAGGAGGCGCCGGTCGAGGAATTGTTCGCGCGGCCGCAGCATCCCTATACCCACGGCCTGATGGGCTCGATCCCGCGGCTGCCGTCGATGCGCGGCGAGGTGCCGAACGCGGTCGAGCGGCTGCAGGAAATCCCCGGCACGGTGCCGGCGCTGTCCAATCTGCCGCCGGGCTGCGTCTTTGCGCCGCGCTGCCCGCATGTGCAGGAGCGCTGCCGCGCGCAGTACCCGCGCTACGAAGAAAAGCGGCCCGGTCATTGGGCGGCGTGCTGGCGCTCGCGCGAGCTTTACGGGGACGGCCATGGCTGACGCCGTGCTCGAGGTGCGCGACCTCAAGAAGCATTTTCCGATCCGGCGCGGCCTGCTGCAGCGCCAAGGCGGCACGGTGTTCGCGGTCGACGGCGTCAGTTTCACGATCGGGGAGGGCGAGACGCTCGGCCTGGTCGGCGAATCCGGCTGCGGCAAGTCGACGGTCGGGCGCACCGTGCTGCGGCTGATCGAGCCGACCGCGGGCACCATCAGGATTTCGGGCAACGATATCACCCGGCTCGACAAGTCGGCGCTGCGGCCCTACCGCCGGCAGATGCAGATCATCTTCCAGGATCCGTTCTCCTCGCTCGACCCGCGCATGTCGGCCGGCGACATCGTCGCCGAGCCGTTGCGCGTTCACGGCATCGCCAGCGGCGCGGCCGTCCGCGACAAGGTCGCCGCGCTGTTCGAGCGCGTGGGCTTGCGCCGCGCTCAGATGGACAACTATCCGCATCAGTTCTCCGGCGGCCAGCGCCAGCGCATCGGGATTGCGCGGGCGCTGGCGCTGCAGCCCAAACTGATCGTCGGCGACGAACCGGTGTCGGCGCTCGATGTCTCGATCCAGGCGCAGGTGCTCAATCTGATGATGGACCTGCAGAAGGAGCTTAAGCTCGCCTATCTTTTCATCTCGCACAATCTGGCGGTGGTCGAGCACATCAGCCACCGCATCGCGGTGATGTATCTCGGCCGCATCGTCGAATACACCGACAAGCAGACGCTGTTCACCAAGGCCCTGCATCCTTACACCGAACAGCTTTTGCTGGCGGTGCCGGTGCCCGACCCGCGGGTGAAGCGGCCAAAACGCGTGCTGCAGGGCGACGTGCCGAGCCCGATCAACCCGCCGTCCGGCTGTCATTTTCACACGCGCTGCCCCTATGCGGTCGAGCGCTGCCGCGCGGAGGTGCCGGCCTTGCGCGAGGTGAAGCCGGGGCAGCTGGTCGCCTGTCATCTGCGCTAGGCGGGGCACCTTTAAATTCCGTGGAATTCACCTAGATTCGGCTGGTGACCGACACCCAGCCGCTGTTCGAATCGCTGCGCAACGCCGCCGATCCCGCCGTGGTCGCGGCGATCGAGGACGCCATCGCCAACGGCAGCGACCGCGAACTGTGCCGCGTCAACGTGCTGACGTTCGCGCAAAAGCGCGGGCTCGACGAGGAAAAGGTCATCGGCGGCTTTTTGCACGCGGCGCGGCTCGGGCTGTTCGAATTGACCTGGAACGTGCTGTGTCCCGGATGCGGCGGCGTGCTCGATGCCGCCAGCACGCTCAAATCGGTGCACAAGGAGAACTACGACTGCTCGCTGTGCGCGACCGGCTACGAGCCGACGCTCGACGAAATGGTCGAGGTCGCCTTCACCGTGAACCCGCGCGTGCGCCGCATCGCCGCGCACGACCCGCAGCTGCTGCCGGTCTGGGAGTATTTCCGCCAGGTCTTCTGGGGCTCGGGCGTCGACCTGCCGGAGACCGGATTTGAAGAGGTGATGGACGAAGTCACGCTCGATTCGATCGAACTGGCGGCGGGCGAGAAGGCGCAAATGTCGCTGCAGATGCCCGAGAAGTTCCTCATCGTGTTCGAGCCCGTCACGCACACCGCTCATTTCATCGACGTCAAAGGCGAGCCGACGCGCGAGCGCCAGAACCTGTCGCTGATCTTCAACAAGGTGACGGGAAAGACCGTGACGACGGAAATGCAGCCGGGGCCGTTGCGCCTGTCGGTGGAAAACCGCACCGAGATGCGCGCGCTGCCGTCGATCTGGATCGCCGACGACGCGCTGCATCATCTGCTCGGCAGGCGAAAGCCGTTCCTCACCGCCAAGCGGCTGCTGACCAACCAGATCTTCCGCGACATCTTCCGCACCGACACGCTCGACGTCGATCAGGGCCTCAAGCTCACCAGCCTGACCTTCCTGTTCACCGACCTCAAAGGCTCCACCGCGCTTTATGACCGGGTCGGCGACCTGGTCGCCTACGATCTGGTGCGCGCGCACTTCCGCGTCCTCAACGAGATCGTCGCCGCCGAGGCCGGCGCGGTGGTCAAGACCATCGGCGACGCCGTGATGGCGACGTTCCCGTCGCCCGCCCGCGCGCTCGCCGCCGCGCTGCGCATGCGCCAATCGGTGCAGGACATCAAGAACGACCTGGTCATCAAGATCGGCATCCACGAGGGCCCGTGTCTTGCCGTCACGCTCAACGACCGGCTCGACTATTTCGGCCAGACCGTCAACATTGCCGCCCGGGTACAGAGCCTTGCCGATGCGGAAGCGATCCTGGCGACCAAGCCGGTGATCGACAACCCGGAGGTCTCCAGGATGCTGGAGGGATCGAGACCGACCGCCCAGGTCGCCAATCTGCGCGGCGTGGCCGACAAGGTGACGATTTATCAGATACCTTATCAGTGAGCGCGGCTTGCGCAGGTGCCGGACGTTGCGCCGGTTTTCCCGGCACCGTAAAATACGCTGCGGCTGAATCGGCAAGAAGGTCGATCCGATGCCCGTGCTTCTCTGGATCATATTCATCGGATTTGTCGCCGGGACCATCGCGCGCCTGGTCACGCCCGGCCCCAACAAGCCGCACGGCTTCGTGCTGACGATCGTGCTCGGCGTCGCCGGCGCGTTCCTGGCCACCTTTCTCGGCCACTGGATGGGCCTCTATATGCCGCACCAGGGCGCCGGTTTCGTCGGCGCCACCGTCGGCGCCGTCCTGATCCTGTTCATCTGGAACCGGCTGGTGGCCTGGCAGATCATTCCCGATCACGGCCTGTAGCGGCCGGCACGAGTCACGGCGCCGGCGCCGCGGTCGCCGCCTGCAGCTTGGTCTTGTAGTCCTCGATCGTCGCTTCCAGGCGCGCGATGTTCTGCAGCAGGCGGTCGCTCGACAGCCGCAGGAAGTAGTAGCCGAAATCCGGATATTCGAAATAGACCTCGAGCAGCCGGTCGTAGGTGATTGTCATCACCGCGCCGTCTTCGATGCACTCCACCGTCTGCGTGCGCTTGTTGCTGGGCGTGAGGAAACCGAGCTCGCCCATCAGCCGGCCCGGCAGAAGCTCGACGCCGATTTCCTTGACCAGGAACTTGCCGGTGGTGATGAGAAACATTTCGTCGGCCCTCTGGCCCTTGTGAAACAGCACGTCGCCCTGCTTGTAGTTGCGCGTGTCCATGAAGGGCTTGAGCCAGTCGATCGACAGGTCGCCTTGCGCGGCGATGCGCGCCTTCTTCACCAGCCTGAGGATCTGCACCAGGCGGCCGGTGTTGATCGGCAGCAGCAGCAGATACATCAGGAAGGTCGGGATCGCGGTCGCCAGGAGGCCGTAGGCCATGAAGAACAGCGAGCTGAGAATGCCGAACACGCGCAGACGCACCATCGTCGGCATCAGGAACGTGCCGGCATAGAAGGCGGCGCCGATCAACGCGCAAAAATTGGCGATATTGATGTTGGCGAGCGTGACTTCGAGCACGCGTTGATAGACCGCGTCGAAGGTGATGTTGCTGGGGTCGAGGTGCAGCTGGATCAGAAGCTTTTCGATCGTGAGGTTCTGCGCCGCCCGTTCCACGATGCGGTCCAGGAATTCGACGATGTCGAAAATTGCGCTCTGCATTACCCCCTCCGGGCAATCGGTCGGCTCGACGCGTACGTATTATGGTAACTGATGGGGCGCGCGAAAGCGATCAATTCGCCCGTTCGAACCAGCGCAGGAAGCGGCCGCCGGCGAGGCCGCGCGTCAGCGCGAGGTTGTATTCCTGGAACACGTCCTTGCGATACCAGCCGCCGGCCGGCCAATTGCGAATCGCCTTCTCGAGCCGCAGCAGGTCGATGATCCGCGCGGCCAAAGCCGATTCCCGCAACTCGGCAACCTGACGCGCGAGTTCGCTTTGTCGGCTGGTGAGCTTCTCGTACCAGTCGGCGGCCTGCAAACCGCTCAGCCTGTTGGTGAGGACGGCGTCGGGCAGCAATCCCCACATGGCGCGGCGGATCAGCGAGCGGTCGACGCCTTCCGCCAGGTACTGCTCGGGCGGAATGCCGAAGCAGTAGGCGACGACGTCGATGTCGGCGGTGGGATCGCGCAGCTCGACGCCGGTCGCCGCCTTTTCCGCGGCGTGCCAGTCGCCGGCGTAATCGGCCTGCGCGAGGCCGCGCGCGCGGTCATCGGGCCGCATGCGGTCGAGAAAGTCGTGCCCGGCTGCGGCGCCGCGTGCGCCGACGCGCATCGCCGCGGCGAAGTCGGCACGGATCGCGGCGTGGCTCTGCCACGGCGCGCCGCCGCCATGCCGGCGGCGATAGGCCCAGTCGCCCAGGCGGTCGGGCAGCAGCGGCTCGATCAGCAGCTTGCGCAGCGCCACCCAGCGCGAATAGGGGGTGCGCCGGTAGAACAGCCGCCACTGGCGCGCGACGGTGAGCAGCCGGCCGCGCTTGAGATGCCCGGCCGCCTGCGACCAGCCGTGCCAGCTCACGGTGTGATTGCCGTGGAGGCCGCCGAGCAGCACGCGGCAGCCTTGCGAGCGTGCGCGCCGCAGCGCTTCCAGCACCCAGCCGAGGTTGGTCGGATTGCGCACCGGGCCTTCGAGCGCGCCGAAGAAACGATCGAGCTCGCCGAAGTCGTCGCATTCATCGTTGTGGACGTATGTGACGTCGATCGTCGGCGCGGCCTTGCGGATGGCTTCGACCAAAGGCGTTTCGTCGGCGTAAGCGCCCGCCGGCAGCTCGCCGGCAAAGCCGCGGCGCGGCACGCCGGTGAAGGCGGGCAGGCGCCGGTTGCTCTCGGCGAGCGCGCGCGCGGCGAGCACCGCTACGGATGATGAATCGAGCCCGCCGCTGAGCAGGCTGCCGACCGGATAGGCGCTGCGCATCTGGCGGCGCACCGCGCGGTCGAGGCGCTCGCGCAGGCCTTCGGCATAGGCGGCGTCGGAAGCGAGCCGGATCGGCGCAACGTCGGCGGGCGACCAGAACCGATGCCGCCTCATGGCGCCGGCGGCGTCGATCTTGAGAAGGTGCGCCGGCGGCACGCGGAACACGCCGCGATAGATGGTGGTCTCGTGGTCGGCGTGGTTGAGCACGAGAAAGTCGGCGAATTTTTCCTCGCTCAGCTCGCGCGGCACATCGGCCAGCGCGAACAGGCCGTTCGGCATGGTGGCAAAGGCAAAGAAGCGCTCACCGCGATGCCACATGACGACATTGAGGCCGAGATGATCGCGCGCCAGCGTCAATGCCTGGGCGCGCGGGTCCCAGATCGCGGCGGCGAAGGGGCCGCGCAGCATCGGCCAGACCGCGTCGCCGAGCTTTTCCCAGGCGGCGAGCAGCAGGCGTGCATCGGACCATTCCGCGCCTTGCGCCGGCGGAACGCCGATGCAGGCGAGCACCTCGTCGCGATTGTCGATGCGCAGGTCGGCCGTGATCAATGCGCCGCTTGCGCCGCGCAGCGGCTGGCGGTCGAAGCCGTCCTGCGGCGTCATGCGCATCAGCACGTGGACGAGGCCGAGGCCGCCTGCGGCGACGACGGCGGCGCGATCGGGGCCGTGCTGGCGCAGCGCATTGGCGGCGCGCTCGAGGTCGCGCCGCTCGACCGGGCGCTCATCGAAGCGCAGCAGGCCGGCGATGCCGCTCATGACGGCGTCCGGCCGAATGCGGCGAGCCGCGTGACCGTGTCCGGCGCGCCGGCGATGCCGTCGCCGCCGACTTCGACCCAGGCCTGCGGGGTTAGCCCGTGCCCGTCCTGACCGAAGCCGAGGCAAAGCCTGCTGGCGATGCCGTGGCGCCGCAGCATGGCATGCGTTGCCAGAGCGCGCGGCAAGCCGGGCAGGTTCATCCGGGCGCCGAGCGTATCGACCGCCCAGGCGATCCAGTCCGCCTCGTCGGCGGCGAAGCGGCGGATGCGGCGCGGCGGCCGGCCGGCCCAGGCGAAAATGCGGCGGAGGGACAGAAGGCGCAGGCCAAGCCGCGCCAGCAGCAGCGCAACGGCCGCCTCACGGAGATAGACGCGCCGAATCGTAGCGGGTTTCATCGCACGCCACCCCCGCGTGCCGGTCTATTCGAAGCGGGCGGACAGCGGAAACGCCATTTCGAAGGAGAAGCCGAGCTTGGTTGCGGGCGCTGCCGGAGGTTGCGGCTGCGGCACGCGTCCGCGGCCGGGCGATTTTGCGTCGGCCAGCGCGCCCACCGCCGTCACGGCGGGCGACGTCCAGGCGCGCCGTGGCGCCGGCCCCGTCTTGCGCGATCCAGTCTGCCGCATCGTCCGCCTCCGCAAGCCGCAATGCCAAGAGGCGGTTATCTTGGCATGGCGAGCAGCGAGCCACAACGGACGGCGGCCGCCGGCGCCCGCGCGAACCCGCCGTCGAAAATTATGACGCCGGGCCCGGCGCTTGGCAGGGCCACCCCCTCATGTTAGGCTTTGCAGAGTCAAACGGCTCACGCGGATGAAGCCGCCGAACGACTTGGCATCGGCGAGAGTCACGTGGTGGGCCCATCCGGGGGAACGAGAAAGGATTCGCTATGGCAACGAAATCATCTGCCAGCTCTGACACCGACGCCATGGCCGGGAGCGATATGACGCCGGAGGAGCGCAAGGAATTTGCGAACCGGCTGGTCAACCGTTTCGCCATCTGGTCGGGCGTTGCCGGCCTGATCCCGATGCCGGTGGTCGACGTCTTCGCCGTCGGCGGTCTTCAGCTGCAAATGGTTCGCCGCCTGTCGCAGATCTATAATGTGTCGTTCTCCGACAACAGCGGCAAGGCCATCATCCTGAGCCTCGCCGGCTCGATGATCCCCTCGACCAGCGGCATCGGCGCCGCCAGCACGCTCAAATTCGTGCCGGTGATCGGAACGCTCGCCGCCGGCTTCGTGATGCCGACGCTGTCGGCCGGCGCGACCTACGCCATCGGCAAGGCCTTCATCCAGCATTTCGAAACGGGCGGTACGCTGCTCGACTTCAATCCGCCGGACTATCGCGAATTCGTGCGCGCCCAGAAGGAAATGTGGGACTCCCGCACGAAGCCGTCGACGAGCAGCTCGTAAGGGACCCACGGGCGTTTGCCCGGCGATCGGGGAGCGCACTCACTCCCCGAAGGCGCGACAGCACGAGGGTGACGCAGCGAGCCCATGCTCGAATCCTCCGTCTACATCGTTTTCTGCGCCCTCACCGGCCTTTGCGGCATCGAACGCCGCATGGGATTCTTCGGAACCTTTCTGCTCGCGCTGGCAACCACCCCCCTGGTGGTCCTGCCGATACTGTTGCTCACAGGCCCCTCGCGCCGCATGGAATGGCATCGCCGCACCTAGAACGGTTGTTCTATCGGGCGCGGCCAGCGTATCCTCAGTCGGGCCGGCGGCGGCGCCGCAAGGATATGTAGACGGGGCGGCGTTACACCTATGTCCTTCATCCAGCTTGTCACCCGGGACATGCACACCTCGCTGCGCAAGGTGGTGTTCATGTCGGCGCTGGGCGGCGTCAGCAACGCCGCGGTGCTCGCCGCCATCAACGCCGGCGCGGCCGGCGCCGACCAGGGCGAAAAGACCAACTTCTGGGCGGTCTCGCTGTTCGTGATCGCGCTGATCCTGTTCCTGAAAACGCAGGTCTACGTCACCACCACCATCACCGCCGAGATCGAGGCGATCATCCACCGCATTCGCGTGCGCCTGCTCGACCACGTGCGGCGTTCCGAACTGCTGTCGGTCGAACGCATCGGCCGCGCCCGCATCGTCAGCGCCATCACCAGCGACGCCGCCGTGCTGACGCAGGCGAGCAATATGCTCAGCTTCTCCATCCAGGCGCCGGTGCTGATCTTTTTCGTGGCGGTCTACGTCGCCTATCTGTCGTTCGCGGCCTTTGCGCTGAGCGTGGTCATCGTCACCTTCACCGGAACGATTTTCCACTTTCGCAGCCGGCGCCTCGCCGAGGAGCGCTCGCGCGCCGCCGAGCAGGAGCGCCGGCTGTTCGACCGCGTCGGCGACTTCCTCGACGGCTTCAAGGAGGTGAGGCTCAACGCCGAGCGCAGCAAGGCGCTCTACGACGACGCCTTCGACGTCTCGCGCAGCGCCGCCAACATCAAGATCCATGCCCAGGCCGAGACCTTCAAGCAGATCGTCTCGGCGCAGAGCTACATGTACATCCTGCTCGGCGCCGTGGTGTTCGTCGCCCCGCAGTTCAGCGCGCTGGGCGCCGGCGCCTCCATCACCAAGGTGACGACCGCGCTCCTCTATGTCGTGGGCGCGGTGTTCGGCATGGTGCAGGCGATTCCGATCCTGATGAACGCCAACGCCGCCGCCGACCGCATGGAGCAGCTCGACGCCGCGTTGCAGGGCCTGGTTTCGACCGAGGAGAAGGCCGCGATCGCGGTGCCCAAGCGCTTCGACCACATCGAAATGCGCAATATCAGGTTCCGCTACACCGACAGGTTCTCCACCACCACCTTCCAGATCGGGCCGATCGACTTCGACCTCAAGGCCGGCGAGCTCGTCTTCATCACCGGCGGCAACGGCTCGGGCAAGTCGACCTTCCTGCGCGTGCTGTCGGGGCTATATCCGCCCGACTCCGGCGACATCACGCTCGACGGCATGCGCATCAACGACCACACGCGCGACGCCTATCGCGGGCTGATCTCGGGAATTTTCTTCGACTACCACCTGTTCCGGAAGCTCTACGGCATTCCCGACCCGGACAGCGGCGAGGTCAACCGGCTGCTCGCGCAGTTCCGGCTCGAGGACAAGACCGGCGTCGTCAACGGCGAGTTTCGCACGCTCGATCTGTCGGGCGGCCAGCGGCGGCGTCTCGCGCTCATCGTCAGCCTGCTCGAGAAGCGGCCGATCCTGCTGCTCGACGAGTGGACCGCCGAGCAGGATCCCGAATTCCGGCGCAAATTCTACGATGAACTGCTGCCCGATCTGATGCGGGCCGGCACCACGGTCGTGGTCATCACCCACGATGACCGCTATCTCGACGAGCTACACTTGCCCGCGCGCCGTATTAAGATGGACGAGGGTCGGATTGTAGAGCAGCGTGTGATCAGTTGAGGCGGGCGGCAGCGTCCGGTGGAGTAGGGTCGATGACGTATTCGGAGTTCCTCGATGACGTGCCGCCGCCGCGCAAGCGCGGCTGGTGGCGGTTCATCGGGCGTCATCTGCCGAGCTTTTCCGTGGCGCTCTTGGTGTCGATGCTCGCAGCCACCGTGCTGTTCCCCTATGTCGTCATCACCGTGCCGAGCGGCATGGTCGGCGTGCTGTGGAAGCGGTTCAACGGCTACGACCTGTACTGCTGGTGCTTCGTCGGCCGCGGCACCATCCTCGACCCGCGCGAGCTGCGCGAGGAGGGCCTGCACATCATCTGGCCCTGGGACAAGCTCTATCTCTACGACCTGCGCCTGCAATCGACCAACCAGACCTACAACGCCATCTCCAAGGACGGCGTCAACGTCACGGTCACGGTCAGCATCCGCTACCAGTTGCTGCACAATTCGATCGGCGTGCTGCACAAGTTCATCGGCCCCGGTTTCCTCGACACCGTGGTCGGGCCCGAGATCGGCAGCGAAACGCGCCAGGTCATTTCCCAGTACACGGCGCAGCAGGTCTACACCTCGCGCGAGGAAATCCAGGAGAAGATCCGCAGCAGCGCGCAGAACAAGCTGGGCGATCACCTCAATACGCTGGTGCAGCCGGCCGCCATGGAGCAGCCCGACCCCAAGCACTACAACGACTTCCTGCAGAACTCGATCCAGATCCTCGACACCCCGGTGCTCGGCATCGAATTGCCGCCGGCTATCGTCGCCGCCATCAACCGGCAGACCGAGCAGTTCTATCAGATCCAGGAATTCAAATACCGCGTCGAACGCGAGGTCGAGGAGGCCAAGCGCAAGCAGGTCGAGGCCAACGGCATCGCCGCCTTCCAGAAGACGGTGAGCCAGGGCATTTCGGATTCCTACCTGCGCTGGCGCGGCATCGAGGCGACGCTGGCGCTGGCGCAGTCGCCGAATTCCAAGATCGTGGTCATCGGCAGCGGCAAAGACGGCCTGCCGATCATTCTCGGCAATATCGACAATCCGGCGCCGCCGCCCGCCGCCCGCCCGGCGACCGGCGGCAGCGCGCCGACCGGCAGCTTGAAGGGGCCCGACCAGCGCACCTCGACGGTGCCGCCTGCGCCCGCGGACGTGAGCGCCGCGACCGCGGCGCAGTCTGAGTCCGAGAAGAAGGCGAGCGACATCCCGCCCTCGGTCAAGTCGGGCATGGTCGCGCCGCTCGACATCGACGTCGAGACGCTGTTGTCGCGGCTGCGCGAGGCCTTGCGTCCGAGCAAGTCGGCGACCGGCGACAACGAAGCAAAACCGAAACCGTAAACGGCGAGGCGGCGCACGCGCGATGACACGTCTTCGGCAGGGGGTTCCAGGGTGAGCGAGACGCCACGATCCGACCGCGACGGCCGGCCGCGTTCCGGACTCGGCGCCTGGCTCAGGACGCGCCAGCGCCGCCTCCTGACCATCCTCCTGCTATTGGCGGCGCTCGTCGGCGCCTACGTCATCGGCCTGGAGAATTCGCGCGTGGACCTGGCGAACGCCAAGCAGCTGGTCCTGCAACTTCAGGCGGAGAGCCAGAAGTTCAAGGAACAGATTGCCGACCAGACCAGCAGGCTGGTGTCGCTGCAAAGCACGGCGAACAGGCTCAACGCCAAGCTCAATGAGCTGATGCCGGCGAAGGACACCTACCAGATCGCCGCCAACCAATCGCTGATCGTCGCCAATGGCCGTCTGACGGTGGGGTTGATCGGCTCGCCGACCAATCAGGGCATCGCCCTCAACATCAACGGCCGGCAGCAGATGGCGGCGAGCGGCGACGTCGTCGAGGTCGCGGTCGATCCTTCGACCACCTGCCATGTGCGCGTGCAGGGTTTCGACATGTTCCAGGCGCGCATCACCGCGACCTGTCCGTAGCGCTACTCCCAGATCAGCACGTTGGGCAGTCCCGGATCGAGCCGGCGCAGCGCGGTGTAGCCGACGCCGGCCAGGCCGCGGAACAGGCCGAGATTGAACTGCCGCTTGCCGCTGTTCCAGCGATAGTCGCCCGCCGCCGCCCCGGTTTTGAGCACGGCCGCGAGTTGCCGCGCCGCCAGCGCGCGCAAGTCGTCGCGGCCGAGCGCATCGGCCGCCTCGCACAGGAACTCGACGCTGCCGAGCGTGCCGCAGCAGAGCGTGTCGACCTTGGCAGGCCAGCCGCGGCTGACGCCTTCGACGGCGTTGCCGATGTCGACGGCCAGCGCGTCGGCCGTCACGGCGCCGCGCCCGCGCGTCGCCAGCCGCGCGAGGCCAATGCCGGGCGCGCCGTGGCACCATTGGCACGGCCAGGACGGCTCGCTGCCGCGCAGGTCCGGCCAGTTATGGCGCGCCGGGTCGTAGCTTGAATCCTCGAAGGCGATGCATTCGGCGGCGGCCCGCGCAAAGTCGTCGCGCCCGCTGGCCGCCGCCAGCGCGGCGAGCGCGTAGGCAAAGCCGGCCGCGCCGTGCGACATGCCGTTGAGCGGCCGCTCGCCGAGCCCTTGCCCGACCCAGCTGCGGCGTCCCTCCGCGCCGCGGCGGCTTTGCGCCAGCAGGTGGTCGCCGCATTTGACGGCGCGATCGAGCAAGATCGCGGAACCGCTGTCGCGATAGAGGCGCAGCAGGCCGAGGATCGCGCCGGCGCTGCCGCTGATGACGTCGAGCCGCTTGTCGGCGGCGATCAGTTCATCGGTGAACAAGGCCGCCGCCGCATGGGCATCGGCCGTCAGGCCGTCGTCTTGCAAGATCCTGGCGATGGCGGCGAGCGCATAGACGATCGAGCCGAGGCCGGTGGCGCCGCCGACGCCGAGGCCGCGGGCCATGCGCGCCGCGCCGCGGCTCTTGAGCGTCTTGCGCAGGCGCGCAAGCCCGGCCAGCGCCAGCTCGCGCGACGACCCGGACGAGGTCACCGCGGCATGGGCGGCGAGGAAAAGCGCGATGCCCGAATTGCCGTTGTAGAGATCGGGGCCGAGACAGACGAGCTGGTAGTGGGCGGCGTCGCCCAGCCAGTCGAGGCCGATCCAGGCGGCGCTGGCGTTGCGGCGGACGGCATTGCCGGCGATTTCTGCGGCAACGCGATCGGCTTCGGCGCGGAAGATGTCCGCAGCCGGCGTCGGCATACCGGGTTGCAGGGCGGGCGCCTGGCTATGCGCCGGCGCCGCGGTGCCCGTGTTCTCGCGAATGATCTCGACCTGCCAGGCAAGCTCTTGCTCATCGAGCTTGTCGAGCCGGGCCTTGGCGCGGTGCAGGCCGGACGGTGCCTTGGTCGGCAGGGAAAATCCGGCCGTATCGCGGATCGTGTTGCCGTCGCTTGGCGAGGTGAAGTGCGGCACATTGAGCGCGAGCAGGGCGGCCCGCTCGGCCTGCTGCGCCGGCCACAGCGGATCGTCCTTGTCCCAATCGGCGAGGCGGGCGATGAAATCGGCCTGCGCCGACCAGCCAAGGCCGTCGCCCCAGGTCCGCCAGTCTTTGAGCCGCTGCAGCAGCATGGCGTAAAAGCGCGTCGGCCGGATGACGCGCCGCACCGGCGCGCCGGCAAAGCCGGCGAACAGATCGCGCTTTTGGCCGAGCAGGAACTTGGCGTAGCTCTCGAAGCCGCCGATGAAGCTTTCGATATGGTCGCCGAGCTTGGCGTAATTGCCGTCGACATGCGGCAGGTTGGGATTGGCCTTGCCGGCGACCCTGGTGCGGACCGGCCGCATCGCGTCGCTGTTGATGTTCTCCCAGGTGATCTTGATCTTGGCGTCCCAGTCGGCGGTCATGCCGCCCATGGCGAACACCTGGTTGTCGGGCGAGCGGCCATAGGCCGGCAGCAGGCCGACCATCATGACCGAATTGGCGAGGATGTCGGCGGCGGCCTCGAAGGCTTCATCCTCGGGCGCCGGCGTGCCGGGCTCCTCGGGTGGGGCCTGTAGCAGCGTTTCCAGATCGATCGGCACCGGGTCCTCGCCCGTCGCGATCATGTTCTCCTGGTGCATGTCGCTTGCGGCGAAGCAGTGAAACAGCGCAAGCCAGGCGCCGGCGCGGCGGAAGAACCGCTCGCAGCCGGCCGCATCGGTGCCGCGGTGTTCGACATACTCGGTCCAGCCGTAGCCCTCGCGCGCCAGCGCGCGCATGGCCTTGAGCGCAAGCGGCGCGCCGGCCGCGTTCAGCCGTGCCACCAGGTCGTGCCAGGCGATGTCGAGGCGCAAATCCTTCGGCTTATAGACGACCCTCGTGCCGTCCTCGAAGCCGACGACCTTGACCGAGCGGCCGCCATTGTGCGGGTCGGACAGGTCGCCCGTGATGCTGGCGACGCGGCCGCTGCCGCCGACCAGCTCGCGGCGGACCGCGGCAAGATCGGTGTCGAGGCGCACGAGGAATTCGCGCGAAGCCTCGATCCACTGCCGCGTCACGGTGGCGAGCAGGCGCAGCAGCACCGGCTTGTCCTCGAACAGGCGAAGCACGCCGCCCGCTTTCATGTCGGCGATGAAGGCGCCGTAGCCTGTGCCGGCGGCTAGGCGGGCGCCGGCAAAGCGCTCGTAGATCGCGGGCGCTGCCAGCTCGGAGAGATGGCTGAGAAACCCGTCGCGCAGCGAGGCGCGCGCCGCCTCGGTCAAGATCGCAGCCGTGCCGGCGGGCAGCCCGGACCATAAAACGGCCTCGGCGCGTTCGGCGACAGGTGCCAGGAGTTCGGCGAAGGCGTGTGGCTCGGAATTGCCGCGCGCGCCTGGCGGCTGTTGCAGCGCCTCGACGATCCAGCGAGCGTCGCCGAGCCAGGGCGGCGGCGGAGCGCCGGCCTTGCGGCGGTGGCCGGCGAGCCGCGCGGTGACGGCCTCTATCGTCCACCCATCGCGTGCAAGCCGGCGCACAAACAACGCATGGTCGCCGGCGGCGGATGCCCGGCACCACGCCGCGAGGCGCCGCGCGCCGGCGTCGGCGGCGCCCGCCACCGTTTCGAAATCGCCGGAGAGAATTTCGTCGATGGTTGCGGCGCCAAGGCTCAAGCGCTCGTAATAGGCATCCATCCGGCCTGTCTCCGCCCGGGCTTATTTTTTCTCCGGGGCAGACGACATATTATGGCGCGGGCGCGCATTGTCATCTTCCCCCCTCGTGTCACAAAAGCCGTGTCTCAATCGGGGACAGCGAGCGGCCCGGCCGCGACACGATTTGGGCGAAAAATGAAGGAGATAAGCCTGCATAGCGGATAGGCAGAGTTATTGACTTTAACCTGCACGCATCGGATGATGTGTTATGGCGCTGGGAGGGGGGCGTTTCTCCGGATTCTTCTCCTGAAGCCTGCTGACTGCTGGCGCCGTTGGCCAACGAAAGGGATCAATGCCATGAAGACCATGTTTGAGCAGATCGAGGAAGAGATCCTCGCCTTCGACGTTTCCGACGACGCGCTGGAAGTCGCGGCGGGCGGCAAGGAACAGGCGAGCTACACGCTCGGTGCCTGCACCGGCTTGTCGGTTTGCCCGGGCTGATCGATTCATCGAACCGGCCCCGGGTCTGAGAAAGCTTTAGACCCGCGGGCTGGCGAGCGTTTAACGAGGCGCCGGAGGAACACCGGCGCCTCGTTTGTTTTTTGCCCGGCCGCAGCAGGCTTTGCCGCGCGGCCTTGCGCCTCAGAAATTCGCCTCGCCAGACCGTAAAAAAGTACGTTAGGCTTGCAGCCGGGATCGGACGGGCGCGCCTCGTCCGATGATGCGAAGCACGTCCTTTCGCGGCGGCGTAGGCCGGCACGCCGCGGTCACATTTCTATCATCGCCGGCCCCGATCTTCGCGTCCGTCGAGGATTGGCAGTTTCATTGGGGCAACAATTGGCAGTTTCATTGGGGCAACAGATGAATCGCCGAACGCTACTGACCTCCGCCGCCGCCTTGGGCCTTGCCTGCCGGCTGCCGCCGTGGAGCGGACCTGCGGCCGCCGACGCAAGCTGGCGGCACGGCGTGTCGAAATTCGGCGACCTCAAGTACCAGCCGGGCTTCAAGCAATTCGACTACGTCAACGCCAAGGCGCCGAAGGGCGGCACGGCCTCGCAGATCGCGCTCGGCGGCTTCGACAATCTCAACATGGTGGTCGCCGGCGTCAAAGGCGCGCTCGCCCAGGGCATCGACCTCATCTACGACACGCTGTTCGTGTCCGCGCTGGACGAAGTGGCGAGCGTCTACGGCCTGATCGCGGAATCGGTGAGCTACCCGGACGACTTCTCCTCGGCGACCTACAGACTGCGCCCGCAGGCGAAATGGAACGACGGCAAGCCGATCACGCCGGAGGACGTCATCTTCTCCTTCGAGGCCTTCAAGAAATTGAGCCCGCAGGCCGGCGCCAGCTACCGTCACGTCGTCAAGGCGGAAAAGACCGGCGAGCACGAAGTCAAGTTCACCTTCGACGGCAACGGCAATCGCGAACTGCCGCAGATCGTCGGCCATCTCACCATCCTGCCGAAGCACTGGTGGGAGGGCACCGACAGCGACGGCAAGAAGCGCAGCATCGCCGAGACCACGCTCGAGCCGCCGCTCGGCAGCGGACCCTACCGCATCAAGGAACTGTCGGCCGGACACAACATCGTCTACGAGCGCGTCAAGACCTATTGGGCCCAGGATCTCAACGTCAACGTCGGCCGCAACAATTTCGACGAGCTCAAGTACGAATATTTCCGCGACGCCACCGTCGCCATCGAGGCGTTCAAGGCCAACACCGTCGACTGGCGCACCGAGAACGCCGCCAAAGCCTGGGCCACCGCCTACGACTTCCCCGCCGTCAAGGACGGCCGCGTCATTCTCGAGGAATTCCCGATCGCCAATATCGGCATCATGCAGGCCTTCGCCTTCAACATCCGGCGCGACAAGTTCAAGGACGCGCGGCTGCGCCAGGCCTTCAACTACGCCTTCGACTTCACCGAGCTGAACAAGCAGCTGTTCTTCGGCCAGTACAAGCGCATCGCGAGCTTTTTCGAGGGCACCGATCTCGCCTGCAGCGGCCTGCCCAAAGGCCGCGAACTGGAACTGCTCGAGACGGTGCGCGACAAGGTGCCGCCCGAGGTCTTCACCAAGCCCTACGCCAATCCGCCGCCGGGCGACGCCCGCGCCAACCAGCGCGAGGCCCTGAAGCTGTTCCGCGCCGCCGGCTACGAGGTGCAGAACCAGCAGCTCGTCAACGCCAAGACCAACGAGCCTTTGAGCGTCGAGCTGTTGTCGAACACACCGCTGTTCGAGCGCATCTTCCTCTACTACAAGCCGGCGCTGGAGCGGCTCGGCATCACGGTCGCGGTGCGCACCGTCGACGAGGCGCAATACGAAAACCGCCTGCGCAGCTGGGACTTCGACATCATCGTCTACGCCTGGGGTGAATCGCTGCTGCCGGGCAACGAGTTGCGCGGCTTCTTCGGCTCGCGCGCCGCCGACGAGCCGGGTTCGGAGAACATCATCGGCATCAAGAACCCGGCGGTCGACGCCATGATCGAGAAAGTGGTGTTCGCCAAGACCGAGGAGGAGCTGACCGCCGCCGCCCACGCCCTCGACCGCGTGCTGCTGTGGAACCACTACGTCGTGCCGCAATGGACCTACAGCAAGGTGCGCACCGCGCGCTGGAACCGGTTCGGCCGGCCGCAGCACATGCCGAAATACGGTCTGGCGGCGTTTCCGTCGCTGTGGTGGTGGGACGAGGAGAAGGCGGCCAAGACCGGGCCGCGGCAGTAAGCGCCGCCTTAGGCGGTCGCCTGCTTGGCCGGCGGCTGCCCGCGGTCGGGGTCGGCCTTGAGGAATTCCTTGTAGTCCGGCGGCTCGAAGTCGAGCAGCGTGCCGCCCGACTCGAAGTGCTGGATGAAGGCCATGCCGATGGCGTAGCTCGCGCCCACCGACAAAGCCGGCATAGTGATGGCGCTGATCGCGGTGCCGAGGCCGGGCACGCCCTTGATCAGGCTCGCGGCGCCGATGCCGCTGCTCGCCGGGACCATGGATCCGATGGCGCCGGAGATCAGCGCCTTGCCGATATTCTTCGAGAACGGCACGTCGTAGATCTTGGAAATCCGCCGCAGCATCTCGACCTGGACGCCGCCGACGGCGGCGAGATCGACGAAGGGCACCGGGATAAGCCCGGCCGCCCCCGACCACAGCGACAGGCGCTTGATGACGGCGATGGCGCGGGCGCGCCGATCCTTGGTATCCGCCCCGGAGGGGGCCGGCTGCGCCTCAAGCGGCGCGGCCGCAGCGGCGGCCGGTTTGGCCGCTGCGGCAGCGTCGGCATCCGGCCTGATGGCCCTGGGCAGAGTCTTCTTGTTCATGGTCAGGCAGCTTGCCTGATCCCGACGAGATCGTCCACTTCATCGGCGATCGCCGCGATCTCGCGCGCGGCGGTTCCGGACTTCTCGATCATGCTCGGCGTCGCGCCCCACAGGGCCGCTTCCGCATAAACCACCCGGTTGGTCATCTCGTTCTGCAGCACCGGGAAGCCGTTCTCGATCAGCTCGGCGCGGATGTGCTTGGCGATGACCGAATCCCGCGTCGTCTGCGTCAGCACGCAGCGGAACAGGCGGCGCTCGCCCTCCTCGCCCTCGATCAGCGAGTGCAGCGTGTCGAGCATGCGGTCGATGTCGAGCGGGGAGGCCTTGACCGGCACCAGCAGGAAGTCGGCCGCGGCGATGCAGGCGAGCGTCGCCAGCGACTTGAAGCCGGGCGTGTCGATGATGATCGGGCCGGTCGCGGGCAAGTTCCGCGCCGTCTTCCAGGCATTCTCCGAGGCGTCCTCGACCACCTTGACGCCGCCGAGCGCCTTTTCGCGCGCGGCGATACGGGCGATCGAACGCTGCGGGTCGGCGTCGATGATGGTCGAGGGCCGGCCGCACAGATGCCAATGCACTGCCAGGCAGCTCGCCAGCGTGCTCTTGCCGCTGCCGCCTTTCATGGTCGCAACCGTGATGATCTGACGCATCATCCACCTGCCTTTCCGTTTGTCGGTGGGGCGAATCGCTTGCGTCGAATCTAGCGGATTCGCGGGCCGGATTCTTCATCGGAAGCGGCGTCCGGCGGCCCGCGAAACAGGTGCGGCTAGTCGTTGGCGAAAGGCTTGGCCCAGGCCGGCACATCGCCGTAGGCCTTGCTGGTCGCGATTCGCTTGCCGTCCTTGATCGAGAACAGCTCGATGATGGCCGGCCCATGCATGGCCCGCGATGTCACCGCCACCCCTTCGGCGATGAAATTCCACTCCTCGATGAAGGGCTTTTCGGACTTGACCTCGAACAGCAGCTGCTTGCCGCGCTGGACGCGCAGGTGCTCGTTGATCCACAGCTCCTTGCCCATCTGTTTCGACCAGGTCCAGCCGATCAAACCGTCAGGCCCGATCTTGGGCTGCTCGGCATGGGCGCCCTTGGTCAGCATTTCGCGCCGGCCGTTGTCCCAGGTCACGGCGACATCGCCGACGTCATCGCGCGCCTCCGTTTTGGGCGCGTCCGCCGGCACCACGATCTCGATCTTGGCGGCGGTTTCGGCAAGCGCCGGCGCGCCCAGCAAGGCGAGCGCAGCCAGCACGGCAGGCATGACACGGCGCATGGCGCTACTCCTTCCGTCCGGTGAATTTCGGCGCCCGCTTTTCCATGAAGGCGCGCACGCCCTCGGCATAGTCGGGCGTCGACCCCGCCTCGCGCTGCAGGTCGCGCTCGAGGTCGAGCTGTTGATCGAGCGTATTGGTCTCGGCGGCATTGAGCGCGCGCTTGATCAGCGACAGGCCGTGGGTGGGCGCGCTGGCGAACTGCGCGCACAGCTTTTCCGCCTCCGCCATCAGCGCGGCGTCGTCGACCGCCTTCCAGATCAGGCCCCAGCTTTCGGCCTTGTCGGCCGGCAAAGGCTCGGCCAGCAAGGCCAGGCCGCGGGCGCGGGCCGCGCCGACCAGGCGCGGCAACAGCCAGCTGCCGCCGGAATCGGGCAGCAGGCCGACTTTGGCGAAGGACTGCACGAAACTCGCCGAGCGCGCCGCCAGCACGATGTCGCAGTTGAGCGCGATGTTGCAGCCGGCGCCGGCGGCGACGCCGTTGACGGCGGCGACGACGGGAAAGGGCAGGGCGCGCAGCTTGCGCACCAGCGGATTGTAGAAGGCGCCGAGCGAGCCGCCGAGATCGGGCTTGAAGTCGGCCTTGGCCAGCCGATCCGACAGATCCTGCCCGGTGCAGAAGCCGCGCCCGGCGCCGGTCAAGAGCAGCGCCCGGCAGGCTTGATCGGCCTCCGCCGCCTCGAGCGCGGCCATCAAGGCGCGGTGCATGGCCTCGTTGAAGGCGTTGAGCCGCTGCGGCCGGTTGAGCGTGACGACCCGGTAGCCGGCGCGTTGCTCGACGAGGATGGGCGTCTCTTCCATCGGATCAATGCGCGGCGCGGTCGCGCTTGTGGTCGGCGTGCGCGGCATGGGCGGCGCCCTCGGCGGGCTTGCCGCGGCGCGCCGCTTCGGCGGCGACCGCGCGCGCAAGCTCGGGGTGGTGCGCCGTCATGGTGTGGAAGTCGGCGACCTCGAGTGCGAGCAAAGTGGTCGGCTGCGTGGTCACGACATTGGCGCTGCGCGCGGCGCCGGTGAGCAGCGCCATTTCGCCGAAGAAGGCGCCGGCGCCGAGCCGCACCGGGTGCGGCTCGACCTTCACCTCGACTTCGCCGGCGGCGATGAAATACATGCAGTCGCCGGGCCGGCCGCGCCGCACCACGACCGTCTTTTCGGCGAGGTCGAGCCGCCGCAGCAGCCGCGTCAGCTCGATGAGCGCCGGCGGATCGAGGTTTTGCAGGAAGGGCACGCTGCGCACCAGGTCCCAGTTGCGGATGAAGTCGCGCCGGCGATGCTCGGCGGCAAAGCCGGTGGCGAGAATGCCGGTCCACAGCCCGAACACGCCGAGGCCGCTGATCATCACCACGCCGGCGATGACGCGGCCGAGAAAGGTCTGAGGCACGGCGTCGCCATAGCCGGTGCTGCTCAGCGTCGTCACCGCCCACCACAGCGCCAGCGGCAGGCTGCCGAACTGGCGCGGCTGCTGGGCGCCTTCGAGGACGTGCAGCGCCACGCTCGCCAGGATCAGGATGGTGAGGAAGATGACGACGACGCTCGCCAGCGCCCGCGCCTCCAGCGCCAGCACGCGGCCGAGCATGCCGAGGCCGGGCACCAGCGCCGCGAGTTTGAGGATCCAGACCGCCGCCAGCAGCCAGGCGATATTGGCCGGCACGCCGAGCAGGATCGCGACCGGCACCGGCACCACCGCCAGCAGATCGACGACGCCGGCGGAGGAGCGCAGATACTTCGCCGCGGCGCTCCAATGCTGCCAGAGCTTGATGGCCAGCTCGCAGACGTAGAGCCCGAGGCAGCACCACAGCGCGGCGACGCACGTCAGGCGCAAGCCTTCGTCGAGGCCCGGAACGGTCATGACGGTCATCGCCGTCAGCCCGACCGCCAGCACGCAAGTCTCGATGAGCGTCAGCGTTCTGCTTTTCAGCAGCCCGAACGGCACTATTCGCATGCCAAAAATGCCACGCCGGCTGTCGTCGCGGACGAGGACCGGCGTCTCCCCGCGCGTCGTCGCCGCAGCCTATTACATCGCGACGCGGCCAGCCACCGCCGGCCGGTTATGGTTAGCGGCTAGAGCGCGAGCGCAAGCCCGGCGACGTGCTCGGCTCTGGCTTCGGCCGGCTGCGGCGCCGGAGCGGGCAAGGCCGGATCGGCGCCATCCAGCATGGCGAGCGGCGCCAGGTCGGCAACCTCGGTATCGGCCGCGAGCCGCATGGTGCGGTTGTCGAGGATGAGCCAGCGGCCATCGAGGCGCGCCGCCGCCACCATGTGCTGCTCGTGCGCCGGGCGGTTGTAGACGACGATGAGGCGCACATCCTCGCGCGCCAGGCCGGCCTCGAGCAGCGCCACGTATTTGGCGATGGCGTAGTCCTCGCAGTCGCCGGCGCCGGAGCCGAAGGTCATCAGCGGCGAAGCCCAGATGTCGGGCTCACCGTATTGGACGAGGTCGTCGAGCGGGCGAATCGCCAGGTTGACGGCGCGATTGATCTCGCCGATGCGGGCGAGCCCGTCGCGGGCGCGGGCGGCCTCGACGATGGCGCCGAATTTGGCGGCGGCTGCCGGGCAGGCGGCCGGATTGGCGCGGCAGAGCGCGAGGATTTGCCGCTCGACGCGGATGGCCGGTTGCAGAATGCGCCAGCGCGCGGCGTAGCTGCCGGCATCGGCGGTGACGAGGCCGAAGGGGCCCGGCTCGGCCGGCGCGGTCGGCCTCGGGACGGGCAAGCTCAGCGGTTCGAGCGCCGCCAAGGGCGAGGGCCGGTTGACCGGCGGCGCCGCTTCAACGTCGGATGGCGCCCGCGCCAGGGTCGAGCCGGCGCAAATCGCCATCGCGACGACAACAATCGTCATGCGCGCCGCCGCGCGCCCGCGCACACTGGCCAACATGCCGACGCTCCCCGCTCCCCGGGGCAGTGCGCCGGCATTGAAAAAACCGGTCTCGCCCCTCCGAGCGGGCGAAGAAATACGGCCGCGGGCTTTTCGACCGCGTTAAAGGGGCGGCTAAAGGCCAGTGATTTCAAAGGCTAAGCTGAAGCCTTCGGTCGCGAATTTGGTAAAATTTGAACGATGGCGAAGGCCGCGGGGGGTTGCGAATGGCCGTCCCCGGGGGTGATCGGCGCCCGGTTTTTTATGCCGATTATACGCGGCCGTTAATCATGAAAATCAGGGATACACGCCGAAAAAACCTTGTTTCCCAGTGAACTGGATCACACTGGGCTATAGGGAGATGCTATTAGTTTACCCACTCAGGGAGCATGGCTGCCGTTCGCGGCAGCCCGACTTAAGCGGCTAAACATCGCAGGCCAACCGGCCGCCGCGCGCGTCAACATTCTGGGGGGAGCTTTTGCTGCGAACCTCGTCGGATCCGCATTACGGCGGGCTCGACTCGTCCGTCGCGCCGGGGGGGAGCGCCCACGGTGCGGCCGACGCCGTCACCATTCCTGACGCGCATCTGCTTTACGACGGCGACTTCAAGCGCGCCGGCAACGATCTCATTCTGTCCGACGACAAGCACAAATTCGTCGTCCACGACTATTTCAAATCAGACAAGCACCCGATGCTGCTGTCGCCGAACGGCGGCGCCATAACGCCGGAGGTTGTGCTGGCGCTCGCCGGCTCGCAGGCGCCCGGCGAGTACGCGCAGGCCGGCGCTGCGCCGGCGCAGGCCGAGGCGATCGGCCGCGTCGTCAAGGTTACCGGCAACGTCGTCATCATCCGCAACGGCGTCAGTATCACCCTCAACACCGGCGACGCCGTCCTCAAGGGCGACGTGGTGCAGACCGGCGGCGACGGCTCGCTCGCGGTGACCTTCACCGACGGCTCGACCTTCGATCTCGGCGCCAACGCGCGCATGGTTCTGAGCGAATTCGTCTACGACCCGAACGGCACCGGCAACACCTCGGTGGTCAACCTCGTGCGCGGGCAGCTCAGCTTCATCGCCGGCCAGATCGCGCATAGCGGCGACATGAAGGTGGTGACGCCGGTCGCCACCATGGGCATCCGCGGCACCGTCGGCATCATGTCCCAGGGCGACACCCTGACGCTGACGGTCGCCAACGAGGGCGACGGCCAGATCCACGCCATCGAGATTCGCGACTCGCAGGGAAACCTGATCGGCCGCGCCACCAGTGTCGGCGGCACCTGGCAGGTCGCCGCCGTTCAGCAGACGATCACCGCGCAGGAAACGGCGCGCCAGCTCGACGCCCTGCAGGAACTCAACATCGTCAGCCAGCTGCTCAACAGCCAGGCCATCGGCCAGCAGCTCATTCAGCAGTTCCAGCAGCAGCTGCAGGACAACACGCGGTCGAACGAGCAGCACGGCACCACGATCTATTCCGATCCGAACGGGCAAAAGAGCCAGCTGGACACCGGCATCAAGATCACGCTGACCTCCGACCCGACAAAGCTTACCGATCTCAAGGTCGACATCACGTCGAAGGACACCGGCGGCGGCGACGTCGTGCCGCCGATCGTCGTTCCGCCGTCGACGAACCCGGCGCCGATCTTCATCACCGACGGGTCAATGACCCGGATCGCGCCGGCGACCGACGGCAGCGTGCCGGGCGCGCATTTCGCCGGCGTGCCGGACGCCAGCGCCGACGGCCGTTACGTCGCGTTCCAGACCTTCTCCTCGAATCCGGCGCACGGCGGCCAGCAGACCGGCGGCGACATTTTTCTGTACGACCGCCAGACCCACACGCTGACGACGATCACCGATGCCGCGCACATGCAGGCGATCAATGCGGCGATCGGCGCGCCGCAGGCCTATGACGGCGTCTCGCTCAGCCTCGACGGCAACACCGTCGTGTTCCAGGGCGACTTCGACAACAACCATTCCGACGTCTACGTCTACGACCGGCTGACCAATAGCGTCAGCCTGCTGATGCCGTCGGGCGGCAATGCGCATGTCGACGGCTCGGGCCATTTCATCACCATGGAAGGCCATCTGGCGACGACGCAGACGCCGGGCCTCGACGTGCTGCTGGTGGCGCGCGGCGGCAACGTCGCGGCGCAGCAGAATGGCGGCGCGATCACCTTCACCACCGGTCTCATCAGCTCGAGCAATGCGACGGTCGAAGTCAAGATTGCGGTCGAGCACGGCACCTTGAGCCTCGACCCGCACATCGACACGTCGCATTTGCAGATCGATGGCGCCGGCAGCAACTTCATCACGATCGCCGGCACGCTCGACGCCGTCAACAACGCGCTCAAGACCGGCGTCGTTTACAACGGTTCGGGCTCCGGCGCCGACGAGCTGACCGTCACGGTCGACGGCGGCACCTTCCAGTCGCAGGGCATCCAATACCCGTCGCAGGTGGTGACCTTCGACGCGCAAGGTCACGTCATTTCGTCGACGGCCGTGGTCGCGGAATTTTCGGGAGCATCCGGCGCCAATATCCAAAGCCCGGAGATCAATGCCGACGGCCGCTACATCACCTTCGAGTCGGCGGCGCAGGACCTCCTCATCGACGGCCATCAGATTTCGACCGTCTACGTCAACGGCCAGGCGCAGGCCAATTACGAGAACACCACGGGGGCGTCGCAGGTCTATGTCTACGACCAGGCCACCCACCAGGTCGAACTGATTTCGGTGTCGAACGCGGGCCAGGCCGGCACCGCCGACAGCGGCGGCGACTGGCCGGCCTCGATCAGCGCCGACGGCCGCTACGTCACGTTCCAGAGCGATGCGGCGCTGGTCGCAGGCGACTCGAATGGCCATTCCGACGTCTACGTCTACGACCGCGTCGATCACACGATCGAGCGCGTCTCGGTTGCCTCGGCGCCGATCGATTTCGCGCACACTCTTTCGGCCGAGTTCCAGGCCAATACCGCCGCCGCCGGCAACCAGACCGGTCAGTCCACCGCCGCGCTCAAGGACGGCAGCTACGTCGTGGTCTGGACCTCGGACGCGCAGAACGGCGGAACCTCCGGCATCTTCGCGCAGCGCTATGACGGCGACGGCCACACGCTCGGCGGCCAAATCCAGATCGCCGCGGCGGTGAACGGCACGCCGGTTGCGACCGCGCTGTCCGACGGCAGCTATGTCGTCACCTGGACCTCCGGCGACCAGGGCACGGTGTTCGCCCAGCGCTTTGCCGCGGGCGGCACGCCGGTCGACGCCCATCCGATCACGGTCAATGACGGCGCCCATTTGGATCAGGGCGTGCCGTCGACCACCGCGCTCGCCAATGGCGGCTTCGCCGTGGCCTGGGCGTCGGGCGGCAATATCTACGGCCAGATGTTCGACGCCTCCGGCCATCAGACCGGCGCTGCCTCCGAGTTCGCCGTCAACACCACGACGGCCGTGGGCGAGCCGGTCATCACCGCGCTCGGCAATGGCGGCTTCCTGGTGGTCTGGACGACGGCGAGCGACGGCAGCGCCGACCCCGGCATCGCGGCGCAGCGCTTCGACGCCACCGGCGCCAAAGTGGGCCAGGCCTTCGCCGTCAACACCACGACCAGCGGGGCGCAGAGCGATGCCGCGGTCGGCGCGCTCAGCGACGGCAGCCTGGTCGTGACCTGGACCGCGGCCGACGGCTCCATCCATGGCCAGCATTTGTCGGCCAACGGCGGCAAGGTCGGCGGCGAGTTCACCGTCACCCCCGATCCGGGTGCCAACTCCTCGGTCACCGGGCTCGCCGACGGCGGCTTCCTCGTCACCTGGACCGAAGGCAACGCGATCCACGGCCAGCGCTTCGCCGCCGACGGCACCGCCGTCGACACCGCCTTCACGGTCAACAGCGACGCGGGGACCGATTCGCATTCGCAGGCGGTGACGCTCGCCAGCGGCGGTGTGGTCGTCACCTGGCAGTCGAACGGTCCGGACGGCAGCGGCTCCGGCATCTCCGGCCAGCTCTATACCGGCGCGCTGCAGTCGGACGCCGACAGCTACCGGCCGGAGATCAGCCCCGACGGCCGCTATGTCATTTTCGGCACCGATGCGGCCCTGGTCGTCCAGGACACCAATCATCAGCCCGACACCTACATCTACGACCGCTGGACGCAGACCACCTCGCTGGTGTCGCAGACCGAGCTCGCGCAGCTCGGCCTGGCAAACCAGACGATCGGCAATTCGACCGACACCGGCGGCGCCGTCTCCTCGTTCGGCGCGGTGGCGCTCGCCTTCGGCCATGACGCCACCGCGACCAAGCAGGGCAGCGTCATCACCTTCGCCAATGCGTCGCTGTCCGATTTCAACCCCGATCCCGGCACCGTCACGCTGACGCTCAGCGTCGACCACGGCACGCTCGCGCCGGTGTCCGGCAGCGGCCTTACCATTACCCACAATCCGAACGGCCAGGGGGACAGCATCACCGCGACCGGCACGCTGGCCCAGGTCGAGGCGGCGCTCAACGCCGGCGTCAAGTACACCCCGGCGAGCGGCTACACCGGCGCCGACACGCTGACGATCAGCGCCGTCGACCAGACCGGCGACGGCACCACGGAAACCGTGAGCTTCGATACCGCGCTCGCGAGCCCGCCGACCCTCACCGACAAGAGCGTCGTTTCGAACGTCTATGTCGTCGACAGCTCGACCGGCGCCTCCGGCGCGGTGCCCGACGATTCGAGCCCGTCGGGCGCGCTGACCTTCACCGACCACGATCTGTCGTTTGCTACGTCGGGGCAGGCGACGATGTGGATCGACCCCGGCCACAACAACACCGACCTCGGCTCAGGCAATCTCGATCCGGTCGCGGCCAAGCAGCAATGGGGCCTGGTCTTCACCGTCCCCAGCCAGCAGAGCGTGCTCAAGGCGCTCGACGTCACGCTGGCCTCGGCCGGCGGGACCAATGGCGCCACGGCCTTCACCATCGCGCTCTACGAGTGGAGCAACGGCCAGCCGGTCGGCAACGCGATCTATACCAGCGCGGCGCAATCGCTGCTGTCGGGCGGCGATTTCCATTTCGACGGGCTCAACATTCCGGTCGAGGCCGGCAAGCAGTATGTCTGGCAGATCGTCGGCGACGGCGAGGTCAGCGTCGCCACCGCGACCGGCACCGCCGACGGCACGCTCTACCATCAGGACGACGCCGGCGCCTGGACGGCGACCGGCACGGCGCTCGCCGCCACCTTCGATTTCGCGCCGGCGCTGACGACCTCCGGCGTGCTGCCGTTCCTCGACGTCAACGACACCCACACCGTGGCGGTCGCCTCGCACAGCGGCGACTGGGGCAATCTCGTCGCCTGGGTGTCCAAGGACACCACCGGCGGCAATTCGACCGGCACGATCAACTGGTCCTACGAAGTCGATCCGCGCGACGCCGCCGCGCTCACCTTGGGCGAGACCCACACCGACACCTTCACCGTGACGCTGACCGACAGCGCCGGCGGCACCGCCACCCGCGACGTCACCGTGACCGTCATCGGCACCAACGAGGTGCCGCAGATCACCTCGGGCCCGGCAACGGTGGCGCAGACGGAAAAGAGCGGCGCCACCGGCGACACCAGCCAGGCGGACGCGCACGCGGCCGGCGGCACCTTCGCTTTCACCGATTTCAACGCGGCGGGCGTCGACACCCAGGACACCCATACGGTCACCGCCTCGCTCGCGGCCAGCCAATGGCAGGACGCGCACGGCAATGCCCTCAGCTTCGAGGACCCGCATAACGCGGATCTGCTGTCGTCGGTGGCGCTGTTCGGCGAGGTGTCGAACCAGCAGCAGTCTGGTGCGACCTTCTCGGCCTGGCTGGCGCAGGACACCAGCGCCGGCAGCGGCCAGGTCGGCTGGAGCTTCCAGCTGCCCGACAAGGCCGTGGATTTCCTGGCCGAAGGCGAGACGCTGACGCTGACCTACAATGTCGCGATCACCGACTCCCACCTTGCCTCGAGCACGCAGACGGTGACGGTGACGCTGACCGGCACCAACGACACGCCGACGATTACATCGAACGTGCAGAGCGGCCTCGTCACGGAGGACGCCGACAACGCGCCGGGCGAGAACGCGGACGTCCATCAGCAGTCCGGCGCCATCACGTTCACCGACGTCGATCTGTCGGATGCGGAGACGAGTTCGATCACCAAGACGGTGGTGACGTCGCAGCTCGCCCACGGCTATCACCTGACGACGGCGCAGCAGAATGCGCTGGTGAATGCCTTCTCGATCGGCGCCGCGACGCATTCGACGAGTGACGGGTCGGGCAGCATCGGCTGGCAGTACACCATCGACGACGGCAAGCTCGATTTCCTCGGCAAGAACGACGTCGTCACGCTGACCTATACGGTACAGACCAGCGACGGGCACGGCGGCACGGCGAGCCAGGACGTCACCGTCACGGTGCACGGCACCGAGGATACCCCCGTCATTGCCGCGCAGACCCAGGCGGCGACGATCACCGAGGACGGCGGCACGGTCGGGCAGGGCGGCGAGAGCGGGCCGGAGGCTGCGTCCGGGACGATCAACTTCACCGACGTCGATCTGTCGGACGCGGAGACGAGCTCCTTCACCGTCAAGCAGGTCGATGCGCAGCTGGCCCACGGCGACACGCTGACCACGGATCAGCAGAATGCGCTGGTGAATGCCTTCTCGATCGGTGCCGCGACGCATTCGACGAGTGACGGGTCGGGCAGCATCGGCTGGCAGTATAACGTCGACGACTCGGCGCTCGACTTCCTGGGCAAGAACGATGTCGTCACGCTGACCTACACGGTGCAGGTCGACGACGGCAACGGCGGCACGGCCAGCCAGGACGTCACCATCACGGTGCAGGGCACCGAGGACGTGCCGGTCATTGCCGCGCAGACCCAGGCGGCGACGATCACCGAGGACGGCGGCACGGTCGGGCAGGGCGGCGAGAGCGGGCCGGAGGCTGCGTCCGGGACGATCAACTTCACCGACGTCGATCTGTCGGATGCGGAGGCGAGCTCCTTCACCGTCAAGCAGGTTGATGCGCAGCTCGCCCACGGCGACACGCTGACGACGGATCAGCAGAATGCGCTGGTGAATGCCTTCAGCATCGACGACGCCACGCATTCGACGAGCGACGGCTCGGGCACCATCGGCTGGCACTACAACATCGACGACAGCGCGCTCGACTTCCTCGGCGCCAACGATCAGGTGACGCTGACCTATACGGTGCAGGTCGACGACGGCAACGG
>DASRGB010000011.1:0-51586 GCA_035651255.1 Pseudolabrys sp.
TACGGCGCCGGGCCGCGCTTTGCCCGCGGTCCGCTTGGTGCTGCCGTCCGCCCGTCGCGCGTTTCGGTCCATCGGGCCACGACACGCTCCGGGCCTCGGGCAGACCTTGAAGCGGCCCGCCGTCAGCCAGCTCCTGGCAGGGACTCGGTAGTGGTCCCGGGCGGAGCCCCGGCGCCGCCCGGGTGCCATGGGGGACGTTTCCCCAGGCCCGCGGGCGCCGCACCCCACCCCGCTGAAATGACGTCTCATGACAACGCCCTCGGGTGGGTGGGGTGATCGTGCATATAGTCCTATATAGGAAGGAAGTCAATGGGCAACCTGTGGAAGAAATCCACCGGGGTGTATATCTTGGCGCGGAGGTGCGGATACATGGCAAATCTGAAGAAAGGCCAGTTGGCGCACCCCCGTGACCGAACGAGGAGAGGACATTGCCGAGGCGAACCTGGATTGGACTGACCCACCGCGAGCGCAAGATTTTGCTGGAGGCACTGACGGCCCTGCGCGCTTCCGCTGCGGACAAAGGTCGTGTCATCGACGCGATGACCGCGAAGCTCGTCCACAGTCCGCTGCATCCGCAGATCACGGTTGGCGTTCACGGCGGCCAAGTGCAATGGACGCTCGGCAATCCGTTTCCGATCCGCGTCTGCGACTATGACGGGGATCGAGAAGATTTGCCGGATGTAGACGAGCGCGGGGAGAGGTGCAGGATTTGGTTTGAGGTTGGGAACGCCGATAGCCCCGCTTAACCGCTCGATCGTAAGCGTTATTGACCGCGGCCAACGAAATCGAGATAGCCCCGGTCTCGGAGATATTGAAGCTGCTGGCGGATTTTTGGTCTGACGTTTTGATTGCAAGGGTAGAGGCGACTCAAATGCTGGTCGAAGGCGTAAACATCATCGATTTCGAATTCAGCCTTGCCGATGGATTCGATGCACTTCATGACTTCGATCAACCAGCCGCGCGCCTCCAAGGGCTCCGAACGCAGGAACAACGTCCATTGCCACTCGGCCAGCACCGTATCTTTTGGCTGCGGAACGCCGTTCTTCAGAATGTAGATTTTTCCGGCATCGGGAATTTGGTTGAGCAGGATTTTTGAGCCGACCCAGCCGGCGCGCCGGGCGGTTGCCTTCAACGGCTTTCGTTTCTCGATGATCTCAGGAACAAAGAAGTGCTTTGGGACGATGAGAAGGTTGACGACGCTCAGTTGCTTGAGATCGTAATTCAACAAGAACAGATTTGGATTATTGCTTGCAGCTAGGCGCTCGCATTTCTTGTCGTACGCCCCATCGAGCACCTTCTCGCCAAACCGATTCTTTTTACTCTTGAGTTCGTATTCTTCGCTGCACTTTCTGCAGAGAAAATCCGCGACCGGGCTGTTGCTGGGAAAAGGATCGATCCTCTGGTTGCCGCAGTTTGGACAGTAGACCCAATCGCGTACCCAGCGCTCGGTCCAAGCGCGAGCGCTTTGAGAACCGCTAGCGTAAGGCGATTGCGTTTCTTCGAAGCCGAGCTTCATAAGTCCAACTTAGCAGGAATTGTTGGAACAGGCCCTTAAGATAGCTGCACGGGTCAAGCCCCGGCGATGTTACCGCCGTCTCCGCCCGCTAAGGCTTTTCCGCAAGGATATCAGTCACAGATTGCGACCGATCCATCCACGTCGCCGTATGTAGGCAGCGGAACGCGACGATCTCCTTGATGGCAACGTAATCCTTGTCGACAGAGCGTTGAAATATAGGTTCGTGGTGCGCAATTCGATTGCGTAGCTCGCGGACCTGCCCAGCGGCTTGATGGATACGCGACCTCGCTTCCGCGATAGACAGACTGCTCGGAATGTTCGGAAACTCGCGCCGGAGGAAGGGCTGCCAGAGGCGGCCATCGTGGCGCCGGGTATACATAGACTCCCAGAATGCAAAGCGCACGTCAGCGATCACTTTGCCGGCGGCCTGATGCCGTTGTCGGACACTTCGCAGTTCATTGCGCGGGCTGAACCAAGGTGCCGACTGCACCGGGAGGCTCATTTCGAAAGCGGCAGACCATGGCCACCGCGCATTGTACTTGCTCCCGATCGCATTGGCGGCGGCATTGCGAATGCAAATTTCAAAAACGTGAAGCGGAAAAAGGAACGCCGCTGAGAGCAGCGCATTCCAGTGGTAGAGTTGCAGGGCACGCAGCCGGTCGTTGTTTGTAGCAGTCAAATAGGTCGCGAATCGAGGTTGCGATAAAGCCAAAGGTATTGCGGCAATCTCATGCTCGCTGAAATTTTCAGGCATTGACAATGATTTAACCAAGTCTATATAGTTTACACACTAAGCATGTGCCTCGGACCATGCGGGCCTTTCGGGGCCTCCACCTGAGGACAGCAGAAGAGGCGGCACATTGTGCCGCCTTTTTTATTCAACGTCACGTTGTTTGATTATCTTCCTCGTCGCCACCCCCACCCCGGCGCGCTTCGCGCGCCGACCCTCCCCACAAGGGGGAGGGTGAGGCCTCGCCCGCGGCGCGGCTGATCGCCAAGTCTACGCCGCCTTGACGCGCGACATGCGCGCGAGCTATTTGCCGGTGGCGCACTCGGCTGTTCTGTTCTGGAAGTTCAGCGATGCACGTCGCAAAGGCGGCTATCACCGCCTGCGATTGCTCTTGAACCCGCCGCGTTGCCCCGGCCGGCCGAGCTTGCTGCGCGGGCCGGGCGCACCCCCCTCCCGGCGCTGCGCGCCGACCTCCCCCTCAAGGGGGGAGGTGGCACCCGCCTTCGCGCTTGGCGCTTCGGCGGGCGAAGACGAGCGCGCCGGCTTCACTTCGTGCCAGGTGCCGATGCCCATCTCGTCGAGATCGGGCTTGTGCGGGCGGCTTAAACTCCGACCCCCCTCCCGGCCGGCCTGCGGCCGGCCACCCTCCCCCACAAGGGGGGAGGGAGAACCCGCCTTCGCGCTCCGCGCTTCGGCGGGCGAGGCGCGCCGGCCTAGTTGCGCCGCCATCACGTCGCGCGCCGTCGGGTTATCCAACACCGCGAGCTCGGTGGCGCGCAGGCGCTTGATCTCGTCGCGCAAGCGCGCCGCCTCCTCGAAGTCGAGGTCGCTGGCGGCCTCGCGCATCTTCGTTTCCATGTCGGCGATCACCGCCTCGAGATTGTGGCCGATGGTGGCCGCCTCCTCGAAATCGCCGGCGCCTGTGCCCGCGCCGCCGGTCGAAATCAGCACGTGGTCGCGCTCGTAGACCGAGTCGAGAATGTCGTGGATCGAGCGCTTGATGCTTTCCGGCGTGATGCCGTGCGCGGTGTTGTACTCGACCTGCTTTTCCCGTCTTCGATTCGTCTCTTCGATGGCGCGCTGCATCGAGCCGGTGACCTGGTCGGCATAGAGCAGCACGCGGCCGTCGACATTGCGCGCGGCGCGGCCGATAGTTTGAATGAGGCTCGTTTCGCTCCGGAGGAAGCCCTCCTTGTCGGCGTCGAGAATGGCGACCAGCGCGCATTCCGGAATGTCGAGGCCCTCGCGCAACAGGTTGATGCCGACCAGCGCGTCGAAGGCGCCGAGCCTTAAGTCGCGGATGATCTCGATGCGCTCCAGCGTGTCGATGTCGGAGTGCATGTAGCGCACGCGGATGCCCTGCTCGTGCAGATATTCGGTCAAGTCCTCGGCCATGCGCTTGGTCAGCACGGTGACGAGCGCGCGGTAGCCCTGTTGCGCCACCTGCCGCACCTCGCCGACCAGGTCGTCGACCTGGGTGCGCGCCGGGCGGATCTCGACCGGCGGGTCGATCAGCCCGGTCGGGCGGATCACCTGCTCGACGAAGACGCCGCCGGCTTCGTTGAGTTCCCAGGCGCCGGGCGTCGCCGACACCGCCACGGTCTGCGGCCGCATCGCGTCCCATTCCTCGAAGCGCAAGGGGCGGTTGTCCATGCAGGAGGGCAGGCGGAAGCCGTATTCGGCGAGCGTCGCCTTGCGGCGGAAGTCGCCGCGGAACATGCCGCCAAGCTGCGGCACGGTGACGTGGCTCTCGTCGACAAAGACCAGCGCGTTGTCCGGCACGTATTCGAACAAAGTCGGCGGCGGCTCGCCCGGCTTGCGGCCCGTCAGATAGCGCGAATAGTTCTCGATGCCGGCGCAAGAGCCGGTCGCCTCCATCATTTCCAGGTCGAACACGGTGCGCTGCTCCAGCCGCTGCGCCTCGAGCAGGCGGCCGGCGGCGTTGAGCTGGGCGAGGCGCTCGCGCAGCTCGGCCTTGATGTTGTGAATCGCCTGCAACAGCGTCGGGCGCGGCGTGACGTAGTGCGAATTGGCGTAGATCTTGACGAAGTCGAGCTCGTCGGTCTTCTGCCCGGTCAGCGGGTCCATCTCCTCGATCTTCTCGATCTCGTCGCCGAACAGGTGGATGCGCCAGGCGCGGTCCTCGTAGTGCGCCGGGAAGATGTCGACGGTGTCGCCGCGCACGCGGAACGAGCCGCGGTAGAAGTCGGCCTGCGTGCGCTTGTATTGCAGCGCCACCAGATCGGCGAGCAACTGGCGCTGGTCGAGCTTGCCGCCGACCTTGAGCGTGAAGGTCATGGCCGAATAGGTCTCGACCGAGCCGATGCCGTAGATGCAGGACACCGAGGCGACGATGATGACGTCGTCGCGTTCCAGCAGCGCGCGCGTCGCCGAGTGGCGCATGCGGTCGATCTGCTCGTTGATCGAGCTCTCCTTCTCGATATAGGTGTCGGTGCGCGGCACGTAGGCTTCCGGCTGGTAGTAGTCGTAATAGGAAACGAAATATTCCACCGCGTTGCCGGGGAAGAACGACTTGAACTCGCCGTAGAGCTGGGCGGCCAGCGTCTTGTTCGGCGCCAGGATCAGCGCCGGGCGCTGCGTCGCCTCGATCACCTTGGCCATGGTGAAGGTCTTGCCGGAGCCGGTGACGCCGAGCAGCACCTGGGTGCGGTCGTTGCGTTTGACGCCCTCGACCAGTTGCTCGATCGCCTGCGGCTGGTCGCCCTTGGGCGCGAAATCGGAGGCGATGATAAGCTTCTTGCCGCCTTCGGATTTTGCCGGGCGGGCGGGGCGGTGCGGCATCCACACCGCGCCGTGGCCGGCGGAAAATTCCGGCCGGCCGTCGCGCAGCAGTTTCTCCAGCGAGGCCTGGCTCGCCATGCCGGCAAAGCCGCCGGCTTGCGTCGGCAGGTCGGCGCGCGGCAGGCGGTATTTGCTGTCCTTATTTTTCTCTGCGCGCGCCGCGGCTTCAGCGGGCTCCTTCCCCCCTTGTGGGGGAGGGTTGGGGAGGGGGGTCGCTGAGTTCGAATTCGCATCACCCCCACCCCTAACCCCTCCCCACAAGGGGGAGGGGGACTGCGCATCATCCGCGTCGAGTCCCAGTTCCTTCGCCAGTTGCGGATCGAGCCCGGTGATCGGCGAGGCGCTGTAGTCGCGCTGCGGCGCCTCCTCGAAGCCGCGCGGCTTGGGCGCGCCTTTCGCCGACTTGCGCGCGGTGTGCGCGGCGGAGAAATCGCGGCGGCGGTCGAAGGAATTGTCCGGCGGCGGCGCGAGCCCGCGCATCTCCGTCATTCCGGGACGGCGCGCTGCGCCGGACCCGGAATCCGGCTGCTCGCTCCGTGCCGGTTTCTGGAGTCCGGGTTCGCGGGCTGTGCCCGCGCCCCGGAAAGACGCGGTTCCCGTTCCGGACCCGATGCCCGCCGTGCCCTTGTTGATCGCCGGGTTGAGCAGCTCGGCGAGCGCATCGGGCGTCGCCGCCGTATCCGGCCGCGCCGCCTTGGCGCGCGTCGGCTTGGCGGGATCCTTGGGCTTTTTCGGGGGCTTCGCCATCGCGCCCCGAATATGGGACGAGTCCGGCAGCGAGGGAAGGGCGGCGACGTCATTCCGGGACGGCGCACAGCGCCGGACCCGGAATCCGGGCGTTGGCTCGGCGCTTGTTTCTGGATTCCGGGTTCACGCGCTGCGCGCGTGCCCCGGAATGACAAATCAGGCGGTTTTGCTCCACAACTGTTTGCTCGCCCGCCGCGCGCCCTCGACGAGCGAGGCAAGTTTCATCCACACGATCTTGCTGTCGACCTGCACCCGTCCGGCAAAGGTGCCGAAGCCGCAGTCGACGCCGGCGATGACATTGTCGCGGCCGACGACATTGGCGAAATTGAGGATGCGGTCGCAGACCACTTCCGGGTGCTCGACGGTGTTGACGGTTGAGTCGATCACGCCCGGAATGATTGTCTTGCCGGCCGGCAATTTCACCTCGCGCCAGATCTTCCACTCGTGCTCGTGCCGCGCATTGGCGGCCGGGAACGACACCGCGTGCGGCCGGCCCGTGAGCACGATGTCGACGATGTCCTTGAACTCGACGTCGGTGTGGTGCGGCGCCACCGTCGAGCCCCAGCACACATGCATGCGCATGCGCTCCGGCGGCAGGTCGCGCACCGCGTGATTGAGCGCCTCGACATTGACGGCGATGATCTTGCGGTAATCGGCGAGCGGCAGTCCGGGATAGACCATGTGGCGCAGCATGGCGAGATCGGGGCAGTCGAGCTGCAGGATGAAGCCGGCCTCGACGATCGCCTGGTATTCGCGCCGCATCACGTCGGCGAGGGCGAAGATGTAGTCCTCGCCGGTCTTGTAATATTTGTTCTTGAGGTAGCGCGCGATCTGGCCGGGCGACGGCGAGGTGAAGAACACGTCCTCGGCCTTGACGGCTTTGAGCGCCGCCCTGGCGATGTCGATATCGGCCTGCGCCGCCGGCCAGTCCTTCCAGCCGACCGGGCCGTTGCAGGCCGGGCGGTGCTGGAACGGCGAGGCGAAGTGCTTGAGGATCTCGGCGAGCTCGGGAAATTCCGGCTCGCCGGTGCCCATCGGCGGCGCGCTCTCGCCTTCGAAGCCGGTCAGGCGCTTGAGCACGTGCACGGTGTAATCGGTGCGGCCCTGCTCGCCGTCATTGATGATGTCGAGGCCGCATTCGGCCTGCTTGTTGACGACCAGGGCGACCGCCTCGGTCACCGCGGCCTGCAATTCAGCCTTGCGCGCGCCGGGCTTCTTGTCCTCGGCGAGCAGCAGCTCGACGACCTTGGCGGTGCGCGGCAGGCTGCCGGTGTGGGTGGTGAGGATGCGGTTGGCGGTCATGCGAAGGGCCATGTGAACTGAAGACAATGCAGCAGGTGAGAGGGATAAGGAGAGGGGGAGCCTGACTTTCGACGATTGTAACCCCTCACCCGGCGCGCTGGCGCGCGCCGACCTCTCCGATAGGGAGAGGTGAAGAGAGGGCGTTGCATCGGCATCGTCCTGAGGCTCAGAACCCACGCACCACTTCGGTGACGTGCCCGACATTGGGCGGCGCGGCGAAGCAATGGCCGACCAGCTTGCGCCATTCCTGGAAGTCGGCGGATTCGCGGAAGTCCCTGGTGTGGTTTTCCAGCGTCGCCCATCGCACGAACAGCAGATAGCGCGTCGGCGTCTCGTGCGAGCGTTGCAGCGTCATGCCGGTGCAGCCCTTGGCGCGCTTGAAGATCGGCCCGGCCTTTTTCACCCCGGACTCGAATTCGCTTTCCATGCCGGGCTTGATGTCGATCTGCGCGATTTCGAGGATCATGGCGTCGTCCTGATGAGAGGCGGGAACGCCATTATGATCGGCGGCCGTGACGCCGCAAGGGTTGGGCGCCGCCCACGATTTCGCGCGGTCAAAAGGCGCGGATGCGGCGCAGCAGCCAGTAGGTCACCGCGGTGGCGGCGACCGCGAGGCCGAGCGCCCACCAGGTGCCGCCGTCGACGGTCTGGAACGGCAGGTCCTTGGTGTTCATGCCGAAGAAGCCGGTGACCAGCGTCGGCGGCAGCAGGAAGGCGGTGAGGATCGACAGCGCGAACAGCCGCCGGTTGGTGACCTCGGTCATCTTGGCGGCGATCTCGTCGCGCAGCAGCCGCGCCCGCTCGTGCAGCGAGGCGACCTCGGCGTCGATGCCGTCGAGCTTCTGCGCCAGCGTGCTGATGACGGCGGCGACCTCGGCATTGTCGCGGGCGACGCGCGGCTCGATGCGATGGAACATCGAGCGCAGCTGCGCCAGCTGCCGGTGCACGCGCACCGTCTGCAGGCGCACCCGCGCGATGCGGTGGCGCTCGTCGGCAGGCTCCTCGTGCATGACGTGATCCTCGACGGCATCGAGCTCGGCGCCGAGCTGGTCGGCCATGCGGGCGATGGCGTCGGCGAACTGGTCGATCACGGCGTCGAGCAGCGAGACCGCGGTGGGAAAGCGCTTGCCGGCCTCGACCGCGCGCCGGGTATTCTCGACCGAATGCAGCGGACGCTGGCGTGCGGTGATCACCAGGCGCGGGCCCATGGCGAAGCGCAGGCGGACCAGATCTTCGCTGGCATAAGCGAATTCCTGGTGCAGGTCGGGCAGTACGCCGATCAGTTCATGGCCGATAGTGTCGAGGCGTAGATGCGTGTCGGCGCCGGAGAGCAAGTCGCGCGCCAGCTCCGAAACCGGCGCCGCTTTCGCGATCCACGCCCGGCAGCGGTTGTCGGCAAGCGCCAGATGCACCCAGACCCAGCCGCGCGCCTCGGCGAGCGCGGCGTCCACCTGCTCGTTGGCGATGCGTTCGGCGGCACCGTCGGCGCCGAAACGGTAGGCCCAGACGATGCCGGTGGTGGGCGCGACATTGGGCAGATCGGTGGCAGCGACGCTCATGGCACGGCTCCTCTCGCTGCCGCTCAGTGGCTGACCGTCCCATGACAGGACGATGACGCGCGGCGAGGGGCTGCTGTCACAAAACCCTCAGGCGAATCGGCCCTACACGGGCCGATGACGCTCACCCATCTGATCGACCTCATCGGCCTCGCCGGCGCGGCGCTGACCACGCTGTGCTGGCTGCCGCAGGCGCTCAAGACGGTGCGCGACAAGGACACGCACGCGCTGTCGCTGCCGGCGACCGCCGGTTTCACCGGCGGCATGGGGCTTTGGCTGATCTACGGGCTCGCCATCCACGACTGGCCGCTGATCGGCTCGAGCGCGGCGACCCTGGCGATGATGGCGGTCATCCTGGCGATGAAGCTGCGCTACGGCTGAGGCAAAAAAATTTGCGGTCCCGGGAGAGCAGGGTCAGCCGCACGGGACCGCAAAGAGAAGGGGTCACACTTTACGCAACTACGACAGAAGCACGCCTTTTCTAGCGGAGCGATGTGACGGGCCGTTGACATGGCGCCCCCGGCTGTGGATAGCAGCGCCTCCATCCCCGCCGCCGTCGGAATCCCCATGCCGTTCCTGTCGCCCTACCTCTTGCCGGTCGTGCTGCTGATCGGTTCCAACGTCTTCATGACCACCGCCTGGTACTGGCACCTGCGCTACAAGGAGGTGTCGCTGTGGCAGGTCATCCTGATCAGCTGGGGGCTCGCCTTCATCGAGTACTGCATGGCGGTGCCGGCCAATCGCTACGGCAGCGCCATCTACAACCCGGCGCAGCTCAAGACCATGCAGGAGGTGATCACCTTCGCCGTGTTCGCGGCGTTCTCCTATGTCTATCTGCGGGAGCCGATCAGCCTGAGCCAGGGCTTCGGCTTTGCGCTGATCGCGGCCGGCGCCTTCTTCGTGTTCCACAAGTGGTAGCTCGTCATTCCGGGACGGCCCGAAGGGCCGGACCCGGAATCCAGACGCCGCAGCGCTGCGGGTTATGGATTCCGGGTTCGCTCGCGCCCCGGAATGACGAACTAAAAACCTATCGCGCCGGCGCGAGGCGCAGGATGCGGCCGGCGGCGTTGTCGGTGAGCAGATAGATGGCGCCGTCGGGGCCCTGGCGCACGTCGCGGATGCGCTCGTGCAGGCCTTGCAGCAGGCGCTCCTCCTGAGTGACCTTGTCGCCGTCGAGGCTGAGGCGCGACAGCAGCTCGAACTTGAGCGCGCCGTTGATCAGGCTGCCCTTCCAGGCGGGAATGAGATCGCCGCTGTAGAAGGCCATGCCGGACGGCGCAATCGACGGCGTCCAGTGCCAGACCGGATCGGCCATGCCTTCGGCGCGCGCTTTGCCGGTGCCGACCGGGCTGCCGTCGTAGTTGACGCCGTAGCTGACCACCGGCCAGCCGTAATTGGCGCCCTTGCGGATGATGTTGATTTCGTCGCCGCCTCTCGGCCCGTGCTCCTGCTCCCACAGCTCGCCGCTCGCCGGATTGAAGGCGAGGCCTTCCGGATTGCGCACGCCGGAGGCCCAGATTTCCGGCAGCGCGCCCGGTCTGCCGAGGAAGGGATTGTCGGGCGGCGCCTTGCCCTCGGGCGTGATGCGCACGATCTTGCCGATGTGGTTGTCGAGCGTCTGCGCCAGCCTGGCGTCGTAGAAGTGATCGCCGAGCGTGACGAAGAGATTGCCGTCGGCGGCCTGCGCCATGCGGCAGCCGATGTTCAGGCCGCGATCGGGCGGGCCCTGCTGGCGGAAGATGACTTGCGCGCCGTTGAGCCGCGGCGCGCGGCCGTCATCGAGCCGGGCGCGGGCGACCGCGATGCGGGCGCCGCCCTCGTAGGGCTCGGCATAGCAATAAAAGATCGTGCGGCTCTGCGCGAAATCGCGCGCCAGCGTCACGTCCATCATCCCGGCCTGGGATTGCGCGTAGACCGCCGGCAGCCCGGCCACCGGCGGCGACAGCGCGCCGCTGCGCGTGACGATGCGCATGCGGCCGGGCCGTTCCGTCACCAGCATGCGGCCGTCGGGCAAAAAGGCGAGCGACCAGGGATAGGCGAGGCCGCCGGCCACGGTGTCGACGGCGAGCGGGCCGGCGGAGGAGGGAAATGGCTCGGCGGCGGCGAGGCTGCCGCTCGCCAGCAAGCCCGCCAGCATGACGATCAAACGCATGACCCGCTCCCTCGATGGCGCGTCAATCTGCGCCATCGCGGCGGGTTGCGGAAGCGCGATGCAGGCTAGTGCCGTTTCGTCCGGCTGCCGGACAAAGTCAGCCCGCTCATGCCGATGAAGGCGAGACCGAGCACGAGGGCGATGGCGAAGATGCCGCCCTCGTTGCCGATGACGCCGTCGGCGACGTCGGCGCGGGCGATGCCGGCGCTGACGACGATCGCGGTGACGATGGTGGCGGCGGACAACCCGGCGGTTGCCACCAGCTCGGCAAGCGCCGGCGAGCGCTCTGCGGCGGGCGTGGCAAAGCCGGTCTTCTCAAGGGCGGTGCGCATGGCAGAACCTGAAACGTGCAAATGAATCACTTTGTTCCAGGCCGGCATGGTCGTCCCGGAACGGGGCGGGCGTTCGGCCCGATTTGGGCAAAGCCGGTCGGGAACCAAGGCATTTTCGTGGCTGCACCCCCCGGGCGGGGAGAGGCGGCAGCGGCTCAGGTGGCGGCGGCGAGTTCGCTCGGCTGCCAGTCCATGGCGACGTGGCCGGGCTCGGCCTCGACGCGCTCGAGCCAGTCGCGCACCGCCGGGAAGCGGGCGAGGTCGAAATCGCACTTATGGGCGAGGTGGGTGTAGGCGTAGAGCGCGATGTCGGCGATGGTGAAATGGCCGGGGACGAAGAAGCGGTGCTTGGTGAGGTGCATCTCCATGACGCCGAGCGCGCGATAGCCGTTCTCCAGCCAGTCCTCGAGCGCGTGGCTCTGCAATTCGCGGCCGCCCTTGATCAGGCACAGCCAGAAATAGGCGGCGCCGATATTGGGCTCGAGGCTGTGCTGCTCGAAGAACATCCATTGCAGCGCCTCGGCGCGGGCGATGCGGTCCTCGGGCGCGAGCGTGGTGCCGCCGGCGACGTACCAGAGAATGGCGTTGGACTCGGAAATGTAGCGGCCGGGCGCGACTTCGAGCAGCGGAATTTGCCCGTTCGGATTCTTGGCGAGGAATTCCGGGGTGCGGCTTTCGCCTTGCAGGATGTCGGTCTCGACCAGCCGATAGGGAATGCCGAGCCGGGCGAGCGCCAGGCGGACCTTGTAGCTGTTGCCTGACCGCTGATCCGAGTAAAGCGTGTACATGCACACCCCCGATGCAGATCCCGAATCCTGGCGCGCAGCAAAGGCGCCAAGTCCGGCATTTGCATGGCCTTCATATTACAAGTCGCGTCGCCGGGCCGTCACGAATTCGCGAGCGGGACGGAATGGAAAATTTGCCGAAGTGATAAAACGGATGATTTTATTTTATTCGGCCGGGACCTGACGCGTCGTCGGCGCATATTCGGCGGTTTCGCTCATGGCGCGGTGCAGCAATAACACCAGCGTAAAGGCCATCGCCGGCACCGCCAGCGGCACCAGCGTGATCTGCGCCACCGTGCGCGCCACAAGCGGCGCCAGCCACAGCGCGGCGAGCGCCGTCTTCTCGTAGGGGGCAAAGCCGCGCGCCATGCCGTCGGCGGCGAGGAAGGCGATGGCCGGCGCCAGCAGCATCAGGTCGTAGTCGAGCACATAGGGCGTCGCCAGCACGGTGCCGATCAGCAGGGCCGCGGCCTTGAGCGGGAAGGCGGCGCGGCTATGCCACAGCCAGGCGAGCGCGGCGGCGACGGCGAGCGTCATCGCGACCTGCGCCGCATAGGCCAGCGCGATGCCGCCGCCCCACATGCGCACGATCGCGAACACGCTCTGGATCTTGTGCCAGCCGGTGTCGCCCTGTTCGAGCACGACGGTGCGGGTGAATTTGGTGAAGGCGAGGAAAGCGGTCCAGATGTCGGCGCCGAAGGCCAGCGTGACGGCGAGCGTGAGCGCGGCGACGGTCAGCGCGGCGGCGGCAAAGGCGCGCCAGTGGCCGCCGGCGGCGAGCGCCAGCGGGATGATGAGGCCGAACTGCGGCTTGTAGGCGAGGAGGCCGATCAGCACGCCGGACAGCCATGGCCGGGGCTCGAGCGCGATCAGCGCGCCGCCGAGCAGCGCCGCGGTGAGGAAGCCGTTGTGGCCGTGACCGAGATTGATGAACACCGCCGGGAAGGCGAGGGCGAGGAGAAGCCACATGCCGCTTATCCCTCCCCCGCTTGCGGGGGAGGGTGGCGAGCGAAGCGAGCCGAGTGGGGGCGCGTTGCGATCGGCACGGATGACCCCACCCGACCCCGCGCTTCGCGCGGAGACACCCTCCCCTTTCAGGGGAGGGATAAGAAGGGTCTTGCGAATGACGAAGACATAAAGCGCGAGCGTCACGCCCTGCCACACCAGCAGCGCCAGCCAATAGGGCATGGCCGCCAACAGCGCCGCGACGCCGAGGAAGAACGGCGGGTAGTGCCAGCCGTAGAACGGCGTCGCCTCGCCGAAGATCGCCTGCTCGCGGGCATATTGCTGGCGCGGGTCGAAGGCCTTGGCCGCCTCGCCGTCGAGCACATAGGTGCCGGCGGCGTAGACGTTGGCGAAGTCGGTGCCGAGCGGCCGGCCGAAGCGGTCGTTGCGGCCGTCCGAGGTTGCCACCAGGAACGCCGCGCCGAGGAGTGCTGCGGCGAGCAGCATCAGCCCGACAAGCCGCACCCGCTCGCGGCTGAGCCAGCGCCCCTCGCGCAGACTGTCGGCAAATCCGGCCATGGCGGCCGGTCTAGCAGGGCGTGCTTAACATTTTCCCTCTTGGCGTCCGGGCCTGCCGCCGGCGCGGCGTCCCGCAATGACGAGGTTGGCGGGGCGGCCATCAACAGGCTTGATTGATCGATCATTCTTTGCGACTTGCTGTAGCCATTGTGGGCCTTTACCTAGTGTTTTGCGCCCGCTTTTTACCGGATTCGGAGAGCTTTCGATGGCCTTCCTGGCCGACACCCTCAAGCGCGTGAAGCCGTCGGCGACCATCGCCGTGACGGACAAGGCGCGCGCGCTCAAGGCGGCCGGCCGCAACGTCATCGGGCTGGGCGCCGGCGAGCCCGACTTCGACACGCCCGACAACATCAAAGAGGCGGCGATCAAGGCGATCCGCGACGGCAAGGCGTCGAAATACACCAATGTCGACGGCATCACCGAGCTCAAGGAAGCGGTGGTCAAGAAGTTCAAGCGCGAGAACGGGCTCGACTACAAGGTGTCGCAGATCACGGTCGGCACCGGCGGCAAGCAGGTGCTGTACAACGCCTTCGTGGCCACGCTGAACCCGGGCGACGAGGTGATCATTCCGGCGCCCTATTGGGTGAGCTATCCCGACATGGTGCTCTTGGCCGGCGGCACGCCGGTCGAGGTCGTCACCTCGATGGCGAGCGGCTTCAAGCTGACGGCGGCGCAGCTCGAGCGCGCCATCACGGCGAAGACCAAGTGGTTCCTGCTCAACTCGCCGTCGAACCCGTCGGGCGCCGCCTACACGCGCGCCGAATTGAAGGCGCTCACCGACGTGCTGAAGAAGCACCCGCACGTCCACGTCATGACCGACGACATGTACGAGCACCTGGTCTATGACGACTTCGAGTTCACCACGCCGGCGCAGATCGAGCCCGAGCTCTACCCGCGCACGCTGACCATCAACGGCGTGTCCAAGGCCTATTGCATGACCGGCTGGCGCATCGGCTTTGCCGGCGGGCCGGAGCCGCTGATCAAGGCGATGGCGATGGTGCAGTCGCAGTCGACCTCGAACCCGACGGCGGTGTCGCAATGGGCCTCGGTCGAGGCGCTCAACGGGCCGAAGGATTTCATCGCCAGGCACAACAAGATCTTCAAGGAGCGGCGCGACCTCGTGGTGTCGATGCTCAACCAGGCCAACGGCCTGAAATGCCCGACGCCGGAGGGCGCCTTCTACGTCTATCCGTCCTGCGCCGGCGCCATGGGCAAGACGGCGCCGAGCGGCAAGAAGCTCGCCAGCGACGAGGACTTCGTCACCGAACTGTTGGAAGCCGAAGGCGTGGCGGTGGTGCAGGGCACGGCCTTTGGGCTGGGGCCGGCGTTCCGCATTTCCTACGCCACCAAGACCGAAGACCTGGAAGAGGCCTGCCGGCGCATCCAGCGCTTCTGCGGCAATTTGAAGTAGCTCTCGCCGCGAGCGGGGAGAGGTGAGGCAAGAGCGAATCGGGCCTCGGTCCTTTACAGTCGCGGCATGATTCTCCGCGCCGCCGCCATCCTTCTGCTCATCGCCGGTGCCGTGCTGCCCGCCGGCGCGCAGCAGCGCCTCTTGGTGGTGACGCAGCGCCAGGCCGCCAGCGGCGCCTTGTTCATCGCCGCGGTGCGCGGCTACTTCAAGGCCGAGGGCCTTACCGTCGACATGGGCGCCTACGGCACCTCGCGCGAGGTGCTGGAGGCGGTCGCCTCGGGCCGCGCCCAGTTCGGCCTCGCCGAGCTTTCGCCCGCCGCCTTCAACCTCGCCGGCCGCGGCGTCATCAAGGCGGTCGCGGCGCAGGCGCGGGAATGGCGCGACTACGAAGGCGCCGAGGCGGTCGCTTCCAATGCCGCCTATGCCGGCGGCCTGCGCAAGTTCGAGGACCTCGCCGGCAGGACCGTGGCGATCGAGGGGCTCGGCACCGCGGCGCATTACGAGCTTGCCGAAATCGCCCGCGCCCGGGGCTTCGCCCTGGCAGGCGTGCAGATCGAGACGCTCTATTCCGGCGCCGACATCGCCAAGGCCGTCGCGAGCGGCAAGGTCGACGCCGCCATCCTGCCGTCGCAGCATGTCCGCGACCTGCTCGGCGCCAACCAGGCGCGGCTGATCGGCTGGGTGTCGGAAATCGCCCAGCCGCAAACCGGCGCGCTGTTCGCGGCGACGCAGGTCATCAGGAGCGACCGTGCGACGGTGGCGAAGTTCGTGCGCGCCTATCGCCGCGGCGTCGCCGATTACGCGGCGGCGCTGCTGCGCCGCGACCGCTTCGCCAAGCGCGTGTCGGATTCGTCGTCGCAGGACGCCGCCGGCATCATCGCGCGCTATGTCGATCCCGATCATTCCACCGCGGCGGCGGTGATCGAGGCGGGCGCGCCCTTCATCGATCCGAATGCGCGCATCGATATCGCCGATATCGAGCGCCAGCTCGCCTGGTACAAGGCGCAGACATTCGTCGACAGGACGGTCGAGGCGCGCGACGTCGTCGACCTGAGCTTCACCGCCGCGCAGTAGCCGCGCACCGCTCGGGTCTTGCGCCGGCCGCGAACCGGCGCGTCCCCGCATCCCGCTGTCGCGAGGACGAGCGGATGACAGCCTGGAATTACGCCAAAAAGCGTCCAATTCCAGGCTTGCCAGTCCGGCCCGCTGCTGCGACGATATCGTGACAGGGCCGGGAAGGTCCGACCTCCCGGCCGGCGCAAGGGAGGTATTCATGGGACAAGACGGCTCGGGTCCCAATGGCAATAAAAACAAGGGTCCCCGGTGCATCGCGCTGGTGGGCCCGTTCCAGAGCGGCAAGACAACCCTTCTCGAGGCCATCCTCGCCCGCACCGGCGCGATCCAGCGCCAAGGCACGGTGGAAGCAGGCGCCACGGTCGGCGACGCCAGCAAGGAAGCCCGCCATCACAAGATGAGCGTCGAGGCTTCGATCGCCACCACCACCTTCATGGGCGACAGCTACACCTTCATCGACTGTCCGGGCTCGGTCGAATTCATCCACGACATGCGCGCGGTGCTGCCGGCGGTCGACGCCGCGGTCGTCGTCTGCGAGGCCGACGAAAAGAAAGTGCCGCAGCTGCAATTGATCCTGCGCGAGCTGGAAGACCAGAACATCCCGCACTTCCTCTACCTCAACAAGATCGACAAGGCCGACAAGCGCGTGCGCGAGACCATCAAGCTGTTGCAGCCGGCCTCGCGTGTGCCGCTGCTGCTGCGGCAGATTCCGATCTGGAACGGCGACATCATCTCCGGCTTCGTCGATCTCGCGCTGGAGCGCGCCTATGTCTACAAGGAGCACGCCGCCTCCGAGATCGTCGAGCTCAAGGGCGAGGATGCGAGCCGCGAGAAGGAAGCGCGCTTCTCGATGCTGGAGACGCTCGCCGACCACGACGACCAGCTGATGGAACAATTGCTCGAGGACATCGAGCCGCCGCGCGACAAGGTGTTCGACGATCTGGCCAAGGAGCTGCGCGAGCGCCAGGTCTGCCCGGTGCTGCTCGGCGTCGCCACCCGCTCGAACGGCGTGCTGCGGCTCTTGAAGGCGCTGCGCCACGAGGCGCCGGGCGTCGCCGAGACCGCGGCGCGGCTCGGCGTCAAGGCCGGCAGCGACGCGGTGGCGCTGGTGCTCAAGACCTTCCACACCGCCCATGGCGGCAAGATGTCGGTGGCGCGCCTGCTCGCCGGGCAGGCCGGCGACGGCACCACCTTCAATACGCCGGACAAGGAAGCCGGCCGCGTCTCCGGCGTGTTCAAGGTCATGGGCCAGCACTTCGACAAGCGCGCCCAGGCGAGCGCCGGCGACACCGTCGCCTTCGGCAAGCTCGACGGCGCCAGAACCGGCGACACGCTGTCGAGCGGCAAGCAGCCGCACGCCGCGCTGGTCGCCGTTAAGCCCTATGCGCCGGTGCTCGCCACCGCCGTGCAGGCCAAGGAGCGCAAGGACGACGTCAAGCTCGGCGCCGCCTTCACCAAGCTCACCGACGAGGACCCCTCGCTCACCATCGTGCACGATGCGGAAAGCCACGAGGTGGTGATCTGGGGCCAGGGCGAGATGCACCTGCGCGTCGCCGCCGAGCGGCTGGCGGACCGCTATCAGGTGCCGGTGTCGACCCGGCCGCCGACCGTCGGCTACCGCGAGACCATCCGCAAGCCGATCACGCAGCGCGGCCGGCACAAGAAGCAGTCCGGCGGCCACGGCCAGTTCGGCGACGTGGTGCTGGAGATCAAGCCGCTGCCGCGCAACTCGGGCTTCAAGTTCGAGGACCGCATCACCGGCGGCGTGGTGCCGCGCAACTACATTCCGTCGGTGGAAGAGGGCGTCATCGACGCGCTCAAGCACGGGCCGCTCGGCTTCCCCGTGGTCGACGTCCAGGTGGCGCTGGTCGACGGCTCCTACCACACCGTCGACTCCTCCGACATGGCGTTCCGCACCGCCGGGCGCATCGCCATCGTCGAAGGCCTGCCGCAGTGCAATCCGGTGCTGCTCGAGCCGATCCATCTGGTCGAGATCGTCTGCCCGAGCGAGGCCACCGCCAAGATGAACGCCATTCTGTCGGGCCGGCGCGGCCAGATCCTTGGCTTCGACACCCGCGAGGGCTGGCCGGGCTGGGACGTGGTGCGCGCCCAGATGGCGGAGGCCGAAATCGGCGATCTCATCATCGAGGTGCGCTCGGCGACCGCGGGCGTCGGCTCCTTCACCTTCAAGTTCGACCACATGGCGGAACTGACCGGCCGCACCGCCGACCAGATCGTCGCGGCGCGGCGGGCGGCGGAGTAGCGCACGTCATTCCGCGGCGCGCCGAAGGCGCGAAGCCGGAATCCGGAAACAGAGTCGGCGCTTGCATCTGGATTCCGGGTTCGGCGCTGCGCGCCGCCCCGGAATGACAGAGTAGTGACTTGCCTGTGAGGCGGGCTTGGCCGTAGGTCTATGCTGCCGATTCCGAGGGAGCACTGCGCATGACCGTCATCCGCCGCCGCGGCTGGGAGATCCCGGAGTCCGAGGTCACGCCGGAGCACCTGGTGTTCAGCCGCCGCCGCCTGCTCGCCGGCGCCGGCGCGCTCGCCGCCCTGCCGGGCGCGGCGCTGGCGCAGCGCGTCGAGGATCTCGGCAAGCTGCCCGACCCCAGCGCCGACCTCTATCCGGCCAAGCGCAACGACACCTACAAGCTCGACCGCGCCATCACCGACGAATTGGTCAACGCGCACTACAACAATTTCTATGAATTCGGCACCGACAAGGAAATCTCCGGCCCGGCGCAGATGCTGCCGGTCCGGCCATGGACGGTGACGATCGACGGCCTGGTCGACAAGCCGTTCGAGATCGGCGTCGACGACCTCATGCGCAAGGCGGGGCTCGAAGAGCGCGCCTATCGCCACCGCTGCGTCGAGGCCTGGAGCATGGCGATCGCCTGGACCGGCTTCCCGCTGAAGAAGCTGGTCGATCTGGCCAAGCCGCTCGGCGCGGCGAAATACCTGCGCATGGAGACCTTCGAGAACCCGAAGATCGCGCCGGGCCAGCGCCAGCCCTGGTTCCCGTGGCCCTATGTCGAGGGCCTGACCATGGCGGAGGCGACCAACGATCTCGCCTTCATCGCCACCGGCGCCTACGGCCATCCGCTCGCCAAGCAGCACGGCGCGCCGTTGCGGCTGGCGGTGCCGTGGAAATACGGCTTCAAGTCGATCAAGTCGATCGTCAAGTTCTCCTTCGTCGAGGAGCGGCCGAAAGGCATGTGGGAAGTGCTGCAATCCTCCGAATACGGCTTCTGGGCCAACGTCAATCCGGCGGTGCCGCATCCGCGCTGGAGCCAGGCGACCGAAGAGGTCATCGGCACCGGCGAGCGGCGCGAAACGCTGCTGTTCAACGGCTACGGCGAGTTCGTTGCCGGCATCTACAAGGGCCTGGACGGCGAGCGGCTGTGGGCGTGAGCACCGCGCGCGCGTTGTTTTGAGCGTCATCGCCGACGTGCTAGGCTTGCCGCCCGGGGGAATAGGCCGGAGGCTGCCATGTCCACCAGTCAATCCAATCTCGCCGAGCTGCAGCGCGCCGTGAACCGCACGCTGCACGAGCACTGGGTGCTCTATCTGATCGAGGGCATCGTCCTGCTGCTGCTCGGCCTCGTCGCCGTCGTCATCCCGCCGCTCGCCACCATCGCCACCACCATCGTGTTCGGCTGGCTGTTCCTGCTGAGCGGCGTGGTCGGGCTGTTCACCTCGTTCTGGATGCGCGCGGCGCCCGGCTTCTGGTGGTCGCTGATCTCGGCCGCGCTCGGCATCGTCGTCGGCCTCTGGCTGTTGGCGAGCCCGGTCAGCGGCGCCGTTTCGCTCACCCTTGTCCTCGTCGCCTTCTTCATCGTCGAGGGCGTGGTGTCGATCATGTTCGCGCTCGATCACAAGCGCGAATTGTCCGGGCGCTGGGGCTGGATGCTGGCGAGCGGCGTCATCGACCTGCTGCTCGCCGCCGTCATTCTCTCCGGCCTGCCGGGCACGGCGGCCTGGGCGATCGGGCTGCTGGTCGGCATCAACATGGTGTTCGGCGGCACCGCGCTGATCGCCATGGCGCTGCACGCGCGCGGCGCAGTGGCGTAGCGACGGAACGTGCCGCGAGCGCTCTTCACCTCTCCCATAGGGAGAGGTCGGCGCGCGGCGGCGCGCCGGGTGAGGGGTTAGGGCCTAACGAGAGTCACTTGCCCCCTCACCCCAACCCTCTCCCCAACGGGGAGAGGGAGCGCGCTGCGGCTTGCGGCAAGCGCGTCAGGTTATTTTCCGAATTTTTCCGCCAGCTTGCGGTCGTAATCGAGCACGGCCTGCAACAGCACCTGCGCGCCGGCGGCGCATTGCTCCTTGGACGAATATTCCGCCTCGTTGTGGCTGATGCCGTCCTTGCACGGCACGAAGATCATGGCGGCGGGCGCGACGCGCGCGACATAGGCCGCGTCGTGGCCGGCGCCGGAGATCATGTCGCGCGTGGAGTAGCCGGAAACGCGGGCGCCTTCGCGCACCGCGGCGATGCAGTCCGGGTCGAAGGCCTGCGGCGGCTGCGTCCAGATGTTTTTGACGACGATCTGCAACCCCAGCGCGGCTTCGAGCCGTTTTGCGGCCTGCGCGATGTCGCCTTCCATGCGATCGAGCACCGCGGGGTCGGGGCAGCGCATGTCGATCATGAAGAACACCTCGCCCGGCACCACGTTGGGGGCGCCGGGCTTGACCTCCAAGAGGCCGACGGTGCCGACCGCGCTGTTGTCGCGCAGCGCCGCGGCGTTGACCGCCTCGACCAGACGCGCGGCGCCGAGCAGGGCGTCGTGCCGGCGCGGCATCGGCGTGGTGCCGGCGTGGGTGTCCTGGCCGCTGACGGTGACCTCGTACCAGCGCATGGCCTGCACGCCGGTGACGACGCCGATGTCCTTGCCTTCGGCTTCGAGATAGGGGCCCTGCTCGATGTGGACCTCGAAGAACGCCGACAGCTTGTGGGCGCCGCATTGTTCCGGCCCGCGATAGCCGATCTTGTCGAGCGCCGCGCCGAAGGTCTCGCCGGAACGGTCGGCGCGCGCCGCCGCCCAGTCGCGGCTGAACACGCCGGCGAACACGCCGGAGGCGATCATGGCGGGGGCAAAGCGCGCGCCTTCCTCGTTGGTCCAGTTGACGACCTCGATCGGCGCGAAGGTCTCGTAGCCGGCGCGGTGCAGCGTGCGCAGCGCTTCGAGCGCCGCCAGCACGCCGAGCGCGCCGTCGAACTTGCCGCCGGTCGGCTGGGTGTCGAGATGGCTGCCCATGGCGATCGGCGGCACGTCGGCGCGGGCGCCGGGCCGCCTCGCGAACATGGTGCCCATGTCGTCGACGGTGACGGTGCAGCCGAGCCCTTCGGCCTGGCGCCTGAACCAGTCGCGCACCTGACGGTCGAGGTCGGTCAAGGTCAGCCGGCAGATGCCGCCCTTCGGCGTGGCGCCGATCTTGGCGGTCTCCATCAGGTCGTCCCACAGCCGCTCGGGATCGATGGTCAGGTTCTTCATGGTCGAACCCTGTCTGGCTTGTACGAATGCATAAATTCCCGTTAAGGTAGTAGCCTCGTCGAGGGACCGATCATGGCGCAAAATCCCGATCCATCGAAGCCGGTGCCCGATCAAACCAAGCCTTTGAGTGCTGCGTCCCCGGTTCGCACCATTCCCTCGGATACCGGCAAGGCGCCGCAGGCTGGCACCGCGCTGTGCCTGTCGGGGGGCGGCTACCGCGCCATGGTCTTCCACATCGGCGCCATCTGGCGGCTGCACGAAGCCGGCATGCTGAAGCCGCTGAAGCGAATCTCAAGCGTGTCGGGCGGCTCGATCACCGCCGCAATGCTGGCGCTGGCGTGGCCAAAGCTGACCGCGGCGCCGTTTTCGCGACCGGCCTTCGAAGCCGAATTCGTCAAGCCGCTGCGCGCGCTGGCCGGCCGAACCATCGACGTAGCCGCGGTCGCAATCGGTCTGTTGCCGGGCGTCACCGTCAGCCAGCGCATTGCCGCGGCCTATGACACCATCTTCAAGGGCAAGACTTTGCAGGATCTGCCGGATGAGCCGCGCTTCGTCATCAACGCCACCAATGTGCAGACGGGCTCGCTCTGGCGTTTCATGAAGCCCTACATGGCCGACTATCGTGTCGGGGTCGTCGATCGGCCGCAAGTCTCGCTTGCCGACGCGGTGACGGCGTCGTCGGCTTTTCCGCCGGTGCTGTCGCCGATGCAGCTGCCACTCGATCCGGCCGAGGTCCGCGAGGTGGACGGCAACGACCTGCACCAGGAGCCGTATATCAGCGGGGCCGTGTTGAGCGACGGCGGCGTCTACGACAATCTCGGTTTGGAGACCGCGTGGAAGAATTACGACACGATTCTCGTCAGCGACGGCGGCGGCCACATCGACCCCGAGGGCGCGCCTGCAACCGATTGGCCCCGCCACTCCTATCGGGTGCTGAATTTGATCGACAACCAGGTGCGCGCGCTGCGCAAGCGCCAAGTGATCGATTCCTACCAGGCGCCGCCCGCCGACGCCAATCACCGCAACGGGACCTACTGGGGCATCAGGACGAACATCGCAGATTATCATCTGCCCGACCCGTTGCCCTGTCCGCATGACAGGACCCTTGCGCTCGCGGCGATTTCGACGCGGCTTGCGAGCCTCGACGATGCGCAGCAGCAGAAGCTGATCAACTGGGGTTATGCGGTTTGCGATGCGGCGCTGCGCCGGCACATGAACGTCGCGCCGCCGCCGCCGGTCTTTCCGTTTCCTGCCGCCGGAGTCTAGGCGTCGGCTTCGCCGGCCTCCACCTGGGCGAGCTGGTCGCGCCAGTCCTTGCGCTTGAGCAGGAACGAGGCCGCGGCCAGCGCCAAGAGGCCGAGGCTGACGATGAGCAGCGCCGCCGAGATCGGCCGGCCGAAGAAGATCAGGTAATTGCCGTTCGACATGATCAGCGACTGGCGCAGGCTCTGCTCCAGGATCGGCGAGATGACGAGGCCGAGCACCAAGGGCGCCGGGTCGAAGTCGAATTTGCGCAAGGCATAGCCGAGCACGCCCATCACCAGCATGATCCAGACGTCGACGATCGAATTGTTGGTCTCGTAGACGCCGATGATGCAGAACATGATGATCAGCGGGTAGAGATAGGCGTAGGGGATGCGCAGCACCGTGACGAACAGGCTGACCAGCGGCAGGTTGAGCGCCAAGAGCATGATGTTGCCGACATACATCGAGGCGACGAAGCCCCAGAACACGTCCGGATGCTCGTTGACCAGCGTCGGGCCGACCGAGATGCCGTGCAGCATCAGCGCGCCGATCAGCACGGCGGTGACCGGGCTGGTCGGGATGCCGAGCGCCAGCAGCGGCACGAAAGCGCCGGTCGAGGCGGCATTATTGGCGGTTTCCGGACCGGCGACGCCGGCCACCGCGCCCTTGCCGAACTGCTCGGGATGCCTGGAGATGCGCTTTTCCAGCGCATAGGACAGGAAGCTCGAGATAATGTGGGCGGAGCCCGGGATGATGCCGATGAAGAAGCCGAGCACCGTGCCGCGCCCGATCGGGCCCACGGATTCGCGCCATTCCTGGCGCGTCGGCAACAGGTCGCGCAGCCGCGGCGAAATGATGTCCTTGACCGCGTCGGCGCTCGGCGTCGACAGGATTTCGCCGAGGCCGAACAGGCCGACCGCGACCGGGACGATGCCGATGCCGTCGCCGAGTTCGGCGATGTCGAAGCTGTAACGGAAATGGCCGGTCATGTTGTCGATGCCGATCATGCCGAGCAGCAGCCCCATCGTCGCCATCAGCAGCGTGCGGATCAGCGAGGTCGACGACATATAGGCGAGGAAGATCAGGCCGAGCACGATCAGCGCGGTGTATTCGGGCGGGCCGAACTTGATGGCGATGGTGGCGAGCGGCGGCGCCACCACCGTCAGCACCAACACGCCGAACGTGCCGCCGATCCACGAGCCGACCGCGGCGATGCAGAGCGCGGCGCCGGCGCGGCCTTTCTTGGCCATGGCGTAGCCGTCGATGCAGGTCATCACCGAGGAGGCCTCGCCCGGGATGCGCATCAGGATCGACGTCGTCGAGCCGCCGTACTGCGAGCCGTAATAGATGCCGGCCAGCATGATGATGGCCTGCGTGGCGTTGAGCCCGAAGGTCACCGGCAGCAGGATCGAAATGCCGGCGAGCGGGCCGATGCCGGGCAGCACGCCGACCAGCGTGCCGACCAGGCAGCCGAGGAAGGCGTACCACGCATTGTGCCACTCCAGCGCGACGGAGAAGCCGAGGTAGAGACTGTGCAGGGTGGTTTCCAAAACGCGATCCTAGAATCCGAACGGGCCCGTCTCGAGCGGCGTCTTGAGAACATAGACGAACAGCACGTAGGTGAACATGACGACGCCGATGCCGTAGGCGGCGGCCGGCAGCAGCCGGCGCCGTTCGATGATGACGAGCAGCGCGAAGATCAAGAGGGCGTTCGTCGTCACAAAGCCGAGCCACTGGAAGGCGGCGATGCCGGCCGCGGTCAGAGCCACGACGAGGCCGGCGTGCTTGGCGTCCGACCAGGGCAGGGTGACGAAGGGTTTGCTCTCGCCGGCGCGCGCGAACAAGATCAGTCCGAACAGGATCGCCAGCACCGCGAGAATCTTCGGCATGAAGCCGGCGCCCGGAAAGGCCAGCGTGCCGAACGGCAGATCGCCGGAGAGCGCGATCACCAGCACTCCCGCGGCGATGAAGAAAACGCCGGCAATGTGGTCGGCGCGGAGGATCATCCCTGCACGCGGCCGATCGAGTTGATGGCATCCTCCTGCCGCTTGGCGTCGGCGGCCCAGAACTTGGCGAACTCGGGCTGGTCCATGTAGGCGAGTTCCTGCCCCAGATTGTTGAGGGTGTCGAGGAACTCCTTGCTGTGCGCCGCCTTGTCGAGGCCGTCGCGCAAGACCTTGATGGCGGAGTCGGGCGTGCCCTTGGGCGCGAAGATGCCGACCCAGAAATAATATTCGAGGTCGATGCCCTGCTCCTTGAAGGTCGGCACGTCCGGCAGCGCCTTGACGCGCGCGGCGCTTGACACCGCGAGCGGGCGCACCTTGCCCGCCTTGATGTGCGACAGTGCGATCGAGGTCGGCGACATGAAGAAATTGACGTTGCCGCCGAGCACCGCGGTGACCGCCGGACCGCCGCCATTGGTCGGCAAGTGACGCATTTTCAGATCGCCCGCCGCCTTTGCGAACAGCGCCGTCGGGATGTGCGAGGCGCCGTAAAGCCCCGACGACGAGAAGATCAGCTTGTCCGGATTGGCCTTGGCGTCGGCCACCAGGTCCTTCAGCGTCTTATAGGGCAGGTCGTTGTTGACGATCATGACGATCGGATCGGCGACGATGCGCGCGATCGGGATGAAGCTCGCATTGGTGAACTTCGGCGTGCGGCCGAACAGCTTGTCGACCGCCTCGAAGCCCGAGATGGAGACGATATGGGTGAGCAGGGTGTAGCCGTCGGGCTTGGCGGCGGCGACGTATTGCGCGCCCACGGCGCCGGCCGCGCCGGCCTTGTTTTCCAGCACCACCGGCTGCTTGAGCACCTTCTCCAGCGCGGCATCGAGCGGGCGCGTGATGGTATCGCTGACGCCGCCGGGCGGGAACGGGCTGATCACGGTGATAGCGTGCGACGGATAGGCGTCCTCGGCCCGGCCTGCCGCAAGCGTGGCGGCTGAAGCGGCGGTACCAATGACGAAGCTGCGGCGATCCATGTTTTGTCCCCTCTGCTATCCTTGTACCCGGCCGATGGCTTTGACCGCCTCGTCGACCCGCCTGCCGTCGACGTCCCAGAATTTCTGGAAATCGGGGCCGTCGAGATAGGCGAGATCCTGGCCGAGATTGTTGAGCGCGCCGACGAAAGTCGGACTATGGGCGGCCTCCTTGATGACGGCGCGCAGTTTTGCGGTGACCGGAGCCGGCGTGCCCTTCGGCGCAAAAACACCGACCCAAAGGTAATATTCGACGTCGTAGCCGAGTTCTTTCAGCGTCGGCACGTCGGGCAGCGCCTTCGAGCGCGCGGCGCCGAACAGCGCCAGCGCCCGCAGCTTGCCGGACTTGATGTGGGGCAGGGTCGCCGACACCGACTGCACGGTGCACTGCGCGTTATTGCCGAGGATGGCGGTGATGGCCGGACCGCCGCCATTGGTCGGAAGGTGTCGCAGCTTCAGGCCGCCGACGGCGTTTTCCAGCATGGCCACCGGCAGGTGCGTGGCGCCGTACAGGCCGCCGGAGCTGAAGATGATGGTGTCCGGCTTGGCCTTGGCGGCGTCGATGAAGTCCTTGAACGTCTTGTAGGGCTGCTGGTCGTTGACCAGGAGCGCGCAAGGGTCGGCGATCAGCCGCGCCAGCGGAATGAAATCGGCGCGCGTCGTCTTGGCCGGCCGGCCGAACAACTTGTCGACCTCGGCATAGCCGGACAGGCCGGTATTGTGCGACAGCAGCGTGTAGCCGTCGGGCTTGGCGCTGGCGACATATTGCGCCCCGACCTGGCCGGCGGCGCCGGCCTTGGTTTCGATCACCACGGGCTGCTTGAGCAGCGGCTCCATGATCGCGGCCAGCGGCCGCGTCACCACGTCGTTGGCGCCGCCGGGCGGGAAGGCGTTGACGATGGTGATGGCGTGCGAGGGAAACGCGTCCTCGGCAAGGGCGGGGCCGGCGGCGGCGAGCGCGGCCGTGCCGGCGAGGAAGCTGCGGCGATCCATGGCATTCCTCCGTTGACGTGACGAACCGAGCCTAACCCTGCACGCGGCCGATGGCATGCACCGCGGCCTCGACCCGCTTGGCGTCCGCGTCCCAGAATTTGGCGAAGTCGGGCGCGTCGAGATAGGCGACCTCATCGCCGATATTGGTGATCGCGGTCTTGAATTGATCGCCGGTTGCGACCTTCCTGATGGTCTCGCGCAGCACGTTGACCGCCTCGGCCGGCGTGCCCTTGGGCGCGAAGACGCCGACCCACAGCGAGAACTCGACGTCGTAGCCGAGCTCCTTCAGCGTCGGCACGTCCGGCGCCGAGGCGGCGCGCTTGTCGCCGAATTGCGCCAGGGCGCGCAGCTTGCCGGCTTTCATCTGGCCGCTGGCCGCCGCGATCGAGGATACCAGCACCTGCGCGTTATTGCCGAGCACCGCGGTGAGCGCCGGGCCGCCGCCATTGGTCGGCAGATGCTTCATCGTGATGCCGGTCGCCTGCATGAACAGCGCGGTCGGCAGATGCAGCGCGCCGTACAGTCCCGACGACGAGAAGATCAGCTTGTCGGGATTGGCCTTGGCGTCGGCGACGAGGTCCTTCACCGTCTTGTACGGCACCTGGTCGTTGACGACGAGCACCATCGGGCCGGCGGTCAGCCGCGCGATCGGCATGAAATCGGCGCGCGTGAACTTCGGCTTGCGGTCGAACAGCTTGTCGACCTCGGCAAAGCCCGAGATCGAGACGATGTGGATTAAAAGCGTGTAGCCGTCGGGCTTTGCCGATGCCGCAAATTGCGCGCCGACCTGGCCGGCGGCGCCGGCCTTGGTTTCGATCACGCAGGGCTGCTTGATGACCGGCTCGAGCATGGCGGTGAGCGGCCGGCCGACGACGTCGGCGGCCCCGCCGGGCGGGAACGGATTGATGAAGGTGATGGCATGGGTCGGATAGGCGTCGGCGGCAAAGGCCGGCCGGATGGCATGGGTGGCAGCGAAGGCGGCGGCGGCAGCGCTGCTGCCGGCGACAAAGCGGCGTCTATCCACGTGATCCTCCCAAATGCGCAGGTTTTGCCAGCCGCGGGCCGGCGCTTATTATTGTGGGCACGATGCTATCGCCCGCTGCGGTGGGCAATCAAGCGGCATCGGCCGCAAGCTCAGGAGAAAAGCATGCCCGCCTATTGGGTTGCGCGTTCGAAAATCAACGATCCGGTCGAATACAAGAAGTACACCGACCTGGTGCCCGGCATCATCGCCAAGTTCGGCGGCAAGGTGCTGGCGCGCGGGGGCCGGTTTCAGATCATGGAAGGCCCCGACAAATTCCACCGCTTCATCGTCATCGAATTCCCGACCTTCGAGCAGGGCGTCGCCTGTTTCACATCGCCGGAATACGACCGCGCCGCAGCGTTCCGGCGCAGCGGGGCGGGCGAGGTCGAAACCATCATGGTGGAGGGGATTTAGCCCACTTTGCCTGCGCGCCACCCTCTAGCGTCGGCAGGCAGAAACCGCATAAGATGGCGGCAAAACAAACCAACTGGGAGGACAAATGATGTTTCGCAGCCTTAAATCGCGGACGTTTGCGTGGCTGGCGGGGGTGAGCCTCACCATCGCTGCCGGCGCCGTGTTCGTCATGACCGGGGCGCAAGCGCAGACCAAGGAACCGATCAAGATCGGCTTCGGCATGGCGCTGACCGGCCCGCTCGCCCCCAACGGCAAGCAGGCCCTGCTCGGCATGCAGATTTGGGAGGAAGAGACGAACGCCAAAGGCGGCCTGCTCGGACGCCCGGTCAAGCTCGTCTATTACGACGACAAGAGCAGCCCGTCGGAAATTCCCGGCATCTACACCAAGCTGCTCGACGTCGACAAAGTCGATCTCGTGGTCGGCGGCTATGCGACCAACATGGTCGCGCCGACGATTCCCGTGGTCATGCCGAAAGGCAAGACGCTGATCGGCCTGTTCGCGCTCGACGCAAACCAGGAGTTCAAATATCCGAAGTACTTCTCGGTGCTGCCGACCGGCCCGCAGACGAAGCCGTCCTTCACCGAGGGCTTCTTCCAGGTCGCGCAGCAGCAGAACCCGAAGCCGACGACGCTCGGCCTGGTGGTCGAGGATGCCGAGTTCTCCAACAACGCCTGCGAGGGCGCCCGCGAGAACGCCAAGAAGTTCAACGTCAAGATCGTCTACGACCGCAAATATCCGCCGAGCACCACGGACTACACCTCGGTCATCCGCGGCGTGCAGGCGGCCAACCCCGACATGGTCATCGTCTGCTCCTATCCGCTCGGCTCGGTCGGCATCGTGCAGGCGGTCCGCGAGCTCAACTACCGGCCGAAGATGATCGGCGGCGCCATGGTCGGCCTGCAGGCCACCGTGTTCAAGAACAAGCTCGGAGCGAAGCTCAACGGCATCATCAACTACGAGACCTGGGTGCCGTCGGACAAGATGATGGCGCCGGCCGCCGACTTCTTCAAAAAGTACCAGGCCAAGGCCGGCGCGGCGGGCGTCGATCCGCTCGGCTACTATCTCGGCGGCTGGGGCTACGCCTACATCAACATGCTGGGCGAGGCGATCGCCGCCACCAAGAGCGTCGACGACAACAAGATCGCCGACTGGCTGCGCAAGAACCCGCACAAGACCATCATGGGCGATTGGTCTTACGGGCCGACCGGCGAATGGACCAAGTCGAGCATGATGCAGGTCCAGTATCACGACATCAAGGACGGCGCCGGTCTCGAGACCTGGAAGGGCATGAGCTACCAGACCGTGCTCACGCCCGCCAATCTCGCCACCGGCAAGGTGATCTACCCGTACGAAAAAGCGCTCAAGTAACGGCAGAGCGATCGCAACATTCGGCGCGGGCGGCAACGCCCGCGCCGTTTTGTTTGCGGCGGCCGTCACATGCCCATGTAGAGCTTGCGTACCAGGTCGTTGTTGTTGAGCTCGTCGGCCGAGCGGCCTTCGAATTCGATCTTGCCGTGGACGATGACGTAGCCGCGGTCGGCGATGCGGATGGCCTGGGTGAAATTCTGCTCGGCCATCAACACGGTCAGATTGTAGTGGTCCTTGAGCTGCTTGATGGCGTCGATGGTGCGCGCAACCAGAAGCGGCGCCAGGCCGACCGACGGCTCGTCGACCAGCAGGATGCGCGGGGCGAGCATCAGGGCGCGCGCCAGCGCCAGCATCTGCTGCTCGCCGCCGCTCATCGAGCCGGCAAGCTGGTTCTTGCGTTCGGCGAGGCGCGGAAAGGCCTCGAAGCAGAACGCCATGTTGGTCTTGATCTGGGCGCGTGCCTTCGGCCGGAAGGCGCCGAGCAGAAGGTTTTCCTCGACCGTCAGCTTGGGGAACAGGCGGCGCCCCTCGGGCACCAGCGCGATGCCGAGGTCGACGATGTGTTCGGTGTTCAGGCGCGACAGATCGTGCTTCTGCCCGTCGATGTCGGCGATGATGCGGCCCTCCCGCGGCCGCACGATGCCCATCACGCACTTCATCAAGGTGCTCTTGCCGTTGCCGTTGGTGCCGAGCAGGGCGACGGTCTCGCCGGCGTTGACGGTGATCGACACGTCCTCGATCACGCGCACCGCGCCGTAGGCGGCATGCACCCGCTCGATGGTCAGGCTACTGGCCAAGGTAAGCCCTCACGACTTCGGGGTTGCGCACGACGTCATCCGGCTTGCCGTCGGCAACCTTCTTGCCGGAAACCAGCACGGCGAGCCGCTGGGAGAATTTCATCACCGCGCTCATGATGTGCTCGATCAGGATGATGGTGATGCCGCGCTCGTTGAGCCGCATCAGCAAGGAGAGGATGTCGTCGATTTCCGAGTGCGACAGGCCGGCCATCGACTCGTCGGCGATGAGCAGCTTCGGCTCGGCGGCGACCGCGCGCGCAAGCTCGAGCTTGCGCATCTCGACCTGGGTCAGGTCGCGCGGCATTTGCCGCGCCTTGTGGTCGAGCCCGACCAGCCGCAACAGCTCGATGCAACGCGCGTCGACGGTGTCGGCGTGCAGCGGGCCGGTGCGCTTGTGCACCGTGTACAGCATCGGCACGCGGATATTGTCGACAAGATTGAGGCTGTGGAAGGGCCGCGGCAGCTGGAAGCTGCGCGCCACGCCGCGATGGGTGCGCTGGTGCGCCGCGAGCCCGTTCATCGGCGCGCCGTCGAAATAGACCTGGCCCTCCTCGTTCTGCAAGGTGCCGCAGATGCAGTTGACCAGTGTGCTCTTGCCCGATCCGTTCGGACCGATCAGGCCGAGCCGCTCGCCTTCGTGCACCTCGAGCTCGATCTGGTCGAGGGCGACAAAGCCGCCGAACCGCTTGCTGATATTGTTGACGTGCAGGAGGGCGCTCATTTGGCCCTCCAGGCGCGCAGGCGCTCCTGCACCAGGCCGACGATGCCGTTGGGCGCGATCACGACGAAGGTCACCAGCAGCAGGCCGACGATGAGCAGGTTGACCGCGGACGGGATCGTCACCGTCGCCAGCTGCTGCAGCGAGCCGAGCAGAATCGCCCCGATCAGCGGCCCTACCCAGCTCGTCGTGCCGCCGATGATCGGCATGGCGATGGAGTTGACGCCGTATTCGAGGCCGAAAGCGGAGGCCGGCTGCAGGTAGCCGATGTAGTAGGGGAACGGCGCGCCGGCCATGCCCATCAGCGCGCCGGAAATGGTGGTCGCGATCAGTTTGAGCCGCAGCGTCGGCACGCCGGAGGCCTCCGCCGCCAGCTCGTCGTCGCGAATGGTGGCAAAGCCGAAGCCGAGCTGGCTGCGCGCGATCGAGCGCGACGCCACGAGCGAGACGATGGCCAGCACCATCATCAGCAGAAACAGATATTCGATGTACTCGAGGGCGAAGCCGAAAACCGGCACGCTTTCGGTGCGCACGATGTAGGCGCCGCGCGAGCCGCCGACATAATCCCAGTTGACCACCAGGGTCTGCAGCACCACCGCCATTGCCAGCGTGGCGATGGCGAAAAATGCGCCGCGCAGCCGCAGCGTCAAATAGCCCATGCCGAGGCCGACAATGCCCGACACCACCGCGCCGAGGACGATCAGCACCGGGATCGGCAGCGGATAGAATTTGTAGAAGAACACCGTCGTATAGGCGCCGAGCGCGAAGAAGGCCGCCGAGCCGAAATTCACATAGCCGCAATAGCCGCCGAGAATGTTCCAGGCCGACGACAGCACGATGAATTGCAGGATGGTATAGCCGGCGAAGAACAGGTAGCCGATGCCGAACAGGTGGCCGCCGAACCAGACGCCGGCGCCGACGAAAGCGCAGATGAGGGTGAATTTGAGCGTGCTCATGGCCTAGCGTCCGAACAAGCCGGCCGGCCGGAAGGCGAGCGTCAGCAGCAGAAACCCGAAGGAGACCGCCGGCGCCCAGGAAGGCCCGTAGAACGTCGAGGTGATGCTTTCCATGACGCCGAGCAGCATCGCCGCCACCAGGCTGCCCGGCATGCTGCCGAGCCCGCCGAGGACGCAGATCGCGAAAACGCGGCCGATATATTCCCGGCCGACCGACGGCTCGACCGGCTGGATGATCACCAGCAGAGCCCCGGCGAGCGCCGCGGTGGCGATCGAGATGCCGAAGGCGATGCGCTTGATGCGGATCGGATTGGCCGCCATCAGCTGCAGCGCCAATTGGTCCTGCGACACCGCCATGATGGCGCGGCCGGTAAAGGTGCGGGTGACGAACAGCTGCAATCCGCCGAACACGATGAGCGAAGTGACGCAGGGCACCAGCATGCGCAGCGGAAAGTCGAAATTGCCGAGGTGCAGGGTCGGACCGATATAGATCGCGTCGACGTAGCGATAATCGACCCCGAAGACGAGGATGAGCGAGACCTCGATGACGAACAGCAGTCCGAAAAAGAACGCCAGGCCGCGCAGCGATTCCTGGCCGCGCCGCTCGAACGACTGATAGTAAAGCTCATAGATGGCGTAACCGAGCGCGTAGAACACCGGCAGCGCGATGATGCTGACGATGATCGGATCGACGCCGAAATTGGCGCTGAAGAAATAGGCGATGTAGGAGCCCAAGATGATGAATGCGGGATGCGCGATGTTGACGATGTCGAGCATGCCGAACGAGATCGACACGCCGACGGTCACCGCGGCATAGAAGCCGCCGAGCAGAAGCCCGGCAATCACCGCATTGATGAAGAGATCGAACTGAAAATCCATGCAACTGCCACCCCGCCGGATCGCCTTTGGCCGCCGGCATGCCCGCACGGCCAAGCGCGATAAGGCGATGAACCGACCGGCGTTTCTCCCCTCTCGTTCGCTGATTTTTGTTCTTGTCCGCAGTTTGCAGGAAGGACGCTGGCTTGGCTAGTCCGGGCGTGGGCGAGCCCTGCGGAAAACAACAGCGCCCGCGGCATCGATGCGCGGGCGCGCCATATCGGTGGGCCGTTTCAGGCGGCGGCTTGCCGGCGAACCCCGGCGGGCAGCGGCATGGGCTTGTTGGCGCTGTCCTTGAACTCGACCGTCATGAAAATCATTTCCTTGTCTTCGAGGTTGTGCAGGTCGTGCACCTTGTACTCGCCCTTGGCGTAGCTCTCGTGGCGGGTCTCGCCGGGCTGGTAGGTCATTTCGATGGTCGAGCCGTCGTGCACGTGCTGGCGGGCGCGGCCGCCGCTGATGCAGGTCCAGAAATAATCGAGCACGTGGCGGTGGAAGCCGATGCGCTCGTTGGGTCCGAGCCGGATGATCCAGACGCGCGTGCGCTCGTTCTCCGACAACAGCGTGGAGCCGACGCACGGGTTGGGGTTCTTGGCCTCGCGCTCGAACTCGGCGGCGATGTCGGCCGGCCACGGCGCCTTCTCTTTTTTGTCCGCGGCCTTATCGAGCATGGTCAGAGCCATGGCAGAAATCCTCCAGTGCTATTTGGCGCCATATATAGCATATTCCGCCGAACTCAAAGATTGAGGATCGTCGCTTGGCCGGACCGGAAAAACGCCGCGCTGTCGTCATCGGCGGCTCGATGAGCGGCCTGTTGAGCGGGCTCTTGCTGCGCCGCGCCGGCTGGAGCGTGGATATCTACGAGCGGGTCGACAGCAAATTGTCCGGCCGCGGCGCGGGAATTGTGGCGCAGGCCGAATTGATCGAACGGCTGCGCGGGCTCGGGCTGCCGACAGAGGATCTCGGCGTTCAGATCACGACGCGCAAAATTCTCGACGCCCAGGGCCGCTTCACCCAGGAATACGAATGCCCGCAGGTGCTGACGGCCTGGGAACGCGTCTACCGGCTGCTGCGCGACGCCTTTCCCCCGCAGCACTATCATCGCGGCCGCGGCCTGGCGCGGTTCACGCAGGACGCGGACAAGGTCACCGCGCATTTTTCCGATGGCGAAACTGTCGACGCCGATCTGCTGGTGGGCGCCGATGGGCTGCGCTCCACGGTGCGACAGCAGGCCGCGCCCGCTGTGTTGCCGCTATACGCGGGCTACAGCGCCTGGCGCGCGCTGATCGCCGAGAGCGCGTTCCCGCCTGACGTGCACCGCGACCTGTTCGCATTCATGACCTTCGCGCTGCCGCCGGGCGAGCAATTCCTCGGCTATCCGGTGGCCGGGCCCGACAACGATCTGCGCCCGGGCCACCGCCGCTACAACGTCGTCTGGTACCGGCCGGCCGACGAAAACACCAAATTGAAATGGCTGCTCACCGACGACCGCGGCGTGACCCACGCCATCTCGATCCCGCCGCCGCTGATCCGCCGTGAGGTGATCGCCGAAATGCGCGCCGACGCCGAACGCTTGCTGGGACCGCAGCTCCGTCAGGTGGCGCGCCTGATGGAGGAGCCTATCCTGCAGCCGATCTACGATTTGGAATCGCCGCAGATGGCGTTCGGCCGCGTCGCCATTGTCGGCGACGCCGCGTTCGTCGCCCGGCCGCATGTGGCGGCGGGCGTGTCCAAGGCGGCGGACGACGCGGCCGCGCTCGCCGAGGCGCTCGCCGCCGAGGGCGATGTGGCGCAGGCGCTCAAGCGCTTCGAGGCGGCGCGGCTATCCGAGAATTTCCGCATCATCGAGCGGGCGCGCCATCTTGGCGCCTTCCTGCAGGCGACGCGCACCCAGGAAGAGCAGGCCCGCGCCGGCCGGCACTCGACCGACGAGGCGGTGATCGTCGAAACCGCGGTGCTGGATTTTTTGTACGCCTGACCCGTCACGGGTTCGCCGCTGCGCGGCGCCGCGGAATGACGCCTGCTAAAGCCCCAACAACCGCTTGGCGTTGCCGCCGCACAGCGCCGCGCGGGTGGCATCGTCGAAACTGTCGACCGACGCGACATGACCGATCGGGTCGTACTCCAGCATGTCGAAGGGATAGTCGGTGCCGAGCACGATGCGGTCGGCGCCGTAGGTCTTCACCAGCGCCTCGAGCTGGTGCGGCGTAAACACCACGGTGTCGAAATAGACGTTGCGCCGCAGATAGGTGGTCGGCGGCTGCGGCAGGTCGCCGTGCGCATCCGAGCGCGCGCCCCAGGCATGGTCGATGCGGCCCGAATAGGCGCCGAGGAAGCCGCCGCCATGCACGGACAGCACGCGCAGCCGGGGATGACGTTCGAACACGCCGTCGAAGATCAGGTAGTGCAGCGCCATCGTGGTGTCGAGCGGATTGCCGATGACGTTGTTGAAGTAGAACCGCGCGAAGCGCTGCGGCTGGGTGAAGCCGGTCGGGTGGATCAAGACCAGCGCGTCGAGCTCCTCGGCCTTCTTCCAGAACGGCGCAAAGGCGGGATCGGACAGCTCCTTGCCGTTGACGTTGGTGAGAATCTCGACGCCCTTGAACTTGAGCGTCTTCATACAGCGTTCGAGTTCCTTGGCCGCCTCGTTGCCGTCCTGCATCGGCACGCCGCCGAGCGGCACCAGCCGATCCTTGTGCTTGCCGACATAGTCGGCGATGCCATCGTTGAGCGCGCGGGCGGCGGCGACGCCGACCTCGAGCGGCAGGTAGTAATAGATTTGCGGCGGCGCCGGGCAGATGAGCTGCATGTCGACGCCCATCTCGTCCATGACGGCGAAGCGTTCGTCGGTGGTGGCGATGCGCGTCTTGATGTCGGCCGCCTGCTTGGCCATCAGCGCCTGCGTGTCCGGCGTCGAGGCGGCGACCAGCGGGTCGGTCGCCTGCTTGAGGTGCGGGGTCACGATCTCGGCGACGCGCGGCACCGCGACATGGGCGTGCATATCGAGGGTCAGGCTCTTCGGCCTGACCTCGCGCCCCGGTTTGCCGTGCTTGCGCGCGGCCGTGTTCGCATACTTGTTCCAGACATTCGCCATGTCGCTTGCCTTTCAGGTGAGGGTAATCAGAAGACGCCGAGATGCTGGTGCAGGTCGACGCCTTCCTTGCTCAACTCCGCCGGCGTCGACACCACGGCGACGCGGCCGGTGTTGAGGATGACGATGTCGTCGGCGACGTCGAACACCAGCTTGGGGTTCTGCTCCACCAGCACGATCGACAACCCGCTTTGCTTGAGCTTGCGGATGGTGGCCATCACCTCGGCCACGATCTGCGGCGCCAGGCCTTCGGACGGCTCGTCCATCAGCAGCACGCGCGGGTTGCCCATCAGCGCGCGGCCGATCGCCAGCATCTGCTGCTCGCCGCCGGACAGATGCGCGGCGATCTGATTGCGCCGCTCGTTGAGGCGCGGAAACATCGCGAACACCGTGTCGTCGGTCCACGGCGCGTGCTTGCTGCCGGCGTCGGGCTTGCGCGCCGCCACCATCAGGTTTTCGCGCACCGTCAGGCTCTTGAAGATGCGGCGGCCCTGCGGCACCAGCGCCACGCCGCGCTCCGCGATCATCTCGGGCGACAGGCCGGTGACGTCGGTGCCGAACACGGTGACCTTGCCGCGGCGCGGCGGCAAGAGGCCCATGGTGACGTTCATGCAGGTCGACTTGCCGGCGCCGTTACGGCCGAGCAGGCCGAGCATGCAGGCCTCGCTGAGCTCGAACGAGACGTCGGCCAGCACGTGGCTGTCGCCGTAATAGGCGTCGATGTGCGACAGGCTGAGCGCGCTAGTGGCCAAGATAGACCTCCCGGGTGCGCGGATCGGCCACCACCTCGGCGCGCGTGCCCTCGACGATCACCTCGCCGAAATGCAGGAGCGTGATGCGTTCGGCAAATTCCAGCGCCACGTCCATGTTGTGCTCGATCATCACCATGGTGACGTCGCGCGGAATGCTCATCAGCAGTTGGTGGACGTCGCGCCGTTCGTCGATCGACAGGCCGGCAAAGGGCTCGTCGAGCAGCAGCACTTTCGGGCTTTGCGCCAGCGCCATGGCGATCTCGACGCGCCGGCGCTCGCCGTAGGAAGTCTGCGCCAGCGGCCGGTCGGCGATGTGGCCGAGGCCGACCCGCGCCAGGGCCTCGCCGGCGCGCTCGACGATATGGCCCTGGCGGGTCATGTCGATCAACGGGTTCCAGCGCAGCGGCGACAGGCCGAGCAAAGCGAGCGACACGTTCTGGATGATGGTGTCGTGCGGGAACAACGTGATGATCTGGTAGGTGCGCGCCATGCCGAGGTGCGGACGGCGGCGGCTGGGGATGCGGGTGATGTCCCGGCCGAACAGCGCGACGGTGCCCGAGTCCGGCGTCAATTCGCCGGTGATCAAATTGAACAAGGTGGTCTTGCCGGCGCCGTTCGGGCCGATGATCAGCCGCCGCTCGCCGGGCTGCACGTCGAGGTGGACGCCGCGCGTCACATGCAGCCCGCCGAAGGCCTTGGACAAAGCGGTGACGGTGAGCGCGCTCATGGTTGCGCCTCCGTCCTGGCGCCGCGCTGCTTGCGCCAGAACAGGCGCCACAGCCGCAGCGTGCCGGGCACCAGGCCCTCCGGCATCAGGATGACGATGGCGACGAAGATGGCGCCGAGCAGGAAGTTCCAGCGCTCGATGAAGCCGCTGACCACGGTCTTGACCAGCACGACGAGCCCGGCGCCGACGATCGGGCCGAGCAGCGTCGCCGGCCCGCCCGAAATCACCATCAGCAGCACCTCGGCGGACGAAGTCAGCGCGACCGTCTGCGGGCTGATGAACTGCGTGTAGTAGACGAACAGAATGCCGGCGACGCAGGTCAAGAGACCGGAGAACATGCAGGCCCAGAAGCGGATCGCCCAGACGTGATAGCCGAGCGCGGTCATGCGCCGCGGCTGGTCGCGCGTGCCGCGCAGCGCCGCGCCGAACGGCGAGCGCACGAAGATGGCCATCGCGACCACGGTCAGCAGGAACATGATGAGCGTCGTGTAATAGAACGTGTAGGGCGAGGCCATCGAATAGCCGAACGGCGCCGGGCGCGAGTGCAGGCTGATGCCGTTGTCGCCGCCGGTGAAGCTGATCCAGCGATAGGCGAGGCCCCAGAGGATTTCGCCGATGGCCAGCGTGATCATGATGAAGCCGATGCCGGTCGCGCGCAGCGACAGCGCGGCGAAGACCGCCGTGCCGGCAAGCCCGATCGCCATGGCCATGGCGATCGCCGCGGGATGCCCCCAGCCGTCGCTCAGCAGAAAGCCGAGCGCATAGGCGACGATGCCGAACAAGCCGGCGTGGCCGAGCGATACCAGGCCGGCGTAGCCGACCAGCACGTTCAGTCCGAGCGCGAAGATCGCGTAGAACAGGATCTGGCTCGACACGTTGAGATAGTAGACGCCGATCATCCAGAACGGCAGCGTCGCCAGGGCGGCCAGCGCGACGGTCAGTGCGGCGAAGCGCGCGTTCATGCGATGATCCGGCCGAACAGGCCCTGCGGCCGCAGGATCAGCACCAGCAGCATCGGCAGGAACAGCACGAAATAAGCAAGCTCAGGCAGCAGCGCCTGGCCGAAATTGTAGATAAAGCCGATCAGGATGCTGCCGACGAACGAGCCGAGCAGGCTGCCGGTGCCGCCGAGGATGACCACCACCAGCGCCAGCGGCAGCATGTCCTGGTCGAGGCCGGGATAAACGGACAGCATGGGGGCGCCGACAATGCCGGCAAAAGCGGCCAGACCGGCACCCAGGGCGAACACGATCGTGAACAGCTTGGAGACGCGGATGCCGACCACCCGCGCCATGTCGGGGTCGTCGACGCCGGCGCGGATCATGGCGCCGAGCCGGGTGCGGTCGAGCAGGAACCACAGCCCGGCGGCGAAGATCACCGCGATGACGATGATGGCCAGCCGGTAGGTCGGGAACGCCGCCGGACCCGCCCGCACGAAGCCGGCGAAGCCCTCGGGCGTGAGCACGTTGACCGGATCGCCGCCCCACAGCATCAGGCAGAAGTCGGCGATCATGAACGAGATGCCGAGCGTCACCAGCACCTGCGCCAGCTGGTTGCCGGGCAGGCGGCGCAGCAGCAGCCGCTCCGTTGCCGCGCCGAAGGCCGCGACCGTCAGCGTCGCCACGACCGCGGCCAGCCAGAAATTCAGCTGCAGGCCGATGAGCCCGCCGGCGAACGTCGCCCCGACATAGGCGCCCAGCATGAACAGCGAGCCGTGCGTCAGGTTGGGGATGCGCATCAGCCCGAAGATCAGGGAAAAGCCGGCCGACAGCAGGAACAATAGCCCGCCGAACGTGATGCTGTTGACTGTCAGCACCAGCCAAAAAGTCATGACGGCAGAGTTCCCGCGCTTGTGTTGCCCGCAAGACGCGGGCGCCGCGAGGGCGCCCGCGCCGACGGCATGGGGTTACGATTTGAGCGGCGGGAAGTCGCGCGAGTAGACCGGTTGCTGGAGGAACTTCTTCTCGTCGTAGGTCCAGAACTGGCTGACGTTGTGGTAGGTCTTGACCGTCTTGTTGATCAGCTTGCCGCCGGCCTTTTCCAGGCGGCGGATATAGAAGTCGCCGATCACGTTGCCGAGGTGGTCGAACTTGATCGCTCCGCGCGGCGTCTCGGTGAGCGACACCGATTTGAGCGCGGCCATCAGTTTTTCCTTGTCGTCGGACTTGCCGCCGGTCTTCTTCAATCCGGCGTCCACCACCTGGCAGTTCACGTAGAGACCGGCGGCGTAGAAGCCGGGCAATACCTTGAACTCCTTCTCCATGGTGGCGAGGAAGCGCTTGTTGGATTCATTCTGCAGGTCGGCGGTGTAGGGGCAGCAGCTCACGAGGCCGATCGCCTCGTCGCCGAACGAATGCAGCAGCGCGTCGTCGCCGCCGGTTTCGCCGGTCACTACCGGGAACTTCAGTCCCGCGGCGGCATATTGCTTCATGAAGCGCAGCGGGTTGGAGCCGGCAAAGCCCTGGCAGACGCCGTCGCAGTCGGAGATCTGCGCGAGATAGGGCGTGTAGTCGGGGGTGACGATCGGCGGCCACAGCTTCTTGAGGATCTTGCCGCCGTTCTCCTCGAAGGTCTGCTGGAAGCCGCCCATCTGCTCGTAGCCGAAGGCGAACTCCTCCGAGATGGTGATCATGCGCTTCAGCTTCATTTCCTTGGCGGCGTAGTCGGCCATCGGATGCATCGCCTGCGAGGAGCAGGCGGAGGCGCGCAGGAAATAGGGATTGGGGCGGCGCTGGGTGACGTCTTCGGCCGCCGCCAGGCTCATCAGCGGCGTCTTGGCCTGGGCGATGTAGTCGGTGATCGCCAGCAGCTCGAAGGCGGCGAGCGGGCCGAGGATGACGTCGACCTTGTCGCGCTCGACCAGTTCCTGCGCCTTGGTCTTGGCGCCGGCCGGATTGCCGCCGGTATCGGCGGAGAAGAATTCGACCTTGCGGCCGCCGAGGGTGTTGTTGTTCTCCTTCAGGAACGCCTGCACGCCCTGTTCCATCTGGATGCCGCCCTGCGCCAGCGGGCCGGTCTTGACGGTGAGCAGGCCGAGCTTGAAGGGCGCCGCCTGCGCGATGGCGGGCGCGGGAAATTTGAACGTGACCGCGGCGGCGCCGGCCGCGGTCGTGGCCATGAATCTACGGCGGGTCAGCTTGCGAGACATCGAAGTCCTCCCTCTATCCAGCCCGGTCGGGCTTTGCTGTTTTGATGGCCTTGCCGGCCATTTTCGTCGGCCGGATGCGGCCTTATCGGCATGAAAACAAAACGATCCGCCGCGCCCACCCCGGCGGAAGCATCAACCCATCATCCGCCAATGTATTCCATGATGTAAAGCCCGGTTTGTGCGCGGCACATTCGTCCCCGGTGGTCGCACCGAGAAGGCCTATGCTAAGCTTGTCAACAGCGCGGACAGCCGCAGGTAGAGTCATGGCGCGCAACGGCTTTGAAGTGAGGCGCCTCTCAGGCGCGCTAGGTGCCGAGATCCTCGGCATCGACCTCGCCGCCGACCCGGGCGACAACGTCATCGGCGAAATCCGCCAGGTCTGGCTCGAGCACAACGTCGTCTTCTTCCGCGACCAGGATTTGCCGCCGGCCAAATTCCTGGCTTTCGCCAGGCGTTTCGGCGAGGTGGTGGAATATCCTTTCATCAAGGGCATCGAGGGCTTCCCCGAGATCATCCCGGTGGTGAAGCTCGAGCACGAGACCAAGAACTTCGGCGGCATCTGGCACACCGACACCGCCTATCTCGACCAGCCGCCGATGGGCACCATGCTGATCGCCCGCGAGGTGCCGCCCTACGGCGGCGACACGCTGTTTGCCAACACCTACCTCGCCTACGAGACGCTGTCGGACGGCATGAAGCGCATGCTCGACGGCCTGATCGCCGTCAACCATTCGGCCAAGGCCGACGTCACGCGCACGCGCGAGGACCGCATCCGCGACGGCGGCAAGGCGGAAGCCAAGAAGGAATACATCAGCGAGCACCCGGTGGTGCGCACGCACCCGGAGACCGGGCGCAAGGCGCTCTACGTCAATATCGGGCACACCGTGCGCTTCAAGGACATGACGGTCGAGGAGAGCGCGCCGCTGCTGAATTTCCTGTTCGAGCACCAGACCAGGCCCGAGTTCACCTGCCGCTTCGGCTGGCGCGTCGGCTCGCTGGCGTTCTGGGACAATCGCTGCACGCTGCACAATCCGGTCAACGACTATCACGGCTTCAGGCGGGTGATGCACCGCGTGACGCTGGCCGGCGACACGCCGCGCTAGGCGGCTTTCGCGCGGCTAGATGCCGAGATAGTTCGACTTGATCTCGTCGTTGGCCTGGAGCTCTTCGGGCTTGGCCGAATAGACCACCTGGCCCTTGCTCATCACGTGCACGTAATCGACGAGCTTGAGCGCGAGGTTGGCGTTCTGCTCGACCAAGAGGATCGACAGGCCCTGTTCTTTCAGCTTGCCGATCGCTTCCCACAGGCCCTGGATGATGATCGGCGCCAGGCCCTCCGAGGGCTCGTCCATGATCAGGCAGTCCGGGTTGGTCATCAGCGCGCGGCCGATGGCCAGCATCTGCTGCTCGCCGCCGGACAGCGTCTTGGCGCGCTGGGTGCGGCGCTCGTGCAGGCGCGGGAACAGCTCGTAGACGCGGCTGAGGCCCCAGTTGTGCCGGTCCGGATTGCGCTCGGCGACCAGCAGGTTTTCTTCGACCGCGAGGGTGGGAAACACGCGGCGGCCCTGCGGCACCAGGCCCATGCCGCCGCGCACGGTCTCGAAGGACGCCTTGTGCGTGATCTCGTCGCCTTTGAATATGATCTTGCCGCGGCGCGGCGGGTTGAAGCCGACGATCGAATTCACCAGCGTGGTCTTGCCGACGCCGTTGCGGCCCAAGAGGCCGAGGATCTGGCCCTGCTCGAGCGCGAGCGACAGGCCCTGCAAGACGTAGGCGTCGCCGTAATAGGTGTGGATGTCCTGGACTTCGAGAATCGCCGCCATGGTCTAGCCCGTGCCCAGGTAGATTTCCTGCACGCGCTTGCTGTCGTGGATCTGCTTGGGCGTGCCGGTTTCGAGGATTTCGCCGAAGTGCAGCACCGAAATCTGCGAAGCCACGTCGAACACGACGTCCATGTCGTGCTCGATCAGCAGGATCGCGAGATTGGGATCGAGCTTCATCAGGAACTTGGCCATCTCGGTGGATTCACCCGATGACAGGCCGGCGGCCGGCTCGTCGAGCAGCAGGATTTTCGGGTCGCTGGCGAGGCCGAGCACGATCTCCAACTGGCGCTGTTCGCCGTGCGACAGGTTGCGCACCTCGACGTCCTTGCGATCGAGGAAGCCGACGCTGTCGAGCAGACCGTAGGCCTTGTCGTAGACGTCCTTGTAGGACGACAGGAAGCGCCACATCACGAATTTCGACGGCCGCAGGCCCTTGATCGCCAGCAGCACGTTGTCGAGAACGGTCAGCTTCGGAAACAGGCTGGTCACCTGAAACGTGCGCGCCATGCCGAGCGCGGTGCGGCGGTGGCTCGGCCATTTGGTGACGTCCTGTCCGAACAGCAGCACCTCGCCCGACGTCACCGGATAGATGCCGGTGATCAGGTTGAACAACGTGGTCTTGCCGGCGCCGTTCGGCCCGATGATCGCCTTGCGATCGCCGGGCATGATGCGGAACGTGACCTCGCGGGTCGCCTGCAACCCGCCGAAGCTCTTGCAGACGTTCCGGAGTTCGAGCGCCGGAATGCCGCCGTTGCTGTTGCCGTTCACGTCGAGTCCCTTGGAGGCAACGCCGGGGCCGTGTCCGGCCCCGGCGCCGAGTGCCTATTCGCAGTATTTGCAGGGCGGATAGTCGCGGTCATAGACCGGATGGGCGAGGAACTTGTCCTTACCCTCGGTCCAGAACTGGCTCACCTTCGGGTAGGTCTTGATCACGGTGTTCCAGAGCTCGTCCTTGTCGTAGCCGAACATCTTCTTCTTCTCGACCTTCTTGATGTAGACGTTCTCGATCGGGTTACGCATGTCGTCGAGCTCGACGGGACCGCGCGGCGCATCGAGCTTGATGCTCGCCATGATCTTGATGAACTCCTCGGGCCCCGGATACTTGCCGCCGGCCTTGGCGATCGCTTGGTCGAGCCACATGGCGGTGGTGTAGTTGTTCTCCGAGTAATAGCCCGGGACCTTGCCGAACTTGGCGCGGTAGGCCTTGACGAAGGTCTGGTTGGCCGGCGTGTCGATGGCCGCGCTGTAGTGCAGCGCCGAAACGTCGCCGATGACTTCGTCGCCCATGAACGGCAGCACGAACTCGTCGTAGCTCACGCCGCTGCCGAGGATCGGCTTCTTGACGCCGGCCGAGCGCAGCTGCTTGGGGAACTGCAAGGCCATCGGGCCGACCATGGTCGTGAAGATGGCGTCGGCGTCGGCCTTGAAGGTCGGAATGTAGGGCCCGAAGTCCTTGGTGCCGAGCGGCGGCCAGATCTTCTGGATCACCTTGCCGCCGCAGGCCTCGAAGGCGGCCTGGAAGCCGCCGACCGTCTCGTAACCGAAGGCATAGTCGGCGGCGATGGTGATGACCTTCTTGTAGCCCTGGTCGCAGGCCCACTGGCCGAGCGGATGATGCGGCAGCGACGAGGTCCAGCTCGTGCGCATGAAATACGGATACTTGCTGAGCTGGCGCTGCGTCAGGTCGTCGGCCGAGGACACCGACGAGATGTACAATGTCTTTTCGGAGGTGCTGACCGGCGCCAGCGCGTAGCCGGTCGAGGCCAGCAGGCCGCCGATGAACATGTGCACCTTGTCCTGCAGGATCAGCTTGCGGGCCTTGGTGACGCCGGCGTCCGGCTTGCCCTGGTCGTCCTCGACGATGAACTTCACGTCCATGCCGCCGAGCTTGTTGTTGTGCTCGGCCAGATAGAGCTGGAAGCCGTCGACCATGTCCTTGCCGACCTGGGCGAAGATGCCGGTGACCGGCGCGATGTAGCCGATGCGCAGTTCTTCCGCGGGCGCGGAGCTCGTGCCGAGCGCGAGCAGACCCGCGCCGAGCAGCATCGGCGTAACCCGATGACGTAACGTCTTTACCATGTCGTCCTCCCTTATTCGAATGCGGCCGTCCTGGAACTCAGGACGGCTCGGATGCCAGTTCTTTGGGTGCGAGGTTCGTCGGACCTTCTTTTTTTCGTTGCGATTGCCAATTCTGCCGCACGCGCTCGGGAATGCCCATCAAGCCCATCGGCAGGTAGAGGATGGTTAGCACGTAGACCGCGCCCAGCACATATTGCCACCACGGCACCAGCGTCGAGAGAAACTCGCGCAGGCCGAACACGATCGCGGCGCCGAAGCAGGCGCCGATCAGCGTGCCGGCGCCGCCCAGCACCACCATCAGCAGCGCGTCCACCGAGGTGGTGAGAACGAGCGTCTCCGGGCTGACGTGGCCGTTGGTGTGCGCCCACAGCACGCCCGACAGGCCGCCGAAGCCGCCGGCGATGATGAAGATGATGTATTTGTGCAGCCAGGTATTGTAGCCGAGGATCTGCATGCGCAATTCGCGCTCGCGGATGCCGGCGAGACTGCACCCGAACGGCGAGCGCACCAGCAGGTACATCAGCGCCATCGAGCCGATGAAGAAGGCGAAGACGAGATAGAAGAACGTCGTCTCGTTGCCGAGGTCGATGCCGAAATTCGGCCGCGCATTGATGTTGATGCCGTTGTCGCCGCCGGTCAGCGAATTCCAGCGGTAGGCGAGGCCCCACACGCACTGGCCGAGCGCCAGCGTGATCATCAGGAAGTAGACGCCGCTGGCGCGAATGGCGAACAGGCCGAACAGCGCCGCCAGCGCCGCCCCGATCAGGATGCCCAGCACGACCACCAGCCAGAAGTCCATGCCGAGGCCGAAATGCAGTTTGGTGGCCAGGATCGCGGTGAGGTAGGCGCCGACGCCGAAATAGGCGGCCTGGCCCATCGACGACAGCCCGGTATAGCCGAGCAGCAGGTCGACGCTCATGGCCAGGATGGCGAACACCATGGCGCGGGTGGTGAGCAGGATCACGAAGGATCCCGAGTGCGGCACGATGTAGAGGACCGCCGCCAGTACGGCGGCGACGGCGATGACCTTGACTTGCTGTTTGAGCATCGTGCGCGCCTCACTCCCGGCCGAACAGACCGGTCGGCTTGACCGCGAGGATCAAGACCATCGGCGCGTAAAGCGTGAAATACGAGACTTCCGGAAACAGCGCCTTGCCGAAATTGTCGGCGAGGCCGACGGCGAGCGCGCCGATGGCGGCGCCGCCGAGGCTGCCCATGCCGCCGATGATGACGACGGCGAAGGCCAGCGGCAGCATCTCGAAATCGAGACCGGGATAGATGCCGAGAAAGGCGCCGCCGATGACGCCGCCGAGCGCGGCGAGGAAGGCGCCGAGCGCGAAGATGAACATCGAGATGCGGTTGGTGTCGATGCCGACGCCGCGCGCCATCTGCGCGTCGTCGACGGTGGCGCGCACCGCCGCGCCCATGCGGGTCTTTTCCATCGCCAGCCACAGCGCGATGCCGATGGCGATCGCCATGCCGATCATGAAGACGCGGTACAGCGGGAAGTAAACGCCGCCGACCACGACGCTGGTGCCGAGCTCGGCCGCCGGCGTGATGTCCATGTTGTTGCCGCCCCAGATGTCGAGCGCGCCCTGCTGGAACAGGAAGGCAAAGCCGACGGTGAGCAGCACCTGCCGCAGCACGTCGTTCTCGATCGGCACCACCGAGATGCGATTGAACAGGAAATAGATGGCGACGCCGGCGACGGCGGTGATCAGCGCCATTTGCAGGCCGCTGCCGACGCCGAGAAAGCTGCCCCAGTGCGCCGCCACGGCGAGCGCGACCAGGATGCCGATGCTGGCGGCGATGACGGCATTGCGCAGGAATTCGAAGCCCTCGGAGCGCAGGAACAGCCGTTCCATGGCGATGCCGATCGCGGCGACGGCAAGGGCTGCCGCCGGCAGCGACAAGGCCCACGAGCCGGTCAGCGCGATCACCGACAATGCGATGTAGCCGCCCCACAGGAAATAGGCGCCGTGCGACAGGTTGACGATGCGCATGACGCCGAAGATGAGCGACAGCCCGCTGCCGACGAGAAACAGCAGCGCCCCATACGAGACGCCGTTGAAGGCCTGGATCACCCAGAACTGTGTGTTCATTCCCCCTCTGACCTTCTTCTTGGCGTCGTCTTGGCGTCGTCTTCTTGGCGTCGTCGCGGAAGGTTGCCGTTAGCTTACCTTAGGACCGCGGCAAAAGAACACCCAAAATGACGGCAGCCGCGCGTTGCAGTTGTGGGCGGGCCGCCGCCTCACTTGCGGCGCGGTGCCTGTTTTTTCGGCGGGATGATGGGCAGCAGGACGAACGGCATCTTGGCGCGGCTGAAATGCAGGGTGGTGGTGCCGTTGAAGATCGCGGGCGGGCGATCCTTCGGATGGTTGTGCAGGAACGGACCGCAGCCGGTCAGTTCGTTCTTGAAGTTCGACAGCTTGCCGCCGCTGGCCCCGCCGTATTCATAATCCTTGCCGCGCACCGACACGCCGATGCGATAGCCCGCGGGCACCACGACGCAGGTCGGCCAGATCTCGATGTCGAGTTCCACGACCTGGCCTTTCTTCAGCGGCTGTTTCTCGTCGTGGCTATGGTAGGGCCGGTACGGCAGCGACAGCGTCTTGTCGAGCTTGCGGTGCGAGGCGCGCAGCCAGCCCTGCGCCACCGGGGTGTGCGGGTCGATGGCGCCCTGGAACACGATTTCCTTGAGGTCGCCGGTGAAGACGCGCAGCACGATGAAGAAATCGGCGTCGCTGGTCGAGGACGAGGCGAACAGCTTGAGCGCCGACGGGCCGGTGATCTCGGTGTCCTGCGCCAGCGGCGGCGTCAGGAAGGTCAGGCCTTCGCCCATGGCGGCGAAGCTGAGCTTGGCGTTGCCGGAGGGCTTCTTGGTCGCCAGCGCCATGCTCGACGGGTCGAGATAGTACTTGGTCCATTGCGTGCGCTTGAGCGGCCATTCGTTCTCGGCGCGGCCGACGAATTTCTCGCCCGGATGGCGAATTTGCAGATAGACCTTCGGCTGCTTGCTCCAGCCGCTATCCTTGCCGTGCAGGAAGTAGTCGAAGAACTTGAGCTGCTGCTCGCGGCCGTAATCGGTATAGAAATGCGTCCAGTGCTCGATGCCGTGGGCCTCGAGCCATTTCTGCTTGGAGGCGGCGCGCACGAAGCCCTCGAAATTGCCGCGCGGATGCAGGCCCTGGCCGCCCCAGTTGGCGGCGGAGAACAGCGGCGTCGTGATCTTGTCCCACACCGGCGAGCGGTCGCGGTGATACTGGTCGTCCATCGGGTGCGCGAGGATTTGCCCGCCGAAATCGGCGCGGTTCTTGGCGAGCTGCTCCTCGGAGAGCGTCTCCGGCCCGCACACCAGCTCGCCGTGAATGCGGCTGCGCCCGCCCTTTTCGCCGACGCCGTATTGCACGGTCTTGACCTGCATGTCGTACCAGTTCTCCCAGAAGGTCGAGAGAATGCCGCCGTGGTGCGTCATGTCGCGGTACCAGTCGGCCGAGCCCTCCCACACGCACATGGCGGCCAGATGCGGCGGTTGCAGCGAGGCGACGTGCCACTGGTTCATGCCGTAATAGGAGATGCCGTTGAGGCCGACCTTGCCGTTCGACCAGGGCTGCACGCCCGCCCACTCGATGCAGTTATAGAAATCCTTGGTCTCGCGCGGCGAGAAGTGATCGATGAAGCCGGGCGAACAGCCGGCGCCGCGGGAGTCGACGCGGACGCAGACATAGTCGTGCGGCACCCATTTCTCCGGGTCGACGACTTCCCAGTTCTGATATTTGTTGGACGAGCCGGCGGTGACGTCCGGGTGCTTGTCGGCCATGCGCTGCCAGGCGCTCGGATAGCCGTCCTGGAAGGCGAGGTTCTTGGCGTAGGGGCCGTAGGTGAGGATGACGGGATAGCGGCCGTCTTTCACCGGGCGAAAGACGTCGGCGCGCAGCACCAGGCCGTCGTCCATGGTGATCGGCACGTTCCAATTGATCCGCATGCCGTCGCGGACTTCCGTGCGCTCGTGCAGCACCGCCATACGCGCCTCCCCACACTGTCGCCGTGCCCGCGTCGTTCGCGCGCACCTGTGTTGCGGTCATCTTGCTAGAGGCCGCTGGCCGGGACAAGTCCGGGCGGTCAATCGGCGAGCGCGCGCATCCAGTCGTGATACTCGCTCACGCTTTCGCCGTCGGGCGGCGCGCCGCTCCAGAGGCCCGCGCTTTCGTCGCGCGCCTCGCGCGGGCTCATGCCGAAGCGGCGGCGGAAGGCGGCGCTGAAATGCGCCTCGCTGGAAAAGCCGTAGGCCTGCGCGATGTCCGACAGTTTGCGGCGCTCCGTCGGGTCGGCGAGCCGGGCGCGAATGCGGTCGAGCCGGCGACCCCGGATGTAGGCGGCGACGCCGCCGTGGCGCGCGAACAGCCGGTACAGGCTCGAGCGCGAAATGCCGAGCACCGTGCAGAGCTCGTCGGCGGACAGGTCGCGCGTCTGCAAATGCCGGTCGATGTGGCGCTTGGCCTGCAGCATCAGCGTCAGCTCGAACTGCGGCTGCGCTTGTGTGGCGCGCTCGCGGCTCGGCGCCAGGCAGGCGGCGATCAGGTCGCGCGTGCCGCGCGCGACGTAAGGCGCTTCCGCCTGCGTCAGCTCGGGCAGGCGGTCGGCCAGGGCGGAGAGATAGTCGCCGAGCAGGCGGCCGAAGCCGCCCGCGAGCACGCGGCCGTGCAGGTCGGCGGGGCCGAGCGCCTCGTCGAGGAAGTCGCGCGGCAGCATCACGGTGACGCTGTCGGTGTCGCTCACCAGCGCGTCGATCGGGCGCGCGAGGTCGAGCACATAGGGCTCGCCGGCCTCGGCGCGGATGGTGGCGTCGCCGGCATGGGCGCGCAGCCGGCCGCGGCGCATCAGATAGACCGCGTAGTGATCGATCTGGTCGGCGCGCGCCCGCCGCGCGCTGCGCAGGATGCGCTGCGCGCTGATGGCGCTCGGCATGACCAGCATGGGGCCGAGATTCCAGGCGCTGCTGTCGGCGGCGAACGCGCCGGGATCGGCGTTATCGAGCGGCGCCACGTCGTGGGTGACCGCCATGGTGTGGCGCCACAGCTCGGCGCGCTCGGCCGGCGGCAGGTCGGCGGTGCGCAGGCGGACGAACGGAATCGGTTGCGATGTCGTCATGGCGCGCAAAATTTCGAGCCAAGGCGGGAATTTTCCCGAATTTGGGACACCCGCGCAAGTTTTGGGATTCCTGAGTAATTACCATGACTTGCATGTTGGGTAAGGTCGTCCCCTTGGCTCGACAATCGTGGGGGCCGGACGTCCGCGGGTATTGCCGCCTCCACCGGGGACGGGAGGTGTGCATGGTTGCTTACACGGCGGAATGCGGTGGCCGACCGTCGCGTCGGCTCGGCCGGCTTGCCGGTGTGCTGGCCCTGCTTGGGGCAGCCCTGCTTCTCCCCACGGGGGCGCGCGCGGTTGAGTGTAGCAACGGAGGCGCCGGCTCGAATCCAGCGGGGTCCGACGGCGGCAGTTCCGCCAACACCGCCTGTGGAAACGCCGCCAACGCCAGCGGCGCAGGGAGCCACAATACTGCCACAGGCGAGTCGAGCAACGCCAGCGGAACAGGGGCCCAAAACAGCGCGTTCGGCACGAGGTCGAACGCCAGCGGTGATTCCAGCTTCAATACTGCCATTGGTTTCTTAAGCAACGCCAGCGGCGCAGGCGTCGCCAATACGGCCGTGGGCGCGAGCGCAGTGGCGACCGGCAGCTACAGCAGCGCCATCGGCGCGGAAGCGGAGGCGCTCGCCGCCAACTCGATCGCCATCGGCGGCAACGCGGCGGGCGGGGCGGGCAACGCCGCCTTCGTCGACGCCACCTCGGCCAACGGCGTCGCCATCGGCGATCGCAGCCGCATCAATGCCAATAGCGGGAACTCGACCGCCGTCGGCTTCAACAACAGCGTGACCGGCGCCAACAGCGGCGCCTTCGGCAGCGGCGCCACGGTGACCGGCGCGGGCAGCTTCGCCATCGGCAACTCGGTGTCGGTCACAGGCGACAACGCCGTCGCCATCGGCAGCGGCAGCAGCGCGGGCAATAATGCCACCGCGGTCGGCAGCGGCGCCAACGCAAGCGGATCATCGAGCACCAACAGCGCCTTCGGCAGCGGCGCTAATGCGAGTAGTGTGATCGGCGGCGGCAATACGGCCATCGGCGCCAATGCCGACGCCAGCAACGCCGGCGCAAGCGGATCGAGCACCAACAGCGCCTTCGGCAGCGGCGCCAATGCGAGTAGTGCGGTCGGCGGCAGCAATACGGCCATCGGCGCCAACGCCGACGCCAGCAACGCCGGTAACGGCATGAGCTTCAATGTTGCAATCGGCAACTCCGCCAATGCCTCGGGCAACAGCGTTTCGGTCGCAGTCGGATGGTCGGCCAACGCCAGCGGCAGTAGCAGCGGTAATATTGCAACCGGCGAATTTGCTGACGCGAGCGGCAACAGCAGCGGCAACATCGCCACCGGATCAGAATCCGACGCCAGCGGCGACTCCGCCCACAATATAGCGACCGGCACTGCAGCTAATGCCAGCGGCGACTCCGGCAACAATGTCGCCATCGGCCTCTTGTCAAATGCAAATGGTGCGGGCGTCGCCAACACCGCGCTGGGGGCGCGTTCGGTAGCGACCGGCAGCTACAGCAGCGCCTTCGGCTCGCAAGCGCAGGCGCTCGCCGCCAACTCGATCGCCATTGGCGGCAACAGCACCACGGGAGCAGGCAACGCGGCGTTCGTCAGCTCGACTTCGGCCAACAGCATCGCCATCGGCAATCAGTCACGCGTCAATGCCAACAGCGGCAACTCGGCCGCGGTCGGCTTCAACAACAGCGTGACCGGGGCGAACAGCGGCGCCTTCGGCACCGGGCAGATTGTGAATGGGACGGGCAGCTTCGCCATCGGCGATCCGAACACGGTGAACGGCTCAGGTAGCTTCGTGTTCGGTGACGGCAACACCATCAACGGCACCAATCAGGCCGGCTGGGGCGACACCGTCAACGTCGTCGGCTCCAACAATACGGTGGCGAGCACCGCAAGCGCCGCCGGTTCTTCGATCGTCGGCTCCGGCAACACGGTGAACGCCACCAATGCGCTGGTGCTGGCGAATACCGCCGCCGTGACCGGCGCGGGCGCGATTGCCATCGGCAACAC
>DASRGB010000012.1:0-24067 GCA_035651255.1 Pseudolabrys sp.
ACGCCTGGCGATATTCACAGAACCAGAAAGCCCCGGCCACTCGGCCGGGGCTTTTTGTTTCGCGTGACCCCTGCTCTATCTGCCGCCCTGAATCGCGACTAGCCGCGGCGCGGTACGCGCACCGTCGAACACAGAGGAACGCGGCGGATCGTTATTAGGCACATAAAGCCCGCGCCGGTCCGCCAACATTTTGAACCGATCGGTGAGCCCGACGACCGTTTCAGCCGCCCCGAGCACAAGATAACCATCGGAAGCGGTGACTTTAGCGAGCCGGTCGAGGACCTCGGTTTTGGTTGCGGCATCGAAATAGATCAGCACGTTGCGGCAGAACACGACGTCGAAGACGCCGAGCGGCGAAAAATCATTGAGCAGATTGAGCGTGCGGAACTGCACCATGGCGCGCAATTCGGGCGCGATCTGCCACTGCTCGCCGACCTGGCTGAAATATTTCACCAGCAGTTGGATCGGCAGGCCGCGCTGCACCTCGGACTGGCTGTAGATGCCGGCCTTGGCCTTGTCGAGCACCTCGGCGCAGATGTCGGTCGCGACGATGCTGACCTTGTAGCCGGCAAGCGCTGCCCCCATGCCCTTGAGCGTCATGGCGAGCGAATAAGGCTCCTGGCCGGTCGCCGCCGCCGTGCACCAGATGCGGATGCGTTTGTCGCGCACGCGCGCTTCAATCAGCGCCGGCAAGATGACGTCGCGGAAATGCTCGAACGGCACCTTGTCGCGGAAGAAGAATGTCTCGTTGGTGGTCATGGCGTCGACCACGGCGCAAGTGAGCACCGCCGCGTCCGGCTGCTTGAGCCTGGCGACGAGTTCGGTCAGCGTCGTCAGGCCGTTCTTGCGCGCCAGCGGCAAAAGCCGGCTCTCGGCGAGATACTGCTTTTCCGCCGCCAGTACGAGGCCGGAGCGCTCCTTCAGGAGCTTGCGCAGATAAGCGAAATCTTCGGGCGTCATGCGCGCTCCCCGCCGAACAGGCGCACCAGGCGCGGCCCGATCTCGTCGAGCGGCAGCACGGCGGAGGCAAGGCCGGCCTGCGCGACCTGGCCCGGCATGCCCCAGACCACCGAGGTCGCCTCGTCCTGCGCCATTACATGGCCGCCGGCTGCGACCACCGCCTTGGCGCCGTTAAGGCCGTCGGTGCCCATGCCCGTGAGCACAAGCGCCATGACCTTGTGGCCCCACACCGCCGCAGCCGATTCGAACAGCGGGTCGACCGAGGGCTTGCAGAAATTGATCAGCGGCCCGTCGTCGAGCGCGATCACGGCGTGGCCGTTATCGCGGCGGGCGACCTTCATGTGGCGTCCGCCGGGGGCGATATAGACCTGCCCGGCATTGATCTCCTCGCCGTCCTGGGCCTCCTGCACCGGCCGCTTGGCCAGGCGCGCCAGATGCTCGGCGAGGATCGCGGTGAAGGTCGGCGGCATGTGCTGGGTGACCAGCACCGGGGCGCGTTCGATGACGCTGTCGATCCGGGTGACGATGGCGTTAAGCGCCTGCGGGCCGCCGGTCGAGCAGCCGATCAGCAGCACGCGCGGCGCGGTCAGCGGCATCGGCCGCAGCGCCAGCCCCGAATGCGTGACCGGCGCGGGCTTGGCCGCCGGTTGCAACGGCGGCGAGGCCACCCGGCCGAGCCGCAGCCGCTTGGCGCGCAGGCCGAGAGTGCGGATTTTCTCGATCAGCTCGCGCCGGAACGTCGGCGAGCCGGTGACTTCGCGGTTGCTTTCGGGCTTCGGGATGTAGTCGGCGGCGCCCAGCGACAGCGCCTTGAGGCTGATCTCGGCGTTACGCCGGGTCAGCGTCGAGGCCATGATGATGACGACGTCGCGGCGCTTCTCGAGCAGCAACGGCAGCGCGGCGATGCCGTCCATCTCCGGCATGTCGACGTCGAGCACGATGACGTCGGGCTCGGCGCGCTCGACCTGGTTGACTGCCTCGCGGCCGGTGCGCAGCGCCGCCACGACTTCGAGGTCCGGCTCCTCCCCGACCCACCGGGAGAACAGCCCGCGCACCACGACCGCGTCGTCCACGATCATCACGCGGATGCGCTTGCCGAGCGCGGCGGAGGCTTTCGGAGCGACGGCGAGGTTCATCGGAGGGACCTGACTGACTGAACGCTACGGAACGGACGGCGAGCGGGTCAGATCAGGCCGACCTCCTGGAACTTGGCTTCGACGATCTCCTTGTCGAACGGCTTCATGATGTACTCGTTGGCGCCGGCGTGCAGGGCGCGGGCGATGTGGGCAACGTCGTTCTCGGTCGTGCAGAACACCACCTTCGGCCCGTCGCCGCCCGGCAGCTTGCGCAGCGAGCGCAGGAACTCGTAGCCGTCCATTTTCGGCATGTTCCAGTCGAGCAGGATCGCTTCGGGAAGCTGGCGCCGGCAGACTTCGAGCGCCTGCTCGCCGTCTTCCGCCTCCACGATCTCGAATTCGAGCCCTTCCAGAATTCGCCGCGCCACCTTTCGGATGACGCTCGAATCATCCACCACCAAACAGGTTTTCATCACAGACCCTCGCTAGTTCTGGCTCCGAAGCCGTTGCAAAACTGTCATGCCGCCATCGCCGTACCGCCGCTGGCGAGCACGCGGTCGACGTCCACCACCATCAGGAGCTGGCCTTCCAGCCGGTGGATGCCGAGCGATACCCGCGCCAGCCGCGGGTCGAGATTGACCGGATTGGGCTCGCGCGTGGCATCGTCGAGCTTGAGCACCTCGCCGACGCTGTCGATCAGCAGCCCGTAGGATTCGCCGGCGCGCTCGACGCCGATCGCCATCGGCTGGCCCTCGACCTTGTCCGCCTCGAGCCCGAGCGAGCGGCGCATGTCGATCAGCGTCACAATGCGACCGCGCAAATTGAGAACGCCGGCGACTTCCGGCGGCGCCAGCGGCACCCGCGTCAGCCGCTCCGGAACGAACACGTCCTGCACGCGCAGAATCGCCAAGCCGAACAGCTGGCCGCCGATCATGGCGGTGACGTATTCCTTCAGGTTCTGCGACGCGTGTTCCATCATGGTTTGCTCACGCCGCCTCGCCGATTTCGGTCTGCTCTTTGAGCGCCGCGATCAGCCCCTGGCGGTCGAACTTGGCGACGAAGTCGTGGAAGCCGACCTGCCGGCCGCGCTCGACGGACTCGGCCGAGACGACCGACGACAGCGCGATCACCGGCAGCGCCGCGTGCTTGGCGCGCAGCGCCTCGGCAAAAGCAAAGCCGTCCATGTCGGGCATCTCGATGTCGGTGACGGCGACGTCGAAAACCGCACCGTCGTCGAGCAACGCCAGCGCGTCCTGCCCCGACGCGCAGGCGGTGACCTCGTAGCCGGCGGCCTGCAGCACCGGCACCAGCATGTTGCGGAAGAACGGCGAGTCGTCGACGAGCAGCACCGCACGCGGACGCGCCTGCTGCGCCTGTTCCTTGCGGCGGAACCAGTCGGCGAAAGCGAGCGGCAGGAAGTGGCCGACGTCGACGATCTCGGTGGCCTGGCCCTTGACCACGGCCGAGCCAAGCACACCCGGATTGTCGCTGCCGACCTGGATGTCGAGGCGGTCCTCGACAATATCGACGATTTCGTCGACCACCAGCGCCATCGAGCGGCTGCCGTCGGAGAACACCAGCAGCGGCTGGGCGCCTTCGGCTTTCACGCGCACCGTCTCGCTCGGCGTCACCAATGGCATCAGCTGACCGCGGTATTGGATCATGTGGCGGCCGTTCGACAGCTCGATCTTGCGGGCGTCGATTTCTTCGAGCCGTGTGATCAGGGCGAGCGGCACCGCCTTGAGCTGGCTAGAGCCGGCGCGGAACACCAGCAGCGAGGTCTTTTCCTCCTCGACGCCGGTCGCGCCGCCTTTGCGCTTGTCGGCGGCGGTCATCTGCGACGTGACGGTGCCGCCGAAGGCCTGCGCGACGCCGTTCGGGTCGATGATCATGATCACGGCGCCGTCGCCCAGAATGGTGTTGCCGGAGAACATCGAGATGTGGCGAAGCTTGCTCGACAGCGGCTTCACTACGATTTCCTCGGTGTGGAACACGGCGTCGACGACGATGCCGAAGGTCTGGCTGCCGACCTGGGTGACGACGATGAAGCCGTTTTCGATGTCGGCCGAGCGCTCACCGCCGAGCAGCGCGCTCAGCCGCGCCAAGGGCAGCAGCTTGTCGCGCAGCCGCAGCACCGTGGTGTCCTTGATGCGCTCGATGCGGTGCTCGGACCCGGCGCGCGCGCGCACCAGCTCGACCACGGAGAGCTGCGGGATGGCGAAGCGCTCGCCGCCCGCCTCGACGATCAGCGCCGCGACGATCGCCAGCGTCAGCGGGATCTTGATGGTGAACATCAGCCCGGCCCCGGCCACCGACTTGACATCGATGGTGCCGCCGATCTGGTCGATATTGTTGTGCACCACGTCCATGCCGACGCCGCGGCCGGAAACGGAGGTGATCTTGGTCGCGGTGGAGAAGCCCGGCACGAAGATGAACTTGTGGATCTGCGCTTCGGTGAGCTTGTCGATCTCGGCTTCGGTGGCGAGCCCCTGCGCGATGGCCTTGGCCTTGATGCGTTCGGTGTTGAGCCCGCGGCCGTCGTCGGCGATCTGGACGATGATGTGGCCGCCTTCGTGGTAGGCCGACAGGCGGATGCGGCCGCGCTCCGGCTTGCCGGCAGCGCGCCGCTCGGCGGGCGACTCCAGGCCGTGGTCAGCCGAGTTGCGCACCATGTGGGTGAGCGGATCCTTGATCAGGTCGAGCACCTGGCGGTCGAGTTCGGTCTCGGCGCCCTGCATCTCCAGGTCGATCTGCTTGCCGAGCTCATTCGACAGGTCGCGCACGATGCGCGGCAGCTTCTGCCAGGCATTGCCGATCGGCTGCATGCGCGTCTTCATCACGCCTTCCTGCAGCTCGGCGGTGACGTTCGACAGGCGCTGCAGCGGCGTCTTGAACTCGCTGTCCTCGTGGCGGCGGACGATCTCGAGCAGCTGGTTGCGCGTCAGCACCAGCTCGGAAACCATGGTCATGAGGTGCTCGAGCGTATCGACGGTGACGCGGATCGACTGGCTCGCAGCCTTGCCGCCATCCTCATCCGCGGCCGCGGGCTCGCGCGGCGCGGCCGGCTTGGCGAGCGGCGGCTCGGCTTCGGTTTCACGGAAGGCGCGCTCGAGCTCTTCCTCGGAATCCCTTGCCGGCGCCAACGGCGGCGCCTCGACCACCGGCGCGCCCTTCGGCGCCGTGATCGCCTCCACCATGCGCTCAAGCCCGGCGATCAGATCGGCGTCGCTGCCGTCCGGCTCGCGCTGGTGCTTTTCCAGCGAGTCAAGAATGGTCTTGATGCGGTCGATGGTGGCAAGGATCAGCGTCACCGCGTCCCTGGTCGCCGGCAGGCCGTCGCGGAATTTCCCCATCAGGGTCTCGGCGGCGTGCGCCAAGGCTTCCAGCCGCGGCAGCCCGATGAAGCCGCAGGTGCCTTTGATGGTGTGGACCAGACGGAAGATGTTATCGAGAATCTTGGCGTTGTTCGGATCCTGCTCGAAACGCACGAGCTCGACGTCGACCACGTCGAGACTTTCGTTGGTCTCGGTCACGAATTCCCGCAGCAGGTCGTCCATGGAAACGCCTTCGTCGACGGGCTTGCAGCCCGTCCGCTGCTCCCGTTTGGAGTGCGGTCAGTGTGGTGGCGAAGGGTTTAATTTTGGTTGCGGAATGGTGGGCCGCGGCGCGCGTTTAACGCTCTGTTAACCGCGCGGGGCAGGCCTATTGCGCGCTGATGACGACGGCCTCGCCGTCCGCGGCCACGGCGGTTTTGACGCCGCAGTCCTTGGCCAGCAGGCCGGCATAATAGGGCTGGATGCGGTGGGCATCGAGCGCTTCGCCGCCGGTCTCGCCGGCGAGCAGGGAGGCCGCCGCCGGCTGGATCTTGGCGTTGGCGCCGGCCGCCGTGATCTTGAAACCCATGGCGTCCCCCGCACCGATCGGCTCGACCTTGAGCTCGCCGCCGCGCGGGATGGTCTGCCCGGCGATCAGCAGCAGGTTGAGCAGCAGCTTGACCCGGTTCTTGGCGAGCAGCACGCGCGGCAGGCTCCAGGCGAGCTTGGTCTTGTCGTCCTCGAAGAAGCCGCGGGAAATCTTCTCGGCGTCGCCGGTGTCGATCTGGGCGCCGGCGGAGCCGGCCGCGCCGAAGGCGATGCGGCAGAACTGCAGCTTGGCGGAGGCGGTGCCGGCACTCTTGCGGATCAGGTCGAGCGCGAAGGTCTTGGTGCCCTCGTCCTTTTCCTCCTCGAGCACTTCCAGCCCGTTGACGATGGCGCCGACCGGGCTGATGAGATCGTGGCACACCCGCGAGCAGAGCAAGGCGGCGAGATCGAGCGGCGCAAGAATCGGTGCGGACATGCAAGGCCTCCACGGGGGCGGGGCTGGTTTGCCAAAATAGCCGGCGAATCGCTGTCGCGCCGGACGCGAGGCGTGATACACCGCACGCGCAGAACCGCCAAGGACAGAAGGAGACCCGCTTTGGCCGACACGTCCGAGATTTCGCCGGCCGAAGCCGCCCGGCTGATGACGGAACTGACGAGGATCGTGGCGCGCGCGTCCGCTCTGATCCGCGCCGTCTCGCCGGAGAGCGGGCACAAGCTCAAGGCCGATCAATCGCCGGTCACGGTCGCCGACGAAGCCTCGGAAACCGAGATCCTCAACGGCCTGGCGCGGCTGCTGCCCGGCGTGCCGGTCGTGTCCGAGGAGATGTCGGGCCGCCAGGCTCCGCCGAAGCTCGGGGGCAGCTTCATCCTGGTCGATCCGCTCGACGGCACGCGCGAGTTCATCGCCGGCCGCGACGAGTACACGGTGAATGTCGCGATCGTCACCGGTGGCACGCCGATCGCCGGCGTCGTCTCGGCGCCGAAGCAGCACAAAGTGTGGCGCGGCATCGTCGGTCGCGGCGCCGAACGGCTGCGCATGCTGGCCGACGGCGCCGACCAGGCCGAGCCGATCCGGACGCGGCGCTGGCCGGCGCAGAACGCCGTCGCGGTGGTGAGCCGGTCGCATCTCGATCCGGCGACGCAAGCGTTCGTCGCCAGGCTCGGACCGGTGGCGCGCGACGAAAGCGGCTCGGCCATCAAGTTCTGCCGGCTGGCGGAGGGCGCCGCCGACGTCTATCCGCGGCTCGCCACCACGTGCGAGTGGGATGTCGCGGCCGGCCTTGCCGTCGTCCTCGCCGCGGGCGGCACGGTCACGAACCGTGACGGCGCGCCGCTGACATTCGGCAACGCGGCGAATGATTTCCGCATTCCGGCTTTCATCGCCTGGGGCGATCCCGACAAGGCCAAGACGATCCGCGCCTGATCAGCGCGCGATGCCGCGCGCGACCTCCGGCCACTTGCGGTTGGCGCGCGCGATGATGCCGCCGGGGTCGGCGAGAAATTCCGAGCGCGCCTCGTCGCTGTAGAAGAGATAAAGCCGCTCGCCGCTCACCGCCCAGAACAGCGGATGCCCCGGCACCGATGCCCCCCGTGCCACCGCGACCGGATCGTAGCCGCCGAATACCGGCGTATAGACCTCCGGGTGATCGGCGAAGGCAGCGCGATCGCCGTCGTTGCGGAAACGCCACAGCGCGCCATTGGCGTGCAATTCGAATTCGGGATGGCCGAATTGCGGCTTGCCGTCGGTGAAATAGGCAACCGGATCGAAGCCGGACAGCGCCAAGCCGCTATTGGGGTTGACCACCAGCGGTTCGGCCGCGCCGGCCGGCGCCGCCATGGCAAAGGCGAGCCCGGCCAGAAGGCCGAGCGCAAGCCGCATCTTCCGTTGCTGCCGCGGTGAGGTCATAGTTCCGGGCGACCGTTCATTGATTCGCGCCACATTACCGCCGTCCGCGTGAGCAACCCGTTAAGCGGGCTTTTCATCCAGGGAGCATGCGATGCGCGCTAGCTTGCGGTTTGCGGCCTTCCTCCTGTGCCTGTCGGCCTTCGGCGCCGATATCGCCGCCGCCCAAGGAACCGTTCAAGGCCAGCCGCCCCCGCCGCCGCCCGCGCAACCGGCGCCGCCGCCGGAACGGCGCGACACCTTCTCGGCCAATGAGATCGTCATGGCCGGCCACCAGTTCTTCGGCACGGTATCGCGCGGGCTGGCGCAAGTGGTGGAGCGGGCCTTCAGCCGCTGGGGCGAACCGAACGGCTATGTGCTCGGCCAGGAAGGCTCCGGCGCCTTTGTCGTCGGCCTGCGCTACGGCGACGGCAAGCTCTACACCCGCAACGCCGGCGACCGCCGCGTGTTCTGGGAAGGGCCCTCGGTCGGCTTCGACACCGGCGGCGAAGGCGCCCGCACCATGATGCTGGTCTACAAGCTGCCGGCGACCGACGCCATCTATCAGCGCTTCGCCGGCATCGACGGCTCTGCCTATTTTATCGGCGGCTTCGGCATGACGGCGCTGACCGCCAACGGCATCGTCGTGGTGCCGATCCGCTCCGGCGTCGGCTTCCGCCTGGGCGCCAATGTCGGTTATCTCAAGTTTACGCCGAACGCGACCTGGAACCCGTTCTAGCGGCAAAACGCACATATTATGCGGGCACGGCGGAACTTCGTGACAGCCTGACGCGGCCGCCGGGTTTAGGTTAATCTTTGCTGACGCTGGTAGTGCGCGGCCCCCCGTGTCATGGTTTCTGCGGGGTTTACCACGGGCGTGGGCTTTGCGTTGGAGGCGTCGCCTTATGATCGAACCGATCATGTTTTTCGGGATCGGCTTTCTCGTCGCGGCTCTGGTCGGCCTCGTCGTCATCCCCCTCGTCCACGGCCGCGCGGTGCGGCTGACCATGAAGCGGCTGGAAGCGGCAACGCCGCTGTCGCTGGCCGAGATCCAGGCCGACAAGGATCAGCTGCGCGCCGAATTCGCGATGTCGACGCGGCGCCTGGAGATGAGCGTCGAGCAGCTCAAGAACCGCACCACCAGCCAGCTCGCCGAGCTCGGCAAGAAGGGCGACGCCATCAACCGGCTCAAGATCGAGCTCGGTGAAAAGACCGCCACCATTTTCGCGCTGGAAGCGCGCGACAAGGCGCTGCGCGACCAGCTGCGCGCCACCGAAGACGAGATCGCCGCCAAGACCACCGCCATGCACGAGGCGCAGCGCGCCTTCTCCGACAAGCAGGCCGACCTCGCCAAACTGGTCGGCGAACTCGACGAGAAGCAGACCTTCACCGAGGCGCAGAAGGTCGAGATCATCGCGCTCAAGACCCAGGTCGAGGCGCTCAAGGAGCGGCTGACCGCGGCGAGCAACGAGGTCAAGATCGCCGAGGACCGCCGCGAGGTCGAGCGCGTCGCGCTCAAGGCCGCGACCAAGGAGCTCGAGGAAGAGCGCGGCCGGGTGGAGAATCTCGGCCGCCGCGTCGGCGAGCTCGAGCAGCATCTGGCGGCGCAGACCACCGAGGCCGAAATCCTCGGCCGCCGCGCCCACGATTTGGAAACGCGGCTGACCGAGCAGGCCAAACTGCTGACGCAGAGCGAATTCGAGCTCAAGCAGCTGCGCGGCGAGATCGAGACCGCGCGCAAGACCGAAGAGGACCTGCGCGGCGCCGTCGCCGAGCTCAACGACAAGGCCAGCACCGCGCACGCCACGCTGAAGGCCGAAAAGGCGCAGCTGCAGGCCGAGCTCGACCGCACCCGCGACGAGCGCGACCGCCTGGCGCGCGACCTTGCCGCCATGAAGCGCGAGACCGAGGAGGCCTGGGCCTCCGAGCGCGTCGAGAATGCGCTGTTGCGCGAGCGCATCAACGACGTCGCCGCCGAAGTGGCGCGGCTCGCCTCGGCGCTCGAGGGCCCCAATTCGCCGATCGACGCCATCCTCGCCGCCGAGACCGTGCGCGACCGCAGCGCCTCGGCCGAGGCCAAGCACGCCGACGCCGGCGCCTCCAACGGCGACCTCGCCGACCGCATCCGCGCGCTGCAGACCGCGGCCTCGCGGGTGCCGCACAGCGACAAGCCGCAGTGAGCGGCGGCGTTTTCGCCGTCGCTTGACACCCCTCCGAGGCACTCCTTATATCGCCCGGCCTGATCGGCCGGGCGCTTAGCTCAGCGGGAGAGCGTTCCCTTCACACGGGAGAGGTCGTAGGTTCAATCCCTACAGCGCCCACCAGTCGATTGCCCGCGAACCTGCGGGCATTTTCATTTTCCGGAATTGCGTTCGCGGCGCACTCGGCGCCGCCTACTTCACCGCGCCGCCGGTGATGCCCGAGATGAAGCGGTCGAGGAACAGGTTGTAGGCGATCGCCACCGGGACGCTGGCGATCAGCGCGCCGGCCATGATCTCGCCCCAGTAGAAGATGTCGCCGCGGATCAGATCGGTCGCCACGCCGAGCGTGATCGGCTTCTGGTCGGAGGCCGAAACGAAGGTCAGCGCGTAGACGAATTCCTGCAGCGTCAGCGTGAAGGTGAAGATCACCGTGGTCAGGATGCCCGGCAGCGACAGCGGGATCGCCATCTTGATGAAGGCGCCGAACAGGCTGCAGCCGTCGACGATCGCCGCCTCCTCGATCTCCGGCGGCATCGACTTGAAGAAGCCCATCAGCAGCCAGGTGCAGAACGGGATGGTGAAGGTCGGATAGACCAGCACCAGCGACCACATCGAATTCTGCAGCCCCAGCGTCGCGATCACCCGCGACAGCGGCAGGAACAGCAGCGTCGGCGGCACCAGGTAGGTGAGGAAGATGCCGATGCCGAGCGCCTCGCCGTTGCGCCCGGTCATGCGCGCCAGGCTGTAGGCCGCCGGCAGCGCGGTGACCAGCGTGATGGCGGTGACGCAGAGGCCGATGACCAGCGAATTCAGCAGCCAGGTCGTGAACAGCGTCTTCTCGAACAGATAGCGGAAATGCTCGAGCGTCGGCGGCTCGTTGAACCAGAACGGGATGTTGGTGACGTTGTAGAGGTCCGAGTTCTCCTTGAACGACGTGATCAGCATCCAATAGAACGGGAAGGCCGCGAGCACGAAGAAGAAGGCGACCGCCCCGTAGAACGAGGTCTCGCGAACGACGCCGGCGACCGCTGCGCGCTGCATGTCAGATCTCCCGCCGCCGGATGAAGCGCAGCATCGCCACCACCACGACCAAAAGCACCGGCAGCATGAACAGCGAGATCGCCGCGCCGTGCGAAACGTCGCCGGAGACGATGCCGGTCTGGAAGCCGGCAAAGCCCAGCACCGAGGTCGCGCCCACCGGGCCGCCGTTGGTCATCAGGAACACGATCGACAGGTCGGTGAAGGTGAAGACGATGCCGAACACCAGGCCGATGGTCATGATCGGCAGGATCATCGGCACGATGATCTGGTAGTTGCGCCGCCAGAAGCCGGCGCCGTCGACGGTGGCGGCGTCGAGCACGTCCTGCGGGATCGCGGTGATGCCGGCGAGGAAAATGACGATGGCGAACGGGAAGAAGCGCCAGGCGTTGACGACGATGATCGACACCATCGCCAGATCCGGATTGCCGAGCCAGTTCGGCGCCTGCTCGCGGGTGATGAAGCCGAGCGCGATCAGGGTCCAGTTGATGACGCTGTAGAGCGAATCGAACATCCACTGCCAGGCGACCGTCGCCAGCGCGACCGGCACCGCCCAGGGCAGGATGACCAGCGCGCGGACGAACTTGCGCCCGGGAAACGGCCGCAGCAGCACCAGCGCGCCGAACTTGCCGAGGACGAGGCCGAGGATCTGCGAGCCGAAGGTGAAGAGGAAGGTGTTGTACAGCGTCTGCCGGAACGCCGGGTTTTCGACGACCTGCTCGAAATTGGCCAGCCCGACGAACTTCCACGACGGATCGTAGATGGTGTAGGCGCTGACCGAGTAATATACCGCCATCAGGAACGGCACGCCGACCAGCAGGAGCACGTAGAGAATGGCCGGCGCCACGAAGATGGCGCCGAGCACGTCGCGCCGGTCGAGGATGAAGCGGAAACGCGATGCCGGCTTGGGGACAGAATCTGCGATGGCGACCATGATCGAGGGTCCGTTCTAGTGGCGGCTGGCGCGCCTGCCGTCCTGATCGAAATACCGCAGCGCGCTGTTGCGCACGGCGAAGGGGTGCCACTCGCCGGGACGGATGCTCGCCTCGTCGACATGCGCCGGCGGCAGCTTGGCGGTGATGATCTGCTTGGGGTCGAAGCCCTCGATCACGCCGTAGACGATGCGCTCGGAGCCGAGATATTCGGAGCGGTCGACGCGGAACTTGAACTCGGCGCAGTTGCCGTCCTCCATCATGTCCATCGGCAGGAAGTTCTCGGGGCGGAAGCCGAGATAGCCGCCGTTCTTGGCGACGATGTTCATCGGCGGCGTGCCGACGAAGGTGGCGACGAAGCGGTCGGCGGGATCGTCGTAGATCTCGGCCGGCGTGCCGACCTGCCGCACCCGTCCCTGATCGATCACGGCGATGCGGTCGCCCATGCCCATGGCCTCGACCTGGTCGTGGGTGACGTAGATGGTGGTGACGCCGACGCGCTGCTGGAACTGCTTGATCTCCAGCCGCGCCGAGGCGCGCAGCTTGGCGTCGAGGTTGGACAGCGGCTCGTCGAGCAACAGCGCGGTCGGCTCGCGCACCAGCGCGCGGGCGAGCGCGACGCGCTGGCGCTCGCCGCCCGACAGCTGGCGCGGCCGCCGGTCGAGCAGATGATTGATGCCGAGCAATTGCGAGGCCCACTCGACCTTGCGGCCGATCTCGGCGCTCGCCACGCGCTGCGTCTTGAGCGGAAAGGCGATGTTGTGGCGCACGGTGAAGTGCGGATAGAGGCCGTAGCTCTGGAACATCATCGCCACGCCGCGGGCGCGCGGCGGGATGTCGTTGACGATGTCGCCGCCGATCATCAAATCGCCGCTGGTCTGCTTCTCGAGCCCGCAGATGATGCGCAGGAACGTCGTCTTGCCGCAGCCCGACGGGCCCAGCAACACCATGAATTCGCCGTCCGGCACCGTCAGCGAGATGCCGTTTACGGCGGGGACTTCACCGAATTTCTTGACGATGTCCCGCGTCAGAACCGCAGCCATTGGCCCTCCCAGACTTCAACACAAATGTTCGCTCCTCCGATTGCTCGGCGGCGCCCGGTTTTCGTCTGCCCCCTTGAGCCTTGCGTCCCACAACGCAAGGCGGATCCGGACCGCGCGCCGAGGCGCGGTCCGGGTTCATGCGATCAGGCTTTGCCGGCCCACTTCTTGAAGATGGCTTCGCACTGCTGCGTCGCCCATTTGACCGCGTCTTCGGCGCTCATCTGGCCGGTCGCCGCCTTCGCCATCATGTCGTTGATGATGAAGGCGTAGTAGATCTCGTCCATCGCCGGGGTGGCCGGCCCCGGATAGCCCGGGATGGCGGACCACTGATCGGAGTCCTGGAGGATCTTGAGCTTGTCGCGCGGCGTCGAAGTCGGATCATCCGCCAGGATCGGCATCGGCTTGGGCACGAGGCCGGCGAAGCACGGATTGTTGTAGCCCTCGCTCGCCTTGAAGGCTTCCGGCCAGTTGTCGCGGTAGTAGCGCAGGAACTCGAGCGCCGCTTCCTTGTTCTTGGCGAATTTCCAGACGCCGTAGAATTCGGACGCAGCCCCCATCATCCGCCCCTTCGGGCCCTTCGGCGGCTCGATGACAAAGGTGTCGTCGGCGCCCGCCTTGTTGGCTTTCTGGTAGGTGCGGTAGGCCGAGATCGGGTTGATGATGTAGCAGCCGACCCCGGACACGATGTACTGGTTGTTGCTGGAGTCGTTCCACGACAGCACGTCCGACGTCATCGCTTCCTTGTACAGCGCGGCGCAGTACTTGGTCGCCTCGACCGCTTCCTTGCTGTCGAGCACGATTTTCTTGCCGGCCTCGTCCTGCTCGGAAGCGCCGTAGCTCCACAGCAGGCCGCGCCAGGTCGTGCTCGGGTCGTTGCTGTGTCCGAGCGAGTTGCCGACGGGGTGGCCCTTCGCCTTCAGCTTGGCGCCGCCGATGCGCAGATTGTCCCAGGTGTCGGGCTTCATCCCGATCTCGTCCCACATGCTCTTGCGGTACATGCCGGGGAAGTTGATGTAGAAATCGGGGAACGCGGACCAGGTGCCGTCGTCGGCGTTGTAGCCGAGCTGTTTGCCGATGGTGGTGACCTTGCCGTACTTCTTCTCGGTCTCCTTCACCAGGTCGGAGACGTCGAGGAAGAACTTGCGATAGAGATGGGCGCCGCCCGAACCGTTGAAGCCGAACAGATCGTGCCCCGATCCGGCCGAGGCTTCGGCGGCCGCGCGCGCCGGCACGTTCTGCACCGGAATGTGATCGACGGTGACGGTGATCTTGTTCTTCTCGCCCCAGTCCTTGGCGAACTTGTCGAACCAGGTGTCGTATTCCGGAACGAAGTGAGCCCACTGCACGATCGACAAAGATTTTGCCTGGGCGAGAGCTCCGCGCGACACGAACGGCGCGGACAGTACGGGCGCAGCACCCGCGGCAGCAAGCGTGAGACCGGTCTGTTTCAAAAACCGGCGCCGGGTCACGCGCGGAAATGTGCTCTTGGTCATCTTGGTGTTCCTCCTCCCGTATGATTACGGTTGGATGAGGTCCGATGAGAACGATCGCCTCGTCCACCGTCCTTGTTGTCACCCCCACTACCTTAACGTGGTAATCGGACCGCGCCAGCATTTTGCTCGCAGACGATCGACGCGGAGGGCTTGAGCAAGATTACTCAAGCGGCCGGTTCATGGGATCGGAACTTTTGGACTGAACCGGTCAATAGTCCTTACCTATTTATGGATGGTGCGGCTGTCGTCGGGCACCTGGCCGCGCTGGTTCATGCCGTAATCCCTGATGACGCCGGCAACGCGCAGGCGGTAGTCGGCAAAGATGCCGCCGCGTCCTTTCGCTTGCGCCAGCCGGTGTTCGTTCTTGCTGCGCCAGGCCGTGACCGCCGCCTCGTCGCGGAAAAACGACAGCGACAGGATTTTTCCCGGCTGCGTGAGACTTTCGAAGCGCTCGATGGAGATGAAGCCGTCGATCGTCTCGAGCACCGGGCGCAATTCGGCGGCGATGTCGAGATACTCCTGCTTCCGTTCCGGCTTGGGCCAGACTTCGAAGATGACGGCGATCATGACCTTGTCCTCCCTGCCCTGCCGGCTGATTTTGGCGGCTGATGCGCGGCCGCACGCGACCTCGACTTACCGGCGCCTTGGCGGATCGCGCGACAGGTTTTTCGATGCCAGCTCGTCGAGGTAATCCTGCCAATACCGCGCGTAGTTGCGGCCGAGGTCGCGCAGATAGTCCCAGCCGAAAATGCCGGTCGAGTGCAGGTCGTCGAACACCAGCCGCACCGCGTAATTGCCGACCGGCAGCACCTCGATGATGCCGACCTCGCGCTTGCCCGGAACGGTCTTGCGCTCTTCGGCCGAATGTCCCTGCACCTCGGCGCTCGGGCTCTTCACGCGCAGGTATTCCGCCGGCAGATCGAAGCGCTCGCCGTTGTCGAAGCTGACGGTGAGCGTCCGGCGGTCCTTGTGCAGCCGCAGTTCGGTCGGCCAGATTTGAGCGTCCGCGGCCATGTCAGACCGCGAATCGCACGGAGCCGGCGGCGGAAATGTCGTAGCCGCCCATCTCGGCGGCGCGCGCCGCAAGCTCCTTCGAGGTCAGAAAACGCATCACCGCCTGCAGCGGCGCCTGGAAATAATCGCGCTGGCGGACCGCAAGATCGAAATGCTCCCACACGATCGGCACGAAATCGAGTCCGGCCGCATTGGCGACGCCGCGCGTGGCAATGCCGGTATCGGCGCGGCCGGCGCGGACCGCCTGCGCGATATCGGGCCCGGTCGGGCAGATCGGGCTGACCGCGGCAAGCTGATCGAGCGCGACCTTGGCGCGGTGCAAAAGCGCCAGCAGCAGAAGCTGCGCGCCCGCGCCCTTCGGCCGCATGGTTATGCGGGCGCGCTTGGCAACGACGTCGTCGATGGTCTTGAGCTTGAGCGGGTTGCCGGGCGCCACCAGAAAGCCCTGCTCGCGCCGGCAGAAGGCGATCAGCACGGCGCTGTGCATGTCGCCGCGGGCCTTCATCACGGCGACATTGGCGTCGGCCTCGACATCATCGAGGGCGTGCAGATGCATGCAGGCCGCGACCGCCTCGCCGGCGGCGAAGCGCGCCATGCCGGCTTCGCTGCCGACCGCGAGCGTGGCGAGCCCCGAGCCGCTCTCGCGCAAGGCCCAGTCCAACAAAGGATCGTGGCTGCCGGCGACGATCGGCGCCGCTGCCGCCGGCGCCATGCCTGCCGGCCGTGACACGCTGGCGGCGAGCCATCGGTCGAGCTCCGCCTTGGGGAACAGCCAGCGGCCCGTGACCTTGGTGCAGGGCACGGTCCCCTCCGCCACCATCTCGTAGATCTTGCGCTCCTTGAGACGCAGGTAGGCCGCGGCTTCGGCGGTCGTAAAGAGCTGCATAACGGCTACCTTGCGCACACCTGCGTCTTTTTCGCGAGCGATTAAAACTACAGGAATAGCAAGGCGGTCAGCAACGGCTCTGGTCAATCGCTTTGATTTGGCGTAGCCGAGGCCAATGAGTTCGCAGCAAGGCGGACTCCGCGATCGGAAACGAATACGGTTTGCGCGTCATGGACGCCGGTGATGCAAACGCGAACCTGACCCGCCAATGGGGCGCAGGAATGCAGACCTGCTGGTGGACCTGCCTGTGCGTCGGGCTCCTGACATTCTGGTTGGCGTATCAACACTTCAAGCAGCCGGCGTTGCCGGCCGCGCCGATAGCACCGCCCGAGACGGTTGAACGGCGCGCAGTCGAGCAAAAAGCCGAGCAGCCGCTTAAAGACGAGAGTCGGTTGCCTGCGGAGGACGCGACTGTTGCTGATTTGGAGCCTGCCCGGTTGCCCGAAACTCAGACGGAAGCGCGTCTCGAGGATGCCGCCGGCACCGGTCCTGTCGCGCACGCTGAGCCGAAGGACACAAACGGCATTCTTTCATACCTCGCTTATTACGCTTATTCGGAAATACCCCCCGAGACCAAACCGGCGGATACCGTTCTCACTTTTCTAAAGGACGTCCCGCCGGGGCCACCGGTCGATGAAATCAAGCGGGTGTCGGACCTGCTGGGATTCGACTTCATTTTCATGAAGACGGTCGCAAGGATCGAGTCCGGCTTTGATCCCAAGCAGCGCACCGGCTCCTATCTTGGCTTGTTCCAGCTCAGCAGACACGAGTTCGAAATGTACGGGTCCGGCGATATTCTTGTTCCGCGGGACAATACTGTCGCCGCTGCATTGAAGTTCCTGACTGAAGCTATCCTGTTTGAGATGTTCACGCACAAGAAGCCGACTTTGGACGACCTTTACCTCATCCATCAGCAAGGGGTTGACGGCGCGGCCGAACACGTCAGTCACCCGCACCGCCTGGCATGGCAATCAATGTGCGCGACGGACGAAGGCAAGGAAAAGGGTGAAAAGTGGTGCAAGCGCGCGATCTGGGGCAATACACTTCCGGCGATCAAACGCATCTGGAAGAGCGTCAATAAGGTCACCTCAGGCGAGTTTGTGGCCATGTGGCAACAACGCGTGTCCCAGTTTTACGCGACGTATTCTGAACCTGCTGCGAAGTGACCGGCACATAACGGTATCCGGCCAGATGACAATGTCGTCATCTGGCGGACCGAGAAGCGCGTTGCCCTTGCCGGTGGTGGGGGCAGCAGTTAATTTTCGAGAACTGACGCTCGATTCCGCGCAAGCGCAGCCAATTTGAACCGGGGCAGCAGATGGTCAATCGGTCGGAGGCGAGGCAACCGGCCGCGGCGATGCGGCCCTGCCGCTCTGCTGCCATCCTGACGCTCGCGGCGACGGCCGCGTTGACGGTCCTCACCCCAGGTGCTTTAGCGACGCAGCCGCGTCACGCGCAGCCCGCAGAAGCGATCGCGCCCCGCCCCGCGGGCGACCCGATCATGGCGATCGTCTCCATCAAGAGCCAGCAGGTCACGTTCTACGACGCCGACGGCTGGATTCTGCGTGCGCCGGTGTCGACCGGCGTCGCAGGACGCGAGACGCCCGCCGGCATCTTCGCCGTCATCGAGAAGGAAAAGGATCACCACTCCACGATGTATGACGATGCCTGGATGCCGAACATGCAGCGCATCACCTGGAACGGCATCGCCCTGCACGGCGGGCCGCTGCCTGGCTATGCGGCCTCGCATGGCTGCATCCGGATGCCCTACGGCTTTGCCGAGAAACTCTATGACAAGACATGGATCGGCATGCGGGTGATCATTTCGCCGAACGACGCGGCCCCGATTGAGATGTCCCACCCGTTGCTATTCATGCCGAAGGCGGAGGCCATCGCTGCTGCGCCGGCGCGCGCCGACACGCTCGGCCGGGAAGCCGCCGAGGCCAAAAGGGCGGCCGACGAGGCAAAGAAGGCCGCCGCGCGCGCGACGCGCGAGACGGCGTCGCTTTCGGCGTCGCTGCGCAAGCTGAAATCGCTCAAGGCCCGAGCCGAGGCGGAACTTGCGTCCGCCGACAGGGCGCTCGCCGCAGCCGCGACGGACGAAACCAGGGCGCGGGCCGAGGAGCGAAGGCAAAAGGCCGCCGCCAAGGCCGCCGAAGCGGCGACGCAGCTCGACTCGGCCATCGCCGATGCGCAATCGAGACGCGATGCCGCCGTTGCCGCAAAGGACGCGCTCAAGGCGGCCGAGGCCAAGAAGGCCGCCGCCGCCCAGGCGGCGACCGACGCCAAGCTCGCGCTCGAACCGGTCTCGATCTACATCAGCCGCGCAACGCAGAAGCTTTACGTCCGACGCAACACCCACAAGCGCTGGCCGGACGGCGGCGAGGTCTTCGACTCGTCGATCGAGGCTCCGGTGACGATCCGCGATCCCGACAAGCCGATCGGCACGCATGTCTTCACCGCCATGGCGCGCCAGGGCGACGGGCTGCGCTGGACCGTGGTCACGATCGACAACGGCGACGAAGCCAAGAACGCGCTGGACCGCGTCACCATCCCGCAGGACGTGCTCGATCGCATCGCGCCGACCGCCTCGCCGCGCTCGTCGATCATCGTTTCGGATGAGCCGCTGAGCAAGGAGACCAACTATCGCACCGAATTTGTCGCGGTGCTGAGCAACCAGCCGCAGGGCGGGTTTATCACGCGCCGGCCCACGACCGATGGCGACTTGGCGAGCAACGACTTCCGCGGCGACACCGGCTCCTTTTATTCCCGGGGCTATTGGGACGGGCCGCCGCGGCGCTATCGCCGCGCTTTGCCGTACGGGTTTTTCCCGTTTGGCCGCTAACTCCGCGGCGAAACCGCAGCAATATCAAAGGCGAAAATGAAGCCTGGCGCTCCCTACGGGAGTCGAACCCGTGTTTCAGCCTTGAGAGGGCCGCGTCCTAGGCCTCTAGACGAAGGGAGCTTCAGGCCAAGACCCCCGAAATAACCGCGATCCGGCGACGGCGCAAGCTTGCCCGCCGCCCGGCAAGATTCCAGGCTGGCCGCCCCCTCAGAGCCGGAGCCCGCCCCCCGCATGATCGACGCCATTGCCCGCCTTGTGAACGCCGATGCCGGCCTGGTCCGGCGCGGCCGCTTCGTCGACACCACCTTTCTCCTCGCCATCGATGACACCGACACCCTGATCCGCATCCGGGAGGGCCGCGTCGCCAAGGTGACGCCGGGACCGTTCATCACGCCCGACTATTCGTTCGCGCTGCGGGCGTCGCGCGAGGTGTGGGGCAAGTTCTGGCAGGCCAAGCCGCCGCTCGGCTACACCGACATTTTCGCGCTGATCAAGCAGAAGCTGATGCGCGTCGAAGGCGATATCCATCCCTTCATGGCGAACCTGCTCTACTTCAAGGACGTCATCGCGGCGCCGCGGCGGGAGGCCAAACGATGAGCCCGCGTTTCGAGCCGGTCACGGGGCGTTACCTGAACTGCCGGTTGCTCGGCGAACCGCACCGCCTTTACATCGAGGAGGCGGGCAGCGGCATTCCGCTGCTCTGCCTGCACACCGCCGGCTCTGACGGCCGGCAGTTCCGCGGGCTGATGAACGACGCACGCATCACGAAAAATTTTCGTGTCATCGCCTTCGACATGCCGTGGCACGGCAAATCCTCGCCGCCCGCGGGCTGGCAGGAGCGCGAATATCAGCTCACCTCCCGCGATTACGTGCGGCTCATCGTGGAAGTCGCCGACGCGCTTGAACTCGACAAGCCTGTCGCCATGGGCTGCTCGATCGGCGGCCGCATCGTGCTGCATCTGGCGCATGAAAGGCCCGAGCGCTTCCGGGCGCTGATCGGGCTGGAGAGTGCCGCCCATACCGCGCCGTATTACGACCTGTCCTGGCTCGACCGGCCCGACGTGCACGGCGGCATGGTCTGCGCCGGCGTCGTCTCGGGTCTTGTGGCGCCGACCGCGCCGAGCCAAGGCCGCTGGGAGACGCTGTGGCACTACATGCAGAGCGGTCCGGGCGTGTTCAAGGGCGATCTGCATTTCTACATGATCGACGGCGACATCCGCGATCGCCTCGACAAGATCGACATCAAGAAATGCCCGCTTTATCTGCTCACCGGCGAATACGACTATTCCTGCACCGCCGAAGGCACGCTCGAGGTCGCCAAGCGGACCGGGGCCGAGGCCGTGATCATGAAGGACCTCGGCCATTTCCCGATGAGCGAGGATCCCGAGAAGTTCATCGGCTATCTGCTGCCGGTGCTGGAGAAGATCCGTTCTTCGTCATCCTGAGGAGCGAGCGAAGCGAGCCTCGAAGGATGACAGCCCCGGCCGTCGCCCTTCGAGGCTCGCCGCTATGCGGCTCGCACCTCAGGGTGACGGTTTAAGGCTGAGCCGCCCCAGCGGCTTGAGCGTATCCGGATCGAACGTCAGCACTTGCACGGCGCCGCCAACCTCGATGGTCACCACGATGTGGTCGGCGCCGACCGCGGTCGACAGCACTTTGGCCCCGGCCGGCAGAGCCGTGGCGGCGTCGACGAAATTCACCGGCTGCGGCGCGCTTTCCCCGAGATGAAAAACGCGGTAGCCGATGACGGCGAGGACAACGGCAAGCGCCAGGAAAGTGGCGGCGCTGACAAGCACCATCAGCCGCCGCACTTTTGCGATCGCGCGCTCGGCATCGGGATTGAGGGACCTCTCGTCGGACATCGGCCAAATCCATGAGCAGCGTCGAAACCGTCACCGTCTCCGCCGACGAGAAAGGCCAGCGCCTCGATCGCGTGCTGGCCGCGCGCCTTCCGGCGCTGTCGCGCTCGCGGCTCAAGGCGTTGATCCTCGACGGTCAGGTCAAGGTCGCGGCGCGCACGATCCGCGATCCGGCGGCGCACGTCAATTCCGGCGACACCATTACCGTCGCGCTGCCGCCGCCCGAGGCGGCCAAGCCCGCGGGCGAAGCAATTCCGCTCGACATCGTCTACGAGGATGACGCCTTGATCGTCATCGACAAGCCGGCGGGCCTGGTGGTGCACCCGGCGGCGGGGCACGCCACAGGCACGCTGGTCAACGCGCTGATTGCCCATTGCGGCGCGAGCCTGTCCGGCATCGGCGGGGTCAAGCGTCCCGGCATCGTGCACCGGCTCGACAAGGACACCTCGGGGCTGATGGTGGTCGCCAAGACCGATAAGGCGCACCGCGCGCTCAGCAAGCAGTTCGCCGAGAAGGCGGAAGGGCCGCTCGAACGCGCCTACCTCGCCCTGGTCTGGGGCGTGCCGGCCAAGCCCGCCGGCACCATCGACGCTCCGCTCGACCGCCACCGCACCGCGCGGGAAAAACGCGCGGTTCGCGAGGGCGGGCGCGCGGCGGTGACGCATTGGCAGGCGCTCGAACGCTACGCCGGCAACGACGGCAAGCCGGTCGCCGCGCTCCTCGCCTGCACGCTGGAGACCGGCCGCACCCACCAGATCCGCGTGCACCTCGCCCATATCGGCCATCCGATCCTGGGGGACCAAACCTACGCGGCCGGCTTCAAGACCAAGGCGTCCTTGCTGCCGGCCGGAGCGCGCCAGGCGCTCGAGGCCCTGGGCCGGCAGGCCCTGCATGCCTACCGGCTCGCCTTCGAGCATCCCGAAACCGGGAAGCGGATGGAGTTCCAGTCCGACCTGCCGGCCGATCTGCGCCGCCTGCGCCAGGCCCTGGGTAAACCCTTGTAAAGGCCGGCCGGCCTCCCCATTTATCGGTCATCGAGAACAGCACCCCGAATCCGGAAAAACCTGGCCTTCCCCTCGGAACGCCGGGCGATTGTCGTCGTTGACCCCTTGGCTTGGCCGCACAGCGCCTATGCAAGCGCGGACGGTCCGAAATAGCTCAGCAAATCCATGGATTTGCGTGACTATTGAGGCATGTCACGGTGACGTGACGGCCGGTCGTCTAGTTTTCGTCGACCCGTTCCGGTATGCTGCACTTGCGAAATCGGAAGTGAGCCGTCGGCTCGGGGAGCGGCGGCGTCAACAGCCTGCCGATTATCGGGGGCAAAGTTAGGAGGGCGCTATCATGGCCCGTGCAGCCGCATTGCCGGCACTCAAGGCCGAATCCGGCCTTTCACACTATTTGGAAGAAATCCGCCGGTTCCCGATGCTGGAACCGCAGGAAGAATACATGCTGGCGCGCAGCTGGCGTGAGCACGGCGACCGTGACGCCGCGCACAAGCTCGTCACCAGCCATCTGCGTCTCGTCGCCAAGATCGCCATGGGCTATCGCGGCTACGGCCTGCCGATCGCCGAGGTGATCTCGGAAGGCAATGTCGGCCTGATGCAGGCGGTCAAACGCTTCGAGCCGGAAAAAGGCTTCCGGCTGGCCACCTATGCGATGTGGTGGATCAAGGCCGCCATCCAGGAATACATCCTGCGCTCGTGGTCGCTGGTGAAGATGGGCACCACGGCGAACCAGAAGAAGCTGTTCTTCAACCTGCGCAAGGCCAAGAGCAAGATTTCCGCGCTCGATGAAGGCGACATGCGGCCCGACCAGGTCGCAACCATCGCCAAGCGCCTCGGCGTCACCGAGCAGGACGTGGTCGACATGAACCGCCGGCTCGGCGGCGACGCCTCGCTCAATGCGCCGATCCGCGAGGACGGCGATAGCGGCGAATGGCAGGATTGGCTGGTGGACGATGCGCCCAATCAGGAGCGCATCCTGGCCGACAGCGAAGAGAGCGATAACCGCCACCAGGCGCTGACGGCTGCGCTCGACGTGCTCAACGAGCGCGAACGCCGCATCTTCGAGGCGCGGCGCCTGGCCGACGAGCCCGTGACGCTGGAGGATCTGGCGAGCGAGTTCGGCGTGTCGCGCGAGCGCGTGCGCCAGATCGAGGTGCGCGCCTTCGAGAAGGTGCAGAAGGCGGTGAAAAATCGCGTCGCCGCCATGGAGGCGCCGCCGCAGGCGCCCAGCATCGCCGCGCACTGAGTTTTTCAAGACGACGTCACCATCTTGTCTCGGCCGGGCCAAAAGCCCGGCCTTTTGTTTGCCTCGTATCGGTCCCGGCTTGTGCGGTGACGACAAGGGGGGTTCGCGTTTCGAGTCTCGTGCCCCTCCACTCCCGTCATGGTGTGGCGCGGCGCTCCACCCTCCCCTTTCAGGGGGAGGGTGAAAAAAGCGGGCCTCGCGCTTCCGATATCGTTGTCAAACAGCAGACATGCGTCATCGCCCCTGTTCTTTGATCGGCCCGGGGTGAGCCGCATTGCCAGTTTCCGCATCGCCCTTGAAAGTACCGAGGGCGCGCGGGACGCCAGGGGTCCGGAGCGCACACAAGTTTACGCAGTGTGCGCAAACAGGGTGCTCGGACCCACGGGCCTCGACACCTCGCGACGTCGAGGCTTCGTCGACCTCCGTCGCGCTTTCGGCGCTTCGGAGGATTTTTTCCGCAAGTCCGCCAGTCCCAAGGCGTCCCGCGCGCGGTGTTTGTGAGGTTTGCTCCGCGAAGGTCCCAGGTGGCCGAGCGATTACACGCTGTCGCGCTTACCACCGTGGGGGCCAGGCGCTCGGGCCGGGGTCTTCTGACAAGACCCGGCCATGCCGGCCGTCAGGGCCCTCGACGCAACGTCGAAGCGTCGGGAGCTTCGCGGCTTGGACCGCCGGGCCGTGGCAAGCGCATCTCCGCCGCCACGTCATTCCCCGGCCACCGCTCC
>DASRGB010000013.1:0-10121 GCA_035651255.1 Pseudolabrys sp.
GTGGCTGAGCCAATGGTTGAACCAGTAGCCGAGTTCGTAGGCGAGGAAGAGCATGACCGTGATCGCCACGCGCGGCACGATGTTCGGTAACGTTGAGGGCGCGACAGGACCGAAAACGGCAACGAGCGCGCCGATGACCGCGTTGGTGATGACTTGGTACGACAGGATCGCCCAGCCGAAGAAAATGCCGAACAGAAAGACGTTGACCACGAGATAGAAGACGTCGGCTTGGTTAGACGGGCTCCGCAGGATACGGCGGGGAAAGAGCGCGCGCAGGATGACCTTGGCACGCACCCGACGTCCGCGCTTGCGCCGCTGGAGTGCGAAGAACGTCGCGGAAATCGCCAAGGCGGCCAGCAACGAGGTGATCGACAGCGAGCCGCCTAGCGTGAACACCACGCGGCGCAGCTGATCGAGCAGGAAATCCAGGGTGGACGGCAATATGGGCTCCTTGCGACCGAGCCCAATGTCTTACCGAAGCGTAAATATTGCGTTAGGTCGCGCGGACAAAACGAACTAGGCCCGCACATCCGCATATTCGGGATGCCGTTCGAGATAGGCTTTCACGAACGGGCAGCGCGCCGCGATCTTCAGGTCTTGCGCGCGGGCGGTTTCGAGTACGCCTTTCACCAGCGCCGAGCCGATGCCGCGGCCTTCCAGCGCCTTCGGGACTTCGGTATGCAGCATGGTCAGCACATTGCCGCTGCGCGAATATTCGGAAAAGGCAATGTGACCGTCGGCGTCGAGCTCGAAGCGGTGGCGCGCGGTGTTGTCGCGGACGTTATTGGACATGGTCGCTTCCGTTCGGTAGTCGCTCTGCCACATGTAAGTCACATCTGTCCGGCATTCCATGCCGCGTACGCAAACAATCGGAGAGTTCGCATGCCTGCGTTGACGCTCTACCACGCCTCGCCCTCACGTTCCTCGATCGTGCTGTGGATGCTGGAAGAGCTCGGCGAGCCGTATGACGTCAAGCTGCTCAGCCTTTCAAATGGCGAGAACCTCAAGCCGGACTATCTCGCCATCAATCCCATGGGCAAGGTGCCGGCGCTCAAACATGGCGACACCGTCATCACCGAGGTGGCGGCGATCTGCACTTATCTGGCCGATGAATTTCCGCAGAAGAAGCTAAATATTTCGGTCGGCACGCCGCGGCGGGGAGTGTATCTTAAATGGCTGTTCTTCGGGCCGGGCTGCATGGAGCCGGCGGTGATCGACCGCGCCGCGCCGCGCAAGGAGGAGGCGCGGCGGGCCATGCTCGGCTACGGCGATTTCGACACCACCATGAACGTGGTTGCCAAGGCGGTGGAGAAGGGGCCCTGGATCATGGGCGATCAGTTCACCGCCGCCGACGTGGTGATCGGCAGCAACGTGCGCTGGGGCACCATGTTCAAGCTGATCCCGGAGCGCAAGGAATTCACCGACTATGCCGCGCGCATCGCCGCGCGTCCGGCCGCCAAACGCGCGGAAGCCAAGGACAAGGAGCTGAGCGCGGCTTGAACCGCGATGCGGCAGGGGGCGACATACCCATCATGAAAACGGCAATCATCGCAGTCGTCCTGGGCGCTGCGGCGTTGATCGCTGTGCGCGCCGAAGCGGCATCGCCGGAAGAGACTTATTTCGCGGCGCGCGACGCCGCGATTGCCAAGGTCAAGGCGGCCAACAAGCCGGTCGGCCCGACCGATCCGGTGCCGCAGGAGGTCAGCGATGTCGACCGCCAATCGCTTGCCGCGCTCGAGCCGCAGCTGCGCGCCATCATCGGTGCGGTCACGATCGAGGGCTTCGGCGGCCCGGCGAAGATCAATCTCGATACGCTCTATGACGGCTACGAGGGCTTCGGTCTGCTCGACGGTCTGGTCTATGGCGACGTCGACGCCAAAACGCGCGTCATCGTCACCACGGAATCGCTCTTTCGGCATTGGCTGCGGGAGCACGAGAAATGGCTCGGCGAGCAATACGCGCCGCTGCCGCAGGATGCCGCCGCCGCGGTGGCGACGGAAGGTTTCTACGGGCAGGCGGTGCTGACCGACGCCGCCATCCTGCGTTATGCCGATCTGCCGGTGCGCAAGCCGGCGGGCGCGGCCTTTGTCTACGCCATGCTGGCGGCGCGCACGCAGGACGATCCGCCGGGCAAGGCCGACGAAATTTTCGTCGCGCTGGGGCAGGGCGGCAGGGTGTTCATCGCCTCCACCAGGGAATTCGGCGCGGTCGGACCGATCGCGGCTTGCGATGCGATCAAGCAGGAGCTGGCGCGGCGGGCCGCCGCCGCCACTGCGCCCGCAGACGGCAAGGCGGGCGAAACATCCGACGAGCTCAGCGGAAAATCCGATGCCGAATTCCTGCGCTGCTTTGCCGAGCGCGCCAAAAATCAGAAGGGCTTTGCCGCCGCCCTGCGCGCGGCGGAGGCGCTGATGGCGCGGCTGCCGGCGCGCTAGCGGTCCTCGACGAGCGCCTTCAGCCACAGCGCCTGGCGGCCGGTCTCCTCGTAGATGCAGGTTGCGTAGATCACGCGCGACAGCGTGCCCTCCTCGTATTGCATGGCGGCGGTGTCGCATTTTTTGGCGCGCCAGTTCACCCAGGTCGCCTGCATGTCGTCGATGATATCGGTGCCGGGGACCGCGCGGTCGCGCTTGTTCTGCGGCGGCCGGTTCCAGGGCTGCGCTACGGTCTGTCCGAGCGGGCCCTCGCGCAGTTTCTTCAGATTGGCATCGAGGATCTCCCACCACACCGCGGTCTCGCGCTCGGCGCAGTCGCCGCGGCCGGCCGTCGATCCGGGCGGCACGCGGTCGGCGTCGGTCTGCGGCGCCTCGGTGCAGGGGGTGTAGACGGCGCCGAGGCAGCGCTGCGGACCGTCGCTCTCCTTGGCGAGACAGGCCTCGATGACGGCGCGGTCGGCGGGCCGCACCTGCTGCGCCAAGGCCGCAGCTGCCGCGGCCATCAGCAGGGCTGCAGCGATGAGCGCGCGCCTCACGAGGCCTTCTTCATCGCCGCGCCGCCGCCGCGCAGGCCGTCGAGCATGGCCAAGGCGCGCGCCAGCGAAAACTCGCGCGTCTTGGCGTCATAGGCGGCGCCGGCGTCCGGCATCATGTAGCCGTGCTTGACCGCGGGGAAGATGTGCAGCTCGAGATTGCCGAAGCGCTCGGCCGCCTTGCGGTACATGGCGAGCACGTCGGGCGGGGCCTGGTGGTCGTCGTCGCCCCAGATGATGCAGAGCGGGGCGGAAACGCCGTCGAGCTCGCCGACATAGTCCTGCATGCGCGAGCCGTGACAGGAGATGCCGGCGGCGTAGCCGAGCCGTTTCGGGCCGAGGATGGCGTAAGGCCCGCCATAGCAGAAGCCCATGGCCGCGGCGCGGCCGTTGAACGGCTTCAGCGTGCGCAGAAACCTGAGCGTGTCGGCCATGTCGGCTTCGCCGGTTTTGACCTTTTCGCCGCGCGGTTGCGAGCGGGCCGTGGTCTTCTCGCCGTCGGCGCGGGTCAGCGGGCCGGGGATGGTGCGCCAGAACAGGTCGGGCGCGGCGGCGATGACGCCGTGCGCGGCGAAGACATCGGCGATCGCGCGCAGGTCCTTGTCGACGCCGTGCACCGCGGAGGCGAGCACAACCGCCGGCACGTTGTCGGCGCCCGACGGCAATGCGAGATAGCAGTCGAACTCGCCGCCCGTGCCCGATTTGATCTTCACCGTCTGTGCCGGCATGAACCCAGCTCCCACTCACGTGTCATGGCCGGGCTTGTCCCGGCCATCTCGATAACGTTGGCAACCGCCATGCCATCCTAAGCGGGATGCCCCGGTCAAGCCCGGGCATGACGCTCACCTCAACGTCCGCTATGCTCATCACGCGTTCCCTCACCAAGGTGTCCCCATGAAAGCCATCTGCTACCTGCTTGGCATTATCCTCATCGTCGTCGCAGTCGTGTATTTCGTCATGCCGGCCGATCAATTGCCGAGCTTCATGCCGGGGCATGTCGACGGTCTGGCGCGGGTGCGGGTCAAGCACGGCGTGCTGGCGGGCGGCGTCGGCCTGGTGCTGCTGATCGTCGGCTGGATCATGGGCCGGCGCGGCTGAGCCGAAGACGTCATGGCCGGACGCGGGGTCCGGCCATCCAGGCCTAACGGCCTTGGCAAGCCCGCCAAGACGTGAATGCCCGGCACAAGGCCGGGCATGACGTGGTGAGGCTGAGACCAAATCGGCCCATCCATCATTTCTTCGCTTGCGACTTGTTGCGCGGGTCGTCGGCCGGGTTGACGTATTTGATCTCGAACGGCCCGACGCCGTGGATCTGGATCATGGCCGGGCCCGACACCCAGGCGTAATGCTGCATGCCCTGCGCGGCCCGGAAGAAGCCGCCGGAGCGCAGCGTGTCACCCTTCTTGGTGTCGAACGTGCCGCCCATGGCGACGTGGAACACGCCCGACAGCACGGTGACGTTCTCGTCGCTCGGATGGGTGTGCGGCATGATCTTGTAGCCGCGCGGCAGCTTGACACGCACGACATAGGGTTCGGCCTTGCTCGGGTCGCCGGAGACGACGGCGGCCAGCGCGCCGGGCGGCAGGGCGGGCGGGGCGGGGCCCCATTTCAGCGCGCTCGGCTGCACCGCCATCGTGTCATCGGCGGCGAGTGCGGCGAGCGGCAGAGCGGCAAGCAGGACGGCGCAGGCAAGAGTCTTTCGCATGATGAGCCTCGTTCTATTCGATCGTGCCCCTCTGAACGACGCCGATGCTAGCGCCGCGGCGCGCGCTTGGCGAGACACGAAGGGTGGGACGGTAAGGGAAGACGGTGCCGCGCTGCGGCCAAAAGATAACACGCATCACGGCGCCGCCAGGGTCAGGCTGGCGAGCACGGCGTCGAGCGCGCGCTGCTCGGCGGCATTGATGCCGGACTGCGCCACCGTCCAGGCCTGCGCCCAGACGTCGGGGCCGAGCGGCACGATGACGATCTTGGCGTTGCGCCAAAGCCCGCGCTTTTCCGGCATGCGGCCGAAGAAGGCTGCGCCGCGATGCACCGCGCCCTTGGTGTCGGTGATGCGCGCCGGCTCCTGCTTGTCGAACCTGGCGATGCCGGAGGGCTTGGCCGCCTGCGCCGCGACCTCTTCCAGCGAGCGGCCGCGCAGCGCGCCGTCGCTGATGATGCCGATATAGACCATGGCGTGCTGGTTCTCCGCCGGCGGCACCAGCAGCAGGCCGCCGCGGGCGTCGGTCTTGGTGACCCAGCCGCGCGGCAGCTCGAACACGAAGGCATGGGCGCCGGTTCTGGGGAAGCGCTGTTCGGCGGCGTGGCCCAAGACCGCGCCGAAGGCGACAACAACAAGCACGAGCACGAGCCGGCGCATGCGTCCGATCTCCCGGATGATGCCGCGCATGATCGCAAGCATCGGCGGCAATTGCCACAGTTTGATTAAAATGCGCGGCAACTTCGCCACAGAATTGCACGCCCGCGCCATCGTCCTCATGCTAAAGTTGCGCGACCAGGGGAACGAGGGGACAGCGTGCTTCGCACCGTGATGCTCTGCGCGGCCTTTGCCGCGGCGCTTGCCGCGGCGCGGCCGGCCGTGGCCTTCTCGCTGGTCAGCCTCGAGCCGAGCGAGCGCGAGCACATGCTGTCGGCCTGCAACCGGCTGCCCAACAACGACAAGCCGCTGTGCCGCGAGGTGGTCGACGACCACAAGGTGATCGCCAACTACAAGCGCAGCTGCCTGGAGGCGATGACGCTGATGCTCAAGGGCTCGACCTGGGCGATGGTCAAGAGCCTGCCGGCCACCGCCACCTGCCGTCAGGGCCTGGCGCAGGCCGGCTATCCGGTGAAGGACATCCTGCGCCGGCTGGCCGGCGGGCAGTAGCTTCGCCGCAGCTTTCACGTTTGCCGCCGTCATGGCTGCGACCCCGCTTTCGTCCCCACGGAAGCGGGGAGGGTGAAGCGATAACGCAAGCCGATGCGGACCGACCAGCCGTAGCCCGCATGAAGCGAAGCGGAATGCGGGACACGGACCAGCCCCGGATTTCGCTGCGCTCATCCGGGCTACGCTGGCTGGAACGTGCGTGTGCAAACAAGCCACCCCCACCCCGGCGCGCTGACGCGCGCCGACCCTCCCCACAAGGGGGAGGGTGACAGAAAGTCACTTCGCCGCGACCGGCGTCAGCTCGAACACGCGGCCGTATTTTGCCGCTTCGGCGACGTCGCCGCGACGCAGCGCGAGGCGCACAGTGTCGAGCTTGCGCGCGTCGTCGGGCGAAAGGTAGGGCGACCAGGCGGTGTCGTCCTCGATCAGGTCGACCGGGACCTCGGCGGCATATTTGCCTTCGTGAACGTATTTGCTGCTCTTGCGGATCATCGGATCAACCGTCGTTTGAAGTCTTCGTCCCACTGGGTCGGATCTGGCCGATACGCCGTTACGAGCACCGCTGGACGGCGTTGGCCCTCCGGAATACCCCACACGACATGGATGGGATGGCCGTCTCCGTCGTGCTGCAAAGTGAGAACGCTCGGCCCGTGCGCCCGGTCCGGGTAGTCCTCGATGGCCACGGCCATCGCGATGCCCGCGATCGCATCGCCGGCAAGAATACCATCCTTGTCGAGTTCATTAAAGCCGTGGCCGCTGCCCCACGCCGGCGCGTGTTCCTCGCGTCGAGGGTGAAGAAAGCCTACTCCGCCGCCTCGATGCGCTTCTTCCTCGCCCGCGCCTTCCGCCTTCGCGCAAACGCGCTACGGCGGACAAGCCGGCCTAGCCAATGCGGAGCAAGGAGTCAGCGCTTCGTGTCGCGCTCGCGGTTTGCCTCACGGACCGCGTCGCCGACGATAGCGGGCAGGGCCTTTGCCAGTCCGTCGACTTTGGTGTCGATTTTTCGATCCACGCCGTCGATCTTGCTGTCCAAGCGATCGAAACGGCGGTCGTGCTCCTGCAATTTCTGATCGACCCCGTCGAACCTTTCTTCAGTCCGCGCCTCGAAGGCCAGCAGGTCCTTGTGGACGTCGCCGACCTGGCGCGTGAGGAAACCGAACGAGCCTTCCAGCTCGCCGACGCGGCGCTTGAGATCGCGAATCTCGGCTTCGACGTCCATGGGCATATTTCTATTTTAACGTGCGTGTCCGAACAAGCCACCCCCACCCCGGCGCGCGTTCCGCGCGCCGACCCTCCCCACAAGGGGGAGGGTGAAGGCCGCGTTGCGGCGGCGGCGAAATCTCCAGCCTCTCTCCGTCACCCTGAGGTGGCCGCCGAAGGCGGCCCTCGAAGGGCGACGGCCAAGGCCTCGAAGAACTTGGCCGCTCATCCTTCGAGGTTCGCTTCGCTCGCACCTCAGGATGACGGGGAGGGGCGTTACTCCGCCGCCTCGATGCGCTTCTTCCTCGCCCGCGCCTTCCGCCTTCGCCCTTCGGGCTACGGCGGACAAGCCGGCCGCGCTATTCGGCGGCTTGAATCCGTTTCTTCGGCTTTTCTTGCCGTAGCAGCACCGGCTTCAAAAACTCCGCCGTGTAGCTGCGCTTGACCTTGACGATATCCTCCGGCGTGCCGGAAGCGACGATCTCGCCGCCGCCGTCGCCGCCTTCCGGGCCTAAGTCGATGATCCAGTCGGCGGTCTTGATCACTTCCAGATTGTGCTCGATGACGACCACAGTGTTGCCGGTGTCGGTGAGCTCGTGCAGCACCTCCAGGAGCTTGGCGACGTCGTGGAAATGCAGGCCGGTGGTGGGTTCATCTAAAATATAAAGCGTGCGACCCGTCGCACGCTTGGAGAGCTCCTTGGCGAGCTTGACGCGCTGCGCCTCGCCGCCGGAGAGCGTGGTGGCCTGCTGGCCGACATGGATGTAGTCGAGGCCGACGCGGTGCAGCAGCGCCAGCACGTCGCGCACCCGCGGCACCGCCTTGAAGAACTCGAGCGCCTCCTCGACCGTCATGTCGAGCACGTCGGCGATTGTTCTGCCCTTGAAGGTGACCTCCAGCGTCTCGCGGTTGTAACGCTTGCCCTTGCAGACGTCGCAGGTGACGTAGACGTCGGGCAGAAAATGCATCTCGATCTTGATGACGCCGTCGCCCTGGCAGGCCTCGCAGCGGCCGCCTTTGACGTTGAAGGAGAAGCGCCCCGGCTCGTAGCCGCGCGCCTTGGACTCGGGGAGGCCGGCGAACCATTCGCGGATCGGCGTGAAGGCGCCGGTATAAGTCGCCGGGTTGGAGCGCGGCGTGCGGCCGATCGGCGACTGGTCGATGTCGATGATCTTGTCGATGTGCTCCAGGCCCTCGATGCGGTCGTGCGGGGCGGGGCTGAGCGAGGCGCCGTTCAACTTGCGCGCCACGGCGTTGTACAGCGTGTCGACAAGCAGCGTCGACTTGCCGCCGCCGGAGACGCCGGTGACGCAGGTGAACAGGCCGAGCGGGATCTCGGCGGTGACGTTTTTCAGGTTGTTGCCGCGGGCGTTGACCACTTTCAGGGTGCGGCGCTTGTCGAAGCGGCGGCGCTCCGGCACCGCGACGGTCAGTTCGCCGGACAGATATTTGCCGGTCCATGATTTGGGCGCGGCGATCAGGTCGGCGACCTCGCCCTGCGCCACGATGTGGCCGCCGTGGATGCCGGCGCCGGGGCCGATGTCGAGCACGTGGTCGGCGGTGCGGATGGCGTCCTCGTCGTGCTCGACCACGATGACGGTGTTGCCGAGGTCGCGCAGCCGCTTGAGCGTTTCGAGCAGCCGGGCATTGTCGCGCTGGTGCAGGCCGATCGACGGCTCGTCGAGCACGTAGAGAACGCCGGTCAGCCCGGAGCCGATCTGCGAGGCCAGCCGGATGCGCTGGCTCTCGCCGCCGGACAGCGTGCCGGAGGCGCGCGAGAGCGTCAGATATTCGAGGCCGACGTCGACCAGGAATTTCAGCCGCTCGCGGATTTCCTTGAGCACCCGGACCGCGATTTCGTTCTGCTTGGGGGTCAGCCTCTGGGGTAGCTCAGTGAACCATGCAGCTGCGCCTTTGACCGACAATTCGGAGACTTCGCCGATGTGCAGGCCGGCGATCTTGACGCAGAGCGCCTCGGGTTTGAGGCGATAGCCCTTGCAGGCTTCGCATGGCACGTCGGTGAAGTAGCGGGCAATCTCTTCGCGCGCCCAGTCGCTGTCGGTTTCGCGATAGCGGCGCTCGAGATTGGTGATGACGCCTTCGAAGGCGCGCTTGGTCTCGTAGGCGCGCATGCCGTCGTCGTAGGAGAAGCGGATTTCGGTCTCGCCCGAGCCGTAAAGGATGGCGTCCTGCGTCTTCTTCGGCAGGTCCTTCCACTTGGTGTCGAGCGTGAACTTGTAATGCTTGCCGAGCGCCGCGAGCGTCTGGGTGTAATAGGGCGACGACGATTTTGCCCACGGCGCGATCGCGCCCTTGCGCAGGGTGCGGTCCCTGTCGGGAATGACAAGGCCGGCATCGATATGCTGCTCGACGCCGAGCCCGCCGCATTTCGGGCAGGCGCCGAACGGATTGTTGAACGAGAACAGCCGCGGCTCGATTTCCGGAATGGTGAAGCCGGACACCGGGCAGGCGAATTTCTCGGAGAAGACGAGACGCTCGGCGGTCTCATTTCTTTGCCTGTTGGCTTTCGCCCGCTCCGCGGCTTTGGCCTCACCCGTCGCGCGGCGCGCCACTCCCTCTCCCGCTTGCGGGAGAGGGTCGGGGTGAGCGTCCGCAAACTCCGCGATCGCCAGTCCGTCGGCGAGCTTGAGCGCCTGCTCCAGCGAATCCGCGAGCCGCGCCGCAATGTCGGGCCGCACCACGACGCGGTCGACGACGACGTCGATGTCGTGGGTGAATTTCTTGTCGAGCGCCGGCACCTCGCCGATCTCGTAGAACGCACCGTCGATTTTGACGCGCTGGTAGCCCTTCTTCATGTACTCGGCGAGCTCCTTGCGGTACTCGCCCTTGCGGCCGCGCACCACGGGGGCAAGGAGATAAAGACGAGTACCCTCAGGCAGCGCCAGAATCCGGTCGACCATCTGCGACACGGTCTGGCTCTCGATCGGCAGGCCCGTAGCCGGCGAATAGGGCACGCCGACGCGCGCCCACAAGAGCCGCATGTAGTCGTAGATCTCGGTGACCGTGCCGACGGTCGAGCGCGGGTTCCGCGAGGTCGTCTTCTGCTCGATCGAGATCGCCGGC
>DASRGB010000014.1:0-6753 GCA_035651255.1 Pseudolabrys sp.
TCGCAGATTTTGTCCGCCGTCAGTTCGCCGCTGCGCCGTTCCAGATGCAGCTTGCGTTCGAAGGAATAGAAGGCGATCTGCCGCACCACCGTATTGATCATGTCTTCGACCTTGGCGGCGAGCATGGCCTTGCGCTGTTTCTTGTCGGTGGTCTGCGCCAACAACTTTCGGAACGTCAGCATCTCGCCGAACACGGACGCCGTTTCGGCAAGCGTCAGCGGCGTCGGCGCCATCAAGGCGCCATTCGGCGCCGCCAAGACCTGATGCACGCCGTGGCCGAGCTCATGCGCGAGCGTCATCACGTCACGCGGTTTACCCATGTAGTTGAGCAGCACGTAAGGATGCGCCGAGGGCACGGTGGGATGCGCGAAGGCGCCGGGCGCCTTCGCGCACCCGACCGTGCCGTCGGCGCATCCGTATGTGCTGCTCAACTACCAGGGCAAGCCGCGCGACGTGATGACGCTCGCCCACGAGCTCGGTCACGGCGTGCACCAGGTGCTGGCGGCGCCGAACGGCGCGCTGATGGCGCCGACGCCGCTGACGCTCGCCGAGACCGCGAGCGTGTTCGGCGAGATGCTGACGTTCAAGAAGCTGCTGGCCGAGACCACCGACAAGAAGCAGCGCAAGGCCATGCTCGCCGCCAAGGTCGAGGACATGATCAACACCGTGGTGCGGCAGATCGCGTTCTACACCTTCGAGCGCAAGGTGCATCTCGAGCGCAAGAACGGCGAGCTGACCGCCGACAAGCTGTGCGAATTGTGGATGTCGGTGCAGGCCGAGAGCCTGGGGCCCGCGATCGCGCTCAAGCAGGGCTACGAGACCTTCTGGGTCTATATCCCGCACTTCGTGCATTCGCCGTTCTATGTCTACGCCTATGCCTTCGGCGATTGCCTGGTGAACTCGCTCTACGCCGTCTACGAGAAATCGGCGTCCGGCTTTGCCGAGCGCTATCTCGACATGCTGGCGGCGGGCGGCACCAAGCACCACTCCGAGCTGCTTAAGCCCTTCGGGCTGGACGCCCGCGACCCGACGTTCTGGGACGGCGGGCTCAATGTGATCGCGACGCTGATCGACGAGCTGGAGGCGCTGGACGGCGCAAAATAGGCGTTTAAATCCTTGGTTGTACAAATGTATGATTTGAGTTATACATTTGTATTACGCAGGAGGTCAGCCATGGACGAGCGCCCCGGCAATAAAGAGATTGAAGGCTACCTCCTTCAAATCAAGAAGGTCGGCAATTCGCTCGGCTTGATCCTGCCGAAGGAACTGCTCGCACGCCTCAAGCTCAAGGAAGGCGACAAGTTCCACGTCGTCGAGCAGACCGAGCGCGGGATCAAGCTCAGCCCGTACGATCCCAAGCACGCCAAGGCGATGGAGTTCGCGCGCCGCTCATTTCGGGAATATGCCGACGCCTACAAGGCGCTCGCAAAATGACCGAGCCGGAATGGCTCGATCTCGACATCGTCGTCGATTTTCATTCAGAGCAATTGGCGCTGTTTGGCGGTCCTGACGGCATTCGCGATTGGGGGCTTTTGCAATCCGCTCTGGATAGGCCCCGCAACAAGTTTGCCTACGGCAAAACCGATCATGCCGCGCTCGCGGCCGCTTACGGATTTGGGATTGTGCGCAATCATCCCTTCATCGATGGGAACAAGCGAACGGCGCTCGCCTCGATGATCGTGTTTCTGAATCTTAACGGGTTTGCGCTCACCGCGCCGCAGGAAATGGCCGCTACGATCGTGCTGGCCCTGGCCGCCGGCGAAATTGGCGAAGACGTGCTGGCGCGCTGGATCGCCGGCCAAATCAGGCCGCTCGATGCGCCTGGCATTCAGCCCTAACATGGTTATCTCTGAGGCGCTGTGCGAGTAGCCATGCCCCCCGACGACTCCGAGAAAAACCGCTTCTCCGCCCGCGCCCGCCGCTATGCGCGGGTCGGCACCCGCGTCGGCGGCGTGGCGGCGCGCATCGCCACCTCGCGCGCGCTCGGCCGCAGCCAGGACCGCGGCGGCAATGCGCTGGCGCTCGCCGCCGCGCTCGGCGGGCTCAAGGGCCCGATCATGAAGGTGGCGCAGCTGCTCGCCACCATTCCCGACGCGCTGCCGCCGGAATACGCCAACGAGCTGATCAAGCTGCAAAGCCAGGCGCCGCCGATGGGCTGGGCCTTCGTCAAGCGCCGCATGCAGGCCGAACTCGGGCCCGACTGGCAGACGAAATTCTCCGCGTTCGAGCATCACCCGGCGGCGGCCGCCTCGCTCGGCCAGGTGCACAAAGCGCGCGCGCTCGACGGCTCTGCCTTGGCCTGCAAGCTGCAATATCCCGAGATGCAGTCGGCGGTGGAGGCCGATCTCAACCAGCTGCAGCTGCTGCTCAATCTGCGCAAGCGCTTCGATCCGGCGATCGACACCTCCGAGATTGCGGTCGAGATCGCCGCGCGCCTGCGCGAGGAGCTCGACTACATCCGCGAAGCCAGGCACGTCGCGCTCTACGCCGCCATGCTCAAGGACCGGCAGGATGTCCGCGTGCCGAAAGTCTGGCCGGAATTGTCGACCGGCCGGCTTTTGACGCTCGATTGGCTCGACGGCAGCAGGATGCTGGCGCACAAGGCCGACCCGCTCGAGGTCCGCAACCGGTTGGCCACCGCGATGTTCAGCGCCTGGTGGCTGCCGTTCTCGCGCTTCGGCGTCATCCACGGCGATCCACATCTCGGCAACTACACGGTCGTCGCGGGCGCCGACGGCATCAACCTGCTGGACTATGGCTGCATCCGCATCTTCCCGCCGAGCTTTGTCGGCGGCGTGGTCGACCTCTATCGCGGCCTGCTCAAAGGCGACGAGGCGCTGGTGGTCAAGGCCTACGAGACCTGGGGCTTCAAGCGGCTCAACCGCGAGCTGATCGATGCGCTCAACATCTGGGCGCGCTTCATCTACGGCCCCTTGCTCGACGACCGGGTGCGCACCATCGCCGACGGCGTCAAGCCGTCGGACTACGGCCGCCGCGAGGCCTTCCGCGTGCATCAGGCGCTCAAGGCGCGTGGGCCCGTGACGGTGCCGCGCGAATTCGTCTTCATGGACCGCGCCGCCATCGGCCTCGGCGCCGTGTTCCTGCACCTCGCGGCGGAGCTGAATTTCTACAAGCTGTTCAACGAGGCGATCGAGAATTTCGACATCGCCACGGTCGCCGCGCGGCAATCCGCCGCGCTCAAGGCGGCGCGGTTGGCGGAGGGTTCGTCATCCTGAGATGCGAGGCGGCGGAGCCGAGCCTCGTAGGATGACAGTCACGTCCGGGCCGGCACCCGTCGAGGCGCGCCTTTGGCGCGCCCCGCAAGGGTGGCGGATAAAGCGCCGTTGCCCTCACCGCGCAATTGCGGTAACCCCTTTGCGGCCCGCCTTTGCAAGCTTTTCGGAGACCTCCCCCATGGCCGAGCACGGCACCGTCGAATACGCAACCGCCGAGGGCAATGACTACCCGGCCCACGAGCTAAGTTACGAGCGCTTCGTCCATTTCACCTTCGTGGGCATCATCCACGTCATCAACATCCTGTTCGGTCTGGCGGTCGGCGGGGTCATGGGCCATTGGTTCCTGGCCTTCCTGTGCTTCATCATCGCCATCGGCGGCGCCGTGCCCGGCCTGCTCAGCGGCACCAAGACCTCGAGCTACGTCGCCTTCGTGCTCGGCTTTCTCATCTTCGCCTACGCGGGCCTGTCGCACTGACCTCCGGGTTGTCGGGAGAGGCGCATGCGGATTGCGGTTGCCCGTGAGCTGGACGGCGCCGAGCCCCGCGTCGCCGCCACGGCCGAGACCGTCAAGAAGCTGAAATCCTTCGGCGCCGAAGTCGCGGTGGCGCGCGGCGCCGGCGTCGCCTCCGGCATTCCCGACGCGGAATTCCAGGCGGCCGGCGCCGAGATCGGCGACGGCGTCGAGAAAAACGCCGACATCGTGCTGAAGGTGCGCCGCCCGGCGGCGGGCGAGCTTGCTTCCTACAAAAAGGGCGCGCTGGTCATCGCCATCATGGATCCTTACGGCAACGAGGCCGCGCTCAAGCAGATGGCCGACGCCGGCCTCGTTGCCTTCGCCATGGAGCTGATGCCGCGCATCACCCGCGCGCAATCGATGGACGTGCTGTCGAGCCAGGCCAACCTGGCCGGCTACCGCGCCGTCATCGACGCCGCGGAGGAATACGGCCGGGCGCTGCCGATGATGATGACGGCGGCCGGCACGGTGCCGGCGGCCAAGGTCTTCATCATGGGCGTCGGCGTCGCCGGATTGCAGGCGATCGCCACGGCGCGGCGCCTGGGTGCGGTGGTGACCGCGACCGACGTGCGCCCGGCCACCAAGGAACAGGTCGAGAGCCTCGGCGCCAAGTTCCTCGCCGTCGAGGACGAGGAGTTCAAGAACGCGCAGACGGCGGGCGGCTACGCCAAGGAAATGTCCAAGGAGTATCAGGCCAAGCAGGCCGCCCTCATCGCCGAGCACATCAAGAAGCAGGACATCGTCATCACCACCGCGCTGATCCCGGGGCGCCCGGCGCCGCGGCTGGTCAGCAAGGAGATGGTGGCCTCGATGCGCCCCGGCTCGGTGATCGTCGATCTCGCCGTCGAGCGCGGCGGCAATGTCGAAGGCGCCAAGGCCGGCGAGGTGGTGCAGGCCGGGCCCGCCAAGATCGTCGGCTACTTGAACGTGCCCGGGCGGCTCGCCGCCTCGGCCTCGGCGCTCTACGCCAAGAACCTGTTGAATTTCGTCGAGACCATGATCGACAAGAAAGACAAAAAGCTCGCGGTCAACTGGGACGACGAATTGATCAAGGCCACCATGCTGACGCGCGACGGCGCGGTGGTGCACCCGAATTTCAAGCCGAAGTCGGCGGCATGATGACCAGGATAAAATCAAACGCGTCATTCCGGGACGCTCGCGCAGCGAGCGGATCCGGAATCCAGATGCGAGCACAGACTTTGTTTCCGGATTCCGGGTTCGCGCCTTTGGCGCCCCCCGGAATGAGCTTCAGCGAAGGCGGGCGGGTGAGGGGGCGAGTGCCTTTCGCTCACCCGGCTCGGACCTTCGGTCCTCGCCACCCTCTCCCCCCAGGGGACAGGGTCGCGCCCTGCTCGCGGAGAGTCTGATGGAACAACTCGCCACCGCCGTCGATCCCTTCGTGTTCCGCCTGTCGATCTTCGTGCTGGCGGTGTTCGTCGGCTACTACGTGGTCTGGTCGGTGACGCCGGCGCTGCACACGCCGCTGATGAGCGTGACCAACGCCATCTCCTCGGTGATCGTGGTCGGCGCGCTGCTCGCGGTCGGCGTCGGGCTCGCCGCCAACGACAACGGCCCGCTCTGGGCGCGCATGCTCGGCTTCGTCGCGCTGACATTTGCCTCGGTGAACATCTTCGGCGGCTTCCTCGTCACCCAGCGCATGCTGGCGATGTACCAGAAGAAAAAGAAGTGACGGATATGGGCGGGCCAAACACCCAGGTGTCATGCCCCGCGAAAGCGAGGCATCCAGTACGCCGCAGCGCCTCGGCTAAGCAGATGAGCTTGCGATTACTGGATCACCCGCTTTCGCGGGTGATGACAGCCGGAGGATGCGGCTCATGAGCGCCAACCTCGTCGCGCTGCTTTATCTCGTCGCCGGGGTGCTGTTCATCCTGGCGCTGCGCGGCCTGTCCAGCCCGGAATCGAGCCGGCGCGGCAATCTGTTCGGCATCGTCGGCATGACCATCGCCGTGCTGACCACGCTCGGCTCGCACCCGCCGGCCGACGGCGTCGCCTGGGTGCTGGTCCTGGGCGGCATCGCGCTCGGCGGCGGCACCGGCGCGGTGATCGCGCGGCGCGTGCCGATGACGTCGATGCCGGAACTGGTCGCCGCCTTCCATTCGCTGGTCGGCATGGCGGCGGTTTTGGTCGCGGCCGGCGCCTTCTATGCGCCGGCGGCCTTCGGCATCGGCGAGGAAGGCCATATCCACGCCCAGAGCCTGATCGAGATGTCGCTCGGCGTCGCCATCGGCGCCATCACCTTCACCGGCTCGGTCATCGCCTTCCTGAAGCTGTCCGGCCGCATGAGCGGCAAGCCGATCACGCTGCCGGGGCGCCACATCATCAATCTCGCGCTGGCGGCGGCGCTGATTTTCTTCATCTACGGCTTCTTCGTGTCGCAGAGCGCGATGGACTTCTGGCTGATCGTCGGCCTGTCGCTCGCCCTCGGCATCCTCATCATCATCCCGATCGGCGGCGCCGACATGCCGGTCGTCATTTCGATGCTCAACTCCTATTCGGGCTGGGCTGCGGCCGGCATCGGCTTCACGCTCGGCAATTCCGCGCTGATCATCACCGGCGCGCTGGTCGGGTCCTCGGGCGCGATCCTGTCCTACATCATGTGCAAGGGCATGAACCGCTCGTTCATTTCCGTCATCCTTGGCGGCTTCGGCGGCGAGGTGGCGGGGCCTGCCGGCGCGGCCGAGCAGAAGCCGGTGAAGCTCGGCTCGGCCGAGGATGCCGCCTACATTCTGAAAAATTCGTCCAAGGTGATCATCGTGCCCGGCTACGGCATGGCGGTGGCGCAGGCCCAGCACGCGCTGCGCGAGATGGCGGACAAGATGAAGGCCGAGGGCGTCGAGGTGAAATACGCCATCCATCCGGTCGCCGGCCGCATGCCCGGCCACATGAACGTGCTGCTCGCCGAAGCAAACGTGCCCTACGACAAGCTGTTCGACATGGACGAGATCAACGGCGAGTTCGATCGCGCGGACGTGGCGCTGGTGA